>JBEKVO010000022.1:0-56850 GCA_049513895.1 Rectinemataceae bacterium | reverse complement strand
AATCAGGGAAGGAATCCTGAGGGATATAAAAAGCTGTACGAGGATCGCCAGCTTACGTTATTTGAGTAGGACTGTTGACCAATCTTTCATACCTCGCAGCTCTGCTGCGGGGTAATTGATTACTACTAGCACGCTACGATAACCAAGAGCTTTTCGATAAATACCGACTTCGGTTTTCATCTTTGCGATCTTGGCGCCTTGTGCGAGAAGAATGAAAAGTGTTCTTGAGGCTTGGGGCTTTCATGTGGATAAATTTCGCGCCAAGGCGCAAAGCGCGCAAAGGGAATTAGGAGGGAGTAGAAGAATACTCATAACTCCATTCATTCTTAGCGACCTTGGCGTCTGCGCGAAACCTCCTTTAGGAAGTTAGGAAGGGGTACGATCTTGCGCAAGGGACCCGGGAAATGCGAGTAACCGGCCTTAAGATCGGCCTACGTCTCAATTTCAGAAGCGAATTTATGAAAAAATGACTAAAGGCGTTAACCTTAGCCTTTCATTTCGGACCTACACAAAAGCCGGAAGCCCCAGAATTTGTGATAGTTTTCCATTTATACTTTTATTTTCCCCATTTTTTCTCCGTGCTCTCCTCCTTCCTCCGTGTCTCCGTGGCTGCCTTTCTCCTTATTGCACGCTTTACCCTCGGCCGCGAATTCCGTATTATTTGACCGATATTCGCGCCCGAAACGCATCGAGCCTTCCCTTGCCCCCTTTGGGGAGGGTAGGCCGAGCCCGAGGCGGCGAACGGAGGTTTTATGTCTAATTATCCTGTCGATTCCAACGATCTGCGCGGTCGAGGCACCAAGGGCGTGATGTCCACGTTGGGAGGCGTCGGTCTTCTCGGCGTCAACTTCCTGCTCAGCATTCCCGTCGTCGGCTGGGTTATCGGCGGCGGACTCGTTTTTCTCGGTATCAGCAGTCTTTTCGGCAAGAGTAAAACTGACAGGACCTCGGGCGGAATTATGCTGTTGGCGGGGGCTGCCGGGCTCGCCTCGATATTCCTGCACAGGTTCACCGGCTTCATCCTTGGCGCGGGCGGCCTCGCCCTCATCGGCTACGGCGCCTATAATATCTACAAGTTCGTAAAAGGGCTCCGCGACCGCGCCTGATGATGCCGCTTAATAGTGAACATCATCGATGACCTATCTCATCGAGACCTACGGCTGCCAGATGAACAAGGCGGAGTCCGCCGCCCTGGAGCTGATTTTCCGCGAGCGCGGCTGGCACCCCGCCAAGCCGTTTGACGACGGCTTGGCACGCGAAGCGCAAAGCGCTTCGCTCGATCCCGAAGTGGGTCTGGTGTTGATAAACACCTGCTCCGTTCGGGCGACCGCCGAAAACCGCGCCTGGGGCCGTATCGACCTCTACGCCGCGGCCAAGCGCGGACGGGCGGCGGCGGGGTTAAAGCCCCTCGCCCTCGTGGTGACCGGCTGCATGGCCGAGCGGATGAAGCGGTCAATAAAGCTCCGACAGCCGGCCGTCGATTACGTGGTCGGCACTTTCCAAAAACAGGCCTTCGGTCTCGTCCTCGACGCGGTGGAGCAGTCCAGGCCCATCGACGACATCGACGAGAGCCCCGCCTTCGTCTTCGCGCGCTCGTACTACGAGCCGGGTTCATTCCGCTCCTTCGTGCCCATCATGCACGGCTGCGATAATTTCTGCGCCTACTGCATCGTGCCCCAGATCCGAGGCCGTGAAGTCTCGCGCAGGCCGAGCGCCATACTGGCCGAGATCGCCTCGCTCGAGGGCTCGGGCGTGCGCGAGATTACCCTCCTCGGGCAGAACGTCAATTCTTATAAATGGAGAGGAGAGGCCGGGGTTTCGGGCCCCGATGCGTTCGATTTCGATTTTCCTGGGCTCCTGCGCCTCATTTCGTCCGCGCTGCGCGAGGAGGGGAGGGGGGGCCTGCGCTGGGTTCGCTTCCTCACCAGCCACCCCAAGGACCTGTCCGACGAGGTCATTCGCGTTCTGGCCGAAGATCCCCTCTATTGCAAGCACGTCCACCTCTGCGTCCAGTCGGGATCCGATGCGGTGCTCAAGGCCATGAACCGGCGCTACACGCGCGCCTCCTACCTCGGCCTCGTGGACAGGATGAAGGCCGCGATCCCCGGCCTGTCCCTGTCCACCGACATCCTCGTCGGCTTTCCCGGCGAGACCGAGAATGACCTCGAGCTCACCCTCGACATCATGAGGCGAGTGGGCTTTTCATATTCGTACATGTACCATTTCAACCCCCGGGAGGGCACGCCCGCGGCTTCGATGCCCGACAGGATAGCCGAAAAGGTCAAACGCGATCGCCTGTCGCGCGTCATCGAGCTGCAAAAGGCCCTGACCAAGTCTCTCATGGAGTTCAGGGTTGGCTCCGTCGAGGAAGCCCTCATAGAAGGCCCCTCTCGTCGAAAAAAAACCGAGCTTCTCGCGCGAACCCAGAGGGACGAGATGGTAGTATTCCCCGCTCCGGCGTCGAGGGTGGGAAGCTTCGCACGGCTTCGCCTGACGAGCGTCTCGGGAAATACCTTCAGGGCCGAGGAGGTCGCGGGATGAGGGTTCGCCCGGCCTTCCTGATAGCCTTCACGGTCTTAACCTGTTCCCTCGCGGCGGATACGGCGGATAATAAGCCTGCCGATCTCAAGGCCGCCTCGGTGCAACTGGCCAAGGCGGCAAGCCCCGCAGAATACGCCGCGGCCCTCGATGCCTTTTCCACGGCCCTCCCGCCCCTCGATGCCCTCGCGCTGTTGGACCAAGGCCTCGAGTCCACGGCTCCCGAATTCCGCGAGCCCCTTCTCATAAAGGCCGGCGACCTGGCCCTTCTCCTCGACCTCTTCGGTGACGCGGCCTCGCGCTACGAGACCGCGGCGGCTCTAGACCCGGCATCGGGCGGCAAGGAAAAGCTTCTACTCCGCGCCGCCCGCTCCTTTCTTGCCGCGGGCGATCCCGATAAAGCCTCTCGGATATCCTCCGACCTCGTTTTGGGGTCCGTGGATCACGAAATCGTCGGGGCCGCTCGCCTCGTCGGGGCCTGGTCCCTCGTCCTGCAGGGCCGCCCCTCGGATGCCCAAACCATCGCCGCGTCATTGCTGGACGGCACGAGCAAAACTGCCGCCGCAGGGCCGGGGCTGCGGAGAGAGGCGCGCTTTATCCTTTGGCTATGCGCCGCCGCCGATAAAAAGGCCGAGGTCGCCGCTGTCCTAACCGCTGAATTCCCCGGCAGTCCCGAAGCCCTGATCGCCTCCGGGACCGCTTTTCCTCCCCCCTTGCCACACTGGTATCTCGGCGGCTTGACGGGCGCCCCGCCGGCGGTCTCCGTTCCGGCGGTCTCCGTTCCGGCGGTCTCCGTTCCGGCGACCTCCGCTCCCGTGACGAAGGCCGATCCTACGGTCAAGGCGGCGTCCCCCGCTTTACCCGCGCGGGCGAAGCGTCTTCAAGTCGGCTACTTCTCGTTGGAAGAGAACGCCCAGGCGCTCAAGGATGAGCTCTCTTCCAAGCGCTTCACGGCAACCGTCGAGACTCGATCGAGGGCGACGGGATCGGGCAAGGCCGAGGAAAAACGCTGGATAGTCGTAGTCGAGGGGGGCAAGGATATCGCCAAGACGATACTGTCCTTAAAGGACGCGGGCTACGAGTCGTATATTATCGACTGACGCTAGCCTTTTACGCGCTGTTCGAGGACCAGATCATCTTCCTGGAGCAGCTCGAGGCCGTCGATTGCGGCCTTCGCCGGCGAGAGAACGAGGTGACGCACGAGGTCCTTGCCGATGCGCGTCTCGGAATATACGGCCTTATAGGTGCGCCTCTGCGAGGGGAGGCCGTCGGATCGCACCGCGATGAGCTCCAGCACGGTAAGCCCGGAGAGGGAGTACAGTTCGAAGCCTCCCGATTCGTTGGGCGTTGTGGAGGACTTGAGGCTGTAGCGCGGCTGGGCGAAGTTGAGCTCCGCCCCGGAACGGGAGTGGTAGGGTCCCTCGAGCTTGACGGTGGGCCTGGAAAGGCCCGATCCCTTGCCTGCCATGGCGTCGCGCGCGCCTTGAGGAAGCTTGCGGAAACTGCCGTCCCAACGATCCTCGGGATCCATCTTCATCTGCAGGTCCTCGAAGACGCGCACGGAGACCAGGTCCGAGCCGGTCAGCTCGATGTCCATGAGGCGAACCAGGTTTTCGACGGACTCGTTCTGGCATCTGACGTAGAGCCCGTACCGCGTCGAGTGCGACTCCGTCCAGCGGAAGACTTCCTGCGCCTCGGTCTTGTAGAACGAGATGCTTCCGGAGGCTTTGTCGAAGACGATGAGCCTCGTGCCCGGGTCGAAGGGGCCCTTGCCCGATTCGTACCATATCCCCTGCAGGAAGGACTCGAAGTCCTTCTCGGACCCGGTGAGGACCTTGGATATTATTTCACGCTCGACCTGGGCGCCGGGGATGCGCTCGCTTCCGATCTTGACGTACTGTCCCCTGTGAGGGTCCCACGCGTACTTGTCCTTGATCTGGTCGAGGAGGTTGGTCGATTCCTTGTCCCCGCTGTAGGCGAAGATCGGCCAGCTCTCGCCGTTGGTCTGCCCTAGCTGGTAGCTCTCGCTGCGGTCCGCTTCTCCGATGGCGATCGAGTCGGCGGCGAGGCTGAGTATCTCGGAAAAGACGAAGGTGCCCGTGGAGCGGCGAAATACCGCGATAGTCTGCTCGCCGGAGTCGTCCATCCCGGTGCAGATAATGTCGAGGTTATGGTCGCCGAGCAGGTCCTTGGCCTGTATCGAGAAGGTCGTGAGCTTGGTGCTCAGGGTGTCTCCCTCCCATGATCTGACCCACGACTTCTTCTGCTCGACGTAATCCGCTATCACGATCGACAGCCGTCCGTCCGTCCTATCCGTCTTGCGAACGGTCAGAACCTGCTCGTCGCCCTTTTCCTGGTCCACGTTGAAGCTGGTGACGTTGAGGATGACTTCGTTGGGAAGGGTTGGGACGTGATTTATGGGGCTTGCTTCCTCGGAAGCGAGGGCTTTTTCCGCATTCGAAGGGGCCTTCGACTCGGGAAGGACCTGCCTGGTCGCCACGGGCCTCGCCGCGGCCGCGGCGCCGGAGCGTCCTTGGATAAAAAAATAGATGGATGAGACGAGCACGAGGGCGCTCACTAGCAGGAATACTACTTGAACGATTCTTTTCATCTGCGCTGCATTGTCTTCGGCTAATCCCGTCCTTGCATCGAACGGGCGATGCTTTGTAGCACGTCGTCCTTGGCCCGCGCAAGGGGAGAGTGACAGGAAAACCCAGCCGCCGTCTTATGGCCTCCGCCGCCGAAGGCCTGCGCGATGAGGGCCACGTTGACCCCGCCCTTCGAGCGGAGCGAGCAGCGGAGCTTCCCTTCCAGGTTTTCCTTGAACAGGACCGATACCTCGACCAGCTTGTCCTGAAGGGGAATGTTGACGAGATATTCCGCGTCCTCGAATAAGGCGCCCGACGCCGCGAGGTCTTTTTTATTGAGCGACTGCAGGGCCACGCGGCCGCCGAGCTCCAGCTCCAGGCTGGAGATGACGGCTTTCTGCAGCAGGAGGACGCCGCTATCCGAGGACTCGTACATTCGGTTGTGCAACTCGTAGGGCTTTACGCCTCGTTTCACGAGCTCGAGCGCGCAGCTGAAGGTGCGCTCGCTCGTCTTCGGGTAGGCGAAAGAGCCCGTGTCGTAGACGATGCCCGCGAAAACCGCCTCGGCCGCGTCTATGGGCAGTTCGACTCCAAGGGCTTGCGCGATGAGGTAGACGAGCTCGCAGCTCGACGAGGCCGAAGGGTCGAGGAGCGTGAGTTCGCCGGGCTCCGCCATCGGCTCGTGGTGGTCGATGATGAGTGTGCATTTGGCCGACGAAATGATTTGGGCTGCCCTCTCGCCGAGATAGCCCGAATCCTGCGTGTCTACTATTATCAGCGTGGCCTCTCTCGCTGGGAAGGGTAGGTTTGCCCCTGCCGCGAGGGACCTGAAGAGGCCTCGGCGGTCTATGAAGCGGATTTTGACCGGGACCTTGTCCGAGACGGCCGCGATGGCTGTTTTTCCGATAGCCTCGAGGGTCAGGGCCAAGGCGTAGGCGGCTCCGATTCCGTCGGCATCGGGCCCGTCATGGGTGACGATAATGTAGTTGTCGTGTGCTTTGAGATAGTCGGCGAAGCCTTTGATGGTCATCACCGTTCCGCCTCTAACTCGGAGGCTTTTTCTTTTTTCATCTTCTTTGATCGTACCAATATGATGATAAAAGCCGCGACCGCGAGGATAAAAAGGGCTGCCGCACCGCAAAGCATCCAGATCGGTAGAGCGCTCTCTGACGCCAAAGTACCCTTTCCCTGCGAGTCCGGAACTTGAACCTCGCCGGATTCTCTCCTGATGGGGGGATCCAGCAAGAACTTCATGACCGCCGGGGCGTTTTTTTCGACCTTGGCTCCAACTTGGAGACCGACCGTGATCGCGCGGAACTTTCCCAGGTCTACTCGCTTGATGTACTCGAGCGAAGGGTGTTTCAGTTTGTAATCGGCGCTCTGGTAGCGACTCCCTGGGGGGGCTTCCTGCCTCTCGTCCGTGATCAGAAGGACGTACTTGGGCCTATCGAGCTGGCCGAGCTCGGCGAGGTCCCGTTTTGCAGCGTCGAGGGCTGCTCCGAGATCGGTGAAATGCCCGTCCGCTTTCAGTACGCGAATGGCGCGTATGGCCTTGGCTTTGTCCTCTTCCGACCCGATGCCGGTCGATATAAGACGATCGACCTTGCCGTAGACCGTTTCTACGATAAGGCGATCCCCGGGCACGAGGATGGGCCCGATGACGGTGCCTGCGACGTAGGTCTTGGCCTCCTCGAAAAAGGGAGCCATGGAAAGCGACTTGTCGAGGAGGAGGATCATGTCGAGGAACCCCGACTTGAGCTCCCCGCCCCCACCCATGGGTGCCGCGGTAGAGGCTGCCTCGGCGACGGGAGCCGCGGTTCCGGGGTTTGCCTTGCCGCAGGACAGGGTCGCGGCGACCTGAAGAAAAAGAATAGGGATGCTTGCGAGGAGGGCGAGGCGTCGGGAACAATTCACGGCTGCCACCTTTCCGCGGAGCCCTTCGACCTGAATTATCGGTCTTTTGGGCTCCATATTCGATATTCTACGATATATGGGCAAAAACTGATACCCTTTTTTTTGCGTCGTACTTTACAACTCGGGCCATACCTCGATACTATAACCTAAGAATCAGCAATCGCGTAAAGGAGATCATATGGGCGCGATAGATCTTCCCAAAAGTCCTAACGTATTCCATCCCGAAAAGCCATCGGCCGTCGGTTCCCGCAACTCCCTCGCGCAAGAGGGCCGCGATCAGCAGCGGGAAGTCAACCAGTTGCTTGAGGAGGAGACCAATAAGGTTCTCCACCATATATCCGCGAGGCTTCCCAATGAAGTCCTCGATCGTATCGACGTCATGGGCGGGTTGAAGGAGAAACTCTACAACTACTTCAACCAGAACTATCAGAACATGTTCAACCGCTTCATGGTCACCACCGAAGACGAGATGGTCAAGAAGGTCCGTAACTTCATCGACAAAGAAGAGATGAAGAGCCTGGCCCGCTATACCCCGAAGGAGATCAGCGAGCTCCTCGACCAGGTCGGCGGCGCGGATAAGTTCAACACCGGCGAAGTCGAGAAATCGATGGTCAACATGTTCGGCCACCTGCAGGGCCACATCCAGCGCGGAGTCAACGATCTGGAAAACCTGACCAACGCCCTCCTGCGCCAGAAAACGGACGTAGGCGCCTTCATCCGCGGCGAGAACGCCTACTCGATCGTAAAGTGCTCGTTCAAGGACGACAACTACAAGCCCAAGACCGTCACCAACGTCAAGCTTTCGGTCAATATGCTCGACTCCGAACTCATCTCCCCGGTCTTCCATTACCAGGTCACGGTAGAATACCTCATCAAGGACCTGATCTCCAAGCATCTCATCGACCAGATCGACAAGGAGATCGAGAAGCTCAAGGACAGGCTCATCGACGCCGGCAAGGAAGAGCTGTCCGATACGGAGATCATCTTCGAGAGGATGAACCGAATTCGGGACTACACCGACGACGATACCGATAATCCCAAATCCAAGCGCTACTCCATCATCGGCAAGGACCTGATGGATAGGATCGCGAACCTACGCGCCGAGATAGATCCGGCCACCTTCGACCAGCTCAACATTCGCGAGAACATCAAGAAGATCGTCGATATCGAGAACATCCGCAATCGCGGCTACAACACCGCGGTCAACTCGATCACCTCGATCCTCGACGTATCCAAGATGGGCTACCAGTACATCGAGAACCTCAAGAACGCGCGCGAGCTCATCCTCCGCGAGTATGAAGATACCGACGTAGCCCACCTCCCCGACGAGCGCTATCAGCTCCGCCTGCAGTATTACGACAACGCCCAGCTCATCGAGGAGCGCAAGGCCTACGACGTTCAGGCCAAGAGCTTCGAGACCGAAGTGGCCCACCTCTGGGACGTCCTCGAAATGATGTACGAGGATTCCAAGTTCCTCAAGCGCATCAGCGACTTCGACGATCTCGCCGGTATCTACCGCCGAAGGATCCGCACCAGGATAAAGGCCAAGACCGGCGAACCGGTGTACGAGGACATCGCCAAGGTCTGGGACGAGATCTCCTTCGTCAAGCCCGCGGAGACCGAGGTCGAGAAGATGAACCGGACTTATCTCTTCGACAAGGATAAGGTCAAGAACCGGCTCATCCTCATGCGCGACAAGCTCAAGAACATGTATTCCTACCAGTATCCCATCCAGCGCCGCGTGGTCGAGGAGCGCCTGGCATTCCTCCAGAAGGAATTCGACCGTTTCGACTACATCATCAATCCCTACCACATCCAGCCGGGACTCCTCCTCGACGTGGATATCTGCTCCATTAAACGGAAGAAGGCCACGCTCGACGGCATGGCCAACGTTCTCAACGAGTTCCTGCACGGCGTGTCCAAGGGTTTCCAGGACGCGGCCTTCGCCTCCTTCTCCAGGCGTCGATCGACGGTCCGCGAGGATATAGCCCAGTCCTTCACGCCCGGCGATGGCGCACCCGAAGAGGGCGGCTTGCCCGGCTCCGATTACCTCGCGATGCTCAATACGAGCGGCGATAGTCCGGCCATTGCCGAGGCCGTGGTTCCGGCGCCGGTCAACGTCAAGGCGTCCGGCAGACGAGGCCCCAAGCCCAAGGGAGTCGTGGATTCCGGCAAGAAGCCGGGGCGCCAGGCCGGCAAGCCGGCGGGAAGACGCGGCCGCCCAAGCAAAAACGAGGACGGCGGTCTTAGGCAACTATGATCCCATGGGGTCCAACCCGGTATTTCGGGCGGTAGGATTCGCCGTCGGCTCCAAGCTGGCGGCGATCTGCCACTATTAGTAGTTACGCCCGGGGGGCCGTCTTACCGATCGCGGTTGGGCGGCCCTTCGTTCGTAGGAGGAGTTTAAATTCATGAAGAGTCTCGTCAGCCAATTCGAGGGTCTTGCCGAGCGGGAAGGCTTCAATGCTTCCGTCCGCCATATCCAATCGGTCGTTTCGATCGTCGACCGCGTCGCGGCGAAAGAAAATCTTGCGGATATCGTGGATGAACTCATTGAGAAGAAGACGCTGGACAAAGACGACGTGAGACCGGTCGCCTCCATGGTACTCGGCCAGAAATTCGGCTACGCTTCGGCATCGGCCAACCTCACCAGAACGGCTGCCGACATAGCGGCGATCGCTGACGAGACAGCCAAGTGGAACGGCGTCGACCTCGTCGTCATCTATCACCACCCGGATCTCGGCCCCCTCGTCGTCAATCCCAAGAACCGCAAGCATATCACCCAGATAGATCGTCTCAACCGTTCGGAGCTGCTCGTGGTCTACGCCGGTCGGTTTGCCAAGGAAGGGGACCAGAAGCTCCTCGACGCCGCCTGCGAAGCGATAGTGGATCTATTCTCCGGCCGCAAGGCAAAAATCAAGCCCGATTTCCTCAAGGGGGATTGCGTCTATAGGGCCGCCAGGGATGAGAAGTCCGAGGCGCTTGCGGCCAAAGCCAAGGCTCCCAAGGCCGCGGCATCGAACGGCTCCCCTCGGGGGGCTCCCAAGCGGGGAAGGCCGTCCGCAAAAGTCGCCGCGCCGGCGGAAGCCGCGCCCCCTCCGGCCGCGGTCGAGCCGCCTAAGGCCGCCGTAGCGGCCGCCCAGGCGGTCAAGCCGGGGGCCAGAATGACCCCGATGTACTCGGTCACCGTATCCAACGAGCTTTTCCACAACGGCAACGTCGAGGCCTGGAAGCGTATAATCGCCAGCTACAATACGAAGCACCCCAACCTCCAGGTCCTCGTCTACTACGACGGGGAGCGCATAATGGACATCAACGCCTTGTTCAAGTGGGGCAAGGTCAAACACGGTTCGACGATCCAGTTCGCGATAGCGGGAGATGAAATATCCGACGTCGCCAAGCTGCAGCGCTACCTCTCGCAGGGCGCGAGCCATCTATACGAGGCCTTCCTGAAGGGCCCCGTCAATAGCGTCATGGCGCTTTTCTGAAAGCACGAGCGGGAAGGGAAGGTAAAGGCCATGAAAGATAATATCCATTTCTTCAGTCAGAGCGAGAACGTCAAGAAGGGCGTCGATCTCGAGAAGCTCGGCATGCGCGGCCGTCAGGCCAACGAGTTCTCCGAACTGTCGCTGCCGATCCTGCCTGGCTTCGTCATCGACTCCGACGCGGCGTCGGGCCTGAACGACCCGAAAATCGTCGGCAGCCAGAAGATCGCCGACGCCATCAGGCCTTTCGTCAAGAAAGTCCAGGAGATCGTCGGCAAGGGCCTCGGCGACGCGAAGAATCCCCTGCTCTTCAAGATCGTCGTGTCGCCAAACCTGGCGGTTTCCAATTACCCCACGCTGCACGACTTCGGCCTCGCCCGCGACACCGTCGCCGGTTTCGCCTCGTGGGTCGGCGAGAACTTCGCCGCACACGAAGTCCTCTTTCTCGTACGCGGCATGCTCGCCGTCGAGGAGAAGGTGGCCGAGCTCGAAGGCCGTGAAAAAGACAGGGTCAAGGCCGCCGAGGCCTCGGAACGCTGTTCCAAGGCGCTCAAGTCCGAGAAGGCCGTCAAAGGCGCCGCCGCATTGGCATTGATGGATGAGTACGCGCCCGTCCTCCCCGCGGGGTTCTTCGACGGGGCCGAAAAACAGTTCGAGATCGCTCTAAAGCGCGTATCGCGGCTTATCAAGCTCGACGAACAGGATGCCGGCGATACCGCCATTCTCGTGCAGCCGATGGTCTACGGCAATTACGGCAAGGACTCCGCCTCGGGCGCATTCTTCACCCGCGATATAGTCACCGGCGAGCTCAGGCTTCAGGGCGAGTTCTATCAGGAACGGTTCAACGAGCTGGGTGCCGAGGGCAATGACATAAACAAGATAGACCCCACTTACCTCAAGGAACTCGACAAGATCGCGCGCAAGCTCGAGGACAAGCACCTCGAGATCCGGCAAATCCGGTTTACGGTCGAGAACAAGAAACTGTGGCTCATCGAGCAGCGCCAGGTCGTCGCGAAGAGCACGCAGGCCGATCTTCGCCTCGCGCTGGACCTCTGTTCGCGCAAGATCGTCGATGAGGAGTACGTCGTGCAGTCCCTGGCGCCCGGGCGCCTCAACGACATTCTCCACCCGGTAGTGGATCTCGCTTCGGTCAAGAAGCTGAAAGGGGAGTCGGGGGGAATCACGGGCGCCCCCGGCGCGGCGATCGGCCGCGTCTACTTCAGCACCGAAACTCTTCTCGACGCCTACCGCGCCGCCCAGCAGCAGAGCGAGGACAAGCGCTTCATCCTCGTGATGCCCTCGACCTTCGCCGAGGACGTCAAGGCCATCGAGGTCTCGACCGGCGTCCTCACCGCCGAAGGCGGCTACTCGGCCCATGCCTCCGTCGTCGCGCGGCAGTACGGCAAGGTATCGATGGTCAAGCCCGAGATGAAGGTACGCGGCAAGAAGGCCACGATGGGCGCCATCGCCTTCGAGGAGGGCGACTATATCACCATCAACGTGCCCTACTATGGCGAGCCTCAAATTTGGCTCGGCAAGGCCGACCTCATCAAGCCCGATCCCAAGGACTCCGGCCTCCTGGAATTCATCGCCCTGGCCAAGAAACAGATGACCCACTTCCACGTGCGGGCCAATTCCGACAGCCCCCGCGACGCCGCCATGGCCCTTCTTTTCGGGGCGGAGGGCATCGGACTCTGCCGCACCGAGCACATGTTCTTCAACGAGAAACGCATCAACGTGATCCGCGAGATGATCCTCTCCGACAGCAAGGAAGAGCGGATCAAGGCCCTCGACAAGCTGAAGCCGATGCAGCGCGAAGATTTCTACGGCCTCTTCAAGGTGATGGCCGGCAAGGAAGTCACGATACGCCTCCTCGACGCGCCCCTGCACGAGTTTCTCCCGCACAACGAGGCCGAGATGGAAGCCCTGATCCAGCACCTCGGCGCCCGCAAGGGGGCCAAGAAGCTCACGCGGGCGGACATACAGGCGCGCATCGACGGCATGGCAGAATTCAACCCGATGCTCGGCCATCGCGGCTGCCGCATCGCGGTGAGCTTCCCCGAGATATACGAGATGCAGGTGAGGGCGATATTCGAGGCCGCGTACAAGCTCCAAAAAGAGAAGGTCGACGTCCGTCCCGAAGTCATGATCCCCATCGTGATGAACGCCTCGGAGCTCAGGCTCATAGTGTACGGCAAGAAGATAGAGGGCAAGGTTTACAAGGGCCTCATCGACATCGAGGAGGAAGTCCGAGCGGGGCTTGGCGCCAAGGCCCTGCCTTATAAGATCGGCACGATGATCGAGTTGCCCGCCGCGGCTCTCTCCGCCGGCGAAATCGCCCGCTACAGCGAGTTCTTCTCCTTCGGGACGAACGACCTCACTCAGACGACCCTCGGTATAAGCCGCGACGATTTCAACTCCTTCATGCCCGACTATTCGCTGTACGACCTCATCGAGGGCAATCCCTTCTCGCTGCTCACGGCCCCGGTCAAGGAACTCGTAGCGATGGCCACGAAGCGCGGCCATTTGACGAGGCCGGGCCTCGTCACGGGCCTCTGCGGCGAGCACGGCGCCAACCCCGACAACATCCGCTTCTGCATGGCGGCGGGCCTCGACTACGTATCCTGTTCTCCCTATCAGGTGCCCCTGTCCATAACTGCGGTGGCCCAGGCGGAGATCGAGAAGCGCAAGGCCGAAAAGCAGAAATAAGTTAGCGCTATGTCTAACGAAGCCGCCCCGCAGCACGGGGCGGCTCTTTTTTTGGGCTTCGGAATAGTATGGCATTCAGGCGAGCCGTACACTGACTATTTCACTTTTTGTCAATTGACTTGTATACAATCAGGTATATAATCCCCCAACGTCATCGGTCAACGCTGAGTGCCAGCCTTGCATCAAGGCCTGGTATCGGCAGCGAGGAGAAAGGCCGTGAAAAAGGCGATCGTCCGCAAAGATTCCTATTTTGATTCGGTTTTTCTCATGTCTCTGAGCAAAAAACTGAAGGAATCGGGCGGAGTGGCCGACGCGGTCGTCGCCATGGGCACGCCGATGAACCTCGAGCTTCTGGCCTCGCAGGGTTACGAACCGGCCGACCTGGCGGGGGCAAGCCCGAACGATCTGGTCATGGCCGTCGACTGCGCCGACGATCGGGCTGTCAAGGTTGCCCTCGAAGCGGCGGCCCTGCTCCTCGCGCGCAAGGCGTCCCGGCCCCAATTCGGGGCCGTTCCTGAACCTGCGAGCCTGGACGGAGCCCTCGATATCCTCCCAGGGGTGAACCTCGCCGTGATTTCCCTCCCCGGCGCCTACGCGGCCCGCGAGGCGCGCAAGTGCCTGGAACATGGCCTCCACGT
Organism: Rectinemataceae bacterium; assembly: GCA_049513895.1. Taxonomy (GTDB): domain Bacteria; phylum Spirochaetota; class Spirochaetia; order Treponematales; family Rectinemataceae; genus UBA1306. The sequence goes on along the minus strand of JBEKVO010000022.1, from coordinate 42,978 downwards.
CATGCTGTTTTCCGACAATGTCGGTCTGGACGACGAGATCGCCCTGAAGGAGCTCGGCAGGGAAAAGGGTCTGCTCGTGATGGGACCCGACTGCGGAACCGCGATCATCAACGGCAAGCCGCTCTGCTTCGCCAACGTCGTGCGCCGCGGAAGAATCGGGGTCGTGGCCGCCTCGGGTACCGGACTTCAGGAAGTGACCTGTCTCGTCGACAGGTTCGGATCGGGCATCAGCCAGGCCATCGGTACCGGCGGACGGGACCTGAAGAACGCGCGGGTCGGCGGCATCACCATGCTGATGGGAATAGCCGCCCTGGCCTTAGATCCGGGGACAGACGTGCTCGTCGTCATATCGAAGCCTCCCGCTCCCGAAGTAGCCGAAAAGGTGTTGACTGCCCTCGCCGCGGCCGGGAAGCCGGCAGTCGTCCACTTCATAGGCCGCGATCCGCGGTCGGCCGACTCAGGCCCGTCATCCATCCGCTTCGCGGGCAGCCTCGAAGAAACCGCCGCCATGGCCGTCGCCTTGGCAGGCGACGGCTCTTCGACGGCCGCCGCTCCGGGAGCCGACGAAACGGAGATCGATCGCATCGCCGAGGGGGAGGTCCGCCGCCTGGCGAAGGGGCAGCGCTACCTGCGCGGCTATTACACGGGCGGAACGGTGGCCGACGAGGCGATGATACTCCTGCATCGGCTCACGGGCCGCGTCTTCTCCAACAACCAGACGGACAAGGCCTTCGTCCTCACGGACCCGAAGCGCTCGGTCGAGCATACGATCGTCGATCTCGGCGACGACGTCTTCACCCTCGGCAGGCCCCATCCGATGATCGACCCGAGCACGAGGACGGTGCGGATTCGCGCCGAGATGGGCGATCCCTCCATCGCCGTACTCCTCGTCGACGTTGTTCTGGGCTATGGCTCCCACGAGGACCCGGCCGGCGCCCTCGTGCCGGCCCTCGCCGCGGCGCGGCTCGCGGCCGAGCGAAGGGGCGGATACCTGCCGGTCATCGCTTCGGTGATCGGGACCGTGGGGGACTACCAGGGATTCCAGGGACAGGTGTCCAAGCTGGAAGCGGCCGGTTGCGTCGTGATGCCGTCCAACTTCCGTGCCGCGAAATTGGCCGCGCGAATAATAGAAAAGGCGGCCGCGCGATGAGCGCCACGGGCGGGAGGGACGCGATGGTCGATAAGGCGGGCATCGAGCCGGTTCTCGGACTCTTCGGATCAGAAATAAAGGCGGTGAACCTCGGCCTCGACTCCTTCGCCGAGAACCTTCGGGCCAGCGGTGTGGAAGTCGTCCAGCTGCGCTGGAAGCCGCCCGCGGGCGGAGACGAGCGAATGATCGCGGCGCTGGACCGGATATCCCTCCATGCCCGCGTCGACGTCGAGGCGGCCAATCGCGAGGCCGTGGCGCGCATCCTCAAAGGCAAGCCGACCCTCGTCGACGTCGGAATCGCGGGCGAGGTCATTCCCGGCATGGCCAAGAAGACGATTCTGCTCGCGGGGCCCCCGATAACCTGGGAACGCATGTGCGGTCCGGTGAGGGGAGCGGTGATCGGCGGGCTCATCTACGAAGGGCTCGCGAAAGACCGCGCGGAGGCGGAGGCGCTCGCGGCCTCCGGCGAAATCCGCTTCGAGCCCTGTCATCACCACGGGGCTGTAGGCCCCATGGCCGGGGTCGTCACGGCGAGCATGCCCATTTGGGTGCTCGAGAACGCCGCTTTCGGCAATCGCGCCTTCGCCACCTTCAACGAGGGCCTCGGCAAGGTGCTCCGATACGGCGCATTCTCGGATGAGGTTCTCGCGCGCCTCAGATGGATCGAGACCGACCTCGCGCCGATCATGAAGAGGGCGCTCGCCCTCCACGGGCCCCTCGACATGAAGAACATCATCGCCCAGATCCTGCAGATGGGCGACGAGGGTCACAACCGCAACCGCGCCGGGACTTCGCTCATCATCAGGGAGTTCGCGCCTTGCCTCGTCAGGCTCGGCGAGGATCCCGAGAAGATCGCGAAGGTCCTGAACTTCATAAACGGGAACGACCACTTTTTCCTCAATCTCTCGATGCCTGCCTGCAAATGCACGGTAGACGCGGCGAGAGGCATCGAGGGCAGCTCGGTCATCATCGCGATGGCGCGCAACGGCACCGATTTCGGCATCCAGGTATCCGGACTGGGCGATCGCTGGTTCACGGGGCCTGCCTCCATGGTCGAAGGCCTCTACCTTCCCGGATACGGTCCCAAGGACGCCGCGCCGGATCTCGGCGATTCGGTCATAACCGAAACGGCTGGCATCGGCGGATTCGCGATGGCGGCCGCGCCAGCGATCGTGAAGTTCGTCGGAGGCACGCCCGAAGACGCGCTGGCGGTCACGCGGCGGATGTACGAGATAACCGTAACCGAGAACGACGTTTACCGGATCCCCGCGCTGGACTTCCGCGGCACGCCGACCGGCATCGACCTGCGAAAGGTCGTCGAGACCGGCATACTGCCCGCGATCAACACGGGCATCGCCCACAAGGATGCCGGCGTCGGACAGGTCGGCGCCGGCCTCGTCAAGCCGCCCGAAAATTGCTTCAAGGATGCGTTGGCCGCCTTCGCGGATGCTTATTGCTCGTAAACGGAAAAGGAGGACTCGAATGAAAGTAGTCGATCTGACGATTCCCCTGGGGATAGGAACGCCACCCTGGCCCACCTACATTCCGCTCCAGGTCCAGTACTTCAAAAGGCTCGCGCCCAACGGCGCCAACGGCCAGGTGGTGACCCACTCGAACCACGTCGGCACCCACCTGGACGGCGAGATCCATTTTTACACGCCCGGCAAGGACATCGCGAGCCTGGACATGGATTTCCTCGTCCACGATGGCGCGGTGGTCGACCTTTCCGACGTCTGCAAGGACTACGACATCTACACCTCCAAGATGGTCGAGGAGCGGGTCGAGGTCAGGGAAGGCGACATCCTCATCATCCACACCGGCTTCCACCACTACGGCTGGGATCAGCCCACGGCGGACGAAATCCGCTACATGATCAAGCACCCCGGCCCTGACCGCGAGTTCGCCGAGTGGGCGAAGAAAAAGAAGCTGCGCTGGATAGGCGTGGACTGCGGCAGCGCGGACCACCCAATGAACACGAAGATCAAGGAGTGGATGCCCGTCCAGGCCAAGGAGTGCGACGAGCATTTCAGGAAGAAGTACAAGAAATCGCTCGACGAGATATTCACTCCGGACAAGTATCAGGTGATGCACATCGAGATGTTCAACAAGGGACTCATACACGCCGAGTGCGTCGGCGGCGACCTCGACCTCCTGCTCAATCAGCGGGCCCAGATAGGCTGCTTCCCCTGGCGATTCGTGGACGGCGAGTCGAGCATCTCCCGCATCGTGGCCTTCGTCGAGGACAAGCGATTCGAGGAGCTCATGGCGAAAAAAAAGAAGGCGAAGCTCACGAAATTCGGCGACGTGGCCGGGGCCAAGAACGCCTGGCTCCACGAGGAAGCGAAGAAAGTAAAATAGTGGTTAGTGGTTAGTGAAAGGAGCACCAGAATGGCAATAGACGAGCTCGAGAAAAAACTCAGGCCCCCCGAGGTCACCCTGAAGCCCTATCCGTCCAAGCTCATCACCCTCGCGTCGGGCGAGAAGATGGTGGTGCGCGAATGCAGGCGGGAAGAGGCCGGCGCCCTGCTCGGAACGGTGTACCCCCTACTCGCCGTGTCCAAGGATTATTACGATATCGTGGCCGCGCGCATGTACAGCGAGATACTCGGCTGGTTCCGCTATCGGGTGGCGAACGAATTCGTCATCGTCGGGGCGATCGACGGCGTGATCGCCGGAATCGTCACGAGCCGCGATGTCGACGGCAAGACGGGCATGAGCCTTCACACCCTCACCATCAAGCGGGGGCTTCGGGTCGGCGCCCAGCTCTTCGCCGCCAAGATGGAGCACCACATCGAGTACCTCGGCGAGGACGAGGTCCACATCGTCGCCGAGAGCCCCATCGGCTTCAAGCGCTGGATGATAGAGTACGAGCTCGAGGACCGCTCCTCGCTGTACCCGGGCCTTCGCCATGAGCTCGGAGGAGTGCCCACCTTTACCCTTACCCGAAAGCTCTGGAACGCGGTCAAGGCCGTGAAGTGCACGGGCACGAGACCCGTGCCGCCGGAGATACTCAAGACGGCGAACAAGCTCATCATGCCAAGTGAGTATGTCCAGCTCCCCGGGTGGAAGAGGGAATCCTAACATGGCGCCCAGGATCGGCATCGTCGGGATCGGGCACTGCCGTTTCGGGAACTCGAGCGACTACGACCTCGTCGACGTCATCGCCTATTCGGCCAACGACGCCCTCGAGGACGCAGGTGGGCTCCAGCTCCGTAAGCAGGTCGATCAGGTCTTCGTCGGCAACATGGCCGCGGGAATGTTCAACCACCAATCGGCCGTAGCCTCCTCCCTCATAAGCAGGATGGATATGGAGCCCTGCCCGGCCGAGCTCGTCGAGAACGGGCCCGCTTCCGGCGCGAGCGCCGTCAAGCTCGGCTACATGGCCATAGCCTCGGGAATGGCCGACGTGGTCCTCGTGGCCGCGGGCGAGCTCATGCGGACCGTATCGGGCTGGGAAGCCACGAATATAGTCGCCACCATGTCCCACATCGAGGCCGAGTACAACATGGGCCTCACCCTGCCGGGCTTCGCGGGCATGTTCACGCGGCTCTACATGCAGAGGTACGGGATGACGGAGCGCGACCTGGCCCTCGTGGCGGTGAAGGACCACGCTAACGGGGCGCTCAACAAGTACGCCCACGTGCAGATTCCCGTCACCATCGACGCCATCGCCGACGGAGAGACCGCCGACGTGGTCAACAATTACGTCGCCGAGCCGCTGCGCATGTACTCCACCTGCCCGATCTCGGACGGTTCGGCCGCCGTGATCATGGTGAACATGGACTCGCCCAAGGCCAGGCTCTTCAAGAAGAAGGCGATACGGGTAGCCGGGATCGGCTCCGCGACCGACACGCACTGCGTGCACAACAGGAAGGACCCCCTCGTCCTCGACGCGGTCAGGCTTTCGTCCCAAATAGCCTATAAGATGGCTGGGATCGGCCCAAAGGATATATCCTTCGCCGAGCTCCACGACGCCTTCGTCATCTTCGAGCTTCTCAACAGCGAGGAGGTCGGGTTTTTCGAGCGGGGCAAGTCCTTCCTCGGCGTACGCAATCACGAGACCGACATCGACGGGAGGATCCCCATCAACACCTCGGGGGGCCTCAAGGCCAAGGGCCATCCCGTCGGGGCGACCGGCGTCTCTCAGGTCGTGGAGCTCGTACGCCAGCTGCGCGGCGAGGCAGAGGAAGGCCGCCAGGTCAAGGATCCGAAATACGGGATGGCGGTCAACTTCGGCGGCTTTGGCAACAACGTCATCACGACGATACTGGCCAAGGACTAGGCTGTATGAGCGCAACCAGGTTTTACATTTTGTGCAGTTGCCCGAACCGTCTTTATTCGGGCAACTGCGAAGTCGAGCGGCTTGCGATTCCGCACATGCGCCGCTCGACTGGAGGTCGCGAATGATCGATTTCAGCGTATACGGAGAGCAGACTCCCCATATAGAAGGCTACAAATGCGAGAACTGCGGCACGATCTATTATCCCGCGCCCATGATCTGCAAAAAATGCGATGCCAAGCGCGACCCGGTGACGGGCAAGGGATGGGAGACCTTCGACCTCGATGGAAAGTGCACCCTCCTCACCTGGACCAGGGTCTGGAACCTCCCCGAGGGCTTCAACAAAAAATTCCTGATGTTCGGAATGGTCGAATTCCCGAACGGCCTGCGAGCATCGGGACGGATCGAGATGGAGGGGGATCCCGCGATGGGCATGAAGCTCGAGGCCAGGGTGATCGAGGCGGACGAGCGGCCCGGAAAGCCCGTGAAGGTGTTCGTTTTCTCATGATGGCTAGAATGCGTCGTGACGGCTATTTTGATTGACGGCTGTTTCGACTTCATATATAGTCCGCCAAAGGTTATTCGGCGATTCCCCGCTGAGGGAAGGCAGCCTGAAAATTACAATTTTGTAGGAAGAAGGAGTTCGTGATGGCAGAGGTCAAGAAACTTAGGTATTATGCCGCCGGCTGGAAAGAGTCCAAGAGCGGAAAATACATGGATTGCTACGACCCGTCGACGGGCGAGGTGATCGCGCAGACGCCCCAGTGCTCGGTGGCCGAGGTCGAAGAGGCGATAGCCGCCGCCGCGGCGGCCTTCCCGTCCTGGTCGGCGACGCCGGCGAGCCAGCGCGTTCAGGTGCTCTACCGCCTGAAGACCCTCCTCGACAAGCACGTCGACGAGCTCACCCTCATCACGGCCAAGGAACACGGCAAGGTCCTCGACGAGGCGAGGGGCGACGTCCTCAGGGTCACCGAGCTGGTGGAGTTCGCCTGCGGCATCCCCCATCTCCTGAAGGGTTCCGCCAGCTTCAACTGCACGCGGGGCTACGACACCGCGGATTACCGCGAGCCCATGGGAGTCTTCGCCGGCATCGTCCCCTGGAATTTCCCGGCTATGCTGCCGATGGGCTGGGTCGCCCCCGTATGCATCGCGGCGGGCAATACCCTCGTGCTCAAGCTGGCGAGCTTCGTTCCCCAGTCCGCCATGCGGATCATGGAACTCTGGGAGGAAGCCGGCCTGCCCAAGGGCGTCATCAACCTCGTGACCTGTTCGCGCAACGAGGCCGAGATCTTCCTCAAGCACCCCGATATCAAGGGCGTGAGCTTCATCGGCTCGACCTCGATCGGCCGCCACATCTACGAGGTCGCCGCGGCCCACGGCAAGCGCGTCCAGGCCCTCACCGAGGCCAAGAACCACGGTCTGGTTCTCAAGGATGCGGCTCTGGAGAGGACAGCGCGCGGCATCATGAACTCCTCCTTCGGCTCCGCCGGCGAGCGCTGCATGGCCCTGCCGACGATCGTCGTGGAGGAGTCGGTCGCCGACCAGCTCGTCGCCTACCTCGTGAAGTTCATCGGCGAACTGAAGATCGGCCCCGCCTACGAGAAGGACAGCAAGCTGGGGCCCGTCATCAACGCCGAGCACAAGAAATCGATCGAGGCCTGGATCCAGAAGGGCGTCGACGAGGGCGCCAAGCTGGTCGTCGACGGCAGGAACAAGGTGGTCAAGGGTTACGAGAAGGGCTTCTACCTCGGGCCCACTCTCTTCGATCATGTCAAGCCGGGCATGTCGATCGGCGACAAGGAAGTCTTCGGTCCCGTCCTTTGCATCAAGCGCGTGAAGGACTTCGAGGAGGGCATCGCCCTGATGAACGCCAACGAATTCGCCAACGGCTCGAGCATTTTCACGCAGAGCGGCTACTTTGCCCGCGAGTTCTCGCTCCGGACTCACGGCGGCATGGTGGGCATCAACGTCGGCATCCCCGTCCCCCTCGGGATCTACAGTTTCACGGGCCACAAGAACTCCTTCTTCGGCGATCTTCACATGCAGGGCGTGGACGCCGTCCGCTTCTGGACCGAGCTCAAGACGGTCACCACCCACTGGTTCTCCGAGGAGGAGGCGAAGAGTTCCAAGGTCGACACCTGGGACGGCATGCTCCACATGGGCGACCAGAAGAAATAGGAAGCCACGATCGATGGCGGCGGGTCGAGCGACTCGCCGCCCGTTACCAATCATCACCGGAGGTGTTCCATGGCTATGTTGGATACCAAGCGCGCGGTCGCCGAACTGAAGGAACTCAGGTCCCTCACGCAGGACGAATCGGGCGCGCAACGCGTCGCATTCACCGATACCTGGCTCAAGGCCCTCGATTTTTTCAACAAGAAGCTCGATGCGATCGGCATCCCCCATCGCCAGGACGCCGCTGGCAATACCTGGGCGACCCTCGAAGGCGAGCGCCCGGAGGCCCTGCTGATCGGCGGCCACCTCGACTCCGTCCCCAACGGCGGCTGGCTCGACGGCTGCTGGAACGTGATCGCGGGCCTCGAGGTGCTGCGCTACCTCAAGGCCAAGGGCAAGCCCCCGGTCACCATCAAGCTCGTGAACTGGGCCGACGAAGAGGGCGCCCGCTTCGGTCGAAGCCTCTTCGGATCGAGCGCCTTCTCGGGCCACCTCAACATCGAGGACGTGCGCAATCTCAAGGACAAGGCCGGCGTACTTCTCGTCGACGCGCTCAAATCGGTGGGGATAAAACTCGAGGATGCGCCGAAGGCCAAGCTCGAGCAGAAGAACTGCGCCGCCTATCTCGAGCTCCACATCGAGCAGGGACCGGTCCTCGAGGACCTCGGCTATCCCCTCGGCGTAGTGCTCGGGACCGTCGGAGTCGAGCGCAATTTCATCACCTTCCACGGTCAGGCGGCGCATTCCGGTTCCACGCCCATGAATCGGCGCCGCGACGCCTTCAAGGCCGCCGGCATGATGTCCCAAGAGATCTATTCCATCGCCGCGAAGCATTCGGGCGTGTGCACGATCGGCAGCTGCACCACCAAGCCGGGCATCGTCACCTCGGTCGTCGAGGAATGCACCATCACCCTGGACCAGCGCCATCTCGACGCGGCGAAACTCGCGGCGATGTGGAAGGACGCCCAGGAAGCGGCGAAGCGCTTCGCCGCCGAGTGCAAGGTCGACGTGGTCTTCGGCGACCTCTGGCGCATCGAGCCCATCATTTTTCACAAGGAACTCAACGAATTCTGCGACCAGGCGATCCACGAGACGGCCGGAAAATCGTGGCGCCTCCCCTCCGGGCCGCTTCACGACGCGGCGGAGGTTTGCCGAGCCGGCATTCCCACCCAGATGATCTTCGTGCAGAGCCTCAAGGGCATCAGCCACAATAAGATAGAGGATACGAAGGAAGAGCATCTCGAGATGAGCGTGACCGCCCTTGCGAAGCTCGCCGAGAAGACGATCCCCTGGATCGTCGCTCGCCTCGGAAAATGAGTTTATCCGGTAGTGGGAACATTTTTGTTTACAAAAGAGGTATCACGGTTTATCGTTCATAACTTCCGAGCCGGAGGGCATCGGCGAGCGCTTTAATACCAAGGAGACGCAGTGATGGCCGATTCCGAGCGATTGCATCGCATGAAGAAGGGTTTCACCTTGGCGCAGGCCGTAGACGAGGCCGATCGCTGCCTACTCTGCCACGATGCCCCCTGTTCGAAGGGCTGCCCCGCGAATACCGATCCGGGCACTTTTATCCGGAAGCTTCGATTCAAGAACGTGACCGGCGCCATCCGGACGATCAAAGAAAACAATATCCTCGGCGGCGCCTGCGGGGTCCTGTGCCCCACCTCGCGCCTCTGCGAAAAGGAATGCAGCGCCACGGGCATCGGGTTCCCGATAAGGATCGGGGAAATCCAGCGCGCCCTGGTGGAGCATTCCTGGGGAATGGCCTTCCAAGCATTGGAGAAGCCGGTCGGCCGTGTCGAGAAGGTGGCGGTCGTCGGGTCGGGCCCCGCGGGTCTCGCCTGCGCCGCTGAGCTCGCGAAGGCGGGAGTCGGGGTGACCGTGTTCGAGGAAAGAGCCGAGCCGGGCGGGGTGATCCGCTACGGCGTGCCCGGATACCGCTTCGATAGGGACTTTCTCGAGCACGAGCTCGAGGACCTGCGTTTTCTCGGCGTAGAGTTCGTCTGCAACAGGCGCGTCGAAGGCGCCCGGGGGGCTAAGAAGCTCCTCGCCGAGGGCTACCGCTCCGTCTTTCTCGCGCCGGGACTTTGGAAGGCAGTCGCCCTCCCCGAGGGGAAGGACATCGCCGAGGTCCACGACTCGGTCTCCTTCCTCTCGAGGCTGCGGGAGGGAAAGATCGAGGACCTTGCGCGGCAGGTCGAGGGGAAGGACGTCGCCGTCATCGGCGGCGGAAGCGTCGCCATCGATTGCGCCGAGTCGGCGAAGAAACTGGGCGCACGAGACGTGTATCTCGTCTATCGGCGCTCCTTCGCCGAGATGCCGGCCGAGGAGGACGAGAGCGTCCCCGCCCTCCGCGATGGCATCCATTTCGTCTTGCTGAACCGCCCAGTCGGCTATTCCGCCGATTCGAAGGGCAAGCTTTCGGGTTTAAAGCTCAGGCGATGCCGGCTCGGGGCCAAGGACGCCTCGGGGCGGCGTACGCCGGAGGACATAGCCGGTTCCGACTGGATTCTTGACGTTCAGGTCGCGGTGGAGGCCATCGGCAATCTTCCCGACGGGGCCGACTGGTCGGGCGACGTGAAAACCGATCGGCAGGGCTTGATCCTGACCGACGCGGCGACGGGGAGCACCTCGGCAAGGTCCATCTACGCCGGTGGCGACATCGTTGGAGGTCCGGGCCTCGTCGTAGAGGCGGTGAGGGACGGAAAGACGGCGGCCCGGTCGATACTGGAAGGCCTGGCGGGAGGTGCGCTATGAGCGCGGGAAACAAGGTCGATCTTTCCGTCACGATGTGCGGGGTGAAATTCAACAACCCCTTCCTACTTTCGTCCTCGCCCGTTTCCAACTGCGCCGAGATGATCGAACGCGCCTACGAGCAGGGATGGGCCGGCGTCTGCTATAAGTCGCTCAATTCCGACTACGTGAAGATCGTCCATCCCTCGCCGCGGATGAACGGCTACGATTACGACGGCAAGCGCCTGGTCGGTCTTCAGAACGTGGAGATGACGTCGGACAGGCCGCTACGCAACAATCTCGCCGACATCCTCTATCTCAAGAAGAAGTACCCCGACCGGCAGATCATAGTCAGCATCATGGGTTTCTCCAACGACGAGTGGGCCTTCCTCGCGAAGGCCGCCGCGGACCACGGGGCCGACATGCTCGAGCTCAATTTCTCCTGTCCCCACATGTCCGTCGAGGGATCAGGCTACAAGGTGGGGCAGTCCTTCCACCTCCTGGAGAAATTCACCGAGACCGTCAAGAAGGTAGTCAAGATCCCCGTGCTCGCCAAGATGACGCCGAACATCACCGACATAACCGAGCCGGCGCTCTTCGCCAAGAAGGGTGGCGCCGACGGCATCGCCGCGATCAACACGGTTCGTGGCATTTCCGAGGTGGGTCTCGACGACTTCGTGGTCAAGCCCAACGTGTTCGGCCTGGGGGCGGTCAGCGGCTACTCCGGGCCGGCGATCAAGCCCATCGGCCTCCGTTTCATCGCGGAGATGGCGCAGTGCAGGGAGCTCGCCCTCCCGATCTCGGGCATGGGCGGAATCGAGACCTGGGTCGACGCCCTCGAGTACCTTCTCGTCGGCGCGACGACGATCCAGGTCACGACCGGCATAATCCACTACGGCTACCGCATAGTCGAGGACATGATCGAGGGCCTCACCGACTACATGATCGGCAGGGGAATCGGGAAGGCGACGGATCTCATCGGCAAGGCCCTGCCTACGCTCAAGGAAACCGGCGATTTCGACCTCGGGCGGCAGGGCATCGCCACCTACGACCTGGAAAAATGCATAGGCTGCGGGCAGTGCCACATCGTCTGCCGCGACGCCGGGGGCCAGGCCCTCGAGTGGGAGGCCGAGAAGCGGAGGCCTAAGCTGATCGAGGAGAAGTGCCTCTCGTGCATGATCTGCAGCTTCATATGTCCTATACCCGGCCTGATCGGATTTGCCGAGAAGCCCAAGTCCTGGAATCGCCTGCCGACGCCCGTCATGGACGAGGCCGAGGTCGAGCGCGTGAAGTTCGAGCCCTTTAAGCTCGCGTGACGGCCTGCCGTGGCGCGAGATCGACGTAATCGGTATTAGGAGGCAATTAGCCATGAGCGTATTATTCAAGAATGGTCTGGTGGTCACGTCCTCCGGGTCGCAGGTCGCGGATGTTCTCGTCGAGGGAGAGAGGATAAAGTGCGTCGGAGTCGGCCTCGCCGACAAGGCGGACGAGGTCGTGAACGCCTCCGGGAAGTACATACTCCCGGGCGCGATCGATACTCACACCCACATCGAGATGCCCTTCATGGGCACGACCTCCGCCGACGACTGGAAGAGCGGTTCCATCGCGGCTGCCTGCGGCGGCACGACGACGATCCTCGATTTCAGCCTCCAGAACCAGGGCGAGATGCTCCGCGACGCCGTCGATCGCCAGAAAGGCAAGGCCGACGGCAAGACGGTCGTCGATTACTCCATCCACCCGGGCGTCACCGACGCGCGGCCCGATGTCATCGACGAGGTGAAGAAGGCCGTGAACGAGTACGGGACGCCGAGTTTCAAGATTTTCCTCTTCTACCCCTTCCGGGTCGATGATTACGCCATGGTCCGCCTCCTCGAGGAGACGAAGAAATACGGCGGTCTCGTCCAGGTCCACGCCGAGAGCTTCGACGTCATCAAGCGGATGGACGAGCTCAACGAGGCCGAGAAAAAGCTCACGCCCTTCGACCATGCGAGGGCGCACACCATCCTCGCCGAGGAAGCGGCGATCGAGCGGACCATAACGGCGGTCGAGTTCACCGGCAGCCGCATCTATATCGTCCACCTGTCCTCGGACAGGGGCCTCTGGAAGGTGCGCGAGGCGCGCGATCGGGGTTTGCGCGTCTACGCCGAGACCTGCCCCCAGTACCTCACCCTCAACGAGGAGCGCTACAGGGAGGCCAACTGGGGCGGCGCCAAATACGTCATGTCGCCGCCGCTCCGTCCGCAAGAGAGCCTCGACCAGCTCTGGCTCGGCCTCCGCGACGGGAGCGTGCAGACCATCGGCACCGATCATTGCCCCTTCAACTTCGTCGGGCAAAAGGACATGTCCGGCAAGGACGACTATCGCAAGATCCCCAATGGCGCCCCCGGCATCGAGACGATGCTGATGCTCATGCACAGCGAGGGCGTGGTGAAGGGACGCATCAGCCTCGAGCGGATGGTCGAGGTGGTTTCCACCGGCGCGGCCCGGACGTTCGGGCTCGCGAACAAGGGCGCGGTCGCGGCGGGCAAGGACGCCGACATCGTCGTCTTCGACCCGAAGCGGAAGTTCACCATCACCCGGGACAAGCTCCATCACAACGTGGACTACACGCCCTGGGAGGGCTTCGAAATGACCGGCATGCCGGAGCTCGTCTATTCGCGCGGCAAGCGGGTGGCGGAGTGGGCCGGCGACCGTATGAAATTCGTGGGAAAGGTCGGCGATGGGCGTTTCATCAAACGCGAGCCGATCCCCTTCATTTGAAAGGAGTTAGGATGAAGACCGAGGAACTGCAGAAGCTGGACCGGCAGCACCTGATTTACAGCTGGAAACAGCAAGGCGGCTGGGTTCCGACAATTATCGATCGGGCCGAAGGCATCTACATGTGGGACAACGACGGGCGCCGCATCATCGACGGCTGCGCCGGCCTGCTCAATTGCAACATCGGGCACGGCAACGCCCACGTTCTCGAGAGCATGAGGAAGCAGATGGAGAAGCTCTGCTTCATAGCCCCCGGTTTCGGTACGGAGCCGAGGGCCAAGCTCGCGGCGAAGGTGGCCGAGCACACGCCGGGCGACCTCGACTACGTATTCTTCACGAACGCGGGCGCCGAGGCGAACGAGAACGCGATCAAGAGCGCGCGCTGGTTCACCGGGCGGCAGAAGATATACTCCGCCTGGAAAAGCTACCATGGCGCGACGGCCGGCTCGGTCACGCTGACCGGCGACCCCAGGCGCTGGCCGGCCGAGCCGGGAATTCCCGGGGTCGTGCATTTCTTCGGTCCCTATCCCTACCGTTGCGCCTTCGGCACCGACGATCCGGAAGAATGCGGAAAGCGGACCCTCGCGGTGCTCAAAGAGCAGCTCATGTACGAGAATCCGAAGTCGGTAGCGGCGATCATCGTCGAGCCGATAGTCGGCACCAACGGCATCGTCATCCCGCCGAAGAGCTACATGAAGGGCCTCAGGCAGCTCTGCGACGAGAACGGCATCCTCCTCATCTCCGACGAGGTCATGGCCGCCTGGGGACGGGCCGGCAAATGGTTCGGCATCGACAACTTCGACGTCATCCCGGATATCATCACCACTGCGAAGGGCATCACCTCGGGATACGTCCCCCTGGGCGCGATGGTCTGGAGCAAGAAGATATGGGATTCCTTCCAGGACCGCGCCTACGTGAGCGGCCTCACCTACACCGGACACGCCTTGGCCTGCGCCTGCGGGATCGCCAACATCGAGGTCTACGAGAAGGAGAAGCTGATCGAGCGCTCCGCCGAGAACGGCCTGTACCTCGAGAAGAAACTCAAGGAGCTCGAGGCCAGGCACCCTTCGGTCGGCGACACGCGCTGCAAGGGACTCTGGGCCTGCATCGAGCTGGTCAAGGACAAGAAGACCAAGGCCCCGCTCGCCGGCTACAACAACTCCATCCGCAACGTGTCGGCCCAGCTCGGTAAGATCTTCATGGAGAACGGGCTCTATCTCTATAGCAACTGGGATTATATTTTCATCTCGCCGCCGTTGATAATCGAGAAGGCCCAGATCGACGAGATCGTCGCCATCGTCGAGAAGGGGCTGGCGTATACGGACACGCTGACGGCCTAGGCGGGCCGAGAAAGCCGTGAGGGACCGGGGACAGACCCCGGCCCCTCATTTATATAGATCAGATCCCATTCGATGAAAGGAGGGCAGGACAGGAGCAGGGGGCACCTGGAAGGACGATGGAATACCCCTGGATAGGCTTCCAAATAGGTAGAGAAAATACAGACAGGAGGTTTTTATGAGCGATGAGATGTATGAGTTGCAGAAAGACGTTTCCCAGAACCACCGGCTCTACAACAAGGACCTGGCCCCGACCTCGCTGAAGCAGCGTACCTGGGGAACCTACAATTACACGGCACTCTGGGTCGGCATGGCCCACTGCGTGCCGACGTACATGTTGGCGGGCGGGATGATCGCCCTCGGAATGAACTGGGTACAGGCGCTGTTGACGATTACCCTGGGCAACCTGATCGTTCTCGTCCCGATGCTGCTCAATTCCCATCCGGGGACGAAGTACGGCATCCCATTCCCGGTATTCGCAAGGTCCGCGTTCGGCACCTTCGGGGCCAACATCCCGGCGATCCTCCGCGCCATAGTCGCCTGCGGCTGGTTCGGTATCAACACCTTTATCGGATCACTCGCCATCGACGGCGTTCTCAGCATCCTCGTGCCCGGTTGGAAGAACATCGGCGGCAGCTTCGCCGTCGCGGGCTTGAGCCTCCACGGCGCGATCGCCCTGATCGTGTTCTGGCTCTTCCAGATCTGGATAATCTACAACGGCATGGAAGCCGTCCGCGTATTCGAGAACTGGGCGGCGCCCGTAGTCATCGCCCTCGCCCTCGTCCTCGTGATCTGGATGGTGGTCGCCGCCAAGGGATTCGGCCCCGTCCTCTCCCAGCCGAGCAAGTTCAAGGACTTTGGCGCCTTCTTCAAGATCTTCATCCCCTCGCTGACGGGCATGGTCGGTTTCTGGGCGACGCTCTCGCTCAACATTCCCGACTTCACCCGCTTCGCCAAGGGACAGAAGCAGCAGATGATAGGCCAGTCCATCGGCCTTCCCCCGACCATGCTGATCTTCTCCGCGATGGGCGTCCTCATCACCTCGGCCTCAGCCGTCGTGTTCAACGAGGCCATCTGGGACCCGTCGGTCCTCATCACGAAGTTTCATAACCCCATCGTCCTCCTCGTCGGGATGATCGGCCTCGTCGTCGCCTCCCTCTCGGTCAACATCGCGGCCAACACGGTGTCCCCGGCCAACGACTTCTCGAACCTCTACCCCAAGCACATCAGCTTCAAGACGGGCGGACTCATCACCGGCATCATCGGCATCCTCATCATGCCCTGGCGCCTCCTCGCCGACCCGAGCGGTTACATTTTCAATTGGCTCGGCACCTATTCCGGTTTCCTCGGCCCGATCGCCGGCGTCCTCATCGCCGACTACTGGATCGTGCACAAGACCAAGCTGAACCTCGAGGATCTGTACACCGAGAAGAAGGGCCTGTACAACTTCACGCGCGGATTCAACGTCAATGCCATCATCGCCCTCGTCGCGGGCGTGTTCGTCGCCTTGATCGGCCTCGCAATCAAGCCGCTGCACTTCCTCTTCGACTACGCGTGGTTCGTCGGCTTCGCCGTCTCCTTCCTCGTCCACTGGGCGCTCATGAGCGGGAAGGGGGAATCGGCGGCCGCGAAGGCCTGACGCCCTCATCTAAAAATCCGGACATGGGATGATCCATGCGCTCCTTCGGGGGCGCATGGTCTATCCATCCCCCGAAAAAGACGCATCCGCGTGAGAGTGGTGCAAACGTGGCAGAGCAGAACCTGAGCGAGAGCATTTACGTCTCGCTGAGCGAGCGAATCCTCCGCTGGGACTTCCTTCCGGGGCACCGATTTACCGAGGAAGCGCTCTGCGAAGAGTTCGGCGTGAGTCGAAGCCCGGTCCGCGAGGCCCTGCACAAGCTCGCCGAGGCGGGACTCATCGAAAAGCGCCCCAAGCTCGGTTACAGCGTGCGCCTCCTCGATTTCAAGGAGATCGACGAGCTCTACGACGTCCGCATCGCGTTGGAGGACTTCGTCGTCGAATGGCTCTGCCGCAGGGGGATGGAGCCCAAACGGATAGACGAGCTCCTCGAGTATTGGGCCGGGCTCCCGGAGGGACTTCCGGGCAACGCCGCCACCATCCCGGCGGCCGACGAGAAATTCCACGAGACTCTCTGCGCCCTCGTCGGCAACATGGCCCTGTCCAAGGCGCTCAAGGACATCGACCGCCGCATCCACTTCGTTCGTCTCACCGACATCAGGACCAAGGAGCGCGCGGTGGCGACCTGCCTCGAACACATGGAACTGCTCAAGGCGATCCGCGACCGCAACGTCGACCGCGCCCTGGACGTCCTGCGCCGCAACATCGAGGACGGCCGATCCTCGGTGGAGAGCGCGATCAAGGAGGCCCTGGCCCATGCCTACCACAACCGCGACTAGGCTGGCCTTCCGCGCCCGGTCCATGGGGGCCGCGATCGCGCCGGGCGAGGTGGAGCTCAGGGTGCACGGCGTCTACTCGCGGGCGATCAACCTCGAAATGGAAGGTTGGGACCTGCTCGCCTCGATTATGGGCCCTGGGGGCGAGGGGCTGCCGCAGGCTATCGCTCTGGAGACGGAGACGAATTTCCGCGGATGGGAGCTGGAACGAGGGGACGAGGGATTTCTCGATGCGGGCTTCCTGCGCCTAATGGGAAGGAGGGTCTCAATCGAGGTCGAGCTCCAAGGTTCCAGAAGGGAGGGGCCCGAGGAGCCCCCGCGGATTGCCGACCTCGGACCGGCCTTCGAGGCGGCGGTTGTCCAGCTCGCGAAGGAACAGTCGATCCGTTCCTGTGACCTTCGAATCGGCGCCCTGCTCTTTGGCGAAGCCGGCGTCGGGGCCATGGGCGAGAGGCTTACCGCCTCCGCACGGGCTCTCGCCGTCGCGACGCTAGGCGGCGGCGAGTTGCGGGCCTCCATCCGCCGTCTCGTCGGGCTGGGGCCCGGCCTTACTCCGGCCGGAGACGACTTCCTGTGCGGCTTTATGGCCGCGGCGAATTGCTCCGCTCGCGAGCTTGTTGACGCCATCGGAGAAGCCGCAGAGGAAGGCATTCCCGCGACGAACGAGATATCCGGCTCCCTGCTGCGCTGCGCGGCTCGGGGCCTTTTTCCCCGAGATCTGCGCCGCGCCGCGGAGGCGATAGCCTCGGAGGAGGAGTCGAAAGCGGCCCGGTCGATCCTTCGCCTCTGCTCGCTGGGGCACAGCTCGGGGGCCGACACGGCCACGGGTTTTCTTTTCGGCCTTTTCGTATTTTTGCATTCTGCGCTGACCGCGGGAACGACCGCGTGTAATTACCAGTAGGCAGTTTTTCGGACTATTGAGCGCGAAAGCGGCGCGAGAAACTGCAAGCCGATTTCAAAACTTACGGAGTTTTGAAATCGGCCGAGGAGGCATCATGCTTCAGAAATTCGAGTATGCGGCTCCGGCAGGGAGGGCCGAGCTCCTCTCCCTGCTCGCCGAGCGGGGGGCGAGCTCCAAGCTCCTGGCGGGGGGCACCGATCTCCTCGTCAACATCCGCGCGGGCGTCATGAAACCCGCTCTCGTGATCGACGTCAAGAAGGTCGCGGGATTTTCCGGCCTCTCCTGGTCGGCCTCGGAGGGGCTCCTTATAAGCCCCGGAACCACGATCAACGACCTGCTTCGAGACCGAGGCGTCGCGGAACGCTTTCCCCTTCTCGCCGAATGCGCGCGGGACCTCGCTTCCTATCAGGTGCGCAACCGCGCGACCGTGATCGGCAACATAGTCAACGCCTCGCCCTGCTCCGACATGGCCCCCGCCCTGCTCTGCCTCGGCGCTCGCGCCCGGATAGCTTCGTCCCGGGGCCAGCGCGAGCTGCCCTTAGTGGAGTTTTTCAAAGGCGTGAAAAAAACCGTCCTGAGAGAGGACGAAGTCCTCGAGCGTATCGTGGTCCCCGCATCCTCGGTGGGAGCACGGGGCTCCTACAGGAAGCTAAAAAGGATAAACGGGCACGACCTCGGCATCATCGGCGTGGCGCTGATGAAAAAGGACGGATTGCTGCGGCTCGGGATCAGCTCATCGGCGCCGACCCCCGTCCTCGTCGACGGGCTCAAGGAAGGCGACGCCGACGAGGCGGTCGTCGCGGCGGCTCGCGCGGCCATCAGCCCGATCAGCGACCTTCGCTGCTCCAAGGAATACCGCGAGTTCATGGTCGAGACCTTCGTGAAAAGGCTATTGCGGGAGGTGGCATGATGAGAATCACGGTACGGGTGAACGGCCGCTCCTACGAGCGCGACATCGGGGGGCACGAGACCCTCCTCCGCTTCCTCAGGGATGGCCTGGGTCTCACGGGCACCAAGGAGGGCTGCGGGGCGGGGGAGTGCGGCGCATGCACCGTGTTCATGAACGGCAGGACGGTCAACTCCTGCATGGTCCTCGCCGCCGAGGCCGACGGCTGCATCATCGAGACGATTGAAGGCGAGGCCAGGGACGGCAAGCTTTCCGCGATCCAGGAGGCCTTCGATCGCCACCACGCCGTCCAGTGCGGCTACTGCACGGGCGGGATGGTCATGACGGTCCGCGAGCTTCTCCACAGAAACCCCAAGCCCAGCATCGACGAGATCAAGGAGGGCATCGAGGGCAACTTCTGCCGCTGCACGGGCTATCAGCAGATAATCGAGGCCGTCCTCGACGCCTCGGGACAGCTCGGTCCCGCCAACAAGGGAGAACTGAAATATGCTTGAGAACGAAGCCTCCTCAGCCCTGGCCCACGTAGGCAGGAGCGAGCGCCGCGTCGAGGGCATCGCCAAGGTCACCGGCGACGCGATGTATGTCAGCGACATGACTTTCCCGGGCATGCTCTATGCCGCGGTCAAGAAAAGTCCGCACGCGAGGGCCCGGATCTTGCGCGTGGATACCTCCAAGGCCGAGGCCCTCCCCGGCGTCAGGTCCGTCCTGATCGGCGCCGAGCTGAACTACAGGCTCGGCCTCTACGTCGTCGACAAGGACATCCTGGCAAAGAAAGAGACCAGGCACTACGGCGAGGCGGTCGCCGCCGTCGCGGCCGACACGCCCGAGATAGCCCGCGAGGCCGCTGACCTCATCCAGGTCGAGTACGAGATCCTGACTCCCGTGCTCAACCACATGGACGCGCTCAAGCCGGACGCGCCCCTGGTCCACCCCGACCTCGGTTCCTACGACTACGTGCCCGTGTTCAGCCCCCAGGCGGGCACCAACATCCCCAACCTCTCCAAGCTCCGCAAGGGCGACGTCGAGAAGGGCTTCGCCGAGTCCGATCTGATAGTCGAGCGCGAATACACCAACCCCTCGGTCCAGCACGTGCCGATGGAAACCCACGTCGCGATCGTGGAGTGGAAGAACGGCGACGAGGTCAACATCTGGACCAGCGCCCAATCTCCCTTTACGGTCCGCAACCTTTTCTGCTTTACCTTCAAGCTGCCCCTCAACAAGGTGCGCGTCGTGGTGCCCCACGTCGGCGGCGGCTTCGGCGGCAAGGCGGGCATACACCTCGAGCCGCTGCTCGCCTGCCTGTCCCGCAAGGCAGGGGGAAGGCCGGTGAAGATGCAGGCGAGCCGGGAGGAGGAGTTCAGCCTGCTTCCCTGCCGCAGCGCCCTCACCTACCGGATCAAGACCGGCGTGCGGATGGACGGCAAGATCCTGGCCCAGGAGCTGACCCTGTACTGGGACGCCGGCGCCTACGCCGACTACGCGGTCAACGTCACCCGCGCCTCCGGCTACTCGGCGGCCGGTCCCTACGATATCCCCAACGTCAAGCTCGACGCCTATACGATCTACACGAACAAGCCCTACGGCACCGCATATCGGGGATTCGGCCACGTCGAGTTCTTCTGGGGTCTGGAGCGGCACCTCGAGCTCGTGGCCCAGGCGATAGGGATGGACGGGCTCGAGTTCCGCAAGAAAAATCTCCTCAAGCCCGGATCGATCACGATAACCGGGGAAAACATAGCCGCCCACACGGGAGACCCGACCAAGTGCCTCGAGGCGGCAGCCAAGGCCATCAACTACGGGAGGCTCACGAAGGAGGAGGTCGAGCGCGAGAAGCGCACGGGGCGCAAGATCGGCAAGGGCATCGCCACCCTCCACAAGGCCCCGGCCATGCCCTCCTTCACCGCGACCGCCTCCGTGGTCAAGATGAACTCTGACGGCTCCGTGATCGTCAACGTGGGCCTCACCGAGATCGGGCAGGGCTCAGCCACGGCCGTCGCCCAGATAGCCGCGGAGCGACTGCGCTTCCCCCTCTCCAAGGTGAAGGTCGCGATCGAGAAGGACACCGACAAGGAACCCTACGACTGGCAGACCGTCGCGTCCAAGGGGATCATCCTCACCGGCAACGCCACCGTGATGGCCTGCGACGACCTCCTCAAGCAGGCCTATGAGGTCGCGGCCCAGGCCCTCAGGGCCCAGGTAGTGGACCTCGATCACGACGCCGACAGGATATTCATCAAGCACAGGCCCGACAAGTCGGTCAGCTTCGCCCAAATATCCGTGGGCTACTCCTTCCCCGACGGCAACGCGATAGGCGGCCCCCTCATCGGGGTCGGCCGTTACATCGCGCAGGGGCTCAGCAACCTCGACATGGCGACGGGACAGGGCCTCCCTGCCCTCGACTGGACCTATGGCGCCCACGGCATTATCGCCGAAGTCGACTGCGAGACGGGCGAATACAAGGTCATCAAGGTAGCCTCCGTCTTCGACGTCGGCAAGGTGATCAATCCGGACATCGTCCGCGGCCAGGCCATCGGCGGCATGATACAGGGACTCGGCACGGCGGTCTGCGAGGGCTACATCTACGACGAGCAGGGCCATCTCCTCAATCCCTCGTTCACCGACAACAAGATCCCGACGGCCAAGGACCTCCCCGAGGAGATCGAAAGCATCGCGGTCGAGACCGCACAGCTCGACGGACCCTTCGGCGCCCGGGGCGTCGGCGAGCATCCGATGATCTCGGTGGCCCCCGCACTCGGCAATGCCATACTGCACGCGACCGGGGCAGAGCTCCTCCACATGCCGATACGCTTCGAGGACGTGTGGAGGGCCATCAGGAACAAGGCGCCCATCGACAACTGGATCACCAAGACGCCGGCGGGCTCCTGCAGGTCCGATCCCGCGGCCCGCATCAATTCGCCGGACAGCGCGGCCGCCCCTTGATCGAGAAGGCCGGGGAGGGTGGGGACGGGCTCGGACGCTACGACTGCGTCGTGCTCGCCGCGGGAGCATCGACGCGAATGGGGCGTTCGAAGCTCTACCTCCCCTTTGCCGGCCTCACCATCGTGGGGACGACGGTAGCCAAAGCCCTTGCGGCTGAGCTGCGCGTCATCGTCGTGGCCAGGCCGGAGGACGAGCGGATAGGCGAGCTGGCCGGCCCACGGGTGCTCGTGGTCAGGAATCCCGAACCGGGCAGGGGTATGCTCTCGTCCATAAGAGAGGGCGTCAAAAAGGTACGGTCGGAGCGCTTTTTCTTTATCCCCGCCGACATGCCCTTTCCGGGTCCCGAGGCCTACCGGGCCCTCGCCCGCTGTGTGGCTTCGGGACCCGTCATTCCAACCTGCGAGGGCAGGCGGGGTCATCCCGTCCTCATGCCCTCCTCCCTCATTGCATCTATACTCGCCCTTCCGGACGATAGGCCGCTCAAGACCCTCATCGCGGAGTCGGGGCCGACCTTCGTGGAGCTCGGCGATGAGGCCCTCCTGCGGGACATAGATACGGAAGAGGAGTACGCGGCCGCCTATTTATAGTCCACGCGTTGGGGCGTGAAGACGTGGAGCAGCTTTCCCTTTTCCAGGCAACGCACGCCGTGCGGAACAGCCGGCCCCGCGTAGAACGAATCGCCTGTCTCGAGCCTGCCCGGCAGTCCGCCGACATTCGTCTCGAACTTTCCCGAAGCGCAGTAGGTCAACTGTTCCTCGGGATGGGCGTGAGCCTCGCTGAGGGCCCCGGTCTCGAAGTCCATCTCGGCGAGCATGAGGCTGCCGCCGAAGGCGATGAGCCTCCTCGACGGGCCGCCTTGCCGCAAGGGTACTTCCGGGAAAGATACGCGGGGGAAATAGGTTTCAGACACGAGAACCTCCACTTGCTTCTTTAACCGCGTCTTCTGCGGCGGTCCGCGGCGATGGAGGCGAGGGCCGGGGAGGAGCGTCGCACCGCTATCATCTCGGCCAGGATTGATACGGCTATCTCCTCGGGGGTCTCGGCGCCTATGTCCAGGCCGACCGGAGCCGCGAGGGCCTCCACCTTTGAACGATCGAAGCCCTCGGAGGCGAGCTGCTCGAGTATCATCCGCACCTTGCGCTTCGAGCCGATGACCCCCGCCCAGCGGTACTCGCGCTGGAGAAGGGCGCGGGCGCAGTCGAGGTCGCTCAAGTGCCCGGGGCTTACCACGAGGGCATAGGTCGAGGGACCGAAGGGAAATCCCGCGATGATCTCCTCGAAGCTGCCCTCTATGGACTCCACCCCCTTGGGATAGCGGGCCGGATCGGCGAATTCCGCGCGGGGGTCCCCGACCGTTACCCGGAAGCCCAGGCCGTCGGCGAGCCGGGCGACGGCCCGTCCGACGTGGCCGCCTACGAGCACGAGGAGGCGCTCGGGCGGCAGGACGGGGTCGTAAAATACGCCGTCCGCTTCGTTCAAGGCCGCCTGTCCCGACGCGGCGGCGCGAACGGCGGCCGAAGGATCGGCGCCGCCGCCGCGGCCGCCCACGAGAGCGCCCGAGGCGACGAGGGCGCCACGGGCGTCGAAGACCGCCGCGAGGGCGGGCGAGCCGCTCGAGAGCGAGCTCGCGAGCACGGCCGTCTTCCCGGCCTCGAGGCGCTCCGCGGCCGCCGCGAAGGGAGCGGCGTCGGCGACGTATTCGATCCAGAGCTCGGCGATCCCGCCGCATACGGGTACTGAGCCGAGAGCCTCGGCTCCGGTGAGCTCGACCTCGAGGCGGTCCGAGCGCGAGTCGAAGATGCAGGCGGCGGCTTTTTCGACCGCCCGTGCCTCGAGAACGCCGCCCCCGACCGTGCCGGCCGTGGAGCCGTCGCGCATCACGGCCATCTTGGAGCCGACGTGCCGAGGGACAGAGCCCTTGACCCCGACCACGGTGATGAGGGCGCAGCCGCCCCCGCTCGCGGCTACCGCCTTGACGATATCGTATCCCATGTCGCTTGCCTCCTGCCGCAAGGATTGCCGTCCCCGCGGTGGTCGACCGCCCGCGAAGGCCGTCTTGCGGCTGTGGCAACCATTTCCATTGCCGTCGCGCGGCCTAATATGATAGCACCGTTTTAAGGGTTTTTTCCAGCCCGGTCGTCGAATCGCGACTTAAGACCATGCTTGCGGCCTCAAGAGAATGGGCTTCGCGGAATTCGATCGATCAGCAACCCGAAGGCTCGATGCAGCTCGAGTCGCCTAAAATTTCTCCGTCTGAAACGGCCGCTCTGGCGGGGCGGCCGCCGCGGAAATAGAGGGCTGCGCCCAGAAGGGTGATCAGCGTAAAAGCGACCAGCAAATTACTGTATGCGAAACCCTTCGATGCCAGCGGCAGGAAGGCGAAGTCCAGCCAGCCCCCATCCAGGATCTTGCCCACGAGGGCCGTGCCTATGGCCCCGGCGAGAATGCTCACGAGATTGAAAAGGCCCATGCCGACGCCGATATCCTGCGGAGGGAGGGTCTGGGAGATGGCGTTGACCATGGCTGTCTGAAAGAGGGCGAAGCCGACGTAAATCAGAAGCATGGCGGCCACCGTAATTAACGGAGAGACGGCGAGGAGGAAGGACAGAGTAACCAGGGCCGCGACGAGGAGGGACAGGCCGATGGCGATCACGAAGCCGCTTCCTCTCCGGTCGGCCAACCTGCCGGCGATGGGGCCGAAGATCACGGAGCTGATCGCACCGGGGAAAAGTATCAATCCAATCTGCCCGGTGCTCAGCCCATATACACGGCTCAACATGAGGGGAATGAGGAAGACTATACCGATGACGATGGCGAAGAGGCAGAAGGCTACTGCAAGGCCCCTGCGGAAACCGACGTTGGAAAAGAGCGAAGGCTTGATGAATGGATCGGCCGCGGTGAGGATTCGGGCGATGAACAGAACGGACAATATCGCAAATGCAGCGAGGCATGCGAGAGAGTTGAAATTGAGGTAGGCCACAAGGGATCCGATGTCGAGGGCGGCCAGGGCGGCGCCGAGGATGTCGACCCTTCCCTTCCTTCGCGGCTCGGGGGCCAACTCCCTATCGATGAAGGGAAGGGAAACGAGGATCATTAGCGGTATGAGGAAGAGATAGGACCAGTGGAGGCTGCTGGACACGAAGCCCCCGATGACGGGCCCGAAGCCTATCGCCAGGGAGACGATGGAGGTTATAAAGCCGAATATCTTCCCACGCTCCGATACGTCGAAGAAGCGCGCGATGATGACGAAGACAAGGGCGGGGATGGCCGAGCCGCCGATACCCTGGACTGCCCTCGCCGCGACGACGGCTATATACGAGGACCGGAAAAAAAATCCCAGGACCGAGGCGGCGACATAGATCCCGACGCCCGTCCTGATCAGGCTCCGCAGGCTGAAGATATCGGACAACTTGCCGAAAATGACGGCCCCGATCCCGAAGAAGACCATGAAGATCGTCATCATCCAGCTTACCCCCGAGGGGCTCAAGGAAAATTGCGCGGCGATCTTCGGCGTCGAGACATTGAATACGGTCTCGTTCAGGACCGCGAAGAAGATGAGATATGCGATCCAGGGAATCAGCTTCCTGGGATTAGCAGCGGTTCTTTCCGAGATATTCCGCATGTGCCCTCCTGAATTCTCGTAAGAGTTCTATTAATATTAATTACACAATATATGACAAATTATATTATTAATATCGAAACGTCAAGCGCAAATCGCCTCACGGACCGGATCGGGGGAAGTCCAAACAGATGTGGCGTGCATGAGCATGGGCTATTCTTGCCTTCTTTTGGATTGACAGATCAGAAACCCGTGCCTACAATCGAGAATATTTTTGAAACAAATAGATCCTTGGGAGTGAAAAAAATATTCCAGGTTCCAAAAAACTGTTTCGGTCTCGGGCTCGATCACGGTCTTACGAACATAGAGGGTACAGCAGTTGAGGTGCGAAAAGGAGATGGCTTGACAAAGATCGAACGTACGGATGACACGCTTCGCGAGAGAGGACCGGACTGCAAAGGCGTCATGATAGCGCTGCGTTTAAATGGAGCCTTAATGCCCAGTGTGTTCCCAGATGATAGGCCGGAAAGGAGGTAATTCTCGGATGTAACGTGCTCCGATTCAGAGCAGGCGAAGTGCCGAAGGAACTGGAGCGCGAAAACGGAAGGTTTTCAACAGTTGATGGGAGATCTCGGCGAGGGACGACATTCTCTGGCAGCGGGCATGAAGCCGGTGGTTTGGAAGTATTTTTAATGGAGGTAGTTTGTATGAAATCGTTGAAGCATTTCTATTTTTTCCTCCTGATTCTTATCACAGTCGGAAGCGCTTTTGCCCAGGACGATCTTGCAAAAATAAAATCAGCTGGTGTTTTCAGAATTGGATCTGAAGGCACATACTCCCCTTTCACATATCATGACGCATCCGGAACCCTCGTCGGTTTCGACGTCGAAATCGGTCAGGAGGTCGCGCGGCGGCTTGGGGTCAAGTCCCAGTTTACTGATGGCAAGTGGGATGGGCTCATCGCCGGCCTCGATGCCAATCGCTACGACGCGGTCATCAATGAAGTGACTATCACCGATGCGCGGAAGGCCAAGTATGATTTCTCCGATCCCTATGTCGTTACAAAGCCCGTTCTAATCACGAAGAGCGGCAATTCGAGCATCAAGAGCTTCGCCGATCTCAAGGGCAAAATAGTCGTCGAGGATCTGTCGTCGACCTACGCCAAAACGGCGCGAGACTTAGGAGCCCAAGTCGTTTCAGCCGACCTTCCCTTCGATGTAGTCCTATCGGGCCGGGCCGATGCGACCATCAACGATCGATTATATTTCCTCGACTACAAGAAGCAGAAGCCGGATGTGGCGCTTGGTATCGTCGTGGCATCCGACAGTAGTGACTACCAGGGGATCATTGTCCGCAAGAGTAAAACCCGCGCTCTTGTTATCGCGATCAACAAGGCGCTCGCCGACATCAAGGCCGACGGAACGTATCAGAAGCTCTGCCTGAAATACTTCGGCGAAGACGTTTCTAAATAAGGAGCCCGAGGGAAAATCAGCGGAAAGGCGGAGGTGATGATGTCGCATTGGCTGAAATTAATGGGCGATTCACTATGGCCGATGCTGACGGCAGGCGTTGTCTTTACCGTTCCGCTGACCATCCTATCATTCATAGGCGGAATTCTACTGGGGTTTCTGACCGCTCTCGTCCGACTTTACGGGAACAAGTTCATCGCTGCCATTGCGCGTTTCTACGTCTGGGTCATACGCGGCACGCCTTTGCTCGTCCAACTTTTCATTATTTTCTACGGACTGCCGAATTTCGGCATCGTTCTAAATCCATTCCCCGCTGCGTTAATGGGATTCATCTTATGCATAGGCGCCTATACTTCCGAAACAATACGAGCCGCCATCTCTTCCATCGACAAGGGGCAATGGGAGGCCTCTTTTTCAATCGGAATGACATGGAACCAAGCGATGTTCCGAACCATTTTACCGCAAGCGGCGCGTGTTGCCACTCCATCGCTGGCGAACACTTTTATTTCGCTGGTTAAGGACACATCCCTTGCCGCTTCCCTTACGGTACCCGAGCTTTTCATGTCCGCGCAAAGAATAGCGGCCGTTACCTATGAGCCACTGATAATCTATTCGGAGGCGGCCATTATTTATTTGCTTTTCAGCTCGGTGCTCTCAAACCTCCAGGCGCGCCTCGAGAAGCGATTGGACCGCCATGTCAGTTCGAAGGAGGCTGGGTGATAGAAGTACAGAATCTCAAAAAAAGCTTCGGTTCCCTTTCCGTCTTGAAGGGGGTAACCTTCACCGTGCCGAAGGGCCGCGTAACCGCGGTCATCGGTCCATCGGGGGGCGGGAAAAGCACTCTGCTCAGGTGCCTCAATCTGCTGGAGATGCCCGAGGCGGGCAGCATCTCGCTCTGCGACATCACGCTCCGATTCGATTCGAAGTCGCGAATCCGACGCGATGAGCTGCTCCAATTAAGACGGAAGACCGGCATGATCTTCCAAAACTTCCAGCTTTTTCCGCATCGGACGGTGTTGCAGAACGTGATGGAGGGACTCGAAACCGTTCTCGGCTGGAAGCCGGATCGAGCCGGCAAGCGTGCCGTAGAACTTCTTGAGCGAGTGGGGCTTCCGGAAAAAGCGAATTGCTATCCGGCGACTCTCTCGGGCGGACAACAGCAAAGGGTGGCAATTGCCCGCGCCCTGGCGCTTTCGCCCGGCGTTCTCCTGTGCGATGAACCGACTTCGGCACTTGATCCGGAGCTGGCGGCCGAGGTAGTCGATGTTCTGAAGGGCCTTGCCGCCGAAGGGATGACGATGCTGATCGCGACCCACGATTTGCGGCTGGCCGCCACGGTGGCGCGTGAAGTCCTTTTCCTCGATGGCGGCCTATTGGTCGAATCAGGTCCACCGGACGCGATTTTTTCGCATCCGGACAAGCCGCGCACGAAGGCCTTTGTCTCGACGATAACAGGAGCCTATCCAAATTCCTATAACCGTTAAGGGAAAAAAGCCAAGATATAACAGAGCAAAACATAAATGAACCGTCAATCGCGAATATAGGTCGTTTTGCTCACTCGGACTGGTAGTCCCAGATCATCTTCGTCTTGATCTTCTCGGCGATGGCGGCGGCGGCCTTCTTGGCGTCGACGAAGGGAATGGAGGCTTCCTTGCTGAAGGTCTTCTCGAAGAAGAGCTGCATTGACTGGTGCACGTCGGGAAGCTGGTAGAAGCAGAAGGAGAAGTTTATGCCGGCCGGCCGGGCGATCGTGAATGCACCATAGGAAATGACCGCTTCCTTGGCCCAATAGATACGCGTCTGGTTTTTGCAGGTATGTAGCTCGAGTTCTGCGAAGCGCAAAGGGATTTTCTCGACGGTCGAGCGGACATAGGGCTCCATGCCCTTGTTGGGGTAGCTTCCAGGCTCGATGAGTATGAAGAGTTTCTTGCCGTCGGTCTGGAAGGTGAGGCCTTCTTCGTTCGGATAGATCGACTTGACGTTGGCATACGATACGATTTCGTAGTGCGAATAGACGGAGTGGGTGCTGAAGGACGAGGTGACGATATATCCGCGATCCTTGGGAAGCGCGTTTTTGGCGTAGGCGTCGAACAGGTCCATAGCTTTTGCGGGCATGGCGGATCCTCCATGGCCAAGTATAACCGTATCGCCGTTAAATTCAACAGCCGTCGCCTAACGACGTCGGCCGCGGATATCGACGTCGGCGAGGCCCCGGTCCGCTCTCTCGTCCATCGGGACGGCCGACAAGGCGGTCCGCGCCTCCTCTTCGCAGTTGGCGGCCAGCTCGGAGAGGCCCTGTTTTCTATAAAGGGCGGAGAGGTTGCGCCACGCGCGCTCGTTCCCCCTTTCACGATCGATGGCGGCGCGGAGGGCCTGAACGGCCGCCTCGAACTTGCCGCCTCGGACGTATAGCGCGGCCTGAAAGAGCCACGTGTCGGCGCGGGCTTTGGCTGCCTTGGGCGCCTTCTCGAGGAGGGCGAGGGCGTAGTCCGTCTGTCCTTCGTGATCGAGGCAATAGGCGAGGCCGACGAGGAGATCGCCGGAAGAGGGCTCCTCGCGCAGGAGGTCGCGGTAGGCCACTGCGGCCTCCCGGTAGCGGCCGGCGTTGCGGTAGGAGACGGCGAGGAGGCGGCGCGAGCGTTCGCCCATCTCGCCATAGGGTATGCCGAGCTCGAGTTGAGCCGCGGCGCCTGCCCAATCCCCACGCGCCGAAAGGGAGTTCACGTACTCGCGCCTGAGCTTCGAGTTGTCGGGATACGCTTCGAGGTAGGCGGCGTAGGCCTCGTCCCGATCGGCCTCGCTTTCGAGGGACTCGGCGACCGAAATGCGATACAGAAGGGACAGCTCATGGTCGGGCACGAGGCTCAAGACCTTTTCGAACCAGCCTGAAGCGAGATCGGGCCTGCCCGAGCGGTAAAGAGCCTCGCCCAAGGCGAACATGAGCCGCGGGTCCACGGACCGCGAGCGAAGGAGGGATTGCAGAAGGGGGATGAGGCGCGCAGGGTCCTCGCCGAGCCGCGAGCGGCAGAGGGCCGCGTAGTAGTCGACTTCGGAGGCTTCGGCGCCGAGCCTGCGCGCTCGCTCGGCCGCCTTGAGGGAGGCCTCGTAGTCTCCCAGGTCGTAGAGGACGAGGGACAGTCCCAGGCGGAACTCGCTCTCTTTTGGGGCCGCCTCGATGGCGCGCATCCAATGATCGCGGGAACGCTCGAGTTCGCCGAGGGCGCGAAGGCTTTCGGCGGCGATGGAGCGCAGGGCCGCATCCTTTGGATCCGCGCGGAGCAGGGGCATGCAATCTGAGACCGCCTCCTTGTAGCGGCCCTCGCGGAAGGCCACGGAGGCGCGTAGGCGCGCGAGCGACTTGTCGTCCGCAGGGAAGGCCGGAAGGTCGGGATGCCTGGCGCGTATGGCCTCGAACTCATGCAGGGCCTCAGGCCCCCTGCCCGAGGCGAGGAGGAGGCCGGCGCGGACCCACCGGATCGAAGGATCGCCGGGGGCCGCGGCGAGGGCCGCCTCGCAGTCGCGTATCGCCTCGGGGATGTTGCCGCACTCGCGCAGAGCCTTGGCCCGCCAGAGCCGTATGGCGGCGCCGTCCAGGCCGTTCGCGATCGCGAAGCCGAGCACCTGTCTGGCCATGTCGGCGTCGCCGCGGGCGAGAAGGCGGACGCCTCGGGCGTAGAGCGCGTTGAGGTAGCCTCGGTAGATGCGCTTATCTTGGGGAGCGAGGGCGATCGCCCTTTCGAGGCAGTCGACCGCGGCCTTGGTCCTGCGCAGCTTTAGGAGGGCCGCGCCGAGGAAGGCCCAGGTGGGGGCCTTGCCGGAATCGGTCTCGGCGCTCTTTCGCAGGCAACGTGCCGCCTCGCTCGCGCGTCCGCAGGCGAGGTAGGATCGGCCGAGGAAGAAGAGGCCGGCCGCGGCGTCGCCGCCCTCGCGGAGGAATCGGCGGAATGCCTCGATCGCTCTGCCATGTTCGCCCAACGCGTAATAGGCGCGCCCCAGAAATAGGAAAGCCTCGGGGAGGGAATCCGTCCGCGCGAGGAGGAGGTTGAGGAACTCGGCGGCCTTGCGGTAGTCTCGCGCTTCCCCGGCCTTGATCGCGGCCTCGAGGAGCTTTCGGGCCTCTTTATCGGGCATCCCCCATCATATCATAATTTTGCGAGCGTCGTCGCGATGATGCCCAGGGCCTCGGCCATCTCAGGTCTGCTGATCACGAGGGGGGGGGCGAAGCGGATGATGTTGCCGTGGGTCTGCTTGGCGAGGAGGCCCCCATCGCGAAGGGCCATGCAGACGTCCCATGCCTCGAAGCCATCTTCGAAGACGACGGCGTTGAGCAGGCCTCGCCCTCGTACCGACTTCATCCTCGGGCAGGCCATCTTCGCGACCTCGGCGCGGAAGGTCTCGCCGAGGGCTTCCGCCTTTTCGTCGAGCTTCTCGTCCTCGAGCACCTCGAGGGAGGCGATGCCAATCGCGGCGGCGAGGGGGTTGCCGCCGAAGGTGGAGCCGTGGGTGCCGGGCGTGAAGACCTTCATCACGTCGCGGTCGGCCACGATGGCCGAAACGGGCATTATGCCTCCGCCCAAGGCCTTGCCGAGGCACATGATATCGGGACGTGCCCCTTCTCGCTGCCATGCGAAACGTTTGCCCGTCCGGCAGAAGCCGGTCTGTATCTCGTCGTCGATGAAGAGGACGTCGTTTTTCGTGCAGATTTCACGCACTGACTTCAGGTAGCCCTCCGGAGGGACGACGACGCCCGCCTCGCCCTGTATCGGCTCGATGATGACGGCCACCGTCCTTGGAGATATCTGTGCCTCGATGGCCCTCGCGTCGCCGTAGGGAACTCGTCTGAAGCCGGGGAGGTAGGGGCCGTAGTTGACGAGGGAGTCCGGGTCGCTCGACATGGAGATGGCCGCGATGGTGCGGCCGTGGAAATTGCCCTCGGCGCAGATGGTCTCCTGCTCCCCGTTGGGCACCTTCTTTACCTCGGCGCCCCATCGGCGCGCGGCCTTGAGCGCGGTCTCTACCGCCTCGGCGCCCGTGTTCATGGGTAGAGCCATCTCGAAGCCGGTGAACTCGCAGAGTTTTTTCAGGAAAGGGCCCGTGCGATCGTTGTGGAAGGCCCGGCTCGTGAGGGTGCATCGATCGAGCTGTTCGCGCGCCGCGGCGATGATCCTCGGGTGTCTATGCCCCTGGTTGACGGCCGAGTAGGCGGAGAGAAAGTCGAAATAGGTCCTGCCCTCGGGATCCTTGACCTTGCAGCCCTCGGCCCAGGAGATGACGACGGGAAGGGGGTGATAGTTGTGAGCTCCATATCTCTCGTCCATGTCGATATAATCTTGGGATTTCACAACCGGCCTCCTCATCCATGAAGGCCAGTATAGCATCGCAGGATGCGCGCCGCCAAGGAGCTTGTTACTAAATTGTTATTATATAAATAAATATAAAGAGAAGTCGCATTAATATGCAATATTCCTCGATGCTGTGCATGCAAATTAGAGGTAGATAGAGGGTTCGTTCATTTTCTCTTGGCTCCGTGATCGCCGCGGTCGCCGTGTGAAACTCCTATCTCCCCTGCTACCTCATGAATTTCAATTTCGATCGTGCCATATGCCGCTCCATGGCGAGATCGGCCAGACGGTCGATGAGCTCCGAATAGGGGAGGCCGCCAGCCTCGCACATGCGCGGGTACATCGATATATACGTAAAGCCGGGGATCGTGTTCAGCTCGTTGAGGAGCACCTCGCCCGTTTTTTTGTCGATGAAAAAATCCACTCGCGCCATGCCGGCGATCTCGCAGGCCATGAAGGCGGCGACGGCGATTTCCTTCACGCGCTTCGCCTGTTCGGGCGGGATGCGCGCCGGCACCTCGAGGCGGGCTCCGTTTGGGTCAATGTACTTGGCATCATAATCGTAGAACTCGTGGGTCGGCACGACCTCGCCTGGGGCGAAGGCGATGGGCTCGGCGTTGCCGAGGACGGCGCATTCGATCTCTTTTCCGCTGACGAAAGGCTCGACGAGGGCCTTTTCGTCCCACTCGAGCGCAGCGCGAAGCGCTGCCTCCAAGCCTGCTGCCGCCGACACCTTGGACGCGCCGACCGAGGAGCCCGCGCAGGAAGGTTTTACGAAGCAGGGCCAGCCGAAGCGGGCGTCGACCTTGCGGGCCAGGGCATCGACGTCGAGGAGGGCCGCGGAACGAGCGGCGAGGAAGGGCACGACGGGGAGGCCGGCCATGATCCACAGCTCCTTGGCCTTCTCCTTATCCATCCCGAGGCTCGATCCAAGGACGGGCGCTCCCACGTAGGGCAGGCCCGCGACCTCGAGAAGGCCCTGGATCGTCCCGTCCTCGCCGAAGGTGCCGTGAAGGACGGGAAAGACGAGGTCGCAGGCCAGCTTTTCGAGGCCTCCCGAGACTTCCACCACGAGCCCCAGGGCTGGCGCCGCGAAGACTCGTCGGCCTTTGGCGATGGAGAGGCTCGCGCCGGAGGCGGAGGCGGAGGCTATGGCGGCCGCAGAGGAGTCCTGGAGGTACCACTCCCCCCCCTTCGACACGCCGACGAGGATGGCCTCGAAGCGCGATGTATTGAGGTGCCGAACGATACTCGCCGCCGACATGAGGGATACTTCGTGCTCCCCCGACCTACCCCCGTAGAGAATGACCATTCGCTTCATGCTCGCCTCCCGTTGCTTTCCTTCGCCGAGCGAAGCTCGGCGGCCGAAGCGCATCGCGCTTCGGCGTAGCCCAACTCGGCGAGAGCCTTTTCTGCTTCGCCTATCTCGTCGTAGGGGACGGCCCCTTTCGCGTAAATTATGGAGTTCTCGTGGCCTTTGCCGAGGAGGGCGACGAGATCGCCCTCCCTCGCGAGGGAGAAGGCCTTGCGGATGGCCGCAGGCCTGTCGGGGATGAGGTAGAGGCGCTCGCCTCTCGCGAGCTCGGGGCAGCCCGCGGCTATCTCCTCAAGGAGGGCCAGGGGATCCTCGCCCCGCGGGTCCTCGTCCGCGAGGATGAGGACGTCGAACCAATCGGCGGCGATCCGGCCCTGCCGGGGCCGCTTCTCGACGTCGCGCTCGCCGCCCGAGCCGAAGACGCAGATCATGCGGCCCCTGACGCGGGCGCGGAGGGGAGGGAAAACGGTCTGGAAGGAGGATGGCGTGTGCGCGTAGTCGACGATGACCTCGAAGGGCTGGCCCCTGCCGATTGCGGTCATCCGGCCGCGAAGGGGCTTGAGCCGAGGAAGGAGGGGAACGAGATCGCCGATTCTGATGCCCGCGATGCCCGACACGGCGAGGAGGGCCGCGAGGGCGTTGCCGACGTTGAAGGCTCCGGGGAGATCGATGCGCGCGCGATGCCTCAGCTCTCCCTCCAGTATCGTGAAGGACTCGCCCGCGGCGTCGACGGAGAGATCGGCGGCCGCCAGGTCGGCGCCCTTGGCGCCCCGAGCGGCCGCGCGATTCGCGCTGAAGGAGCGTAGAGGGAAGCTCGTCGCGGCGCGAAAGTAGTCGGCCGAGGGATCGTCGGCGTTTACGACGCCGAAGCGGGGAATTTCCCTGCCGTTCCGCGCCGCCTTGGGCGCGCGGCCGCGGCCTATCGCGCGGAAAAGATTGGCCTTGTCCGACCTGTACCGCTCCCAGGTACCGTGGAATTCGAGGTGCTCCCGCGTCACGTTCATCATCACGCCGACGTCGAAATCGACGTCGCCCAACCTGTTCGTTCGGGGCGAGAGGCCGTGCGAGGACGACTCGAGGACCGCGTAGTCCATGCCGGCATCCCTCATCGCGGCGAGCATCCGCTGGACGGCGGGGGCCTCGGGGGTCGTCTGATGCTCGGGATTGGGCTCCTCTCCCCTGCCAATGTCGGACATCACCGTCGAGAAAAAACCCGCGCGAAGCCTCGCGAGACCGAAGAGCTGGTAGATCAGGTAGACGGTCGTGCTCTTGCCCTCGGTGCCGGTGACGCCGATGACCGCCAGATCGCGTGATGGCCGTCCGTAGAAATCGGCGGCAATGGGGGACATTGCGAAGCGAGGATCGGCCACGCGCAGGTAGACGACCGAGGGATCGTAGGAAGCAAGCCCTTCGGAGTGGACGATGACCCGGGCTCCGGCCGCGATTGCCTGGGGGATGAAGCGATGGCCGTCGGCGTGGAGGCCGGGCAGGGCGAAAAAAAGCTGCCCGGGCCTCACCGCGCGAGAATCGTAGGCGAGACCCTCGACGAGAGGATCGCCGGGACCCCGTCTATCGAGGGGCTCAAGGCCCGTGAGCAGTTTCGATAGCGCCATGGACATGGGCGATAGAGTAACACCCGAATGCGTGAGCGAAAAGGGGCGGTCGCGCCGGCGACGGGGTCAGAGCATCACGGAGACTTTGCCGCCGAGGTAGATCAGGAAAGGCAGGGCATCGCCGAGGACCTGGGGGAGGTAGAGGCCGATGACGCCTCCGCCGAGACGGAATATTCCCTTCTTCCCGAACTTGTACCACGCGGAAATATCGGGGATAAAGTAAGAGCCGATGTTCGCCTGCGCAGGCAGGAGGCCGAACAACAGGAAGGCGCCTCCTCCGAATTGGGCCTCGATCGCGACCTTTCCGAAGTCGAACTCGGCGAAGGCGTTGGGCCAGACGATGGTCTCGAAGATCATTGTGAAGGCTCTGCCGCCGAGGCCTAGCTTTAAGAAGCCGAGATCGTCCTGGTAATAGAGGCCCGCTTCGGGAACGGGTATGAAGGGCCAGCTGTCCACCTGGGATCCGAAGTCCGTCGTGCCGTTGCCGAGCGTCAATCCGGCTCCCCTGGGGGCAATGACGCCGACGTCGAGCCGTGCCTGCGCGGTTATCGACGGGATCGCGACGAGGGCTATCCCGATGATGATGAGAACCATCAATCTTCTCCGCATAGTCGCCTCCATGCTAGAGTCTATTTTACATAATAGCCCTATTGCCGGCGATATTCCATTTTCCGTCGACGAAGGGAAAAAACTGAGGGAGGCGGGGATGTTTTTCGTACGGGTCGAGGCCGGCTTTTCGGCAGCGCATTTTCTCAGGCATTACCGGGGTAAATGCGAGCGCCTGCACGGGCACAATTATCGAGTCCGAGCCTGGGCGCGGGGGGATAGCCTGGGTCCGGGCGGAATGCTTTTCGACTTCGGCGAGCTTAAGGGGGAGCTGCGCTCCGTGCTCGAGGGCCTCGACCACTCCCTGCTCAACGACCAGGGAGCTTTCGAGGACGACCCGAGCGCGGAGCGGATAGCGGAATTCATTTTCAAGGCCCTGGCGCTCCGCCTGCCCGCCGCGCCCCTCCACGCGGTCGAGGTATTCGAGACTGAGACGAGCATGGCTCGCTATGAGCCCTGAGGTTCCCGACTACGCCTGCACCAGGCTGATCGCCTACATAGGCAATAAGCGGGCCCTCCTGCCTTTTATCCTTCCCGTCTTTCTCGAGCTCGAGGCCGAGGCCCCGATCTCGCGCTTTCTCGATCCCTTCGCGGGCTCGGGCGCAGTGAGCAGGCTCGCGCGCAGCCTTGGTTGGGCCGTGATGGCCAACGACGCCGAGGAGTATTCCCGGACGGTGAACGAGGCATGGCTCGGCGTATCGGCCGAGGAGCTTCCTTCCCTTTTCGCCGCCGAAGGGGGCTTGGACGCGGTTCTCGCCTCGCTCAACGCCATGCACCCCGAGAGCGGGGATGCTTCGCCGCTTTTCGCGGTCGAGCCCTATATCTCGCGCCACTATTCGCCCGCGAATACCGCTAGTCCCGACTGGAGGCGCGAGCGCCTTTTCTATACGAGGGAGAACGGTCTTTTTCTCGATCGCGCGCGTTGCGCGATCGACTACCTGCGATCCCCGCGCGAAGGCGGGATGACCAATGTCGGCGGGTCCCGGGCTCACGACGCCGAGCGGGCCATCCTCCTCGGCCTCCTGGTTTACGAGGCAGCCACACATGCCAACACCTCGGGTGTCTTCAAGGCCTACCACAAGGGTTTCGGCGGGCACGGCCGCGACGCCCTCGGCCGCATCCTCTCTCCCATGAAGCTCGAGCGGCCCATTCTCTGGTCGGGACCTCCCGCGGAAGTGGGGCGGGAGGACGCCGCTACCTTCTGCGCGGGAAGGCCCGCCGACCTCTGCTACCTCGATCCGCCCTACAATCAACATCAGTACGGATCGAACTATCATCTGCTCAATACGATCGCGCGCTGGGACAGGCCGCCTGTCAGCGAGGAAAGGGCGGGCGACGGTTCCCTCCTCAGCGCGGCGGGGATACCGCCGGCGTGGAAAGAGAGCCGATCGGCCTTCTGCTCGGCGAGGACGGCCGGGGAGGCCTTTCGAGACTTGCTGGCCGCCGTGGACTCGCGCTCGATACTTCTGTCCTACAATACCGAGGGCATCCTGCCGGCGGAGGAGCTTTTCGAGATACTCTCCGACCGGGCCGAGGTGAGCCTGCGCTCCCAAGGCTACGTGAAGTATCGTGGCGGCAGGCAGAGCGCATCCAGCCGCGCGCGAAATCGGGAGATACTATTCTTGGCGAGGCGGAGGGAAAGCCCGGGAAGAAGGGAACCTGGACGCCTCCTCGCCGGCCTCGAGCTGGCCGAGCTCAGGGCCGACCTGCGCCTGGCCCGAGCCTTGGGAGGCCCCTTCGATCCGACGGCGTTTCGCGGGTTATGCGACGGAGGCGAGACGCTGACCTTCTCGAGCGGCGCGGTCTCGATCGAGCTGCCCTCCTATAAATGCCTTCTCCTCGAGGAAGGCTCGGTCGACGCCGCTTCGAAGCTGGAAAGGGAAGGCAAGGAGGCCCTCGCTGAACTCCTCGAGCCTGTCCTTCTCCCGGACAACGCGGCGGCATGTTCGGCGGCCGCTCGTCTCATCGAGGCTGGTTCTTTCGACAGAAAACTGCAGGACCTCGCCCTCGGCTGGCTTCGCAAGCTCGCGCATCGGGGCTACGAGGATAAGTTCCGCGCCCTCTCGTCGCGGCTGGACGCCGTCGCAGGACGGAATCGCGGCCGGCTGTCGCGCCTGGCCGATCGGCTCGCGGAGGTCGAGGCTCTGTTTGAAAGGCGGATGGCGGGGCGCCGGCGTTACTCGCCGTAGCCGAGGATGCGAAGCGAGACGGATCTCCGTGCCGCGTAGCCCATGCGCGAGAACCAGGATGCCAGCTTGGCTTTCGGACCCAGCCGAAGTTTCGCCTCGAATGGACTTCCGGCCCCCGGATCATGGATCGTCAGCTCGGCTTCGAAAAGTATCCTCTTTTTCAGGTCGCGCTCCGAGGGCGAGAGCCTTCGCGAGCCGGCCTCGCGGGAGGAGCCGGCTCTCGACTCGATGAAGCCGACCCTCTCCTCGGCGAGCCAGGCTTTGAGGGTACTCTCCGCCTCTTTCGCGAAGAGACCGGGCAGCTCCGCCTCAGCCTCGATCCTTTCGCAGGCTGGCAGCGCATCCATTACCTCGAAGCCTGCGGCCTTCGCGGCCTTGGCCATTCTACCGGAATCGGGTCCCCGGAGCCGGTAGTAGGCTATTCCCCAGAATCTATCGGCCATGCCCTCGAGCTTCTCCCCCTTCCCGAAGAGGGCCTCCTCCGCGTCGAAGACGGAGGCGCTGCCCTCGCTCGATGCTCCAAGAGCGCGCATCAGCCATGAGGACCGGTATTCCTCGGTGGCCCAGGCGAGGGAAGGGGGCAGGGATACCCGCACGAGAGTCGAGGCGAAGCCGCGCTTGGCGGCCATGAGGCGCTCGAGCCTGCGTATCCATCCGGCGTCGGGGGATGGGGGCGACTCGATACGGCTCTTCGTGGGCGCGAAGCTCGAGGCGAGGAGATAGTTTTTCCTGAGTGCCTCGTCGTTCTCGTCGACGAAGGCGAGGGGGGGACGCCAGGCTCCTCCCTTCTCTCCCATGAAGGCTTCGTCGAGGAGGTCGCGGGCGTAATTCTCGAGGGACGGGCCGGTGCCGCGCGAGAGGCCGCCGTCGTAGGAGATGCCCGCCTCCGGCGTCGCCTCGAGCCATGGGGCGAGCCTTCTGCCGCCTAACGCGAGAAGCTGGTCGCAGTAGTATTCCTCGAAATTCGCGGCGAGCCGGAACTCGAGTCCGGCGGCGGCGCAGGCGCCTTCGACGCGGCGCGCGATCCCTTCGAGCCTGTCGCGGTCGAGACAGAGGGGGGCGTACTGCAGGGGCGTGAAGGGAAGGCGAACGAGGTAGCCGGCGGATACGATGATCCTCTGGCCGGGAGCCGCACGGCGGCGGGTCTCCGCGGTCCGGGCGGCGAAGGCGGCGAATTCGACTATATCCCGATCCTCCTCGGCGCCGGCGAGGATATAGAAGAGCTTGATCTCGCGCACGGCCGGAAGGGAGAGGCGGCCGATCGCCTCGTCGATCTGGCGGGCTTCGATTCCCTTCCGGTAATAGCGGCGCATGCGATCCGATATGCCCTCGATGCCCAGCGTAAAGGAGCGTTTGCCGGCGGCGAGCTCGGCGCTCGCTAGGGCGGGCGATTCGGCGAGGACGTCCAGCCGCTGACTCATGAAATTGACGCGCCTGAATATCCGATTGAGCTCGAGTATCAACTCGAATATTTCAGCGTGCGTATTGAAGTTGTAACTGTAGACCTCGAGGTCGCTCGCCCCGGTCGCCGCCTTGAGCTCGCGCGCGGCCTTCGCTATTTCGGCGACGGGGAGCTCGCGATAGGGCCTGGATTCCCAGCCTTCAAGGCAGAACGAACAGAATCCGGGGCAGCCAGCGCTAATCTGAAGCTTCGCCGTCGCGGCCCCTGCCGAGTTGAAAATCGGATAGTTCGTCAGGTGGGGAGGGTAGGGCCGCAGAATTTTTTTTGACGCTTTTTCCCCCGAGAGAGGGCGCCAGAAACCTTCGACCACGGAAGCTGCTTTGAGGCGCTTGGCTCGAGTCGATCCGGAAAGCGTCAGAGCGGCTGCGAGCACGCCTATGGCGGATTCCCCCTCGCCGAAAAAAATGCCGTCGACGAGGCTGTCGCTCCTCTCCTCGGGCCCGGCGTCGGGAAAGAGGAGGGCGCCGGCGGCCGCGGCGTTGGACCCGCCCAGTATGATTATCGGTACAGCCGTATTTGAGATGGCCGTATCCTCGGCGGCCGTATCTTCGGTGTTGCGCTCGGAGGCGCGGCGGGGGATGCCCGAGCTGGAGTAGAGATAGCTCAGGTTGACGAGCTCCAGGGAGAAGGCGTTCGATACCAGGACGAGGTCGAAATCGACGGGACCCCTGCCCGATTCGAGGCCGTAGAAGAAGGGCAGGCCCCGCGCGGAGAGGATGGCTCGATCGCGCCTGTCGGGAAAGAAACCGAAGTCGATGTAGGCTTCCGGCAGGGCCTTTCTGCATTCGGCGAAAAGGACGAGATGAGCGGTCGATCCCTCTACGTCGCGGAAGGGCGAGAGCCGGAGTATGAGTATGCGGGCCGAGGATTTTTCCCAGAGAGGATTGCCCATGTCCTTAGCGACCGAGGGTATATGGGCTTCGGTCGCGGAGAGCTGCAGGCAGAGATCGTCGTCGATGATTCGGGACACGAGTTTTCTAAGGCCTCGGCGGCCGTCTCGTCGTGGAACCGCCATTAACCCGCGGCCGATCGCCGCGGGATTCGTTGCTGCGCGGCCGATGGCCGCGGGATTCGTCGCTGCGCGGCCGATCGTCCTGTGGTCTATCGCTCCGCTGTCGATCGTTGTGGGGTCTATCGTTACCCGGCCGCTCGCTGCGGGGTCCGTCGCTGCGCGGCCGCTCGTTGCGCGGTGACGGAATCCTGGCCTGCCGAGACTCGGGCGAGGGAGAGTCGATGGGAGACCGCGGCGGCTGATCGGCCTTTTTATACAGCATCGTATGCGGCACCGGGGAGGGCCCATCCGAACTCGGTCGCCAGGGCGCCGACATGGGTTTTCGGGCGGTTCTCGGGCCTTCAGTGTTTTCTTCGCGTCGAGGTCCTCTGCGTTCGTTCGTTCCTGGCCGCGGACTCCTGCTCTCGTCGCCTGTCCCACGACGCTTATTTCCCAGGCCGCGATGCGCGTCATCGTCGAAATTGGCGGCCTTCGCGGCCATTCGCTGCTGCTCGGCGGAGCTGGCCCGGGAGAAAAATTCTTCGCTCGTGGGCTCGAGGATTTCTCCCGCTTCGAGCATCTTGCAGCGGAACACGAAACCACCCTTGGTAGCTATCTTCGACGCGCGGGCCAGCTCGACGCCGTCGGCGAGGACGATGCTGACGCCGGTCGCGCCGGCTCGGCCGGTTCTGCCGGCGCGGTGCGTATAGACCGTAGGCTCCTCGGGGAGGTCGAGGCTGAGGATGTGGGTGATGCCGGGAATGTCGAGGCCCC
Organism: Rectinemataceae bacterium; assembly: GCA_049513895.1. GTDB lineage: Bacteria > Spirochaetota > Spirochaetia > Treponematales > Rectinemataceae > UBA1306. The sequence goes on along the minus strand of JBEKVO010000022.1, from coordinate 2,061 downwards.
GAGCGCCCAAGTCGCTCGTGAGGAGGTAGCGCAGCTCGCCCTTCGAGAAACGCTCGAGGGCGACGCGGCGAGTCTCCTTATCCATGCCCGAATGTATCGCCCCGATCGGGAGACCGAGGGCGGCGAGGGCGAGCGCGGCCTTCTCGACCCGGGTCGCCATCGAGAGGAACATGAGACAGCGCTCGGGGTGAAGGGCCGCCTCGAATCGCCGGGCGAAGTCCAGGCGCTTGCGGCCGTCGCAGTAGAAGCACCAGTGCTCTATATTTCCCGACAGCACCGTTTCGCCCACCGGGCTGATCTCGGCCGCGTCGCGGAGGAGGGGGCGCATCTCGCGGCGAAGGCGCTCGGGAATCGTGGCCGAGACGAGGACGCGGGTGCAGGCCGAGGGCGCGCTTTTCAGCAGAGCTCGGGCGAGCTCCTCGGTCTCGTTCGCGAAAAGACGGTCGGCCTCGTCGAGGACGAGGACCTTGAGCGACGAAGTTCGAAGTTTGCCCAGGGAAACGAGATCGGCGAGCCGCCCCAGCGTGCCCACGATTATTTCGGGCTTGGCCTTGAGCTTGGCGGCCTGTTTCTCGAGGGGCGTGCCGCCGAGGAGGACGACCGTCCTGAGGCTCAATCCCGCCGCCTTCGCGAGACGCTCCGACTCGCGGCCGATCTGCACGGCGAGCTCCTGCGTAGGCGCCGCGATGATCGCCCCGGGCTCGCCGACGCCCTTGCGCTCCAGGACCGATACGAGCTGGAAGGCGGGAGCGAGATAGGCGAATGTCTTGCCCGTGCCGGTCTCCGATTCGATGAGGGCGTCGCGTCGCGAGAGTATGACCGGGATGGCATCTATCTGTACCGGAGTCGGCGTATCGAATCCGAAGGAGGCGAGGGCCTCAGCCAAGGGCTCGGCGAGGCCGAGGCGGGAGAACAATTCCATAATATTATGATCGCATGCGGAAGCCTTCCTTCACAAGGAGTAGGCGGTGGTCATTGAACCGACTGCTGATTTCCGGCTATAGTCGGCCGCAATGAATTTAGAAGCCTTCGTGCTCGGTTCGGGCGGGATGATGCCCCTGCCGCATCGCGCCCTTACGAGCGTCCTCCTCCGCCGCGAGGGGGAGCTCTTCCTTTTCGACGGGGGCGAGGGGACGCAGGTATCGATACGCCGCCTCAATCTCAGGTGGAAAAAGATCACGGCGATTTTCGTCTCGCACATGCACGCGGACCACGTCACGGGGCTGCCGGGCATACTGATGCTCTCGAGCCAGGTCGACCGGGCCGAGCCGCTCTACATCATCGGTCCGCCCAGGATAGCCGACTACATCGAGACGAACAGGCGGACCCTCGACATGTACATCAACTACGAGATCATAGTCCGCGAGATAACCGAGCCCGGGCCGGTATGGAAGGGCGAGGGCTTCTCGGTCCGGGCCTTTCCCCTGCGGCACACGAAGACCTGTTACGGGTACACTCTCGAGGAAGAGGCCCGGCCCGGCGCCTTCCATCCCGATAAGGCGACGGAGCTGGGAGTTCCCAGGGGCCCCCTCTGGTCCAAGCTCCAGAGCGGGCAGAGCGTCGCCCTCGAGGACGGCAGCCTGGTCGAGAGCGCCCAGGTCATGGGCGCTCCGCGATCGGGACGGAAGTTCAGCTACGTCACGGACACGCTCTACCTGCCCGAGATTGCGCGCGAGGTAGCGAACTCCGACCTCCTCGTCTGCGAGGGAATGTTCGAGTCCGCCCTCGAGCAGAGCGCGATAGAAAAAAAGCACATGACCGCGTCCCAGGCCGCGCGAGTCGCCCGCGACGCAGGCGGAGTCAAGAAACTCGCCCTCATACACTTCAGCCCTCGATACGCGGAGCGGGACCTGAAGCGTCTTCTCGACGAGGCGAGGGAGACCTTCCCGGACACTATCCTTTCACGGGACCGCCTCAATCTTCCCATAGAGTACGTGGATTGATTCGCACGCGGGTCCATACCTCGCAGTTCTGCTATGTAGAAGTTCGTCAAGCCCTTTCGGAAGAAAAAAGGAACGGTCATCAGGAACAATCTGCTATTCGAGCGTTTAGGGCATGCCT
>JBEKVO010000021.1:0-58345 GCA_049513895.1 Rectinemataceae bacterium | reverse complement strand
TCTCGTCCTCGCGCAGATGCTTGAATATTTCCGACGAGATGTCCGAACCGAGGGAGACGAGGAAAACGGCGGCCTTCTGCCGCCCCGCCATGTCCTTGACGTTCTTGGGCCTCTTGGAGGAGACGGGCTCGGCACCGGACGCAAGACCTGCGCCCGGACCGCGACCCTTGGCTTGGGCTTGCTGCGGCATCGATCATTCCTCCCGAAGCCAGGTACGGATGAGCTGGGCGACGTCTTCCGGATGCTCCTTGGCCATGTTGATCGCGTGCTCCTGGAGTTCGAGGCGCTTGCGATCCTCGACCGACATCGACACCTCGATAGTCTGCTCCTCAGCCTGGCGTATCGCGCTCTCGCGCAGCATGCTCTGTTCGATCGCGCGTTTCTCTTCGGCGATGCGACGACGCCTCTCCAGCTCGCGGGATACTACCCGGAAGACGATGAAGGCTATCATGAGGACCGCGAGGCCGATGAGGGAGAAAAGCGCGATCTGCCTGACCTGCACGTTGCGCAGGTAGTCGGAGTCCTCGGCCTTGAACTGCGCGGTCCGGTCGAAGGCGATGTTCTGCACGGTCACCGAATCGCCCCGATCCTGATTGTAGCCGATGGCGTCCTGGATGAGGGACTGCGACTTTTTTATATCGTCGCTCGGCACGGGGAGGTATTCCCGGTCGACGCCGCCCTGAGGCAGCATTTTAAGGCGGCCCTTGTCGTCGTATTTCGGCTTCCAGACGCCGTCTATATTGACCGAAACCGTAACGCGCTGAATCGTGGGCGAACTGACTTCGTCGATGTTGCGCTTATTGATCTCCTCGTTCTGGACGAGGGAGTGCTGCACCATCTTCCCCTGCATGTTCTGCAGGTCCTTGTACGCCGGTGCGGTCTGCCCTTCCGTCCCGGCAGGCCCCTCCGGATTGAAGCCCGTGCCCGTCCATTCGGTCGTCGTCTCGGTCTTGGATCGAGTCACCGAGGGACGGATATCCGAGTCGTCGTAGGGCGAACGCGGCGTGCGAGGCCTGACGGTGACGGGGTAGTATTCTTCGGTCTTTATGTTTTTCTTCGACATGTCCATGTCGATCTTTATATTGAGATCGCGCACGCGATCGACCGTGTAGATCTGCTGGAGGGCCTTGAGAACCTTGGCGCGGTACTGGCCTTCGAGCTCCTGGATCAGCTTTTGCTCGCTCTTGGTCTGCTGCAGACGATCGAAATCGGCCATGCTCGAGAAGTCATTGAGGATGATGCCGTTCTGGTCGGTGATGACGACGTTCTCGTCGAGAAGGCCCTCGATCGCGAACTTGAGGATTTTCTGTATGCCCTCGATCTTCTTCCTATTCTGAGCGAGGTCGGAGCCCGGCTTGGGGAAAATGATGACGCTGGCGGTGACGGGCTTCTGGTCGGCTTGAAACAACTCCTTATTCGGCATGACGATGGTGACGCTCGCCTTGTCCACGTCGTCGAGGGCCTCGACCTGTTGGGTGACCTGGCCGATGATCGCGCGGCGAAGGTTGATGTTGCGCTCGAAGTCGGTCGTGGTCCAGCGCTGTACGTCGAATATCGCCCAAGGATCGGTGCCTTTGGGTATGAGGTCGTCGCGTATGAGGATGCCCTTGGCCCGGAGCGCCGTTTTTTGGTCCTTGACGTAGAGCTGGTTGCTTTCGCCCACCTGGTAGAGGATGCCTTCCGCATCGAGCTTGCTCGTGATGAGCCTGAGCTCGTCCTCTGTCTTTATGGGCGTGCCGAGAAGCTTTACCATTGAAGGCGCGGCCGAGACTCGAACCAGCAAAACCACGGCGATTATGGCGACGAGTACGACTCCGCCCATGATGAGTTTCTGAACCAAGGACCACTTCGCCCAAAGGGCCTTGGCCTGGTCGACGAGCCGCTTAAAAAAATCGTTCATGTCCCCCCCCAGCGCGGGATCGTCGTCCCGCTATTAAATGCACCTCGCGTCTCCCGGCCGGGACCTATGGGCCTCGTTTCCCCTTCCCCAAGGAGAGCCGAGACGTCCTTGACCGGGCGTCATACGCTCGCTGAATACGCGTTTATCGCGTATTGATAACGTCCTTCCATGCCGTCACTATCCGTGACAGGATCGTCTTCGCCAGGTTGAGCGACATGTTCGCCTCGGCCATCGCGATAGTGACGTCCTGCGCGTCGACCGAATTGGGGTCGGCGACTACCTGTTGGAGCAGGTTGTCGCTTTTTCCCTGCGAGGCGCTTACCCCGTCCAAGGCCTTGAGGAAGGCGTTCTCGAATGAAGGGGCCTGAGCCGCACCCGCGGATATTCCATCCAGCTGATCCGTCGCCGGGTCGTTTTGCGCGCCGGCCGAAGCGTAGTGCATGGCGTTCGTGCGCACGAGCGCGGCGAGTTGGGCGGCGGAGTTCGGCGCGAGGGCCGCGCTGAGCGAGCTGATATTCAGGGCCATTCATTACCTCCCGATCTCGAGGGCCTTCATGAACATGGCCTTCGAGCCGTTGGCCATGGTCGAGTTGGCCTCATAGGCGCGCGAGGCGGCTATAAGGTCGACCATTTCGGTGACGATATTCACGTTGGGCATTTCGACGTAACCGGCCTTTGGTCCCGTCTTAATCGCGTCCGGGTGGGTCGGATCGTACACGAGGCGCGGAGGCGAGTCGTCTTTCTCGATGCTCGAGACACGGACGCCATTGCCGGCGCCGTTGTCAAAAGACTCGGGTTGGAAGGGAAGTCGAAAATAGGGCTCCGGATTCATCGGCCGGAGGATGACGCGGCTTCGCTTGAATGGGCCGCCCTCGGGTGTCCTCGTCGTGCTCGCGTTGGCGATGTTGTCGGCGATTACGTCGCTGCGCAGCCTCTCGGCGGCCAAGCCGGAGGCGGCGATGCTTATCGATGTGAACAATCCCATGGCCTAGCTCCTGAGCACCAGGTTGACCTGGTTGTATTCGAAATTGATCGCCTGGGCCTGGAGCGTATAGGAGAGCTGATTGGTCAGACTGTCCATCATCTCCTGCTCGGCGTCCACGTTGTTGCCGTTATTCTTGGAGGTAGTAAGGTAGTCCAGGACCCGTCGGGGCTCCACTTTCCTGTAATCCGAAGGAGCGAAGCTCTTGATATGACGGGGATCGGTCGTATTCATAGCCAGAACGGGTTCCTGCTTCTCGGAATCGAGGGCCTTTTTTAGCGCGGCTTCGAAGTTGACCGTGGAGCGCTTGAAATTCGGTACGTCGGCGTTCGCGATATTGTCGGAAATGACCTGGCGCCTCAGCACGGCGACGTCCATGCCGCGATGGAGCATCTCGACCGTCTTCCCGAACGTGCTATTCTCGAACATGCCGTCTACCTCCAGCTTTGGCGGCTTTTCGGAAATGTGGCCGCATCTCCGAAAAGCCCTTCTCTGTTTCTATCGGAGGCGGTACCCCTCCGCCTTAGGGAAAATCGATTTCTACAATATGTACCTGCTCAGGTCCTGGCGCTCGGCGAAGTCCTTGAAACGAGAGTCCACGTAGGCGACGTCTACGGTCACCTTGACCCCCGCCATCGAAGGAGCCTCGAAGGAAAGTTCCTCGAGGAGACGCTCCATTACGGTCGCCAGGCGCCGGGCGCCGATGTTCTCGGTTCTCGCGTTGGCCGAGGCCGCGATCTCCGCGATGCGCGCCACCGCGGGGCTCTCGAACTCGAGCTCCACTCCTTCCGAGGAGAGAAGCTGCGTATACTGCTTCACTAAGGCGCTCTTCGGCTCGGTGAGGATTCGCTCGAAATCCTTGGCGGAGAGGGCCTCGAGCTCCACGCGGATGGGAAAGCGGCCCTGAAGCTCGGGGATGAGGTCCTGGGGCTTGGACACGTTGAAGGCCCCCGCCGCGATGAAGAGGATGTGGGAGGTGTCCACCGTGCCCCATTTCGTGTTGACGGTGGAGCCCTCGACTATGGGCAGGATATCGCGCTGGACGCCTTCGCGGGAGACGTCGACGCCGCCGGAGCTGCGCCCCTCCCTGTTGGCTATTTTGTCGATCTCGTCGATGAAGACGATGCCGGTCTCCTGCACCCGCCTGCGCGCCTCTTCTGCCGCCCTTTCCGGGTCCACGAGCTTGTCGAGCTCCTCGGCGGCGAGGACGCGACGCGCCTCGGCGACGGACACGGCCTTTTTCTTTCGCTTTCCGCCAAAGAGGCCGGAGAGGCCGCCGAGGGCCACTTCCATCTCCTCCATCTGGTTCCCCGAGAAGATCTCGATCGCGGGACTGTTGCCCTGAACGGTTATTTCCACCTCCCGCGCGTCGAGCTTACCCGCGCGCAGTAGGGCGCGGAATTTCTCCCGGCTGTCGTTCGGAACGGTCCGGCCCGCGCCGGCGTCCCCTGCTTCGAGGACGGCCATCGACGCCGCGACATCCTCGGGCTTCTTTATGCCGGGCAGGAGAAGGTCGAGGAGCCTTTCCTCGGCGCGCCTGTCCGCCTCCTCCTTGACGCCGGTCTGCATTTCGGTCTTCACCATCGCCAGGCCTGCCGCCATGAGGTCGCGGATCATCGACTCGACGTCACGGCCCACGTAGCCCACCTCGGTGTACTTCGTGGCCTCGACCTTGACGAAGGGCGCCTGACAGAGCTTGGCGAGGCGTCTGGCGATCTCGGTCTTGCCCACTCCCGTCGGGCCTATCATGAGAATGTTCTTGGGGGCGATCTCGTCGCGGATGTCCTCGGGGAGGCGCTGGCGCCTCATCCTGTTGCGGAGGGCTATCGCGACCGCCCTCTTGGCCTTCTCCTGGCCGACTATATACCTGTCGAGCTCCTCGACTATCTTGCGCGGGGTCATCACCGCGAAGTCCGTCTTTGGGCTCGCGGGCGCGAAGTCCGTCTTTGGGTTCGCGGGCGCGAAGTCCGTCCTTGGGCTCGCGGGCGCGAAGTCCCCGCTCGAGCCAGCGGCCGCGAAATCGCCGCTCATGAGAGCTCCTCCGCGGTGATGTTGCCGTTCGTGTAGATGCAGATGCCCGAGGCTATCGTGAGGCTGCGCCTGGCGATCTCGGCGGCGGAGAGTTCGGAGGTCTCGAGGTAGGCGAGAGCCGCGGCATAGGCGTAATTGCCTCCGGAGCCGATGGCGATGACATCCGTCGCCGGTTCTATCACGTCGCCCGTGCCCGACAGAAGGAGGGTCTTTGAAGCATCGGCTACCAGCAGGAGGGCGTTGAGATTGCGAAGGGCCTTTTCCATTCGCCAGGCCTTGGCAAGCTCGACGGCCGCCCTTTCGAGATCGCCCTGATACTCCTTGAGCTTAATCTCAAAGAGCTCGAATAGCGTGAAGGCGTCGGCGGTTGCGCCCGCGAAGCCTACGAGCACCTTGCCTTCGTAGATGGTTCGCACCTTGCGGGCATTGCTCTTCATGACGGTTTCGCCCATCGTTACTTGGCCGTCTCCGGCCATGGCGACCTTGCCGCCGCGGCGCACGACGATTACGGTCGTCGATCGAAACTTAGTATCCTTCATTCCCCTATTTCCTTCCGCCATTGGATCCATGGGCACTGCCATGGGGCCTCACACCGGTTTTACCGTGAGGATGGGCCTGCTCGTAAACTTTGCGGAGCCGCTCCATGTCGACGTGGGCATACACCTGCGTGGTCGATACGCTCGCGTGACCGAGGAGCTCCTGCACTACCCGAATATCCGCCCCTCTTCCGACGAGGTGGGTCGCGAAACTGTGCCTGAAGGCGTGGGGCGTCACCGAGCGCGTGGCGCCCGAACGCTCGGCGTATCCCTGAATAATCCACTCGATGCCCCTCTCGGTGAGGCGCCCTCCCCTCGCATTCACGAAGAGGTATTCCTTGCCGCTCGAGCCTGATTCGCGGCCAATGTTCCGCAGTCTCTCGGAGCGAAGCTGGAGGTACCGGCCGATCGCGGTCCTGGCCGGGCCCGCCAGGAAGACGACTCTTTCCTTGGAACCTTTACCCATCACGCGAGCGGAGCCGCCCACGAGGTCGAGGCGGTCGAGGGTCAGGTTGGAGGCTTCGGCGACGCGACAGCCTGTGCTGTACAGGAACTCGAGCATGGCCCTGTCCCTCGAGGGGGTGAAGCCTTCGCCCTCGGGCAGGGCGAGGAAGGCGCCTGCCTCGTCCTCGAAGAGGAAGCGGGGGAGTGGCCGCTTGGAAGGCAGTCCCTCGACGTCGCGCGAGGGATCGGCGGATAGGCCGCCGAAGCGTACACGGTAGCGGAAATACCCGCGGAGGGCCGAAAGCGCGCGGTTCACGCTCGAGCCAGCCTTGCCCTCCGTTACGAGGGAGGCCACGAAGGCGCGGAGGTCGGATGCGGTCGTCGCATCGAGGTCGGTCGCCACGGTAGTGGCGGCCACGGTAGTGGCGGCAGCTGTAGTGGCGGCAGCTGTAGCGGCGGCGCCGATGTGTTTTTCGAAGCTCTCGAAGTCCTCGCGGTAGGATCGCAGGGTGTGGGGAGAGAGGCCCCGCACGGCGCCGAGGTAGGCGAGGTACTCCTCAATCCTCCTGTCCATGCTCCTCATCCTCCCCGTGCGTGTGCAGGTAATCGCAGTCCGGATTGATGCAGGCCTTGTGCGACCCCGATTTCTTGTCGAATTTTTCGACGAGGAACCAACCGCACTTGGGGCAGTTGGAGCCCGTCGGCTTGTTATAGGTGATGAATTCGCAAACGGGGTAGTTGGTGCAGCCATAAAATTCCCGACCCTTTCCCTTGGCCCTTCGCCTCGCGACTATGTCTCCTCCGCAGCCGGGCCTCGGGCACTTGCCCAAGGGGATGGAGCGGGTGTTGCGGCATTCGGGAAAGCCCGTGCAGGCGAGGAAGTAGCCGAAGCGGCCCAGCTTCTTGACCATGGGCTTTCCGCATCTTTCGCAGACGATGTCGGTGGCCTCGTCGAGTGTGCCCCTGTATGACTGAAGGCTGCCCATGACCTCGTCGACTTTCTTCTTGAAGGGGCCGTAGAAATCCCTGATCTTGTGGACCCAGTCCGCCCTCTGGTCCTCGACCTCGTCGAGCATCGCCTCCATGCCGGCGGTAAAGCCGACGTTGACCACGTCGGGGAAGTAATCGACCAATATCTCGCTGATCATGCGCCCGAGGGTCGTGGGTACGAGCTGTCGATTCTCCCTCGACACGTAGTAGCGCTCGAGCAGGACCGAGATGATCGGCGCGTAGGTCGAAGGGCGGCCGATCCCCTGCTCCTCGAGGGCCTTGATGATGGAAGCGTCGGTGAAGCGCGAGGGCCCCTGAGTAAAATGCTGCTCGGCATGGATGAGCTCGACCTTGATCTCGTCGCCGGTCTTAAGCTCGGGCACCGAGCCCTCGGCCCTGTCTTCCTTGGTGGCGCCGATTTTTATTACCTTGTAGAAGCCCTGCTCGACGACGCGCGAGGAGGCGACCCTGAAAGTCCCCTCGCCCACCACGATATCCGCGCTCGAAGTCCGGACCTTGGCGTTGGTCATCTGGCTCGCGACGAATCGCTCCCAGATGAGGGCATAGAGTTTCTGCTGATCCTTGGAGAGATGTTCTTTCACGGCCACGGGATCGTAGGCGACGATGGTCGGCCGTATCGCCTCGTGGGCGTCCTGGGCCTTGCCGTCGGCGACGTACGCGTTGGGCGATCCCGGAAGCTCGGCGGGAAAACGCTCCGCGAGATAGGCGCGAACCTCGGCGATCGCGGTTTCGGATATGCGCGTGGAATCGGTGCGCATGTACGTGATGAGGCCGATGCGCGTAGAGCCGATGTTGACGCCCTCGTAGAGCTGCTGGGCGAGCTGCATGGTCTTCTTGCTCGTGAAGCCCAGGCGATTGGCGGCCGTCTGCTGGAGCTTGGACGTCGTGAACGGCGGCTTGGGCCTCAGGGTCTTCTCGGCCTCGCGCACTTCGCCGACCCGCGCGCCCTTGCCCCGGATCGCGTCGACGATGGCCATGGCCGAAACCTCGCCCTTGAGCTCGGGCTTCTCGCCCTTGAAGAGGACGAGCTCGCCCGAGAAGGCACCGCGGCCCTTGCGGAAATCCCCCTCCACGGACCAGTACTCCTCGGGAAGGAAGGACTCGACCTCCTTCTCGCGGTCGCAGATGAGCCGCAGCGCGACGGACTGCACGCGGCCCGCGGAGAGGCCGTTCTTGACCTTCTTCCAGAGCAGGGGCGACAGATTGTAGCCGACGAGGCGGTCGAGGACGCGGCGCGCCTTCTGCGCGTCTACCTTGGTATCGTCGATGTCTCTGGGCGCTTTTACCGCGTCGCGTATGGCCTGCGGCGTGATCTCGTTGAACACGATGCGCTCGATGGGCAGCTCGGCCTCCTTGCCTCGGATCGCGTTTCTTATGTGGAAGGCGATCGCCTCTCCCTCGCGGTCGTTATCAGACGCGATCAGGACCAGGCCCGCCTTCTTGGCCGCCTTCTGAAGATCCTTGAGGAGCTTGGCCTTCCCGCGGATCGTGAGGTACTCGGGCTCGAAGTCGCCCTCGACGTCTATCCCGACGCGGGACTTGGGCAGATCGATGAGGTGGCCCATCGACGCGAGGACCGAGTACTTGGAGCCGAGGTATTTCTCGATCGTCTTGGCCTTGGCCGGCGATTCGACGATGACGAGAATGCTCTTGGGCGCCGCTTTCGCGCCGCCGGTTTTCGGTTTAGCCTTCGCCTTCGATTTGGGCTTGGCCTTGGTTTTTTCTTTTACGGCGCTTCCCTGCTCGCCCGCGCCGCTCTTTTTTTCTGCCATTCAAATATCTCCTATCTCCCGTTGCCAATAGCCAGCTCATCGTGGAGGGCCGCGGCCAAGCGCCTGCCCTCGTTCCCGTCTTCTACCCGCGCGCCGGGGGAAGAGGATGGGAGACCGGGCTCGATGCCCCAATCCGCGAGGATATCCCCCGCGCCATCCGCTTCCTGCGCCCCGTCGGCGGCGAGGCGGTCTATGCCCGCGCTCCTCGGTCCCCCCAGGCAGTCCTTCGCTACCCATACGTCGCGGCCCTCGTCCAGGGCATGCTCCGCGGTGATCAGGGCCCCCGACTTGGCGGGCGCCTCGACGACGACGCAAGCCCGGCAAAGCCCCGCGATGATCCTGTTGCGCTCGGGGAAGCGGTATTTATGTATCTCCTCGCCGGGCGGATATTCGGAAAGGAGAAGGCCTCCGTGATCGAGGATATCGGCCGCGAGAGGACGATTGCTCGGCGGGTATATGCGATCTATCCCGCAGGGCAGTACGGCGCAGGTCCCTCCCTCGCGGGCGCCGGCAAGGGCTCCTCTATGGGCCGCCGCGTCGACGCCTCGGGCCAGCCCGGAAACCACGGTTACGCCCGCCTCGGTAAGCCCGCGGGCCAGGTCGAAGGCGGCGTCTAGGCCTCTGCCGGTGGGTAGGCGCGTGCCGACGACGGCCACGAAATCCGCGGCCGGGTCGAGGTTCCATCCACGCGCGAAAAGGCCGAAAGGCGGCCTGGAAGTCTCGCGGAGGGCCGCCGGATAGGCTTCGTCGTCATACTGGATGAAGCGGCATCCCGATTTTTCCAGGAAACGGGCGTCGCGGACCGCGGCCTCGAGGAAGGAATCGGGCACCCAGGACCTTCCGCCCAGGACCCGACCGATGGCCGCCTCGACGTCCCGTAGTAAAAGTAACGATAGCGAGAGCTCATCGTCAACGAGGTCCCAGATGAGGAGGCGCTCTTCGGCACGCAGGAAACCAATCCTCTGGATTGCCAGGGCGAGGACGAGACGCTTTTCTTCGATATTCTTCATTGTCCCTCCTCCCTTCCTACGCGATCGAAGCGGCTCCCCGCTTCATTCATTTCCGCGGAAAATAATCCCGGTGATAATCCTGAAGGCTTTCCGGGTCGATATGCGTATAAATCTGAGTGGTGGAGATGTCGGCATGCCCCAGGAGTTCCTGGACCGTCCGGAGATCGGCGCCGCCCGCGAGCAGATGGGTGGCGAAGCTGTGCCTGAAAGTGTGCACTTTCGCCTTGACGCCGGAGCTTTCCCGCAGGCCGTCGAAACGTTTCCAGATGCCCTTGCGCGAGATTCCCGCCCCCGCCTGGTTCAGAAAGACGCGATCGCTTCTTCCCTTCGCGAGGGCGGGCCTGCCCTCCTCGATGTAGCGTCCCAGCCAGAGGGCGGCCTCGTCGCCGAAGGGCACGAGGCGCTCCTTTCGGCCTTTGCCTATGACTCGGATGACCCGTTCGCGGAGGTAGAGCCTGTCGAAGCTGAGGGTGGCCGCCTCCGATATGCGTAAGCCGCAGGAATAGATCAGCTCGAAAAGGGCCCTGTCGCGAAGGCCTCGGGGCGTGCTCGGGTCTATCGAGGCCAGAAATCGGTTCACTTCCTCGGGGGCGAGCACGGAGGGGAGCGCCCGCTCCTGCTTGGGCGTCGCTATCAGCTCGCTCGGGTCATCCGGGCGAAGGCCATCGAGCCGCATGAACTTATAGAAAGCGTGAAGACTCGATACGACACGGGCCATGGTCTTTCGTGAAAGCGCAGTAGCGCTTTCACGACGCGAAGGAACAGTAGTTCCTTCGCTAGTATCTCGCGCAGTAGCGCTTTCACGACGCGAAGGAACAGTAGTTCCTTCGCTGGTATTTCTCGCCGTAGCGCTTTCGCGGGCCCCGGATTGGCGCCACACGAGATAGCCCAACAGCTCCACGCTCGTCGCTTTTTCGGGACGGGAGTCTCGGTCGGCGAGGAAACGCTGGAGCATCGCGGCCTCTCGAAGATAGACCTCGGCCGTGAGCGGCGAACGCTTGCGGGCGGCGATGAGGTAGCCCCTGTAGCGCGTGGCGAGCTCGTCCAAACTCAGGCCTCGTTCTTCTCGCCCGCGAGCCTTTGGCTCGCGACGGACATGTGATCGCCAGCGACCTTACGTTCGCTGGCGAATTTTTGTTCCCGGAGCACCGTCGGTATGTCGAGCTCGTCCTCCTCATCGTTGCGCCCGAGGAGGTACTGCTTGCTATGCGGGGCGACCGGCGTTTCCGTGATGCGCTTCCATTCCGCGTTGGAAAGGTAGTCCTCGAAGCCGCGTTTTATCGGAACCGCATCGATGCGAGTTGAAGCCTCGGGCCGGGCGCCCTTGTCGAAGCCCGTAGCGATGACGGTCACCCGCACCTCGTCGCCGACGTTGGGGTCGATGATGAGGCCGGGTTTTTGGAAGAACTCGCGGTCGGCGCTCTCGGTGATAAGATTGATTATTTCCTCGAACTCGGTGAGGGAGAAGTCTTCGCCCCCGGTCACATTGATGAGGAGATTTCTCGCTCCCTCGATCCGTGCGTCCTCGAGGAGGGGATTGCTGATGGCCTTGGTCGCGGCCTCGACGGCGCGATTGTCGCCCGTCGCCGAGCCGATCCCCATGATGGCGTCTCCCTGGCCCTGCATCACGGTCCGCACATCGGCGAAGTCGATATTGATCTCGCCGGGAACGGTGATGAGGTCGGAAATAGCCTGGACGCCCTGGCGAAGAACGTCGTCGGCGAGAGAGAAGGCCTGTTTTATCGGAGTCCGCCGCTCGACGACCTTGAGCAGGTGCTGGTTGGGGATGACGATGAGGGTGTCCACCGCCTGGCGGAGTTTCTCGATGCCCTCCTGAGCAAGTCGGGACTTGGCCTTGCCCTCGAAATCGAAGGGCCTCGTGACTACGGCTACGGTAAGGGCGCCGAGATCACGCGCTACCTGGGCTATGACTGGGGCCGAGCCAGTACCCGTGCCGCCTCCCATGCCCGCGGTGACAAAGACCATGTCTGCGCCTCGAAGGGCCTGGGCGATGGCCTCCCTGTCCTCGAGGGCGGCCTTCTCGCCGACCTCTGGCTTTCCGCCGGCTCCGAGTCCGTGGGTGACCTTCGCACCGAGTGCGAGCCTCGTCTCGGCGCGCGACAGGCCCAGCGCCTGCACGTCGGTGTTCGCGACGATGAACTGGACGTTCTTGAGCCCCGCCGCGATCATCCGGTTGACGGCGTTCGAGCCGCCTCCCCCCGCTCCGATCACCTTGATAACCGTCGGAACGATCCCCGTATCCTCGATCACTTCGATGTTCATATTCCCCTCCCAGTTTTTGCATCCGCAGGGTAAAACCCGGCACCCCTCTCCGGCAGCCGATTCAAGGTCCGGTCAGCATCGGATTTGGCTGTGCAGCTTCTCGCGCTTCATAATCCCCATATAAGCGCCGTAAAATACGTCTGCATTTCAAAGAAACCTTCAAAAAAAGCCCTTGCGTATCCAATCGGCGAGACGTCCGAGCGCCCCGCTTCTCTCGGCCCCCTTGCTCCGGCCCGCCGACTGCCTCTCGACGGGTCGCTGCCCCCTCGCCTCGGGAGGCTGCGATTCCTCCGCTCCCATGAGGAGAAGGCCGACCGCGGTAGCGTAAAGCGGACTTCGGTATTCCTCGACCAGGCCGCCCAGCGTAATCGGGTTGCCGACACGCACGGGCATCTGGAATATTTCCTGCGCGAGCTCGGTCGCGCCTTGCATGAGGGCTCCGCCTCCGGTGAGCACGACCCCTCCCTTTATGTGCTTCCAGTGGCCCATTTTCTCGACGCGTTCGCGGACCATGCCGAAAATTTCTTCCATTCGCGGCTGAACGATGGAACAGAGCCGTCGCCGCGGGATCTCCGCGGGCGCCCTTCCCCCCACGCTGGGCACGATCACCTTCGCGTCGCTCTCCACGGACTCGAGCCATGCCGAGGCCGACTCGCGTTTCAGGCGTTCGGCGACCTCCATCGACACGCTCAGCATTATCGAGAGGTCGTTCGTGACCTGCGCGCCGCCGACCGGTATCACGCTCGAAAAATAAGGCGCGCCGTCCGTGTACACCAGGACGTCGGTCGTGCCGCCGCCCAGGTCCACGAGGAGGCAGCCGAGCTCCTTCTCGTCGGAATTGAGCACGGCTCGGGCCGCGGCGAGGCTCTGCAGCATGAGCTTGTTTACCTTGAAGCCGGCGCGGTTCACGCATTTGACGAGGTTCTGCGCGGTGGTTACCGAGCCCGTGATGATGTGCACCTCCGCCTCGAGGCGGACGCCGATCATGTCGAGGGGGTTCCGTATGCCCTTCTGGTCGTCCACGATGAAGGCCTGCGGTATCACGTGGAGGACCTCGCGGTCCATGGGTATCACGACGGCGCGTGCCGCCTCGATGACCCTGTCCACGTCCTCGCGGGTAATCTCCCTGCCCCTGCCCGTCACCGCGACGACTCCGCGTGAATTGATGCCTTCGACGCTGGCGCCTGCGGCTCCGCAGAAGACGTCCCGGACTTCTCGCCCGGACATCAGCTCCGCGGCTTCGATCGCGGCTTCGACCGCGACGAGCGTGGCCTCGATGTTCACCACGACGCCTCTGCGCAGGCCGACCGAGGGTGCTACGCCCACCCCTATTATCTCGAGGACCCCGTTCTCGTTGTATTCCCCGACGACGGCGCGAGCGTTGGTCGTGCCGATGTCGAGGCCGACTATCAGATTGTCAGCCAGATTGTCCCTCCTTGCTGCGATACACCACCGTACCGGTCCGGAAATCTATTTCTTGGACCGAGGAGCCGAGGCCTTTCGTCCCGAGGACGTCCAGGACGAGTATGATGGAGCGCAGCGTCGGGGCGTCCAGGGACGCGCCCGCGCGCACCGGTATTCGCTGGTTTAACGGGTAGATGATGAGCTCGGGGGCCGCGCCCGCGGGCAAAGAGCCGTTCGCGGGCTTCACGACCCGGATCTCGGATATCGCGGAGAGCAGGGCCGGTTCGCTCGACTGTATCGCTCCGAGCGAAGCGACGAGAGCGGTGAGGGAGGGCGGCAGGCGCATGCCGAAGCGGAACCCTTCGAAACGTATTCCCGATAGTACGGGCACCGAGGCGGCCTCTTCCGGCGAGGCCTCCGCGAAGGCCACTCCTTCCGAGTCGAGGCACACCGCCGATGCGGCGCCCGCGATCGTGACGAGGACGGCGGCCACCGACCTGCGTTCCGCGACCAGGATTCGCAGCCCGTTCGGGAAGAGCTTCGATACCGAGGCCGAGGCAACGCGCGGATCGGCGGCCAGGGCCGCCTTGACGCGCGCGACGTCGAGCGAAAAGAAGTACTCCGTCTCGTGGATGAGGGCCGCGGAGAGCACCTCCTCCCGAGTCATCGACGAGTTGCCCGACACCTCGTAGCGGGTAACTCGCAGGGCCGGCGGGACGAGGAGTACCGCGGCCGCTACGAGCGCGAACATCGCCGCCGCCACCAGGAAGACGGCGAGGGCCTTCTCGGGGCCGCTTTGGGCGCGAGCCGCATAATCAGACATCGGTGGCCTCCCGGGGCGAGAAATCGGACGCGCCGTCGGAACTTCGCGAATCGGACCTCGAGCTCGGACTCGAGCTCAGGTTGTAGATCAGACCGCAGGATATCGCCGTGGAGATGAGTGAAGAGCCGCCGGCCGAGAAGAAAGGCAGCGCCATGCCGGTGGCGGGCACGGCGCCCGCGGCGACCGCTACATTGACGAGTATCTCTATGCTGAGCAGGAAGGCCATTCCCATGCCGAGGTACGATCGATAGCCGTCGCTCTCCGCGAAGGCTACCTTGAAGGCGCGCCACGCCAGGAAGCCGAAGAGCCCCAGCACCGCGAGGACGCCGAGAAGGCCGGTTTCCTCAGCCCAGGCCGCGAAAATAAAGTCGGACTGCACCTCGGGTATGGATCCGCGCTTAAGCGAGCCCAGGCCGAAGCCTTTGCCGATGAGCCCGCCCGAGCGTATCGCCTTGATCGAGCCGAGTATCTGATAGCCCTGGCCGTGGGGCTCATAGGCGGGAAAGAGGAAGGTGAGTATCCGCCGGAGCCTGAAGTCGGAGGTGAGGATGGAAAGGACGGCGAGCGGAATCGCCGCGGCGCCCAGGCCGAGGAAGAAGGAGACGGGCGAGCCCGCCACCCAGAATACCGCGATGGCGGTGAGGGCGGCGATCACGGTGGTCGAGAAGTCATTTTGCGCGTAGACGAGGAGGCAGCCGATGGTGATGAGGAGAAAGGGCGGGATGAGGACGCCGGGGCTCTCGTCCATGCGTTCGCGCTTCTTCTCGAGAATATGGGCAAGATAGAGGACCAACGCGGGTTTCCAAATTTCGGACGGTTGGAAGGTGGTGAAGTGAAGGTCAATCCACCGCGTCGCGCCGTTTCGGTTCTCCCCGAGGCCGGGGATGAAGGGCAGCAGCATGAGCCCAAGGGCGATCAGGGTCATGGCCCCGGTCCTCGCCCGGAGGGCGTCCAGGTCGACGGAGGCGCATGCCCAGAATGCCAGCGCGGAGGGTACGAGAAAAAGGGCTTGACGCAGGGCGAAGTAGCCCGAGGAGCGGCCCAGGGAAAGGGCGTACTCGGAGGAGGACGACCAAAGAACGGCGACGCCGACCCCGGCCAGCAGGAGGACGGCGACCAGGAAGCCCCTGTCTCCGCGCCTTCCGGCCCTCGTCCGCTCCGCTTCGAATCCCAACATCATTCCCGCCCTTACTGTATCTTCAACGTGGAAAGTGCCAGGATGGCGAAGAGCCCGCCGAGTATCCAGAAACGGGTCACCACCTTGGTCTCCTTCCAGCCCTTGAGCTCGAAATGGTGATGGATGGGCGCCATCCTGAAGAGGCGCTTTCCTTTAGTCAGTTTGAAGTAGCCGACCTGAAGGACGTCGGACAGTATTTCCATCATGAAGACGCCGCCGATGAGGAGAAGAAGGAGTTCCTTCTTGACGATGAGGGAGAGCACGCCGAGAACTCCCCCGAGGGCGAGGCTTCCCACGTCGCCCATAAAGACCTCTGCGGGATGGGCGTTGAACCACAGGAAGCCGACGCAGGCACCGAGGAGAGCGAGGTTGAATACGGTGAGTTCCCCGGCGCCCTTTACGTTGGGAATGTTGAGGTAGGACGACCAGTCGGGTCTGCCCGTGATGTAGGTGAGCACGGAGAACGCGATGAGAGCCATGATCGTAAGCCCGGTCGCGAGACCGTCGAGGCCGTCGGCGAGGTTGACCGCGTTCGACCAGTACACTACGTAGATGATCGCGATCGGTATCCAGGCCGCGCCGAGGTCCATCACGGGTGCCTTGAAAAACGGCACGTAGAGCATCGTCGTCGCGGAGTTCTTCGGATCGTATATGAGGAGGGCCGCGGCCGACGCGACGAGCACCTGGGCGGCGAACTTGGCCCATGCGGGAATTCCGTCGGAGTTGCGCTGCTTTACCTTGAGCCAGTCGTCGATGAAGCCGATCGCGCCGAAGCCGACGAGGGAGCCGAGGGCGATCCATACGTAGGCGTTGGAGAGGTCTGCCCATAAGAGGACGCCCACCGATACCGCGACGATGATGAGGATGCCTCCCATCGTAGGCGTCCCGGATTTCGCAAGATGGCTCTCGGGTCCGTCGGTCCTCACCGATTGCCCGAGCTTTAGCCGCCGGAGCTTCCCGATGATGGCCGGGCCGAAGAGGAAGGCGATAAGGAGGGCCGTCACCGCGGCGTAGGCCGAGCGAAAGGTGAGGTACTTGAAGACGTTGAGCGGTGAAAAGTACTTCACCAGGGCTCGGAACAATTCGAGGAACATCCTAGGCCTCCCCTATTCCTTCAAGGCGCGAAGCCGTCGGAACGAGGGCTTCCGCGAGCCTCTCCAGCGCCATTCCCCGCGACGCCTTGAGGAGGGCGAGGTCGCCGGGCGCGATATATCCCCGGACGGCGGCCAGGAGCCTGTCGAAGTCCGTCTCAAATACGACGAGTCCCCGGAAGCCCGCGAGCCTCGCCGCGTCGAAGGCGGGCTTCGTCTCCTTGCCGAAGAAAAAGAGGGCGTCGGCCGCGGACTTTCCGGCGATTTCGCCCATCTCGCTGTGCGCGGCGTCGGATTCCTTCCCCAGCTCGAGCATCGAGCCGAGCACGTAGGCGCGGCGCCCCGCCCACGCGACGGAATCGCAAAGCCCCATCGCGGCCTCGACACTGTCGGGGTTCGCGTTGTAGCAGTCCCTGACGATCGTATATTCGCCCTTCACTATCTCGGAACGGCCGAAGAGCGGTTTCACCGAGGAAAGCCCGCCCGCCACGTCCGAGGCGGGGGCCCCGGCACGGGAGGCCGCGGCCGCGGCGCCGATCGCGTCGAGAAGATTATGCCTTCCCGGCAGAGGGAAGCGGAACTCGAGGGCATCCCAGGACAGGTCCCAACCCTCGAAGCCCCGATTGCGCAAGACGCGAACGCCGGGGGTGCTTCTCGGCCCGAAATCGACGACATCTCCCTGAACGCCGGATTTGAGGAAGGCGTTGTAGGCGTCGTCCTCCCACACGAAGCCGATCTGACGCCCGTCGAAGCGCGAGAAAATCGCCTTCTTTTCCTCGGCTATCGCGTCCCTCGAGCCGATAATTCCGATATGGGCGGTTCCGACGTTCGTTATGAGAGCGATATCGGGTTCGAATACCGCGGCGAGCTCGCCCATCTCGCCGACCCTATTCATCCCCATCTCGAAGATCCCCGCCTCGTTGCTCTCGCCTATCGCGAAAACGGACAAGGGCAAGCCGATATCCGAATTGAGATTGCCGGGGTTGAGGATTACCGATCGCGAACGGCCGAGCACCGCGGATACGCATTCCTTTGTCGTAGTCTTGCCGCTGGAGCCCGTTATGCCGATCCGCAGCAGCCGCGGGAAACGGGCGCGGTGGGCGCAGGCGAGGGCCTGCAGGGCCGCAAGAGTGTCAGGGACGAAGACGAGGGCCGAGCGCAACGCGGCCAAGCCCTTCGCGGAGCCCAGCTCGCCCAATGCGGCCTCGACGGAGGCGCGACGATCCAAACGCGCCAAAACGCAGGTGGCGCCAGCCCTTAGGGCCGCTTCTATATACGAGTGGCCGTCGCTCCGATCTCCGGGCAGGGCGATAAAAAGCGATCGGGGCCCGACCTTGCGCGAATCGACTACGACCGAATCCAGGCGGGCGTTCGGATCCCCGACGAGAGCGCCGCCCGAGATGGACGCGGCCTCGGCGGCCGAGAACAGGGGGCCTCGTCCTTCAGTCACCCGAGCCTCTTTTCACGGCGCTCTGAAGGAGGACGCGTATGCGGCGCTCCGGTCCCGCCTTCTCCAGCCCGAGGCTCTCGGCGAGGGCCGCGGTTCTTTCCCTGCTCGACAGCACGCGTATGTCCGCCTCGAGCTTGCGGTTCTCCTGCACCCAGGATTCCTGCGAGGTTTCGAGGCGCCTCGCCTCGACGGCGAGAGAGTCGAAACGGCCCGCCTGCCAGGCGACCGCTATGAGCAGCAGGGGTATGGATACCAGAATGGCGATCAGGGCCAGGCGTTTCATGCAGCCGTCCTTCGGTCCGCGCCGCCGACTTTACGGGCGACGCGCAATTTTGCGCTCCGCGATGCCGGGTTGCGCGCTATCTCCTCGGGCCCGGGCTCCACGGGTTTTTTCGTGACAAGCTCGAGACTGGGAAGCGCCGACCCTTCCTCTCCAACAGGTATCGGAGAATTCGTGTAGGGTGAAGAGTGTCCGCTGACCCTTTGGTTCCCGCGGCCCGCCAACTCGCGCAGGACGTTCTTGGCCACACGGTCCTCGAGCGAGTGGAAGGAGATGACGGCGACGAGCCCCCCGGGCGCGAGGAGGCCGACGGCCAGCCTGATTCCCCTCTCCGCTCTGCCAAGCTCGTCGTTGACGGCGATGCGAAGGGCCTGGAAAGTCCTCGTCGCGGGATGGATGCGGCCGTGGCGGTAGGCGGGCGGCACCGCGTTCCAAACGAGCTCGGCGAGGGCGCCCGTCGTGGTCACGCCCCCCCGCCTCTTCGCCTCGACTACCGCGCGCGCGATGCGCCGCGACATCCGCTCCTCGCCATATTCGTAGATGATGCGGGCGATTTCCTCCTCGCCTTCCTCGGCCAGGAGCCGCGCGGCGCTTCGCGGCAGCTCGGGCGAAAGCCTCATGTCGAGCACCTCGTCCTTGCCATGACCAAAACCCCTTCCGGATTCGGCGAAGTGGTACATCGAAATGCCCAGGTCGAATAGAATGAGGTCGGGCTTCAGCTCGGGCCTCCGTCGGAGGCCCGAGCTCTGCGGTTCGCTACGCGAACAGCCAAAATCCAGATCGAGCCCGTCCCAATTCGCCAAGACCTCGTCGAAAAAGCCAAGTCGGAAGGATACCCTGCCATCGAAAGGCGAGAGGCGTTCCCGCGCCTTCGCCTGGATGGCAGGGTCCGCGTCGATGCCGACGCAACTGATGCCCGGATAGCGCGCGAGGAAGGCCTCGGCGTGGCCTCCCTCCCCCAGCGTGCAATCGAGCATCAGCGCGTCATCCCGCTGCGGCACGAGAAAAGACAGCACTTCCGAGAGCATTACGGGACTGTGGGCGATTCCGGCCATGACCGTCCTGACGCCCTAGAGCGTCAGGCCTCCCAGTTCTTCGGCCGCGGCCAGAAACTCGGACTCATTATCCTCTAAATACTTACGGTAAGCTTCGCCATCCCAGATTTCGATATACTTGGAGATGCCCAGAATAACGCAGTCCTTGGTCAAGCCCGCGAATTCGCGAAGGCTCTGTGGTATGGCGATCCGCCCGAGCTTGTCGACCTCAAGTTCCTGCGCCGGGGCGAGAATCCGCCGCTGAACCAGACGAGCCCGGGCCGCGAAGAGGCTCGTAGACTCCATCAATTTTTTCGAAAACGCCGTCCACTGCTCCGGCGGGAAAAGCCAGAGGCAGGAATCCACACCCTGCGTAAGGACGAATTCGTTCCCAAGCATCTCTCCTCGGAGTTTGGCTGGGAGTGAAAGTCGCCCTTTTTCGTCCAGGGTATTCCTGAACTCGCCGGTAAGTAGATTCATTGCCACTAGTTCCTACGTTTTCCCACTTTTTCCCACCACGAATCCTATACTACTTCGTCATGGTAAACTGTCAACGAAGCTAAAATCGAAAACACTCGACAGAACCATAATTTATTGGAGTAAAGCTAGACGCCTGTGTAGGTATCATGAAATTTTTACGCCTGGATAACGCGCCTTCTATCCATCGTGATTTCGTATTCATCGCTCGGGCATACTTACAACGATAGGAATTTGCGGTATAGAATCGACTCGAAATGATTCCAGATGAGTATTACATCGTATACCCGGAAGGCGAGAGCCAGGAACTCGAGGCTCCGTTACGGATCAACGAGCTCGTCGACCTCAACGGACGTCATTTTTCCCTGCCCCTGCCAAGCCCGCGCGTTATAGCCTATCGCGTAGTTAAAATTCGCCATACTGAGGACTGCGGAATACATTCTGTCTTCCATTATGTCGAGCTCGTCCCCGCCCACGAACTCCTTTCTTACTCGTCCTCGTCGGCCTGGCCTTCGGGGAAAAGGTAGAGATCGGGGACTTTATATACTCTTTGCAGGGAAAAATCGAGGCGTGCGCTGCGCTCTTGGGCCAAAACGATCTCGAAATAGTGCGAGAGGCCCTCGAGGCCCGGCACCTCGACCTTAATCTCGAAGGCGACTTTTCGCTCTCCTTCTTCCGGCGACGCGATTATGGACCTTGGCCAGAAGATGTAGGTTCCCCCGGTGGCACCGGCGAGGACGAAAGGATTCTGCCAGTTGGGGTCGACCATATCGGCCTCCGCGCCCTCGGCGAGAAGGCGGACGACCCCCTCGCCGAGCGGCGCGAAGGTACGGCCGTCAAAGACCCTGCCCATGATGGTCGGAAAATTGAAGACAGGCCCCTCGAGTTTGGCGTCCGGGGGATTCCCCCCGACGTGATCCGACGTGGGCCTGGGAGAGTGCGAAACCTTTCCCCAGCCATCTTTTACAAGAGAAACGAGGTCCGCTTGACGTTGTATCTTGTCAAGACCCTCTTTTTCGCTATATGCGAGACCGCGACTGGAGACGATATATTCGGGCTTGACTCTATTGAGCACGTAGCACACGACGTCCAGCTTACATTGGTCGCAGGTGCAATAGCCCAGACGCTTTTCCCTGTTTTCGCGTTCGAACAGCTCCTCCACCATGGCCTTTGCCGCGTCTTCCATGATGTTGCGAATATCCATCATGTCCCCTCCTCCACCGTTGAAGTGCATTCATTCCAGTGAGTTCCGAAACGCCGGCCTATCCAAACATGGCTCGGGCGGCCGCTTCGAGACGCTCGGAACTCTCTCGTGCGAAAACCCGTACGCGTCGCAGCGAGCGCGCGAAGCCCGCGATGACCGGAGGCGTGAAAACCGTAGAGCTACGGGGAAAAGGCAGGACGGGTCGCTCGTCTCCACGTCGATCCGGCGGGTCGAGAAGAACGGGAAGATCGGTCTCGAACGAAATAGCCTCGGGAACGTCTATCACAAGGTCGAGGCTTGAGAACCCTCCCCCCGCCTCGGCGGCAAGGGCCGCCTCGACCTTCAGGCGCGAACCCAAGTCGAGAAGGCCTCGGTGGCGTTCATCGAACTCGGAAAAGGGCAGATCCAGGACCGTGCCGTAGATCCGCCCCTCGAATACGGCGGCGGCGAGGGCAAAGGGCCCGTAGCGAATGCCCCGAAGCATGGAATAGAATCCGTCGTCATCGAGGCCGTAGAGGTCCTTCGGGCTAAGTTTCCCCTCGTTTAAGGCCATGAGCACGGCCTTCTTGATCATGGCGGTAGCCGATCGTACGCCTCTGTGCCAGTAGACGGAGCGATACATGAGATATTTTGAAAAAAGCAGGCACTCTACGCTCATGAGACCCCGCTCCTCTATGGCGAGGGTATCGCCCGGTCCCACGGCCAGTCGCTGAAGAATAAAATCGCTATCCTGAAGTCCATAGGGAACACCGCAGAAGAAGGCATCGCGATTGAGGTAATCGAGCTTATCGGGATCGAGCACCCCCGACAAAAGGCCGCGGAAGAAGCGGATCTCGCGGTCCCCCCGGTCATCGTTGCCTTTATCCACGATGGCCGCCGCCGCCTCCGGGTCGGCTCCCGCCTCGCGAGCGAGGCTGCGCAGGGGTTCCGTGCGGAGCTCCCGTCCGGTCAGCGCCTCGTGGTCCTCGAGAGGCAATTCCTTTAAAGAGTGGGCGAAGGGAAAATGGCCGAGATCGTGGCAGAGGGCCGCGACGAGGAAGGACTGTAGCCCTTCGCGCGAGCAGAAATCGAGCTGCCCTTTTGCGGCGAGAGCCCAGGCGATGCGACGGGCCATGTGGAATACCCCGATGGAATGCGCCCTTCGCGTATGCGTGGCTCCGGGATAGACGAGATATGCGGGTCCAAGCTGCTTGATCCGGCCGAGTTTGGCGAAGGGAACCGAGGAGGCTAGCCTCTCGAGCGCGGGGCTGAGGAAGACATTGCCCCAAAGCGGATCGCGGATGGGCTCGGTAAAGGTGGAGGCGAGGAAATAAAGGAGGTCGGCCGAACTCATGAGAACGTCCTCCTCATTTGACCTGTAGGCGCATATGTGGTACATATTTACATGAAATGTCGGTAAAGTACAGCGCGCCCGCTGGACGGGCCATCCTTATCGTGTTCTGCGCGATAGGGGCCGCGGCGATTACGATCGCGCCGATCTCCATTCTAGCCTCATGTGCCCGTAAAACCTCCCCAAAAAACGCCGACAAGAAGATCGACATTCCGCTGGCGTCGCGCCAAACCCCCAAGGCTGAAAAAATCGGCACTCAGACGCCGGCCTCCCCTCCGGTCCAGTCCCAGTCCGTGAGGAACCTACCGGTCCCGCTGGCGGCATCGATGCACGCTTTCGGCCTAAGGGTTCCCTCGATCCCTCGCGTGGCCCGGGATTTTTCGATTGGCCCGCTGCAGTCATATCGACCCGCGGAGGGCGACGAAGCCGCCGTCTTCGCCGTAGCCCACTCCTTCGCCGAGGGCGTCGCCTCGGGAAAACTCGACAAAGGAATCCTCCTTCCGGAAGCGCGAGACGCGCTGGTCGTTCTCCTCGCCCCTGCGGCAAGGGGCTCAGGATCGGAGACAGTGGTTCCTTATAGGCTCGGGGCGATCTACTTAAAGGGCTCGGATGCCTCGCTCAGGCTTCGCCTGCCCGGCGAGGTAGGTGCCGCGCGCGAGGAAGGTCTCCTCTCTCTCCGAAAAATCGGCGACACATGGTACGTCGAGGCCTTCGCGCTCGACATGCCGGCTTCCGGCGCATTGGCCTTCAACCCCGATTCGAGCGCGGGCACGCAGTAGCGCGGAGGCGATAGGAAAAACCATGGCGACGAACCTTAAGCGAATCGAGAAGGAGTTCATCCTAGGCTCGGCGAGAGACGACAAGATACCCTTCCTCCTGATAGCGGGCTCGGGCGAATGGCCCTGCCTCATAGCGGCGATAGCTCCCGATGGTCTTACATTCTCCCATACGATGCCCGTTCGCCTGCTCAGGCGCGGTCAGATACACGAGTTCCGCTTCGTGTACCGAGAACAGCCCATGGCTTTCCGCGCGAAGATCATCGAGGTCAAGGATTCGAGCGTCATCACCGAAGTGCCCGATGCCGTGTATAAGAACCTCGGCCGCCGCTATAGCCGCCGTACCCCGCCCTCCGACTTCGGCGTATCCGTCTCCTTCAAGGGCGATCGCTACGACCTCGCCTTCCCCACGACTCGCGAGTTCGAGCCTCTCGCCGAGCCCGAGCCCGACTCGACCTTCGATCCCCACGACATACGCGCCCTCGTCGGCGAGTTCAACGAGCGCGCATCGGCATTCGCCAGCGAACGCGCGGTACGGATGTTCAAAGAAAGACATCCGGAGACTCTGGAAGAGCGCCTCATCGTGCGTACGGGTAAGATATTTTACCTGCCAACCGTCGCCGGAGGTCTCCCGCTCGTCGATCCCTATGTCAGCCCGCGGATCGTAACCCGCGATATTTTCGCCGATTTCCTGCGCTACGACGACATCCGCGAGGACCTCGTCGCCGACGAAGTCCTTCGCTTCGAACGCAACAAGAGGTCCTCGGGCATACTCTCGGAACTGATGATCCCCCTGCTTTTCCAGGAGTACGTGATCGGCTACGTCTATCTCGTCAACAACCTGCCGGGGAAGCCGCCATTCGACCTGCCGGTGCTCGAGACTTTCCACCAGTTCGCGAAGGTTCTCGCCTACTCCCTCAAAGTCAACGGTTACTTCCAGAACGCGCCCAAGAAGGTCCAAGATTTCTCGGCCGACGTCATCGATATCAGCGCCGGCGGGCTGCTATTCTCGAACTCTTCCCGCGACCTCTCCACTTCTCTGCTCCCGGGGAGCGACCTGGGACTCGCTATCAAGGCCAAGGGCAGGACCATCAAGGCTTCCGCCAGGGTCAAACGCATCTACCGAGACGCGACGCACAGTTATTTCGGCGTGGAATACACCGAACTCGCCCCCGAGGATTTCCGCTTCCTATTCGAGTGCCTCTATGGCCGCGGCTTTACGGACGAAGACGCCGTGGGCATCGAGGGCATAAGTGCCAAGACGGCGCAGAAATAGGGAATAAGGGACACACATACATGGCTCTCATCGCCAAGCCGCTACGCGGACTATTTTTCGGCCTCTTCGGGGCATTTACCCTTTTCGGCACATCGATGACCATAGTCGGGGCCGCCCTGCCCAAGATCCTCGGCGATTTCCATTGGAGCTACGCCGCCGCCGGCGCGGTGATCGCCGCAAGCGCCGCCGCATACTTCCTCGGGAGTCTTTTCGCGGGCAAGGTGCTCAAGTCGATAGGGCCGAAGGCCACGGTGGTGACCGGCCTCGCGGCCTGCGTCTTCGGCCTGGCCTTCTTCGCCTTGAGCCCATCGTTCCCGGCCAACCTCCTTCTCAACGTCCTTATCGGCGCGGGCCAGGGCTTCATCGAGCCCGCCATCAACTGGTCGGCGCTCCGAATGGATCAGGACGGCTCGGGCCGCGCGATGAACCTCATGCACGGGGCCTTCTCTATCGGCGCCGTAGCGGGCCCCCTCGTCCTCGGCCTGATAATGGCTACGGGCCTGTCATGGACCCTTCTCTTCCGCGCCATCGCCTTTCTCTTCGCACTAATCGGCATCGCCCTCGCATCCATGCCCTTCATTCGCCTCGGGAGCGTGTATCCCGGCCCGGAGGCCCGAACCCCAGGCAAAAAAACCGTCCACGGGCCCGCTTTCTACCTGGGCTTCGCATGCCTTCTCCTCTACGTCGGGGTCGAGATCGGCATCTCCAACTGGATAGCCGAGTATTTTGTCCGAATATTTTCCGCCGATCCCGCTTTCGCCTCCCTCACCGTCTCCCTATTCTGGATCGGCGTCCTGGCCGGGCGTTTCGGCGTACCGGCCTTATACCGCGGCCAGCGCCAGGAAATAATCCTCGTCGCCAGCTCCCTCCTCCTCGTCGCCGCGACGGTAACGTTATGCGCCTTAGGCTTCGCGGCCGCCGGTGGTCCGCTCTGGTTGCCCGCGATATTCACTTTCCTCGCCGGCCTCGGCTGCTCCATCATCTACCCCACCGTCATCTCCCTAGTCGGGGTTGCCTGCAAAAAGGCCCAGGCAGAGGCCGTTTCCTTCGCCGTTTCCGGCG
Organism: Rectinemataceae bacterium; assembly: GCA_049513895.1. Classification (GTDB taxonomy): domain Bacteria; phylum Spirochaetota; class Spirochaetia; order Treponematales; family Rectinemataceae; genus UBA1306. The sequence continues at coordinate 32,992 of JBEKVO010000021.1, read as the reverse complement.
GCGGCGGCGGCCTCTTCGCCTTCCCATTCCTGATGTCCTGGATATCCCAGGGGTATGGAATAAAAATAGGCTTCGCCAGCTATGCGATAATCGCCGCCCTTACCGCCCTTTTCTGCGCCGTTTTGGCCAAAGTCTTCGCGAAGGAGAGGAAAGCGGCCTGAAGGGGATGGCAGGGTTCGAGTTCCGACTATGACGCCGCGATTTCAGGCCGCCATCCGCCTGAGTGCGTCGTCGATCGTCGGAGTGATGGGGAAGTAGCCCATGAGCTTGGTGAGTTCGATGACCTTTTTCACGGAGCCGTGAATGTTGGTTATAAAGAGCTTGAGGTCCATCTTCCTGATGGTAGAACAGATTGAGATGAGGGCGCCGATCCCGCTCGAGTCTATATAGTCGACGTTCTCGAGATTTATGATGAAGCGCTCCACCTTTTTCTCGAGCATTTTCATCACGAGTTCCTTAAGCTTGTACGAGTTGTACAGGTCCATCTCGCCGTTGACGTCGATGATATAGTTCCGATCGCTCTTGCGGATATTTAAGTCCATGCGCTCCGCTCCTCCTGCGACTGCCCCACGAGACTTCGGAAGCGCAGTGTAGCATCCACAATATGGGGCGTCAAGTTTTACCGCTGGACGAAATCGGCGGAATGGTGACAATTGTACCGGATAGGCCGAGCGCTCCGAGGGGGGAAACCGTGATCGGACTCTTTATAAAAATACCTTTCCACTCCCAACTTCGCAATGCGGAGCCCGCACTCGCGGCTGAGCTCGCGAAAGCGGTGAACGAGGTCGTCGCGGCCTTCGCCGCATCGAGGCATGCGACCGAAGAATCGTTTCTGCTGACCTTCGACGAATCCTCTCGGCCCTGCAGGCTCCGTGCGGCGGAAGCCGCGCGGAACCTGTCGCTTATTCTTTCCGGAATCGGCCCACGACTCCACGGTTGGGCCCTTATCCTCGACGCGGGAGCCTCGAGCGCAGAGGAGTCGCTTCGCGTCGTCAAGCGCCTGTGGTTCGGCATACAGGGCGACGGTCTTTATATCTCAGCCCGTTCCAAGGCTTATTTTGCCGATTATTTCCTATTCGGATCGGTCGTCGTCAGCGCTATCGTCGACGGCGACATCGAAGGGAAAGGCTGTATCCCCATCTTTGACGCGATATACGCTCGTCCTGCGCTGCCAGCCAGCGAAGTTCAAGAGCTGGCGCCGGTTCAAGCAGTCGACCGCCTCATCGACACCCTCGGCGAACTCGGAGTGGGTCAGAATACCGAGGCCATTCTCGCGGTGCTCGGTCCGGGACGAGGCCCTTCGCTCTGCATTGAGAGCGCCTTGAAAAAACTATATCCCGATTCCTGCTCGTGTTTTCTACGCTTTTCGACATCGGCCGTGGAGAACCCTCCCTTTGGACCCGTCGTCGGTTCGTTCGCCGCCCTGATATCGTCAAAAACGGGTGTCTCCGGCCCCGGCGCCCTCCTATCAGGCGCGGAGCGCGGCCTCCTCGATGAACTCCAGCCCATGCTCGACTTCCTGCAGCGTTCACCATTTCGGCGCGGCTGCTCACCGCAGTTCGGCGTTCGCCTTCGCCTTTGCACCGCCGCGGCCCTCAGATTCTACGCGAGGGAGATGCGCGCGAACGGACTTCCCGCCTTCGTGATCCTCGAGGGTATCGAGCGCTTCCCGGAGTCGAGCCTCGAGCTGGTCATCGGCCTCGTAGCGAATAACCTCGACGACGAAGGCCTCATTATCCTCGCGGCGGGGGCGGAGCTGCCGCTTTCCTGGACGGGCGCCACCCCGCGCAGTCTCGTGGTGCCAGGCCCCAAGCCTTCGGCCATAGCTCAGGCCGCCCTTCGCGGAGCCGACGCGATTTGCTCTCCCGGGACTTCGGCATTGCTCGCCCTGGCCGCGGCGGGCGATCCCCTGAGGCTTAGGCTCGCCCTCCGCCTCCTGGCTTCGGGACGAAGCCTCGCGCCCGCCGCGTCGACCAAGGAGCTCTCGGCCCAGGCGCTGGCCACTTTCCCCCAGGAATACGCCGAACTCTTCCTCGCGCTGCGCCTCGGCGAGAATACATTGACGGACGAGTGCATGGAGAGCTTCCTGGACGACTTAGGATACGTCCCCGGCGTCCGCTCTCCCATCTACGAAAGTCTCGCCGACCTCGGTTTTATCACGCGAGGACTGCGGCCCCGCATCGCCCTGTCGGTCGCGTCGAACCGCTCCGAGGACGCGTTGCCCGACGGAGGCGCCGCGGTTCGCAGGGACTTTTCCGCCCGCCTCCTCCTGCTCAGGGAGCGGGGGCGCATCATCCCGTCGGTGGCGTTCTATCGGCAAATGCTGACCGACTCGGGGCGGGGCGCCGAGGATAGTTTCGAAAACTGCACTCTGCTGCTCGACAGTATCTCCGCGGATGCCGTCTACGGACCTTCGGAGCCTCCGGGGGAAGATGCCCTCGGCGCGGCCCTCGAGCCCTTGACCGATTTTCTCCGCGCCTATGCGGCTTCGGACCGCGGGTCGACCATCGCGGCGCTGGAGGGGCTGGAGGCCTCGGCGGCACTATCAGGGCCGAGCGTCGAGTTTGCTGAGGCCGTGGCCTCCCTCTCGAGGGCCGCCTTCGAATACGCGGACGGCAAGGCGCAGAACGCGGCATTGCGAGCCAAGAACGCGCTGATGGGTCTCCATGCCCTCGGAGCCCGGAAGGCCGAGGCCAAGGCGCACCGGATATTGGGTCTCTGTTCGCTCGCCCTGGAACAGGTGCAAGAGGGAGCCGACTATCTCTCGAACGCCTACGAGATCGCCGCGGCCCAGCCTGAGCCGCTGGAGTGCATTCTGGCGGCGACCGCGGAGGCGGCCGCCGCCTTCACCCTCGGCGACCTCGGCAAGGCGGCGGCGCGGGCCGACGCGGCCGCTTCATGGGCCTCCTCGTCCTTCCGCGCCGACTGGGAATCGGCCTGCGCCTTCATCAAGGGCAGGACCTCGCTCGAGATCGGACGCTGCGAGGAGGCGGAGGAGTACTTCGGCCGCGTCCGAACGGTCGCGCGCGTATATGATCAGCCCGAGGCGGCGAGGAGGGCGGAGATTTGGACCGGGCGCGCCGCGGCCTTCGCGGGCGAGAATATGAGGGCACGGGAGGTATTGCGTCGCTATAACGACGATGCCGAGGCCCTGTGGTTTCTCGCCGAATTGGAGATGTGGGAGGGCGCTCCCGGGAAGGCCGTCGCCCTGGCCGACGAAGCCCTCGCCATCGCTCCGTCTCCCGGCTTCTTTTCCGCCGACGCTTTCGATTGGAACTCGGGCTTCGCATCCCTCGAGGGGAGGGCCGTGGGCTTTTTCTCCAATCGCGGCTATCTCCGCGACCAGGTCGAGGCATTCAGGGAATTCGCCGCTGGAATGGCCGCGCCGGAAAAGGACGGAATCGAGAGCGCATCCAGGCTGGCATCTCTCACCAGGGAGGATAGGCTCGCCTCTATCCACCCATCGGCCCACCTCTACCTCTTCTATCGCTACCTCATCCTCGAGCGCGTGACGCCCAGCTCGATGGATGGGGCGACGGCCCTCAGCAAGGCCTTCAAGGCCCTACAGATGCGGTCCTCGCGGATGGGAGAGGCCGGTCGAAAGGAAGGGTTCATGGGGGTCAACCGTTGGAACATGGCTTTGATCGAGGCCGCTCGCGGACGGAAACTGCTTTGACGGTTTGAACCTTGACCTGCGCGAGCGGCGCTGCGCATACTGCGGCCCATGCGCGAACTGGAGGCCACCTGTTACCACGCCGCGAGGGGTTTTCTCTCCCTACTTCAGGGAGAACTGCCCGAGAGGGACCGCGTCGACGGCGAACTCGTCACGGTTCTAGGCGAGAGGAGACGGGCCTATTGGACGCGCAATGTCTGGGAAAAACCCCTCCTCATCGAGTTCGCATCCGTCGGCGAGGCGGCCAAGGCCCTGCGGTCCCTGCAGCGCAATTGGGCATGCCTTCCCTCCCGTCTCCACCGCCGCTCGGCCCTGATCGCGGAGAAGCTCCCGACCCTGCCGTCCAAGCCCAAGGCCTTCCCCTTCGTTCCTCCTCAGGTCCCCATGGGCGCCTTCACCCTCCTCGACGAGAACACGATGCTCGCGAGCCCGGTCTGCTCGAGCCCCTTCCCCAATGGGGAATTCGAGTTCGAGGAGGATAAGGAGGAGCCGCCCAGCCGCGCTTACCGCAAGATATGGGAGGCTTTTGTACTCGCGGGAGCCTTCCCCGCCGCCGGCGAGGTCTGCGTCGACGCCGGCGCATCGCCAGGAGGCTGGACATGGGCTCTGGCGGGCCTTGGGGCGGAGGTGCTCGCGATAGACAGGGCCGAATTGGAGCCGCGCATCGCGGCCCTTCCAAACGTGCGCACGCTGCGCCACGACGCTTTCACGCTGAAACCGCGCGAAATAGGGGCGGTGGACTGGCTTTGCTCGGACGTGATCTGCTATCCTCCCGCCCTCCTCGAATGGGTTTCTTTATGGCTCGAGGCGGGCCTTGCGAGGAACTTCGTCTGCACGATCAAGATGCAGGGAGCGGGCTTCGATAAGGCGACGACCGATCGCTTCGCGGCGATACCTGGTTCCCGCGTTCTGCATCTGTGGCACAATCGACACGAACTGACGTGGATCAACCTGGAAAGGGACCGGGGATAAGGTTCCTGGAGTCTTGGCGCATGGCCGAAAGCGCCCTATAATCCCCTATTATGGATCAGAACAGACGCGAGACCCAGCGTTTTTCCGTGTTGCTTTATATGGAACGGCAAGAACCGATAGAGGCCCCGATACACATTCACAACTTGAGCGAGAACGGTTTTCTGGTGCGTGGAGACATCCTGGCCGGGCAGGGAGGCATCTTCCATGCGATCTTCCGCGTTCATCCGTCATCGGGAGAGATGCGCGTCACCACGCGGGGCAGGGTCATGCATTCCCGAATGGACGGCCCGAACTCCGAATTCGGAATCAAGATCGACGACTTCGGCAGTCCCGAAGAGGAGAGAGCCTACCAGGCCTATGTGCGGGAGTTGGCCGAACGCGCCTCAGGCCGGACTGCGCTCGCCCAACCCTGAGTCCGTCTCCTCGGCGATGCCCTCGTCGGAGCCTTCCGAGCGGACAGGCGCGCAACTATCGAACATAGCGTTCAGCTTGCCGAAGTACTCCTCGCCCTCCTTTTCCGTGAACTCGGCTTCGCCCGCGCAATTTTGAATGAGGCTTGGCGGGATCTCCTGAAGGAAGGGGCTCGGAACGCAATCCATCGTTTGGTTCTGCTTGCGCCGCCGCAGGCATGCGCTCACGAGAAGACGACTCCTGGCGCGGGTAACCGCGACGTAAAAGAGCCGGCGCTCTTCCTCGAGGCTGCCCTCCCCTTCCTCGAGCGAGCGGGCGTGGGGGATGATGCCGTCCTCGCAGCCCGCGATGAAGACGACATCGAATTCGAGTCCCTTGGCGGCGTGGATCGTCATGAGATTGACTTCGCCGCCCTCCTCGTCCTCCAGGTCGTCGCGCGTGATGAGCGAGACTCGGCCCAGCCATTCGTAGAGCCCGGGCGCGAGATTGTCCGGATCGGTCTCCCAGTCCTCTATCGACTTGATGAGTATCTCGAGGTTGTGGAATTTCCACTTGGCGGCCTTGTCGCTCTGCTTGTTCTCCTCGACGAGGTAACCCCAGTAGTCGACCGCGTCGACGAGCTGCCTGACCTTGGCCGCGATGCGCTTTTTCCCCAAAAGCTCCTCGCGGTACTCGTCTATCAGGTCGAGGAAGGCCGCGATGTCCGCGACGGCCTTCTCCGAGAGTCCGCCGAAAGCGAGGCCTCCTGTACGGACCAGCTCCATCGCGGCCCGCAGGGAAGAGTCGTGCGATCTAGATATCGCGTTGAGCTTTTCGAGGGTCGTCTTGCCTATGCCGCGCCGGGGCGTGTTGACTATCCGGAGGAGGTTGACGTCGTCGTCGGGATTGCCGATCACGCGAAGGTAGGAAATCACGTCCTTGATCTCCTTGCGCCCGTAGAAGGACGTGCCGCCCGAGACCCGATACGGAACCCGCTCCGACAGGAAGGCCTCCTCGATTCGCCTGGTAAGGTTGTTCGTGCGGACCAGGATGCCGAACTCGCCCCAGGGCCTGCGCTCCTTGAGCTTAATCTCCTTTATCGTTCTCGCGATGAACTCGGCCTCCTTGCCTTCGTCCTCCGGTGTATACAACTCGATGGGCGTCCCGCCCGCGCCCGCAGGCGTCCAGAGGGCCTTTTCCTTGCGGTTCTCGTTGTGAGCGATGATCGCGTTTGCCGCGTCCAGTATCGTCGCGGTCGAACGGTAGTTTCGCTCGAGCTTCACTTCCTTGAAATCGGGGAAGTCCTTCTCGAAGAGGCCGAAGTTCTCGAAGTTGGCGCCGCGCCAGGAATATATGGACTGGTCGTCGTCACCCACGATGCATACGTTGGCCGAAGACCCGGCGCTTGCCCCATGCGAGGCCAAATGCCGCATGAAGCGGTATTGCATGAGCGAGGTATCCTGGAACTCGTCGATCATGACATAGCGGTAAGTATCGCGGTACCGCTCCGCAATCTCGGGATGAAGATCGAAGAGGTCGATCGGGAGAACTATGAGATCGTCGAAATCGACGGCGTTGAAAATGCGCAGGCTGCGCCTGTACTCGTCGTAGAGCCCGCGGTAGACGTCGTCGGCCTTGGACCAGGGGCGCTGTTCGGAGCGGATCTGCGAGAATAGGGCGCCCACCTTGTAGGCGTCGAAAGCATCCATCCGGAATCCCAGCTCGCGCGCGCAGTCCTTGATGAGCTGGTTGCGGTCGGCCTCGTCATAGATCGAGAAATTGTCCCTGTAACCCAGAACGGCTATCTCCTTTCGGAGTATTTTGACGCCGAACGCGTGAAAGGTGGACACGGTGAGGTCGCGCAGCCTTTTCCCCGTGATCGAGCGGACCCGGTCCGACATCTCTCGCGCGGCTTTATTGGTGAAGGTGAGGGCGAGGATCGAGTGCTGCGCTATGCCCCGGTCGAGCATATAGGCCATGCGATAGGTGATGACCCGCGTCTTACCCGAGCCCGCGCCTGCGATGATGAGTAGGGGCCCCTCGGTGAACGTGACCGCGTCGTACTGCTCGGGATTGAGTTCGGCTTCGTAGTCGATCCGCATTGGACCTCGGACTATAGCGCGGAGGCGGCCGCGTGGACAATGGCGGAAACGCGGGAAGCGAAATCTTTCGGGTCGGAAGAAATCCATTCGATGCCCGGCAGACCGCGGAAGAAGGTCATCTGGCGCTTGGCGTAGCGCCTCGTGTCGAGCTTGATTCTCTCCGCGATCGCGGCCGGTCCTTCGGCTTCAAGCTCGAAGAACTCGCGGTAGCCGATGGCCCTCATCCCGGGCTCGCCGGACCCGTGGCCGGCCGCGCGCAGGGCTGCGACCTCGTCGGCGAGTCCGGCGGCCATCATCGCGTCGACGCGCGCGTCTATCCTCCTGGCCAGGTCCCCGGGAGACGGCGCGAGGCCGAGCGTGAGAAAGCGATGGCCCGAGCGGGGTCCCGTCCCGGAGGCGAAATCGGCCATCGGCCTGCCCGTGGAGCGGATTATCTCCAGCGCGCGCGTTAGGCGATATATGTCGTTACCGTGGATGCGCGCGGCGGATTCGGGATCTACCGCGGCGAGTTCCGCGCGGAGGGAGGCAGCGCCCCTCTCCGCGAGATCGCGCGCGACGCGGACGCGCATCCCCGGATCGACCGCCGGAGCCGTGGGCAGGCCGCATAAAAAGTTTCGGACGTAGAAGCCCGTCCCCCCCGATACCACCGGCAGCTTGCCCCCGCCCGCAATCTCGCTGCAGGCCTCGTCCGCCAAGCGAACGAAATCGCCGACGGTGTATTGCTCGCCTATTTCGAGGATATCTACCAGCCGGTGGGGGATGCGCTCGCGGAGCGCGACATCGGGCTTGGCCGTCCCGATGTCCATGGCCCTGTAGACTTGCATCGAATCGGCGCTGATCACTTCGGCTTCGGGAAGATCGAACGCGGCCCGCCTGGTCGCCGAGCCGAATACCGAGTCAAGGAGGGCAGTCTTTCCGGAGGCGGTAGGGCCGACGAGGACAACCACCGGCTTTTCAGAGCTCATTTCTCGATAGGCGGCCTTGTTTGGGCTAGTCGAGGAGTCGGTATTGAACCTGCTTGGAAAAAACTTGGCGGGTCGCGAGCGATACTACCTTGCCGTTGTTTTTCTCGACCTCGGGGGTCTTAAGGACCGCGAGGTGATAGGCGCGTCGCGTTATGGCAACCGTTATCTCGTAGGTATTGCCGTCGTATTCTATCAGCTGTTCGAGGGGCATTATCATGAAAGGAGTATATCTCGTCCCCTCCCCCATAACAAGTCCCGGTCCCGCGGGGTTTTCAGCCCTGAGGCGTTTCGAGGCTCCGGTCGAGGTCGGCGATGAGACGCGCCGCGATTTCTGCGAAGGCCTCGTCGCCGTCCGGCCCCGCCTCCGAGCCTTCCTTGGCGGAACGTGCTCGAGCGCGTTGGAGCTCGTCCATTAGAGTGATATTGAGGAGAATCGAGATCCGAAGCGGATCCGAGACGCGCGTCGATCCCTTTAGCGTGGCAATCCGCTCTCGCAGACGCAGGACGAGAGATTGCATATAATCCAAGGATTCGTCCGTCTGAATAGTAAAAACGGGCCCAAGGAGATCGACGTTGAATACGTGGAGCGACACGGTGCCGCCCCTTCCCTAAAAAATGTCGAGCTCGTTCTCGACGGTCTCGATATCGACGGGTAGGCCCTTGACTTGGCCGTCGCCGTCGAATCCCGTTTTGACCGCGATACCCGAGACGGCAGGGGCTTCCTCGGCGAGAGGTCCCAGGGCCTCATCCGGCGTGGCGGTCGATTCGGCAGCCACGGTGTCGGCTGGCTCCGTTTGAGACGTTTCGGGTGCCTTTTTTTCAACCGCACTCGTCTCGCCCAAGACCAAGTCCTCGAAGGAATCTAGTTTCTCCAGGGCATGTACGATACCCTCTTCGATCTTGGCCTGGTCTTTGCGGTATTCCTCGGCACGGGCGTTGAGTTCGGCTGCCCTTGTCTCGGCGGCAGCCACACGCTCGGCCATATCGGCAAGGCGAGATTCGAACTCGCGTATGCGTCCGGCCTCGGTCAGGCGCAGCGACTCGGCCGCTTCGGCGCGCTTCTCGGCGGCCGCTATTCTTTCGTCGGCGGCAGCCGCCCTTTCTACAGCGGCAGCCGTCTTTTTTGCGGCGGCGAGGGCCTGCTCCTCCGCGACGGCCAGTTCGTCAGCCGCCTCGTCGATAAAGGATTGAGTTTCTGCGAGACGGCGACCTAGTTCCGCGGTCTCCCCGCGGAGACTCGCTATATATGCGACGGCTTTCTCGACTCGATCCTCAAGGACCCGGACCTGCTCGAGGCTTATCACTTCTTTAAACCTTTAAGGCGGCCTTGGCTTTCTCGACCACCGCCGTAAAGCCGGCGGGGTCGCGAATGGCCATGTCCGCGAGCATCTTGCGGTCCACGGTCACCTGGGCCGCGGCTAGGCCTTCGATGAAACGGCTGTAGGTGATGCCTTCGCTGCGACACGCGGCGTTGATCCGCGCTATCCACAGACGGCGGAAACTACCCTTTCTATCGCGGCGGTCGCGATACGAATAAGACAAGGCCTTAGCGACCGCGTCCTTGGCGACCTTGTAATTCGAATGCCTGCGACCCCAGAAACCCTTGGCACGGGCGAGTATCTTCTTCCTGTGGTCTTTTCTCTTGATACCGGCTACCGATCTCGACATGGACACGCTCCTCGTTGCATATACGCACGGTAACAAAAGACCGCGCGGGACACCGCAAGGGGCTCGAAGGCCCGCGGCATCTTCAGGACTCCGCCGGACAGGGCAACCCGGACGGGGTCTTCGGCAAAAGCGAAGGATCGAGGGTTCTCGACCCTAGCCTGCAAATCGTCCGACTTTATCGGAAGACCGCTTTGATCGCCTCCCCGTCAACCGTAGGGGAGCAGTTTCTTTTTAATCTGCCCCGTGGCCGCCGGGTTCACATAACCGGTCTTACGGAGGTTTCTCTTGCGTTTGGTCGATTTCTTCGTCAGGATATGGCGAAGATTCATCTTCTTGTACTTTACCTTGCCATTCGCGGTCAGTGAATAACGCTTGGCCGCGGCCTTCTTGGTCTTCATCTTGGGCATGTCGTTCCGTCCTTACAGCGTATCGCTAATATTAGTCCCCGTCGCGGGCGCTTCTTCGGCCGCCGGCATGACGGACTTTTTTATTATTGATGCTTTGGGTTGAAGCACCATGGACATGAACCGGCCTTCCATTGAAGGCGTCTTTTCCATGATATAGAAACCCTCGAGCTTGGCTAATACCCTTTTCAAGACCTGCTCGCCGATCTCGGTGTGCGCGAGCTCCCTTCCGCGGAAGCGTATTGTCACCTTGACCTTAAACCCATCTTCGAGAAATTCTCTGACATGCTCCGACTTGAAATCGAGGTCGTGTCCCGCGATTTTAGGCTGCATCCGGATCTCCTTCAGCTCGCCCACGCGGATCTTTTTCCTGGATTCCTTTATCTTCTTTTCCTGCTCGAACTTAAACTTGCCGTAGTTCAGCAGCTTGCAAACAGGCGGCACAGATTGAGGGGCGACTTCGACGAGATCCAAGCCGAGATCCCGGGCCATTTTTATCGCCTCGGGCGTCGGAACGATGCCTTTCTGCTCACCCTGATCGTCTACAAGCCGCACTTCACGCACACGGATCTGCTCGTTGATCCGCAAGTCTTTGTCTGCCAACTGACCTCCTTCGGCCTTGCCGCGCCTGCGCGGCAAGGTAGCCGCGGCCCGCGGCCGGTTCCGAACGCACGGAACGGCGACGCTTACTCTATCATAGTGCCGGGTAATGAGTAAAGAGCCGCGGCCTATCCGTTTGACACCCAATGAAGCAGGGGATACACTTGCCCTATAATGAGGCAGTTTCTTTCGTCGGCGCTCAAGGAAATAAGCTCTCGAAACGCGGCCATGGCTTCGGCCTACCGCGCCTTGGCGAAACGCCTTCCACCCGGTCCCGTCAGCAAGCTCGCCTCGTCGATAGCCGAACAGCGGCTCGAGCTTGGTAGGATTCTCGGGGAAGTCTCCGGCGACCATTCCCTTCCCGAGTCGGAAGTTGAGTTCGATGTAGATCCGGCCAATTTAACCGGCAAGGACGCCTTTGTCGGGATTATCGTTGATTCTAAGGAAATCCTGAAGAAAATGGTCGAAACCGAAGCGGCCGACCACGAGCTGCTCGCAGCCGTCGCCGGCGCCGTCCTCCCCGCTTCGATCGCCGTCGCCGAGCGCGTCGCCGCCGAGGCGGATTCCGCGCGCAAGCGCTCGATATGGGCGCAAGAACACCTCGATCTGCTCAGTATGTAATAATCGCGACCTCACTTGAATCCATCGCGACGCTCGTGCTAGCCTATTTTCATGTATTTTTTCCTGATATTCGGCCTACCGATCGGATTTCTCCTCCTCGTCCTAAACTCATATCCACACGATGAATATCAGGCGACCAGTAGAGCTTACTTGCGTGGCCTTGCCGCTTTTATCCCGATTTGGCTCGTCGCGCGAATACTCGGCGCGATAGTGCCCGCGGCCTACGGCTCTTTTCTCCTGACCTTCCATGAATGGGCGGACAGAATCCTCCCTTATTCCGCCCTTCCCGCACTTGGCTTTCTGGTATTTTATCGACCGGGGGAGCGTCTTCCTTCCGGTGCCGGGCCGCGCCGCCTTACCGCCTTCTACGCGGGCGCCCTTTCCCCTATCGGACTCTGTGAAACGGTGAGGATATGGGGAAATCCGTCTCCCTATACCCTATTTTTCCTGCCCATCCTCCTGGGGGCCATCTGCCTCCTCATGCCACAGGCGGCTGCCATCATCCATGATGGCTACGGATTTGGTCTGGCAACCTCGATTACCGGCGTCGCCGCGGCTACATTCGCGGCCTCGCTCTGCCGCTTCTTTCTACTCGGCCGGCTGTGGCTCCCGGCCTTTGCTCTTATCGCCGCGATAGGAGCGGGAGCCTGGTTCTTCGCCTTTCCCGAGCTCATGCGCCATCCACCAATTCCCTTCACCGAAGAAGCGTGAGATTTCCCAAAACCAAGAAAAAGGGACTGCCCCATTCGGACAGCCCCTTATTTTTGCAGGAATAGGTAGTCAGTCTTCCCCGCTTCGCCCCGGTCTCCGAGCTAAGCCTTGCCGGCGGAACCCAGAACCTCCTGGTTCTTATGCGCGTAGAGTTTCTTGAGCTCGTCGCGGGCGGGACCGAGGTACTTGCGGGGATCGAACTCATCCGGTTTCTCGGCGAAAACCTTGCGAACCATGGCCGTCATGGCCAGGCGTCCATCGGAGTCGATGTTGATTTTACAGACGGCGCTCTTCGCAGCCTTGCGGAGCTGTTCCTCCGGTATACCGACCGAGTCGGTGAGCTTGCCGCCGAACTTCTCGATGATTTTTACATATTCGATGGGCACGCTCGAGGAGCCGTGGAGAACGATTGGGAAACCTGGAAGACGTTTTTCGATCTCCTCGAGGATATCGAAGCGGAGGGGGGGCGGAATGAGAATGCCGTCCGCCGTCCTCGTGCACTGCTCTGGCCTGAACTTGCTCCGACCGTGGCTGGTTCCGATAGAGATAGCCAGGGAGTCGACTCCGGTTTTCTTGACGAAGTCCTGAACCTCGGCTGGCTGCGTGTAATTGGAATGTTCGGCCGAGACGTCGTCCTCGACGCCGGCGAGCACGCCGAGCTCGCCCTCGACCGAGACATAGTCCTTCTGCGAGTGGGCGAAGTCGACGACCTGTTTGGTGAGTTTGACGTTCTCGTCGTAGGGGAGGTGAGAGCCGTCGATCATCACCGAGGAGAATCCAGTCTCGATGCAGCTCTTGCAGAGCTCGAAGCTGTCGCCGTGATCGAGGTGGAGGACGATGGGGATATTTAAGCCGAGCTCCTTGGCATACTCGACGGCGCCCTTGGCCATGTAGCGCAGCATGGTTTGATTGGCATACTTGCGGGCGCCGGCCGAGACCTGAAGAATGACGGGGCTCTTCGTCTCGACGCAGGCCGAGACGATGGCCTGAAGCTGCTCCATGTTGTTGAAGTTGTAAGCGGGAAGGGCGTAGCCGCCTTTTACCGCCTTCTTGAAGAGTTCGACCGTGTTGACGAGCCCGAGCTCTTTATAGCTTGTCATTTGACACTCCTTTTGCGGATCGGGGGCTAAGGGTGTAAAAGCCGTATCATGCCCTAAAACGCCTCTCGATGAGGAGCTGATTTTATGGACTGAGCCCTAATGAGTCAAGACCCGCCCTCTTCATCATCCCCCACGGACCCGTTGTCGATCCACCGCGGGGCAGCTACGATGGCTCGATGCGACCTCAAACTCTTCCGGCAAAGGTCCTCGCGTTGGCCGTGGCACTGCTTTTCGCGGCCTGCGCCCAGGGCAGCGGGCCGCCGCGGGTGGTCGTTGCGCTGGACGAAGCTTTCGAGGCTTCCAGGCCGGTTCTTGCCCTCTATCTCGCGAGCCCGTCAGTTTTTGGAAAGGGCCCCGCCGGCCTCTTAGGCCCTCCCCTCGTTGTCCATGTCACGATGACTGAAGGGGCTGGCAAGGCGATGGACGCGGCCCTCAAAGAAAAAAAGCGAAGCGGCGAGCCGATCGTCCTGGTTGCGAGCCCTCTCATCGCCAAGGCCATAATAAACGGAGGAACTTGGTCGGGAGACCCGCCTCTCCTCGTCCCGGAATGGCGCGGCGCGAGGTCCAACGGCTTGTGGACCGCCTCGACGGACCCTCTGCCGGCATACGGCGCCGCGGGAAAGGCGGCGGGCGCCTTTATCGCCTCCCTTCCAAAGGACGGCGGCCTGCCCTCCTGCGGCGTTATTTTTTCCGAGGCACCCTCGCGACCACGATCGGCATTGACCGCGTTCGCGGCGGCCTATTCGAAAGCTTCCATGGGTCGGCCGCTCTATATCCGTGAACTCGGCGAGCGGAGCTCTGAGGCCGCCGTCAAAGAGCTCTTGGGATCCGACATGCGCGTGCTCTTTTTCGCCTCAGGTCCCGACTCGGGTGCAGCGATACGGTCGGCAGCGCGGCCAGGACTGGCAATTGGCGCGGATTTTCCCGCACCCGAATCTCCCAAGTCCCTGTCGTTCCGAATACTTCCAGACGATGGCGCCCTGGCTCGGGCCCTCGATCAGGAGCGGAGGGCCCTGCGCTTCGACTCGCGCGGCGCCGCGGGCGAAGGATCGGGCAAGCGGACGAGCGGTTCCAAGACGGTCCCGGCCCTCCTCGTTCCGGGCCCTGCCGCGCGAGATATGGGGGCTGGGAAGCTCGATTTCGCCTCTTTCCTATCCGTGACTCCAAGGCGATGACAAGTAAGGTAAGAGATGTCTGCCGAGGTGTCCGCGTTGCGCGCGAAAGCTTCATTTTTTTAAGGCACTAGCGGTCGAAGCTTTTTAGGCATATAGTTTGACAATAGATTATACCGAAAATATAATTCTAATAGCCGCGGGCTCCGGTCAGCGGTTCTGCAAAAGGAGTTTCAAGGATGAAACAGCACTTTAACCGGGCGATCCTATTTACCCTCGCGTTGTTGTCCCTCGCCGGGACTGGAAGGCTGTTCGCGGACGAGAATACGGTTAATCTCGAATCCAGGATCATTCAAGACTTCAGCAAACCCGAGGCCCAGGACTGGTTCGTCATGGGCAGCAAGTTTTCTACGGGCGATTTCCCCCGTTGTGGTTTTATCAAGGGAGGTCCGATCGCCATTCAGGGCAGCGATCTCTCCGCCATCCAGAACGCCAGGTCCCTCAGTGTGGCGATGCTCTTCGACCGCCAGGAGTACAACTGGGTGGATGTCATTCCCGGCACCAAGGACAAGCCGAAAGAGCTGGGCCTCCCGGGAAGGGTCAAGATGATTGACATGTGGGTTTGGTCCGGAAACTTCAATTACTATCTCGAGGCCTTCGTACGCGACTATCGCGGCTTCGTGTACGCGATCCCGATGGGCGACCTCAATTTCATCGGATGGAAGAATCTGAGAATCAACCTTCCCGACAATATCACCCAGTCCAAGAAGTACCTGCCTCGGCGCGAGGGACTCTCGCTCGTCAAATTTCGCATCTGGACCAGGCCGAGCGAAGTTGTGGTCATCCCGGGAACCGAGGGCGCATCAGACCTGGAAAGGGCCGTCAAGTTCAATTTCAACAATATTAAGGTTCTCACGGACACCTTCGAGAGCCTTTTTGACGGCGATACACTTTCCAACCCGGACGTTTACAAGGACGCCTACAACGCCGACGCGAAGAAATAAGGGAGGCCCGACATGAAGAAAGCCATCATCGCTCTGCTCACGCTCGCGGTCCTCTCGGCCACGGTCTTCTCTGAAACCGCGGGAACCGGCACCGCCCCCGTCATCGGTTCCGACGACCCAAACAAGATTGGCATCGAGACCGCCCAGCAGAAACTCAAAGAAGTCTCGGTAGACAAATTCGAGGCCGCCGGTTTCTGGGACGCCTCGATATCTTCCGACGCCGGCGTCGTAACCTCACGTCTCTTCGAGGGCAGGCCCGCCGGCAGCGCGGCAGAGCCCGTCGCCGACCCCCGCTACGTCGGCAAAGACCCAAAACTCGTGGACAAATACGTCTACGGAGTCAAGACCGAATTCTACGGCCGCGGATTCAACGATATAATCATCAAGGCGAAACGCCCGATTCCCATCGAGGGCATCACGAAGACCATTTCCGTCTGGGTCGCCGGCCGCAACTTCAATAACGTCCTCTGGATCGAACTCAAGGATTTTTTCGGCACACCCATCGAGCTCCCCATGGGTAAGCTCAATTTCCAGGGATGGAAAAAGGTCTCCGTCGCGATCCCGCCGCAAAACCCCGATGGACGAACCGGCATCATACAGCGCAATTTCCACTATACAACCCGCATGGGCCTCAAGGTGGTCGGCTTCCGGATCGAGTGCGACCCCTCAGAGAGCTTCGGCACCTACTATATATATTTCGACGACCTGCGCGCGGTCACCGACCTCTTCGCGGAGGATATGCGCGATACCGACGATATGTCCGATTCATGGTGAGACAGTCCGAATCGAGCATCAAGCGAGCGGAAGCTCCGGCCCCTCCGGATCACGATGCTGAAAGAGCCCTCCGAAGGAGGGCTCTTTCGCTAAACGAGGGGATAGACTGGTTCCCATTCCTTCGCCGCGTCTCTCTATTCAAGGGATTATCCGACGACGAGATTCGCCTCATCGCCGAAGTCTGCGCCGAGGAGGACCGGGACGCGGGAGACGTAATTTTCGTCGAGGGCTCGATCGCGGACCGCTTCTATATCGTAATGGAGGGAAGGGTCGAGGTCTGGAAGAACTACTATGACCCCAAGCCCGACCTCCTTGCCATCCACGGAAGCGGCCGTTTTTTCGGCGAGATGGCCCTCATAGACGAGCTGCCCCGCAGCGCGACGGTAGTCGCCAAGGAGAGGACGCGCGTCCTCTATCTCTATCGCGAGGATTTCCGCCGACTCATCCGTGAGCGCGCATCCATCGCCCTGTCGGTGATGACGGGCATATCGTATATTATCCGCAACTCAAATGAGTCCTTCGTCGACGATCTACGCAAGCGCAAGGCCGAGCTCGAGCGCACCTACGCCCAACTCAGGAAAGCCCATTTGGAGCGACTTCGCTCGGAGCGCCTTTCCACCCTCGGGAAATTCTCCTCCCTCATCCTCCACGATATCCGAAACCCCCTTTCCATCCTGAAGGGGCAGCTCCAGCTCATGCAGATGAGGCTCGGCGAGCCCGAGAAGCTCGCGGGCCACATCGCGGCTAGCCTCGCCGAGGTCAACAGGCTCGAGCGCCTCGCGAGCGAGTTCCTCGACTACTCACGGGGAGAAGTCAGGCTGGACATGGCGGTCACCACGCCCGGCGACCTCTTCGCCAAAATCGAGGCGGCGCTGGCCGAGCGCCTTATCGGATCGGGCATAGCCATCACGATAGTCAAGGAGTTGCGCTACAACGATCCCGTAATCCTCGACGTCGAGCGCGTCTTTCGCGCGCTTCTCAACGTGGCCGACAACGCTCGCAAGGCGATGTCGCGCTCGGGCGGCGTTCTAAGGCTCAAGTCCTACCGCCACGGAGACAAGCTCATCTTCGAGACTGCCGATACCGGCGAGGGCATGAGCCACGAGGTGCTTGCCCATGTTTTCGAGCCCTTTTACTCGGCATCGGGTCAGGGCGGGACAGGCCTAGGCATGCTGATCGTCAAGAATATAGTGGAGGCTCACGGCGGGACAGTCCGCTTGGGCTCGAAGCCCGGCGTCGGCACCCGGGTCCTGCTGTCGTTTCCGCTGAGGTCGTGACGGTCGAATAGAAGATGCGCGTTGCGCGACACTGCTGCCGCCAGCTCCGGGACGCCGACGCCGCGAAGCTCGGCCGCACAGGCATAGGTTCTCTCTATGTCGAGGGGAGTCGCGCTCTTCCCGCGATGCGGCACGGGGTTCATGTAGGGCGAGTCGGTCTCCAGCAGAAACCTATCTTCGGGCACCAGGGCGCAGGCCTCGCGGAGGACTCCCGAATTCTTATAGGTCAGATTTCCGGCGAAGGAAATCCAGCAGCCGAGGTCGAGGAGGGCACGAGCTTCCTCGACTCCATAGCCGAAGCAATGGATAATCACCGGCGCCGAAAGGCGCGCTCGCTCGATCAGCGAAAGCGTATCGGCCGCCGCGTCGCGGGAATGGACGATCAGGGGCAGGCCAAGGCCCGATGCGAGGGCTATCTGCCCCTCGAAGAGCTCGGCCTGGGCAGCCTTCGATCCATCCATGTGATGGTAGTCGAGGCCGCCTTCGCCTATCGCCGCCAGACCTATCCCGCGGCGCGCGATCGCATCGACCGCCGTGGCCAGGGAGGCGACGCTGGCCGCGGGAGCGGCGAGATTCTCGGCCGAGGGCCAGGCCCCAGCGGCGAGGCGGAGAAAAGGAGGAAGGCCCCCGCCTCCGTCGAGAAGGGAGAGCCTCGCCATGAGGTCTCCCGGGTCAACTCCCGGGTCCAGAACGATGGGGCCCGGGCGGCCCTCAAGATCGGCTTCCGCATAGGCCTTGGAGTAAGAGTCGAGGATGGCGGCCAACTTTTCCCTTCCAATCTCTTCCGCGACGAGGGAAAGGTGGGCATGACTATCGGCGAAAATCATGAGCCCGAGGCCTCGAAAGTAAGCGCCCCTCCGCGAACCCCGACCTTTATTTTTTGGCCCTCCTTTATTCTTCCCGCCAAAATTTCCGAGGCGAGGGGATTTTGAACGAGGGATTGAATGGCTCTCTTAAGAGGCCGTGCGCCGAAGAGAGGATCGAAGCCGGAGTCCGCGAGGACGGCCTTGGCTTCTTTGGTAACCTCGAGCTCTATCTTGCGATCGGCCATGCGGCGCGCGAGGAGGGCGAGCTGAATATCGACTATAGCGAGTATGCGGTCCTTGCCGAGGCGCTCGAAGACGACGGTCTCGTCGATGCGGTTGATGAACTCCGGCTTGAAGCTCGCGCGCAACAGGCCGTCTATGCCCGACCGCACCTGCGCCATGTCCACGGCATCGAGTATGAGATCGGAACCGAGGTTGCTCGTCATTATCACGATGGAGTTCTTGAAATCGACGACGCGGCCCTGGCCGTCCGTGAGCCGTCCGTCGTCGAGGAGCTGCAACAATACGTTGAACACGTCGGGGTGGGCCTTCTCGATCTCGTCGAAAAGCACGACCGAGTAGGGCCTGCGGCGAACGGCCTCGGTGAGCTGGCCGCCCTCGTCGTAGCCGACGTAGCCGGGCGGCGCCCCGATGAGACGGCTCACCGAATGTTTCTCCATGTACTCGCTCATGTCTATGCGCGTAAGGGCTTTCTCGTCGTTGAACAGGAATTCGGCGAGGGCCTTGGCGAGCTCGGTCTTGCCGACGCCCGTCGGACCCACGAAGAGGAAGGAGCCCAGGGGCCTGTTCGGGTCGGAGAGACCCGCCCTGTTGCGCCTGATGGCGTCGGCCACGGCCTTGACCGCGGGTTCCTGGCCGACGACCCTCTTCTCGAGCTGGGCCTCGAGGTCCATGAATTTCTGCGCCTCGGAGGAGAGCATTTTAGACAGGGGTATTCCCGTCCAGGTCGAGACGACGCGGGCGATATCCTCTTCGGAGACTTCCTCGCGGAGGAGCCTTCCCTCCTGGCTTGCGTCATTCAGCTCGGCGCTCAGTTCATCGAGTTTCTTCCTCGCCTCGAGGAGCTTCCCGTACTTTATCTCCGCCGCCTTGGCGAGATCCCCCTCGCGCTCGCGCTTTTCGCCCTCGATCTTCAGCTCCTCTATCGAGACCTTTAGCTTGCGCAGACGGTCGATCTTCGCCTTCTCGCCCTGCCAGCGCAGCCTCATCGCGTTGCGCTTCGAGGTGAGCCCGGCGATCTCCTTCTCGAGCTTGCCGAGCCTGTCGACCGAGGCGGGGTCCGACTCCTTGGACAGGGCCTGACGCTCGATCGTGAGCTGAAGCAGTCGCCGTTCGGTCTGGTCGAGCTCGGTGGGTTGGCTCTCTATCTCCATCTTGATGCGGCTCGCCGCCTCGTCGACGAGGTCTATGGCCTTGTCGGGGAGGAAGCGGCTCGTGATGTAGCGGTCGGAAAGGGTAGCCGCCGCTATCAAGGCCTCGTCCTTTATTCGCACGCCGTGGTGGACCTCGTAGCGCTCCTTGAGGCCTCGGAGAATGGCTATCGTCGCCTCCACGGAGGGCTCGGAGCAGAACACGGGCTGGAAGCGTCGTTCGAGGGCGGCGTCCTTTTCGATGTGCTTGCGGTACTCGTCGAGGGTGGTCGCGCCGATGCAGCGAAGCTCGCCGCGGGAGAGGGAGGGTTTGAGCAGGTTGGAAGCGTCCATCGAGCCCTCGGCGGCTCCCGCCCCGACCAAAGTGTGCAGCTCGTCGATGAAAAGTATGACCTTGCTCTCGGACTTGACCACCTCTTCCACGACGGCCTTGAGCCGCTCCTCGAACTCGCCGCGGAATTTGGAACCGGCGACGAGGGCGCCCAAGTCGAGGGCGAGGAGTTTCTTGCCCTTGAGCGAGTCGGGGACGTCGCCCGCGACGATGCGGCGCGCTAGGCCCTCGACCACGGCGGTCTTGCCGACGCCCGGCTCGCCTATGAGGACGGGGTTGTTCTTGGTACGACGGGAGAGGACCTGCATCACGCGGCGGATCTCCTCGTCGCGACCGATCACGGGGTCGAGCTTTTCGGCCCGGGCGAGGGCCGTCAGGTCGCGGCAGTAGCGCTCGAGGACGCGGTATTTCTCTTCCGCGGCCTGATCGGTGACCCGCCTGTTGCCCCTTACCGACTTGAGCGCGCCGAGCACGGCGTCCTTGGTGACGCCCCGCGCTCGCAGGTTCTCGGCCGTTTCGCCCTCGCCCGCGACGATGCCGAGCAGTATATGCTCCGCCGCGACGTATTCGTCCTTGAGCGCGGCGGCTTCCGCCTCGGCCTTGGCTATCGCCGTCGAGGCGTAGGGGGAAAGATAGAGCTGGGAGCCCTCGCCGAAGACCTTGGGCTTTTTGGCCAGGGCCGCCTCCGTCTCCGCCTCGAGGGCACCCCGGTCGACGCCTATGCGTTCGATGAGAGCGGGCACCACCCCTTCCTCCTGCCTGAGCAGGGCGAGGAGGAGATGCTCGAGGTCGACCTGGGAATGGTCGCGTTTTCGCGCCTCGGCGGAGGCTGCCTGTATTGCTTCTTGGGCTTTTAGCGTATACCGATCGTAATCCATGATATCGTAAAAGTACTCATTGCCCGTAAAACGGACAATAGCGCCCAACGCACCCGGCAGCCTTCACTTCTTGGCCGAAAGCCTGACTTTGACCGCGGTTACTATCGGGGGGATGAAGGAGATGGCGATGATGCCGAGGGCGACGAGGCTGAAGTTCTTCCGGACGAAGGGCATGGCGCCGAAAAAGAAGCCTCCCGAGAGAAAGAGGGCGACCCACCCTACCGATCCGATTAGGTTATACAGGAAAAAACGAGGGTAGCGCATCCTTCCGATGCCCGCGACGAAGGGGGCGAAGGTGCGGATTATCGGCATGAAACGGGCGATGATGACCGTTATGGCGCCGTATTTTTCGTAGAAGGCATGAGTCTTGACGAGGTATTCGCGTTTGAAGAAGCGGGAATTCTCGGACTTGAAGACGGCAGGCCCCAGTTTATGGCCTATCGCATAGTTGACGACGTTGCCGAGAATGGCGGCGGACATAAGCACGAGGGCGAGCAAACCTATATCGAGGCCTCCCCCCGCGGCGAGGGCGCCGAGGGCGAAGATAACCGAATCGCCGGGAAGAAAGGGCGTCACGACGAGGCCGGTCTCGCAGAAAATGAGGATGAACATGAGGAGATAGCTTATCCCTCCATACTGTTGGAGCATCGGGGTGAGGTATTTATCGACGTGCAGGACGATGTCGACGAATTGCAGGAGAGCGTGCATCTTTCCTCCGCTGCTGGACGCTTGCGTGCCGCCGCAATAAACTAAGGACATGAGCGATCAGAAGATCATCGTACTGCACGGATTCAAGCCTGAGGAAGCCCTCGCCGCGATGCGCGCCCTCAAGGCGGCCATTCCCTCCGCGGGCGATGCGGCCTTCGCCACTACCACCGAGACCAACCTCGGCTGGAAAGTAAAGGAACTCATCGAGCACGTGACGGAGGAGCATCGCCGTTTTCGGGAAATGCCGAGGAAAGCCTAGTCCAGCTCGAGCTCGGGAATCTTTTTCTTCATCGCCACGACGAGATCCTCGCCCGACGAGCCCTCCCTGAGGGCGATGAAGACCATGTTGTCGCGGCCCGATATGGTGCCGAGCACTTCCTCGAGCCCCATGTTGTCTATGGCCATGGCGACGGTGTCCGAATGTCCCGAAAAGGTGCGAACGACTGCCATGGTCGCGTTCCAGTCTATCGATACGTAGCCGCGGAGAAAGTCCTGGATATGGTGCCGCTCGGACTCGCGCCTTTCCTCGTCGGATGGGACGGTGTAGTAATATCCCGAATGTCCGTCCGAGACCTTGCCGACCTTTAGGTATTTGAGGTCGCGGGAGAGGGTCGCCTGGGTGACGCTGTGCCCCGCCTCCTGGAGAAGCTGGAGCAGGGTTTCCTGCGAATCGATCCTATGCGCCTTTATAAGGCCGCGAACGGTTTTTAATCGCTCGAAGCGTTCCTTCATGATTTCTCCGGAGATGAATAAATATGCGGGCTTCCAGGGATAATTGCATAATATCGTGAAAAGAACAAGAGCCGAGAGGGACTCCTAACCGCCTTCATTCCCATTCAATGGTAGCGGGGGGCTGTCGCGAATCGCCTTGGTTGATATTGCGATTCGCGCGTCGAAGCCCCCGCCTTCATTCCCATTCAATGGTAGCCGGGGGCTTCGACGATATATCGTAAACAACTCGGCCTATGCCGGGAACTTTATTCGTGATGGCGCTCGATATCGCGAGTATGTCCCGCATCTCGAAGGGATAGACGTCGGCAGTCATCCCATCCTCCGAGACGACGGCGCGGAGAGCGACGACCGCGCCGTACTTGCGTTCGTCCCCCGCGACGCCCACGGACCTCACCGGGAGGAGCACCGTGAAGGCTTGCCAGATCTTGTCGTAGAGGCCGCGAGCCTTGAGCTCCGCGATATAGATCGCGTCGGCTTCGCGAAGGAGCTCGCATCTCTCGCGCGTCACTTCGCCGAGGATGCGTACGCCGAGGCCCGGTCCGGGAAAGGGATGGCGCCGAACGACGCCTTCGGACACGCCGAGAAGACGGCCGAGGGCGCGCACCTCATCCTTATAAAGCCTGTCGAGGGGTTCGATGACCCGTCCAGCCCTGCGTTTGGCCTCGACGAGGGGACTGCGCACGTTATGGTGGCTCTTGATGACTTGAGCCTTGGATCCCACACCCTTGCCCGACTCGATGAGATCGGTATAAAGGGTGCCCTGCGCGAGGAAAGCGTCGGGAATGCCGAGCCTTCCGATTTCGCGTTCCTGAATTTCCATGAAGAGGTCGCCGATCGCCCTGCGCTTGGCCTCCGGCTCCTCGAGGCCGGCGAGGGCCGAGAGGAATTCCTTCTCCGCGTCGACCATGTGCAGGTGGGCTGCGCCGAGAGAGCGGAGGTTTCGCATTACCTCTTCGCTCTCGGCCTTGCGCATGAGCCCCGTGTCGATGTACAGGAGGTGCACCTTTTCATGGGGCAGAATTTTCAGGAGCAAGGCCCCCGCGACCGTCGAGTCGACGCCGCCCGAGATGAGGAGGAGCGCGTCGCCGTCCCCCACGACGGCGCGGACTCGGGCGGCCACTTCGTCGAGGTAGGCCTCCATGCTCCACTGCCTCGCGGCTCCGCAGATGCGGACGACGAAGTTCTCGAGGATGCGCATGCCGCCTTCGCAGTGGCTCACCTCGGGATGGAACTGGAGACCCCATGCCTTCCTTTCTCGATCGCGAAGGACGGCGGGGATGCCGCCGTCGGAGAAGGCGAGGACCTCGAAGCCCGGTGCCGCTTCCCGTATCGAGTCCCCATGGCTCATCCAGCTCGAGAAATCAGGCGGCAAGCCCGTCAGCAGCGCGTCCGGGACACTCGCCGTGCCTGCAGTCTCGGCGGCCGAGCCTATCGGCTCGGCGATGTGCACGCTCTTCCTGCCATACTCCCGCTCGCCCAGGCGCAGCACGGTTCCGCCGAAATCGAGGGTCATGCGCTGTATCCCGTAGCAGATGCCCAGGAGGGGCAGGCCCGAAGCGTAAACGGAGGCGTGGACTCTCGGCGCGTCGACCTCGTAGGCGCTGCGGGGCGAGCCCGACAGCACTATGCCCTTGACGCCATCGAGCAGGCCCGAGCCGAGGCGGACGGTATCGAGAGCGGCGTCCCCGGGCTCGATCTGCGCGTAGACGCCGAGCTCCCGCACGCGCCTGCCGATGAGCTGGGTATACTGGCTCCCGAAGTCGAGTATCAGGATCTTATCCACGGACTCTCCCTGACGATGGTGGCGTTGCGGTCGGATCCGACGGAGACCATGGAGACGGGCGTCTCGGCGTACTCCTCGATGAAGGCGACGTAGTCCCGCGCCTCGCGCGGCAGCTCCTCGTAGGCCCTGACCGCGCCGATCGGCCGCTTCCAGCCGCGAAATTTGCGGAGCACGGGCTCGGCGGCGTCGAGGTCGAATATGGCGGTGGGGAAATCCTCGACGATGCGCCCGCGGACGCGATAGGCGACGCATGCCTCGAATTCATCGAGTTCGTCGTAGACGTCCAGGTGGGTTAGCGCGAGGCGGTCTATGGAATTGGCGGTGGCGGCATAGCGAAGGGCCACGAGGTCGAGATAGCCGCAGCGACGGGGCCTGCCCGTCGTGACGCCGTACTCCCTGCCGGTTTCGCGGATGTAGGCGTCGAGCGCGCTCTGCGAGGCGGGATCGAACTCCGTCGGGAAGGGGCCGTTGCCCACCCTCGTGGAGTAGGCCTTGAAAACGCCGAGTATCTTGTCGATGGCCCGCGGACCCACGCCGCCTTGGGCCGCCGCGCCCGCGGCGCAGGACATGCCGCTCGAGACGTAGGGATAGGTCCCGGTATCCAGGTCGAGAAGGGCGCCCTGGGCCCCCTCAAAGAGGACGTAGGCGTTGCGGTGCGCCCTGAGGTAGGGTACCAGGTCGACCGACATGGGGCCGAGCCTCTCGGCCCATTGCCCGAGCCAGGCGCGATCGCCTTCGTCGAGGTTTTCGAGACGGGATGGATCCGATAGGTCGGCGAGGCGCACGCCGTCGCGCGAGGCCTTCATCGCATAGGTCACGCCGATGCCGCGGCCGGTTGTGCCGATGGGCTTGCGCCTGGCTGCGTCCATCTCCTTGTCCCTTTGGCGATAGCTCGGGAGCACGATATGCGCCCGATCAGAAATAAGAACCCGGCCGCGCCAGTCGAAGCCCTTGGCCTCGAGGCCGGAAAGTTCGGCGAATAGGGCCTCGGGATCTATGACCATTCCCGTCCCGAGAATGACCGTCTTGTCGGGATAGAGGATGCCCGAGGGCACGAGGTGGAGGGCGTATTGTTCGCCGCCGAGCACGATGGTGTGGCCGGCGTTGGCGCCGCCGGAGAAACGGACGATCAGCCTCGAGTCCGCGGCGAGATAGTCGACGATCTTGCCCTTGCCCTCGTCGCCCCACTGAGCACCGATGACTACTATATTCATTGGATCTCCCCCTGTCGGCGGCTCCGATTATACCGAAGCTTGCTCCAATGGCCTACCATGGCCCGTGGCCGCGCCGGCTCCGGCGATTTCCCTCATGAGGCCGCGGTATTTCTCGCCTATCGCGCGGGCGCGCTCGGCAGCCCTTCCCCTATAGAGCTGGGGCTCGTCGAAGAAGGAGTCCGCCCGGGCGACGCCGAGCGCCTCGAGCCTCGCCGTCAGAGGCCCGAGGGCGCCCTCGCGCTCGAGGGCCTGGCGGAGGGAGAGGCCCTCCCTTTCACAGAGCAGGGTTATGCGACGCATGATCTCGTGCGCGTCGGCCTCGCCGGATTCCGCGAGCAGAATGTACGCGGGCTCGGCGAGCACGGCCCCGCCGGTCATTCCGAGGTTTGCGGCCATCCTCTCGCGATCCACGACGAGACCCTTGAGGACCGAGAGCATCCGGTTGGCGGCCGCCGACAGGCCCGCGAAGTACTCGGGAACGAAGCGCTCGCTCGCCGAGTTCGTGAGGTCGCGCTGGTGCTCCGATATCTGGTCCATGTAAAAGGTCGCCACCCGGGGCGAGAAGGCCTTCCACAGGCTTTTTACGTGCTCGCTGTTCCAGGGATTCCGCTTTTGGGGCATCGTCGAGGAGCCGACCTGGCCCTGGGCGAAGGATTCCCGCACCTCGCCTATCTCGGTCCGCTGGAGATTGCGCAGGTCGTCGGCCAGGTTGGCGATGACGCCGAAGGCCGCGTTGAGCTCGAGGAGGAGCCTTAAGCCGTGCTCGGGCTCGACGAGTTGGGTCGAATGCTCGCTCGGCTCGAGGCCGAGGCGGGCGAGGAATCGCCTTTCCACGGCCTCGGGGTCGGGATAGCTCATCGAAAGCGCGTTATACGATCCCACCGCGCCGGCGAGCTTGCCGCGGAGGTCGCCGGCGAGGGAGCGCGCGCGCAGGACGCACTTCCCGAGCCGGCTCGCGTACTCGGCCATCGCGAAGCCGAAGGTGAGAGGGACGGCGTGCTGGCCGTGGGTACGGCCGACCTGAGCCGTCTCGGCCTCGTCTATCGCGATGCGGCAGAGCTCGAGCTCGACGCGGGCCAGGAGGGGCAGGACCACCGATAGGGAGGCCTCCCGGAGCGCCAGGGCCTTGGCAGTGTCCAGGATATCCACGCTGGTGGCCCCGAGATGCACGAGGCTGGCGACTTCGGCTCCTACTTTGCGCTGAAAAACGTTGACGAGGGCGCGTATGTTGTGCCGCGTCTTTTCCTCTTCCTGGTAGACCTCGGCCGGGTCGACGGCTTCGGCCGCCGAGTTTATCGAGGCGAAGAGGCTGGGATCGGAGCGGCCGCGCAGCTCGAGGTGGGTGACGAGCAGGGCGGCCTCCACCCTGGCGCACCAGCGAACCTGCGCCTTTTCGGAAAGGATGGCGGAGAGGGAATCGAATATTTCTCTATTGGCTATCCAGTACCGATGGTCGAGGGGGGAAAGATTATCGAAGATGTCGCGGGTCTCCATGGCGAATTCCTCCATAAGCCTGCTAGGCGCCCTCGAGGAGTTTTTCGGGGGAGGCGAACTGGCTCTCGTAGAGATCGTAATAGAAGCCCCTGAGCGCCATCAGGTCGCCGTGGCTGCCTTTCTCGACGACGGAGCCCGAGTTCATCACGAGGATAAGGTCGGCGTCGCGAATAGTCGAGAGCCTGTGCGCGATCACGAAGCTCGTTCTGCCCTCCATAAGAGTGGCGAGTGCGTTCTGTATATGAAGCTCCGTCCTCGTGTCCACGCTCGAAGTCGCCTCGTCGAGGATGAGGATCGTAGGGTCGGCGAGGAGGGCCCGCGCGATGGTGAGGAGCTGCTTCTGCCCCTGTGAAACGTTGCTCGCCTCCTCGTTGAGGACGGTATCGTAGCCCGCCGGCAGGGTGCGGATAAAGTGGTCGGCGTAGGCGGCCTTGGCGGCCCCCCGTATCTCCTCCTCGGTCGCGCCCTCGCGGCCGAAGGCTATGTTCTCCCGGACGCTGCCGTTGAAAAGCCACGCATCCTGCAAAACCATTCCGAACATGGCCCTGAGCTCGAAACGGGACATCGAGCGAATATCGCGGCCATCCACCCGTATCACCCCCGCGTCGACCTCGTAGAAGCGCATCAGGAGGTTGACCAGAGTGGTCTTGCCCGCGCCAGTCGGCCCCACGATGGCGACGACGTGGCCCGGATCGACCGAAAAATTGAGGTCCTTGATGAGCTCGGCGTCTTTTCTATAACTGAAGTCCATCGCCTCGATTTCGACCTTTCCTATCGGGCCCGCCCTCTTCCGAGCCCCGTGTCCGCCACGATCATGACGATCATCACGATCGCCACGATCGTCATGATCGTCATGATCCGCCGAGGGTTCTTCCTCCGCCTCGTCCAGAATCTCGAAGACCCGCTCCGCGCCCGCGATCGTGGATTGGATGACGTTGGCCATGTTGGCCGTCTGGACGATCGGCATCCCGAACTGGCGCAGGTATTGGAGGAAGGCCTGGATGTCGCCGACCGTGATGCCGCGGGCCGCGGCCATGAGGGCGCCGACCACGCAGATCGCGACGTAGCCGATGTTGTTGACGAAGCTCATGAGGGGCATGATGAGACCCGAGACGAATTGAGCCTTCCAGCCGGCGTCGTAGAGCCTGGAGTTGCTCTCCTCGAAGGCCACGATGGACGCGGCCTCGCCCCCATAGGCCTTGACGATCCTGTGCCCCGAGAACATCTCCTCGACGTGGCCGTTGAGATCGCCTATCGCTTTCTGCTGGCCGACGAAGTAGCGGCCCGAACGCTTCGATATGGCCTTGGTCAGGAGGATCATGAGCGGGATCGTGGCGACGGCGATCAAGGTGAGCAGGGGACTGATCGTGAGCATCATGACGAGGGCGCCGAGGATGCCGATGAGGGACGAGAGGAGCTGCGTGAGGGCCTGCTGAAGAGTCGTGCTCACCGTATCGACGTCGTTCGAGACGCGGCTCATCACGTCGCCGTGGCTATGGTCGTCGTAGTATTTGAGCGGCAGCCGCGACAGCTTCTCGCTGATTTCCCTTCGGAGCTTATACACCATGCGTTGCGCGATTCCGACCATAACCTGCTGCTGGGCGAAGGTAAAGGCGGCGCTGACGACGTAGAGGACGGCCAGCAGGGCGAGAATTCGCCCTATATAGGCGAAATCGACGCCGACTGGCTTTCCGTGGAGAGCGTTCATCACGCCCTCGAAGAGCTTGGTCGTCGCCTCGCCGAGGATTTTGGGGCTTACGATGCCGAAGGCCGTCCCAAGAACGGCCATGGCGACGACCGCCAAAAGCGCGGCGCGGCTGTCCTTGAGATAGCCGAGGAGGCGCCTGAGCGAGCCCTTGAAGTTCTTGGCTTTTTCGCCCGGCATCCCGAAACCGGGAAGGGGTCCCCCTCTCCCCATGCCCCTGCCGTGCCCGATGGAACCCCGGCCGCCTGGGCTCATCGGACCTGCCTGCCGTGTGGGAGGCGGGGTCCTGGCGTCGCTCATGCTATTTCCTCCTCGGAAAGCTGCGAGAGGGCTATCTCCCGATAGACGGGACATGTCTCGAGCAGCTCGCGATGCGTACCGATGCCAGCGACGGCTCCGTCTTCGAGAACGACGATGCGATCGGCGTTTTTGACCGAGCTGACCCGTTGCGCGACTATGATCACCGTCGCTCCTTCGGTCTCCTCTTTGAGCGCCGAGCGCAGGGTCGCCTCGGTCTTGAAGTCCAGGGCGGAAAAGCTATCGTCGAAGAGGTATATCTCGGGCTTCCGTGCCAAGGCCCGAGCAATCGAGAGTCGCTGCTTCTGTCCTCCGGATAGGTTGGCGCCCCCTTGAGAGACGGCGGCGTCCCAGGAGCCGGCCATCGCCTCGACGAAATCCGCCGCCTGGGCGATCCGCCCCGCGCGCTGGACCTCTTCCGGGCCGGCCCCGCCCGAGCCGTATCCGATGTTGCCGGCGACGCTGTCCGAGAAGAGCACCGCTTTTTGAGGCACGTAGCCGATGCGCGAGCGGAGGGAGGCCTGGCTCATCTCGCGGACATCGACCCCGTCGACGAGGACGGCTCCCTCCTCCGCATCGTAAAAGCGAGGCACGAGGTTGACCAGGGTGGACTTGCCCGAGCCCGTGCCGCCTATCACCGCGGTCACCTCGCCGGGCAGTGCCATAAAGCTCACGCCGCTCAATGCGCGCTCCTCGGCGCCTGGATAGCGGAAACCCACGTTCCTGAACTCGAGGACGCCGTGCAGGCCGGAGGACGGCTCCTTGGGCGAGGCAGGGTCGGAAATGCCGGGGCGAGTTTCGAGGACTTCGGCGATGCGAGCCGCGGAGACAGCGGCGCGCGGGAGGAAAACGAACATCATGGACACCATCATGAACGAGAAAAGTATCATCATCGCGTACTGCAGGAAGGCCATGAGGTCGCCCACGCCCATCGCCCGCGCCTCGATGGCGTGGCCGCCGAACCAGACGATCGCTATCGTCGTGAAGTTCATCACCACCATCATTATGGGCATCAGCGAGGTCATCGTCCGCTGCGCCTTGAGGGCAGTCTCTGTGAGGTCGCGGTTGGCTCCGTCGAAGCGCGCCTTGTCCGTCCCTATGCGGTTGAAGGCCCGGATGACGCGCACGCCCGACAGGCTCTCTCGCATGATGCGGTTGAGTACGTCCACCTTCTCCTGTAGGCTGCGAAAAAGCTTCGAGCCTCTGCCC
The DNA here is from genome assembly GCA_049513895.1 of Rectinemataceae bacterium. GTDB lineage: Bacteria > Spirochaetota > Spirochaetia > Treponematales > Rectinemataceae > UBA1306. Next base: position 3,071 of record JBEKVO010000021.1, on the reverse strand, counting down.
GCGATGAGGCTTATCGCCGCGACGAGGACCGGCAGGGCGGCCACCAGGACGAGGGAGAGCCTCGCGTTGATGCTGACGGCCATGATGATGCCGCCGATGCACATGAGCGGGGCGCCTATCATCATTCGCATCCCCATTATCACGAGCATCTGCACCTGGGTGACGTCGTTGGTGTTGCGCGTTATCAAGGTCGAGATCCCGAAGCGGTCGATCTCGCGAAGGGAGAAGGACTCGACCCTGCGGAAGACCTCGCTCCGCAATGCGCTGCCGAAGCCGAGGGCCACGCGCGAGGAAAGAAAGCCCGCCGCCACGGAGGCGACCATGCTCGCGCAGGCAACGGCGAGCATGATGACGCCAAATCGGATTATGGCATCTATCGAATTCTTGGCGATTCCCCTGTTGACGACGTCGGCCATCAGGGTCGGCAGGTAGAGGTCCGCCATGGTCTGTCCGAATATGAGGGCGATGCACAGGGCGATCGCGGGCACGAAAGGCCTCAGCCGTCTCAAAATACTCGACATCGAGTTGTTCCTCCGGGGTATACGAGAGGGAAGGATATCAGCGCTTGCGCCGGAACATGCGGTAGTTTATGGAAGGGAAGAGGTTGTCGCGCTTCTCGAGCTGGGTAATCCACTCGGTGCTGACCGTATTCGAACAAAGCATATCGTAGATGCGCCCGAAGTTGGCGATGGGCTCCTCGACCTGGCGACGGGCGAAGTTAGAGGACTTCCCGGCGCGCATGAGAAGCGCCCAATCGGAGCACATGGAGAGGAGGACTTCGCGCGCGGCCTGATTGAGGATCCGCTCGCGCAGTCCCGACTCGTTGGAAAAACGCTCCGCCAGCTCGGACATGCGCTCGACGGCCTTGCCCACGTGGCGATATATCCAGTCATTGGATCCGTCCAGCCAAACCTCGGCGAAACCGCCGTCGCCCCAAGAGGAAAACTCAGGTACGGATGCCTGGTTTTGGGGGTAGTCCCTGAGATAGTCGACGAGGGTGATCAGACGAAGCTCATCGGAAGCGGCCACCTGTCGGAACAGGGCCTCGAGGAAGGCCGGGCCCTCGAGCCACCAGTGGCCGAAGAGTTCCGCGTCGAAGGGGCAAACCATGAGAGGAAGGCGGTCCATGAGCGGCGCGGCGGCGGCGGCGGTCGCCCTTCGCTCGCTCAGGAACTGCGCGGCGTGCTCGGCCGCCCGCGCCGTGGCCGCGACGGGATCGTACGGCCGCTTCTTGTTGGTACGGCCGGTCACCGCCCAGTACTTGAAGCCCGTGAAGACGCGGTCGGCGGAGTCCTCGAGATGGGCGTTAAGGTACTCCAAGGGCAGGTCGAAGCCGATATCGCGGTAAAAGTCCCGGTAGACGGGGTCGGCGGGGTAGCCGCTCGACTCGGACCAGACCGCCCTTGTAGCGCAGGCGTCACGGACGAAGGCGACTAGGCCCGAAAGACACTCGACCGGCGCGAAGGAGCCGTACCTGGGGGTGGGATCGCCGAGCATGGCGCCCCTCGTCGTGACGACCGTATAGTGCAGGTTATAAGATCGAAGGACCTCGGCGACGCCGGGATACCATCCCAGCTGCGGGAGCCAGAAACCGGAGGGTTGTTTTCCGAAGGCCTTGCGGTGGGCGATGATCGCCGTCTCCACCTGCGCCGTCACCGCCTCGCGACAGTCGCGGAAGATGGGCAGGAAAGCGTGGGTAGCCCCGCTCGTCATGAGCTCCACCCTACCCTTCTTGTAGTAGTAATCGAATGCGCCGAGGATATTCCGACCGTAGAGTTCCAGAAAGTCTTCTTTATCGGCGCGGTACAGGGCATGGTACATCCGTACGAGGGGCCCGAAGACCGGGTCGCCGCCGATTCGCCCCTCTTCTGCGACCGCGAGCCTGATCTGGGAGTCCAGATAGCCCACGAAGCGTTGGCCCAAGGCCTTGTCGGCGAGCATGGATGCGAGGGTGGGCGAGACGCTGAGCGTGAGGCGGAAGGGCATCGAGTCCGCCTCGAGGGACCGGAAGACGCGAAGAAGCGGGAGGTAGGTTTCGGAGACCGCCTCGAAGAACCAACGCTCCTCGAGAAATCGCGGGTACTCGGGCCGCCTGATGAAGGGCATATGCGCGTTGAGCACGAGGGCGAGGTATCCGCTTTCCATCATTCCATCCTCAATCGGCGCGATCGCTTGGCCTCTCGAGGCCGGAGGACAGTATCCGGAGCGGGTTGCCCTCGGATGGAGGCGCAACGGGTAGGTCTTCTACGCCCGAAAGGGCGAGAAGCTCGTAAGACGGGGCATCGAGGGAATTCGAGGTCGCCGCCAGACTCTGCCTCGGCGATTCGACCTCGTTGGAACGCGCGAGGATGCGGAATTTGCCCGTCTGGCCTCCCCGCCGCGCGCAGAGATCGATGCGGAAGCGGACGCCGGTTCGCGGCAGATTGATATACCATTGCAGGTCGTTGTCGGCTACGGGGATGTCAAAATACTCCCGATGCGCGTCGCCCTGCTCGTCTGCCTGCCCCATCTCCGCGACTCGGAGGAAAAGGCCCGCCGAGGAATCCTCGCCGCGCAGCGCCTCGAGCTCCGAATCGGAAACGTCCCAATATGCGAAGGCCCACGAGGGGTCCCTGACTATCGCGTGTATCATGGTCTCGTTATAGCGCCTCGCGATGGACTCGACCCGGCCGTGATCCACGATAAAGTCGCCTATCCGAAGGCCGGAGTACTTCTTCTCGTCGATATGGACCGCCTCGCCCTGAGCGGCGCGCCTGTCCTCGGAGTCCTCCTCGAGCACTTCGAGTATCTCCTCGACGACGAAGGGCCGCTCGAGTCCCGGGGGCAAATCGAGCCCCGTCTTGTCGGCGAGAGCATACAGCTCCTCAAGGGAGAGAGCCTCGAGCTTGTCGATCCTCACGCGGACATTCTGGAAAAAAGGGAGAACGCTTGTCAAGGCATGGCCTTAGGCCCCAGTAATTCCCCGCCACATTTCCAAGCCGCTGGCGGGAGGGTGCGGCCGGGCGAACAGTACGGGTTCAATTTTGAGAGCGTAGACTACCATTGTCACTATCAGGGCCTCGAGGTTGGTC
>JBEKVO010000020.1:0-62212 GCA_049513895.1 Rectinemataceae bacterium | reverse complement strand
CCTGCATCGTGATGCCCAGCACTACCTGCTTCGGTGCCGCAAACGCGAATCCCGCGCACGCCACCAGCATGAATCCCAACGCCACTGCGCTTACCAATCGCTTCGTCATTCCCTTGCCTCCTTTAGAAAATCCTTCCCTTCCGCAGAACCGAAAGCTACTCGCTTCGTCACCTTTCTATATTTCTTCTCTTTCTCCTCCTTGCAAGAAGTGGATTTTGCCGAAAGCATCGGCACTGATAGCCTAAATTGGTAAAGTTGTCTTACCAATTTAGAACTTATCACAGCATTTTGCCGCCGTCAACTTATTGTTTCAAAATGGAAGCCCTGAACCAACACAAAACGATGGAAAGGGCTATCCCGCCACCGCGGGGCGGCCGCAAAAATCCGCGAGTTCGACGGCGTGCCCCATCCGCGCGGATTCCTGGATCGCAAGGTCCATCCTGAGCACCTCGCGGCCCCGTTCCGCGCTTAGGGCCGGCGCCTCGGTGCCGAGGACCGCGGAGATAAAATTGGCCGTCGAGCCCTTGAATCCGGCCGCCCAGTCCGAGTCGACGTCGGCGAACTCGGTCCAATGGTCGTCCCTAAAGAGACGCAGGGGCGCCCCGCCGCAGATGTTCCCCGTACAGCGGTTCACCATGACGATACCCTCGCTGCCGGTTACCTCGAACCACTCGTCATTCGCATAATAACGGGAGGGGACATGGAGGGCGGTACCATGCGAATAGTCGCAGGAACCGTACTTCGGCGCGCCAGCGTACTTCCACATGATTTCCGCGGGGCAGTCTATCGCACCGTCCACCGAGTCTATCCAGGCATAAACGCGCTCGACCTCGCCCATGAGGTACCAGGCCACGGACCACATATGATGGCCGTGGTCGAAGGTCTGCATACCGTAGCCCCGCTTGTGCTCGTTTTTACGCCAGTCCCAAGCGGAAGCGGGCACGTCCCAACCCCCGCTCGAGCCGGAGACGAATTTGATTCGCATGCTCGTCGGTTCGCCGATCTTTCCGTCAGCGATAATGTGCTTCGCGAGAACGAGGGGCGGGTAGAAAACATAATTCTCGGAGAGTTTGAATACCTTTCCGCCGGCCGCGGTGGCCGCCGCGACCATGCGATCGGCGCTATCCATATCCACGGTCATCGGCTTTTGGACGCTGACGTGCTTCCCCGCCGCGAGGGCTTCGAGGGTCATGACCTCATGGGAACGCTGCGGCGTGATTATATCCACGGCGTCTACACGGCGATCCGCGAGGAGCTCGCGATAGTCCGCGTACGAGACCTCCGCCCCCCATTCTCGAGCCTTGGCCTGCGCCTTGGCGGGGTCGGTATCGCAGACCGCCACAACGCGAGCACGCGCATCCGCCAGGTAACCAGAGGCATGGAGGTCGGAGATGCGCCCGCAACCGATGATTCCGATCCTCACTAAATCCATTTTATTACCCCGCTTGTAGTGCTCAGCCCATTTACATTAACGTTAAAGTAACTATTGATCCGTCTTCCAAATTTGTCAAGTTTTTTTTATACTGGCGAAAAGAGGAGCCATGAAGGGCTACGTCACCCTGCGCGATATAGCCGAGAAAGCGGGAGTCTCCATAAACTGCGTAAGCCGGGCGCTCAAGGATCGGGGCGACATAGGCGGCGACACCAAGACACGCATTAAGAGGATAGCAAAAGAGTTGGGCTATATCCCTCATGCCGCGGCTTCGAATCTCCGTTCCGGCGCGTCCAAGTCGATCGGGGTCATAGTCACCCGCATAGACAACGCATTCTTCTCGCGGATACTCCAAGGAGTCAGCGATTGCGTCTCGGAGCGGGGCTATACGGTCCTGATCCTCTCATCCAACGAGGACGTGGAGGCGGAACGGCAGGCCATCACCCTCCTCACCTCGTATAGGGTGTCGGGCATGCTCATCGTTCCGGCCAACAATCTGAATAGCGACCTTGACTACGGTTCCATTCAGGCACCGCATATCGAAATAGTCCGGCCTTCCCGCATCCACTCGAGCGTATATTTCGTCTCAAACTCGCACCGCTCGGGCGAACTAGCCGCCGAGCGTCTCGTCTCCATTGGCAAGAAGAAGTTTGCCTATCTCGGCTTCGGCATGCCCGTCTCATGTAACATGGAAAGGATGACGGGCTATTCCGAAAGCATACGGAAACTTGGCCTACCCTTCGGCGAGCAGGATATCCGCACCTGTGACGCTACCTCCGAGGCCGCTTTTTCCACGACATCTCAGTGGGTCAAGGAGGGATTCGATGCGGATGGACTTTTCGTCTACAACGATGCGATGGCCTTCGGCGTACTCCGAGCCTTCGCCGATGCAGGAGTCCGAGTTCCCGAGGACGTCTCGGTGGTGGGACACGACGACATCGAAGTGGCCCAGTCCTTCATCCCGCGGCTTACGACCATCCAGATACCCAAGTACCGCCTCGGCTTCGAAAGCGCTCGCGCCCTCCTGGCGCTCATCGAGCCCGGGCAGGAGTCACCCAACTCGCAACGCGTAATCTATGAGCCGGAGCTCATAGTGCGCGAGACCTGAACCTGAGACGATCGCGTCCATCCTATCCTCTGTCCCACCCATAGCCGGGATCGCGCCATAGCGCTCTCGCGAGGGTGATCCCGATCGCGACGGTGCAGAGCGCCGCAGCGGCAAGGAATACCGTGCGCATACCGAAGATGAAAGCCGCCGGATTCTCGGGCACGAAGCCAGTCACCTTTCTTCCGAGCCGGGCGCTCATGCTCCCGTTGAGCAGGGCCACGGCGAAGGCGATGCCCGAGACCATGCCCATGTTGCGCGCAAGCGCGTTGATACTGCCGGCGATGCCCAGTTTATCCCTGGGAGCGTGCCCCATAATCAGCTTGGTATTGGGCGAACCGAAGACGCCGCTCCCCAGGCCGAAAAGGGCGAGGCAGGCGGCGACGTGGACGAGGCTCGACCCGAGGTCGAGGAAACACATGAGGCCGAGGGCGGCCAGGATGATCGCCAGCCCGGTGACCGTCAGGGCCTTGGCGCCGATCTTGTCCGATAGATGGCCGCTCAAGGGCGCTATCAGGCCGCTCGCGAGCGGCGCGGCGAGGAGTAGGAGACCTGTGGCCGAAGGCGAAAGCCCCAGGGCGTTCTGTAGAAAGAATGGCTGCACGATAGTGACGCAGAAAGTGACCACAAAGACCAGGAAAACGCAGACTACGCTGATGGAAAAAAATCCGTTGCGGAAAATCGCCAGGTCTATCATCGGATCCTCGACGCGTCTCTCGCGCAGAACGAAAAAACCGCCGCAAACCACGGCTGCGGCCAGGCTAATGAGCTCGGCCATCGCACCCCATCCCCGCTGGGTTCCGCTCAGCATGAAATAGAAAACACAGAAGATGAATCCGACGAAAAGGCCGGAGCCGGCGAGATCGAAACTCGCCAGCGAGCCCGCTTTGTCGTCTCTGGGGAGGAGTCTGATCCCCGCGAAGAAGGCGAAAAGAGAGATCGGGATATTGATGAGAAAGAGCGATTGCCAATTGAAAAGATCGACCATGATACCCCCGAGGGGCGGGCCGACCATGGTGCCCATAGCCACCGTCGTACCCAGCAGACCCAGAGCCCGGCCCCTTTCCTCGGGCGGGAAGATGGTCGCTATGATGCCCTGGTTGGAGGACATGAACATCGAGGCGCCGATCGCCTGCACCGAGCGGGCGGCTATCAGGACGGGAAGGCTCCACGAGAGCGCGCAGAGCAGAGAACCCGTCCCGAATACCAGGAATCCGTATTCGAAGATCCGCACCTTCCCCAGCTTGTCGGCGATTTTTCCGAAGATAAGGACGAGGGCTGAGATCACGATAAGGTAGCTCGAAACTACCCACTGGATGCCGTCCAGTCCGACGCCGAGCCGGGTCGCGATCGTAGGCAGTGCGACATTGACGATGCTCCCGTCCAGGCTTCCCATGAAAGGGGCGAGAAGGATGACTGGCAGGATTTTCCAGCGATCCGGGTGTGCCACGTTGATCATCAGGGCTAGAATCTACGGATAGATCTTCGGCCTGTCAATCGAGGACCGACCTTCCGCTTCGATTCGATCCCGCCCACCCTTTCCCTTCACGATCGTTTCTTGTATTTTTTCGGGACGGGAGGCCGATATGGCGCGCATCTTGAGGGTACAACATTGGAAACCCGAATTCGACTACAACGACGCGTCCTTTTTCGCCGGTAATGGAGACAAGACGGAGGACCTCCTCATCTTCGCGGGCGAAAAGGCGCCCGATCCAAAGCTCTACAATCTCGTGATCGTCTATGGCGGTTATATGAGCGCCTTCGACGATGCCGCCAATCCCTGGATTGCCGACGAGATGCGCTTCCTCGAGGGATGTCTGAAGGCAGGCACCCCGGTATTCGGGATATGTCTGGGGAGCCAACTCCTGGCGCGCCTCCTCGGCGCCCGCGTCTTTCGCAGTCCCGCACCCGAGTTCGGATTTAAAAGGATCATCCTCAACGCGGCGGGTGCCGTCGATCCCGTACTCGGATATCTGGGCGGGTCAGAGAGAAATTTCCTCGCGATCGAGTGGCATGACGATGCCTGGGACCTGCCCTCCGGCGCCGAGCTCCTCGCCTCGAGCGAGGCCTGGCCCAACCAGGCATTCAGGTACGGCCCCGAGGTCCTGTCCATCCAGTTCCACCTGGAGTTCACCCAGCCGCATATGGCCTGGGCGGTTTCCCGCCCCGGCGAAGGCGAACCGGCAGACCCCGAACGCGAGGACCGAACAACCTTCGCCGCCCCGAGCCCCCGCTACGACGAGATCAGAACGAGCATGGAAAAGGTCCTGCAAAATTTACTGGCCGGGCGCGAAGCCGACCTCGGTATTTCCGCTCAGAGGGCCGTCGCTTCCATATGATAGCGACGCGCCCTCAATCTCGAGGAGCCTGCGTTTGCGCCAAACGCCTCCGCCGTAGCCGCCGAGTCCCCCGTCGGCCCCGATCACGCGGTGGCAGGGCACGAGTATCGCGATACGGTTGCGGCCGTTGGCCTGGGCCACCGCGCGAACGGCCGCGGGATCGCCTAACGCGCGCGCCAGCCCGCCGTAGCTGAGGGTCTGCCCGCAGGGTATCTCGCGAAGCGCGGCCCAGACCCGCTCCTGGAAGGGAGTCCCCGGCTCGTGGAGGGGAAGGTCGAAAACCCGACGCTCGCCCGCGAAATACTCGCCCAGCTGTATTTTCAGGAGAGCGAGAAGGGGATGGGAGGCGGGAGCGGCGCGCAGGGCGAGGCGCGATCGCAAGACCTCGGCCTGAGCCTCAAGCATGCGCCTGTCCGTGAATTCAAGTAAGCAAATTCCCTCGTCGACCGCACCGGCTACGAGAGGACCCAAGGGGCTGTCGATCCAGGCGAGGCGGATGAAATTACCGCCCGCCCCGTGAGCGGCTTTGGCCACCCTTCCCGGCGCCTCGCCGAAGAGTCGAGCGAAAGCCTCGCGAAAGCCCGAGTGGGACTCGTAGCCGTGGTCGAAGACGGCGTCGTCCAGGCTGCCACCCGCTTTTATTGCCTCGAAGGCGGCCGCGAGGCGGCGGGCGCGCTGGTATGCCTGGAAACTCAGGCCGTAGCGCGTCTGGAAACGCCGTCGGGCGCTGGCCGGATCCAGTCCCTCGGCCCTGAGGTCGGCGTCGCGTATTCGTCGCTCTGGCTCGGCCTCCACGCGCGCGACGAGGTCGGCGACCCATTCGGGATCGGCGGCCGAGGCAAGAGGTTTGCATCGTTGGCAGGGACGATAGCCCGCGAACAAAGCCTCGGCGGCGGTCGCGTAGAATACCACGTTGCCGGGGAGGGGCTTTCGCGCCGGGCAGGAGGGACGACAGAAAATTCCCGTAGTAGTGACCGCGGCGAAAAAAAGCCAGTCGAAAGAGGCATCCCGCTCGCGGAACGCTACATCCATCACTTCCAATGGAGGCATCTCGGGCTTGATCTGTTCCATAACGATGATGATACGCCATGACCGAGTCTTGAAACCACCGAAAAAACGACATCGATATCGTGCCGGCAGAGGGACTTGAACCCTCACACCATCGCTGGCAGCAGATTTTGAGTCTGCCGTGTATGCCATTTCACCATGCCGGCGGCAAATCGTTTCTACTATGGGGGAAGTATTCAGTCAAGGTATACCCTCCCTCGCGACGCTTGCGAGAGTACGAGCCGTGGCCATAGAATAACCATGGAGGATCTTCCGATGGACCACTATCTTTCTTGGGGCCTGGGCGTAGTCCGCGGCGCGCAATCTCTCTCCAGCCCCGCCCTCACTATAATAATGAAAGGCTTGAGCTTGGCCGGGACCGAGTTCTTCTTCCTGGCCTTCCTGCCCCTGATCTACTGGTGTATCGATAAACGCCGAGGCCTGCGAATCGGTGTTCTCGTATTCCTATCCGCCGCCCTCAATATGCGCCTCAAGCTCGCCTTCGCCCAGCCGCGACCCTACGATCTGGAACCCGCCCTCGGCATGGCCAAGGAGAGTAGCTATGGCTTGCCTTCGGGACATGCCCAGGCCTCCACGGTTTTTGCAGGCACGACTGCCCCTCTCTTCCGCGTACCTTGGGGCCTGGTCTTCGCGATAGCCCTGCCCCTTCTGGTCGGCATTTCGCGGATATACCTCGGAGTCCATTTCCCGACCGACGTCCTCGCCGGCTGGGCTATCGGCGCGGCAATAGTCGTTCTGGACCGACTCGTAGGCGACAGGCTCGAGCGCATTGTCGCGGGCCTCCACGACACGCTCGCCATCGCCCTCGTCGCCGCTATCGCCCTCGCGATGAACGTCCTCAACATGAAGGATACGAGTCTCTCGGGGGCTTTCTTCGGCCTCGCGGGCGCGGCGATCTACGCGAAAAAGAGCGCGCCCTTTTCCATCTCGGGTTCTCTCCTCAAGCGAGCGCTGCGCTATCTCTTCGGTATGGCGACGGTTGCAATCGTCTACGCCATCCCCAAGCTCCTCCTCGCGGGGATCGAGGTCGGGGGGCCTCCACTCCTACGCTTCCTTCGCTATGCCTTATTGGGCGCGTGGGTAGCCGCGGGCGCTCCCTGGCTCTTCCTCAAAATGGGCCTCGCAGATCCGGAGCCCGAATCTCACTCGGCGAATAAAAACGAAGGGTCGGTGATCTCAAAATAGGCCGAGACGCCGGGGCTCAAATACACTTTTTTATTCGCATCGACGACTATTACGTCGACGCCCTTGGTCTTGGCGAGAGCCATGCCTTTCTCGCGGCCCAGGGCGAAGATCGTCGTCGTGAAACCGTCCGCGTCGAAGGATTTGGGCGTCACGATGGTCACGGACATAAGCCCGTTGTCCACCGGATAGCCCGTCTTCGTATCGAGGATGTGGTGGTAGCGCTTTCCTGTCGCCCGGTCGATGAAGTACCGCTCGTAGACGCCCGAGGTCACCATCGTCTTGCTCGATAGGCTCGCGATGCCTAAATAATCTCCGCGCCTATCCTTGCCGGAAAAAGGATTTTGAAGCCCGATGCGCCAAGGCTGCCCGTCTGGTCGCAGGCCCATGACCAGAACGTTGCCGCCAAGGTCTATGACCGCGCTGTTAACCCCTTCCGCTCGGATAAGCTTCGCCACTTCATCGGCTGCAAAACCCTTCGATGTCGCGCCCAGGTCGAGGGCCATACCCTTCCTCTTGAGGAACACCGTTCCCTTCGCCTCGTCCAATACGATGTCCTTCCAGCCGACGAATCGCTTGGCGGCAGCGATCTCCGCGGGCGTGGGCGGGCTCGCATAATTCTCTCGAGAGATCCCTATGCCCCAGAGCTTTACCAGGGGGCCAACGCTCGGGTCAAAGGCTCCGTCTGACCAGGCCGAGAGGTCAAGGTCGCGCTTCACTATTGCGAGTGCGTCGGGACCCACGACGACGGGAACCAGTCCAGCCGCGGCGTTCAGCGCATCGATCCGGCTGCCGGGTTTGTTCACGCTTAGCTCGTCCTCGATCTGCCGCAGTCGCGCAAATATCTCGTCGAGCAGCTTTTCGCTCCCGCCGACAAGGCGTATGGAACAAGCGGTGCCTAGGACAAAATCGGAGCGCGACACCTCACGCTGCGAAGACGGAATGCAAGCGGGGAGAAAGGCGATCATACAAGCAGCCAGAAAGGGGATTCGAAGGTGCGGCAGTGTAGTCATTTCCGGGAGTATGCCTAAAAGACTATATCCTATCAATCGACCCGGACTCCCTGCCTATCGTCGTCTCCTCCCCGTGCCCCGGGAATACACGCGTCTTGGGCGGAAGCGTGGAGAGGCGTTTGAGGCTTGACTCGAGAGCGGCTGGATCGGAGTCGGGCCCGTCCGTCCGCCCCACGCCGTCGCGGAAGAGGGTATCGCCGGAGATGAGGATCGAAGCGGCCTCATCGTAGAGGCATATTGATCCTCGCGTATGCCCGGGGCTGTGGATGACCCTAAACGAGCTGTCGGGGATCGCGTCACCGTCCGAAAGAAGGAGCTCGGGTGTGGGAATGGGCCGCCAATAGGCCTTGAAGTAGCTTAGGGCACGAATGGCGGCAAAGAGCTGCCTGTTTGTTTCCTCGCCTTTAGCACCGAAGTAGTCGGCGTCCTGGACATGGGCGGCGAGGGGCACATCGAGTCCACGGGCGTGCCAGGCGGCGAGTAGCTCGGGGATGGCCGCGGTATGGTCGAGATGGCCGTGCGTAGCGACAATCAGAGATGGCTCGAGAGCTCGGGAATCCAGGAAAGCGAGAATACGCTCGGCCTCGTCGCCCGGATCGACGAGAACGCATGCGGAGTCTTTCAGGAGAATATAGGCGTTCTCTCCAATAGGTCCTACCGTTAGCCTCTCCAACATGGTAGTCTAACTGTATCTCGCGAATTAAGGAGCCGCAAGCAGTGCTCCTCCCCGTATACGCCGCCTTCGCCGCGGCCGTCATTTTCTATATCCTCATCCCTATCGTAGGCGCCTTCAGGTTACGCAACCAGTGGAGGCAATTTCGCGAACGCGTCGCTAAGATCAGCCTTTCGCCCCTGCTCCGTTATGGAGACCTCGCGATAGCGAATCGCGAGGGTCGGGTTACCGTCGGGCGTTTCCGTCTTTTCGGCATTATCGAGGCCATAGAGGGTCCCGACCGTGTATGGGTTCGCGGAAAGAGCGTCAGCGCCCTCGTCGACCTCTCTCGAGCTCCACTCTACGTGGCCGCGCCTGGTCCGCCTGAGGCTGGATCGATTGAGCGCCTCCGCTGGAGTTCGGTATCCTCCCTGGTCGAAAGAACGAGCATCTTTGTAGCCGGCCTTCTCGTGATCGAACATGGCCGGCCGGTCTTTGTAGACGCGCCCGGCGAAGGCCTCATCGCGGTCTGCCACGATGGGGATGAGATAAAGCTCGTATCGAGGCTCATCGTTAGCGGCCGCGCTCCAAACGAGTATTGGAACTATCCGACGATCATCTCGTTGGCCTTGGGAGTCGCGACGATTAGCGGGATACTCCTTCTTTTCAGAACTTCGGTATTCTCTACGCTGCGCGCGCTGATCTTCCTCTCAGGGGCGATCCCCATCTTGCCCTTCGCCCCTCCCGGACTGGCCCTCTTTTTCGCGTACCATAAGTTCTGGCGACTGGCTCTGGCATCTCGTACATCACGCGACCAACTGAGGCTTCCGCTGCGCTATTCCGGTCAGCAGCGCGCCTTTTTGGAGGGCGATCCCGAGGAACTCGCACGCCATTTCGAGCATGCGGCCGTCTTCTACGCCGTGGCGGCGGGTCTATCCTTCGGCCTCGCCGTCCTCGTCAACTTCGCCCTAGCCTTCATCATCTGGCGATCCGTCCTTTAGTCGGCCACTGCCTGTCCATCCCGCTTTTTGGCCGGACCGACCGAAAGCTTTCGGCCTCGGAAATCATAGCCGTTCAAGGCGGATATCACAGATTCGGACTTTTGAGGATCGATGTCGACGAAGGAATAGTTGTCGAAGGCTCGAACTTCCCCAATCGCTTCTGGCGCGAGTCCGGCGACGTCGATGAGGAGGTCGATCAATATCCTTGGGTAAAGGCGCTGCCTCTTACCCATCGAAAAGAAAAGGGTCAGGCCATCGCCGACGTAGCGTGGTCGGGAGGAGGGCAGCCCGCCGCGTTCGACCTCCTTGATCTTCCCTTCGGACTTGGCCCCCGCGTCCCGACCAGTATGGCGAGGCTCACGAGCGGAGGGCTTCTTCCCTTTGAGCGCGGGCATGGGGGCTTCCTTAGCCCCAGGCCGTCCTGGCGTACGGGAAAGGCCAGCGGCCCTAAGAATAAGTGCAGCCGCCGCATACGAACGGAGGCTTAAGGGGACCCTTTTTCGGAAAGCCGCCCTAATCTCATTGAGGGCGGCGGGGTCCGTGGGCTCGCGAAGCTCGGCTAGGATGCCGTCGAGGAATGCGTCCAGGGCATCGGGGGGCAGCCGCTTCTCGGCGTTTTCGCTTGGCACGTAGATCTCCTTGCAGCGAATTTTCCCTATTCTCTACGAAAGCCGCCAGCGCGACAAGACTCAGTGGAAGCTATCATGGACATGGCCGGCCTCATCCTGTAGAGTCGTTTCCATATGCGCCGACGTATTAGACTGGGGTTTTGTCTGTTCCTAGCATTCGGGCTCGCCCTTTCAACGCCCGCGGCCCTTCGGGCGGACATTCCTGCAGGCGCAGCCGCGCCCGCAATCCTCGACGACGACCCCGCCGGACTCCTCGGCCTGAGCCTCGGAGATTCCTTTTCCCGATTCGGGGCCCCGACATCCGTTTGCGCTATTCGCGGCGACTCCGCATGGCAGGATGATGTAGCCTTCGTCTATTCGTCGGGCTACACTCTATTCCTGTACAACGACCGACTCTGGCAACTCCGCTTCACGGAGCCTTATATAGGCTCTATCTACGGTCTTTTTCTAGGCGACAGCTCGGGAAAGGCCCTTTCGATCCTTGGCCAGCCGTATGAGAACGGCTCCGGGTTCCTCCTTTACCGGATGCCCTATAAATCCTATCCGGTCAGGCTCAGACTCGCCCTGCAGGAGGACCGTATCACGGACGCGTACCTCTACCGGGCCGATTTCTAGGAGGAAACATGCCCCTCGTATGCCTATCGCTGACGGCCAGGACCATCGCGGAGAACCTCGCGGTGCTCGAGCGCTATCGCGGCAAGATAGACATCGCAGAACTCAGGGCCGACCTCCTCGACCCCTCCGAGGCCTTCGCCGTCCGTGACTTCCCCGTCCTCGCGGGCATGCCCTGTATCCTTTCCGTTCGACGCAAATGCGATGGTGGAGGCTTCGTCGACGGCGAGGGCCAACGACTCGTCATACTCGCCAAAGCCATCGCCTACGCCAGGCCTGACCAGAGCGCCAACTACGCTTATGTGGATCTCGAATGCGACTTCCGTGTTCCTTCCGTTGAGGAGGCATGCCATACATTCGGCACCAGGATAATCCGCTCACGGCACGACATCCTTGGTATGCCGCCAGACCTGAACCAAGCTTGGGCCGAACTCGCCGCCGAGCCAGGCGAGATACCCAAGCTCGCCGTAACTCCGCGCGGAGCCGGCGACTTCGCGCGCTTGTTTACATGGGCGACCGCCCTGCCTCCGGGCGAGCGTATTATCGTCGGCATGGGCGAATATGGCATCCCCAGCCGTGTGCTCGCCGAAAACATAGGCTCCAGTATCGCCTACACGAGCGCCCTGCTCGCCGGTCTTCCGGGAGCGGCGCCGGGCCACCTCGACCCGATCGCCCTCGAACAGACCTACCGATTCCGCGAGCTCGACCACGGCACTGCCGTTTACGCCCTGGGCGGTGGTCTCAACATACTCACGTCCAAAACGGCGCAGCTTCACAACGCGGCGTTTGCGGCTGCCGGAATTAACGCCGTGTACGTTCCTATTCCGGCGGGCGACGTCGCGACTTTTCTGCAGGCGCTCGAAGCCACGAATGCCCAAGGTGCCGCCGTCACCGTGCCCCTCAAAGAAGCTCTCCTTCCATATCTCACGCGCCGATCGCCCGAAGTGGATGACATAGGCGCCTGCAATACCCTTGTCCGCGAGCAGGGCGGCTGGACGGGTTACGACACCGACGCCCAGGGCTTCGAGCGCGCCCTTCTTGAGTTCATGGGCGATGTCGTCTTTGGCGACCTCCGGGCCACCATCGTCGGAGCGGGCGGCGTCGCCAAGGCGATCGCCCACGTTCTTGCGCAGCTCGGCGTCCGCGTGGTCATCCTCAATAGGACCGTGGCCAAGGCGCGCGCCCTAGCACAGCGCTATTGCTTCGGCTATGGCCCTTGCACCGAGCATTCTACCGAACTCATCGTCAACCACTCCGACATAATTATCCAGGCGACAAGCGTCGGGATGGAGGGTGATCACCAAGGCGACCCCCTCGACTGGTACGATTTTTCGGGACGCGAATCGGTCTTCGACCTTATTTACCGCCCCGAGTGCAGCATGCTCCTCGAGCGGGCCCTGACCGCGGGCTGCAGGACCACCAACGGATGGAAAATGCTCCGCTACCAATCGGCGGCGCAGTTCGCGCTCTGGACCGGCCGCGAGCCGCCGGTCTCCTATTTCTCGTGAGGTAGCCCATGTCCAAATCAGGCTTCGTAGCCGTCGCCGGCAGGCCTTCGGCCGGCAAGTCCACCCTCGTCAACGCCCTCATCGGCGAGAAGGTTTCCATCGTGTCGCCCGTGCCCCAGACCACCCGTAATACGGTCAGGGGCATCGTCAACAAGAGCGAAGGACAGCTCGTCTTTCTCGACACGCCCGGCTACCATATCTCGGAGAAGAAACTCAACCTCCGCCTCCGCGATGTCTCTACCGAGGCGTTCGCCGACGCCGATATCGTCCTCTACCTGGTAGACGCGACCCGCAAGCCTGGCCCCGAGGAAGAGGCCGTAGCCGCCGCCCTCGTCCACGCCACCGATCGTCTCGTCGCGGCAATCAATAAAATCGACTCACCAGAGGCCGACCCCGGCTCCGCCCGTCTCTTCATTACGAGCAAATTTCCAAAGGTGCTGGTATGCGAAATTTCCGCGCTGAAGGGCTCCGGTCTGCCTGAGCTCCTCGCCGCCCTTTACGCAAAGGCGCCCGAGGGCCCGGCTTGGTACCCCGAGGAGTACTACACCGACCAGGAGCCTGTCTTCCGCATCGCGGAGATCATCCGCGAAAAAATATTCCTCCACACTCGCGATGAACTGCCCCACGCCGTCTACGTATCCTATGAAGACTCCTCGCGGGGCAACAACGGCAGCCTTCTCGCCCAGTATGACCTCGTCGTCGAGCGCGAGTCCCAAAAGGGCATACTTATCGGAAAGGGCGGTTCAATGATAAAGCGCATCCGGGAGGAGGCCGAGACCGACCTCGCCGACATCTTCGACTACGAGGTCAAGCTCAAGTTGTCCGTCCGCGTCGACCCGAACTGGAAAAAGAACGACAAAACGCTCGAGAAGCTGATTTATTAACCGAGGGGGCCGGTAAGAAACTATTTGCCTTTCCGCATATCTTTCAAATTATTATCCCCAATACTAAACTTGACGAACTCCACTTTGCAGCCCTTGCCGAGCGGGGATTGCGCTTCCAATCCGACCTTCAGCTCTTCCCTCATTTTCAACTTAAAAGAACGGACCATCTTCCACTTCTTCCCATTCTCTGAATGGTAGAGAGTCCAATTATCGCCCTTGCGCGCGACCTGCAGCCAAAGATCCCGGCGGTCGGCCATCGATTCTCCATTGCAGTCGTCGGATACCTTATCCGTTACCACGGAGACGACGGAGGGGTATCCCAGATCCGTCATTTCGAACTCGAGTTTTATCCATTTTTTGCCATTGTCGTAAATGAACAATCCGCCGGCGTCGTATGTCTTCTTGAAATCCGGCCGCACCTTGACCTTCATGACAAAATCCCCTTTCCTTTTCTCAAAATAGAAGGGGGCGTCGTCCCGTTCTTTCATGCTTACCATATCAATGAAAAAATCGCACTTCTCCGGAGCCTCGATCTCGATAACGTTCATCGCTCCCGAAATCACCTTGGCTTTATTCATTGCGAACATACGAATCTCCTCCCATCATTGCCTCGACGGTGGACGCGGCGAATTTCACGCATTCCGTGCAAATAAGCTCACGTTGCTTCTGTTCTTTATGGAATTTCTGCCCCTCATCGGTATTAAGGTCGCAGGCCAGCAGGTCCCTGCAACGAAGAGTGCCAAACTTCTCCCGGAACCGGGAGATGAACTCTTTAGTCTGCGCAAGGACGATATCCTTTTGCTTCTGGTCATCTGCCTTGGCGAAGCCGTATTTGGAGCCAATGGCCATGAAGGCTCCGGTTACTGCCCCGCAGGTTTCCTGCATTCTCCCCATTCCGGCGGCAAATGAAGAGGCGACCTTCGCGCCGGCCTCCTCGCCAAGGCCGTACTCCTTCGCGAAAGGCAGAAACACCGCCTGCGCGCAATTGAACCCGGACTGAAATACCGTTGCCGATTCGTCGCATTTCATTCGATCCTCCCTTCGACCGGCATCACACGCGCAATGGCTGGGTCTGCGTCGCGAGTGATCAACCGAACAACTCATTTAGCGCGGCATCCACAACCTTTTTTCTCTGATGCTCCTCGAGCCGATTCTTCATATCGTTATATTCCTTGCTGTAGGCCAGGAAAGCCTTGTCATATTGCGATTCGATGTAATCGAGGCCGATCACGTGTTCGAAAGATTCCATTGCCGTCCTCCGCACCTCTTCTTCTATGTGAAACTCGACAATCCCGCCCCCCATTTCAAGGCCGCCGCTTATCGAATACGTGCAATAATCGTCTTTGGGAATTTTCGAGATACGACAGTCTATTTTCTTACCGGCGAAGTGGTGGTTGATAGATATCTCGTTTTCACCGCCGATCCTAATAAATACCTCATCCATATTACTGATGTCTTTGCCTGGCTCAGCGATGGAGATCCGTTTGTTCTCATAGATCATTTTTCGAATGAGCGATATCGACAGAAAAAAGATATCCGGATTTTTATTTGAGTCGTTCCTCAGGGAAACCAAGAAGGTCTTTTGCTTCAAGTCGAAGAAATCCTTATCAAGTTGCCGTTCGCGGTTCGCGCTCTTGCCGATTATGCTTTCATAGAAGCCAATGATGAATCGCCTGATTACGAGCAGGTTATCGAGTTTGTCTTTCGTCAAAGCGTAATTTCCGTATATTTTTGAGCTGCTTAGTCTGTTTACGATATCGTTGATCGAAAAGACTGATTTTTTATCTATATACAATGCGAATTTCTTTTCGATGCCGAGGTTGAACTTGCTTATTTCCGTCTTCGCTCCTTCAAGTTTCTTTATGATTCTTTGCTCAAAGTCTCGAATATTGTATTTCGTTATTTCATCCATCTTTACCGATGAAAAGAAGGCACTTACCTCATGGCCGATCTCGACGATCTCGTCACATTTCGACTGCTTTTGATCCTCGGGGACGCTCCCGCTCTGTAGAAGATGTATCAAATGAATGAGTCCGCTATCAAAACTGTTTTTCGCCGACTCTAGCGCGTTGTAGAATTCTTCTTTAAAAGCAAGGGATTCCTCCACGGCTTCCTCCCTTTCCCGGATTACCTTGCGATCAATTCCTGTTTTTAATGACCACGTCAAAGCTTTCTATCAGCGACAAGACATCGGGGACGCTGAAAATCGCCTTCTTGACGTTGTTATTTCTAGGGTCTATTTCATATCCTTTGGCCTCGAAAAACGAGGCCTTCTCCAGATTGCAGTTGTGAAACAGCGTTTCCCGAAATACCGAGTCGTCAAATTCCGCTTCGACCAGGTAGGCATTCTCAAAATCGCACTCGTCGATCTTGCATCCTATAAAACGAGCCCTTTTCATTTTCAAGTCGCTAAAATTGCAGTTCTGCAAATTCGATTTTATAAAAGCGCAATCGAAGAGCAATTGATCGCAATTATAGAAATTGATGCCAACTATCTTACTCTCGGTGAATTCCACGTTTATCAACTTCAGGTGCCGGATCACTGGGTTGGAAAAATTACATTCGAAAAAGCCGCACTCCTCGAATGCGCAATTAGATAAATCCGTCTCCGTCAGGTTGCAACCCTTTATTTTGCAGCGGTAAAACTCTTTCCCTGATACGATGCCATTCGAGAGAACGAGGCCTTCGATAATCTCGTTATCATATGAATCCCTATAGATCTCGTTCATGGCGCCCATCGTCAGCCGAACTTGTAGCCGAAACGACGAAGCATGGACTTGCGCTCGACCTTATCGGCGTCGCCCTCGAGGCCCATGGGCGAGTGGCCATCGACGGCGCCCAGAATAGCCGAGCCCTGATCGGAGCGGGCCACGATAAGCTCGAGAGGGTTGGCGGTAGCGCAGAATATATGACAGACCTCGGGGCATGCCTTCACTCGGTCGAGGACGTTGATCGGGTAGGCGCCGGGGCCAATGATTATATAGAAACTGTGGCCAGCCCCGGCGGCGCGGGCGCAGCCGACGGCGTCGGCGATGAGGGCGGGATCATTGCCCTCGGTTCGGACGAGGCAGGGGCCCGAGGCCTCATTGAAGGCGAGGCCCCACTTGGCTCCAGGCACTGAAGCGGCCATGATCTCGGCCAGGTCCTCGACGGTCTTTATGAAGTGGGACTGACCCACGATTATATTGCAGTCCTGGCTCCACTCGAGTCTCACGGCTTCGAATTTCATAGCGCGTTCCTCCCTGGGTTTTTCGGGTATCAGTATACTCCCAATGCTCCTAATAAAGCTCATTCCTTGCGGATATAGGTAAAGGAATCGAGAAGCTCGAGGAAGGAAGCGCGGGTACGATCACGCTCCTCGGCACTGCGGCAGAAGAGGATAAAGACGAAAAACGCCGCATCGCCCTCGTAATACGCTATAGACTGATAATATTTCTCGTTCTGGTCGTCGAAATCCCTGAGGAGAAAATTGTATTCCATGCCAGTCGAATATGGGGAAAGGTCTATTACGAGGTTGCCGGGATCCGATCTCATGAAGGCGGCTTCATCCATCGCGATAAATTCGCTCAGTGAGGCGGGTCCGCTCGGTTTTTTCTGAGTCGGGCAAATATATATATGAAGCTTGGAAGGGGAGAATGTAGAGCCTGCCTTGTAAAAAAGACCTTGGACGCCCTGGTAGCAGAGAGATGAGCTATCCCATACCCAACCATCGGGGGCAGAGACGAGGAAAGCCCAAGTATTTCCTTCGATTAGCCCGCCGCTCTTGTCCTGGGCGACGGTTAGGAGGGCCGAGAGAACCAAGGCGAGGAATAGTGCCGCTTTCTTTGCCATATCTCCTCCTAAATAGCCGAGACCCCTTAATACTTGTTCATGGATGGATTATACTTGATCCATCTTCCGCATATCGAGCATACACATGGAATTCCAAGAACTCAATCTCCATCCTGACTTACAGAAGGGCATAGACGAAGCAGGCTTCACGACCTGCATGCCCGTTCAAGAAATGGTCTTCGCCCATTCCCTCTCCGGCGAGGATATATACGCACAGTCCCAGACGGGCACGGGCAAGACCGCGGCATTTCTCATCTCCATTATGCAGAGGATCATGACCGATTCCTCCCTGCGCACCAGAAAGGTTCTCATTCTCGCGCCCACCAGGGAATTGGCGGTACAGATCGAAACCGAGGCCAAGAAGCTGGGTAAACACCTGCCTATCACCGCAGGCGCATTCTACGGTGGCGTCAGCTATGTCCCTCAGATCGACATGCTCAGAGCCGACGTCCAGATTATAGTGGGCACTCCGGGACGCGTCATCGACCTTCTCCAGCAGGGCAAGATGCTGTTCAAGGACGTGGGTTTTCTCGTCATCGACGAGGCTGACCGCATGTTCGACATGGGCTTCATCGACGACCTGCGCAGGCTCCTGCGCTATCTACCCCCGGCCGAGCAGCGCCAGACTTACCTGTTCTCCGCCACCCTCGGGCTTCGGGTCAAGGACCTCGCCTGGGAGTATATGCGCGATCCTAAAGAGATTTCGATCGAGCCCGAGAAGGTCACGGTCGAGCTCGTAACGCAGGAGCTCTACCACGTGGGCACGCACGAGAAGCTGTCCCTTCTCCTCGGACTGCTTTCGCGCGATAAACCAAAAAGCTGCCTCGTATTCTGCAACCAGAAGTTCATGGTCGAGGAACTTGCCCGCAGACTCAAGGTCAACGGTTTTGATTGCGAGTTCATCATGGGCGATCTACCCCAGGCTAAACGCTCCGAAGTGATCGAGAGACTCAAGGCCGGAAAGATAGGCCTGCTCGTAGCCACCGACGTAGCCGCCCGCGGCCTCGACGTCGAGGCCCTCGACCTTGTTATCAACTACGACGTGCCCGAGGATGCCGAATCCTACGTCCACCGCATCGGCCGTACGGCCCGGGCAGGCAAGTCGGGCAAGGCCATCACTCTCGCCTGCGAGAAATTCGTCTATGGTCTCTACGCCATAGAAAAATACCTGGGCACTAAAATTCCCGTCATGCCCTTCGACGAGGCCCTCCTACTCGAGGATAGAAGCTCGGACATACGCTTCTCGCGCGACCGCGGCGGCGAGGGCCGCAGCCGCAACTCGCGGCAGGGCGTGAGGGGCTACGGCTCAGGCAGGGGTGGAGCCTACGCCGGAGGACGGCCTGCCCCCGATAAGCAGGAGCCGCGACGCGCCGCTCCTCGCCGAGACGAGCAACGGCGATCGCCCGAGGACGAAAGGCAACAGCCTCCCCGCGCGGGCCAGCATACGCCGTCGGGTGAGGGACAACGCCAGGCGCAGGGCCAGCAACGGCAGCCTCAGCGGCAGAGCGGAGCTCAGAAACCCCCGCAGGCCGGTCAGAGGCCGCCGCAGAGGCAAGGAACCGCTCCGCAGAGGCATGGTCCAGCGACCACTCGGCAGAGCACGCCTCAGGGGCAGGGCCAACAGCGCCAGGCCGTCCAGCGCCCTCAACTCGCCTCTCCCACGGGCCCCAAGGCGCCGGTCAGCGCAAAGAAAATCGGTATACTCGACAAGATCAAGAAACTCTTCAAGAAGAGCTGATACTCGCACAATAATAGGCATATGTGATGGGTGGAACGCCCGCTTTTTCCGCCAGGGCAAAGATAGTCTCCTGGAGCAGTACGTACTGCTCTTCGGTAGCAACGAAGTCCGTAGGCACTGCAGCGGGGATCACGATCGCGAAGTCCCTGTCGACGAGTTCATCTATGCATAGGCGAAGCGGCCGTAGGGTGACCCTGTCGAGCGGGACGTGGAGGAAACTCTGAATCAAGCCCGAGCGGCAGGTCTTGGACTCGTTGATGGCCATGAATAGAAGATCGACGGCGCGAAAAGCCGCACCAAAGGATAGCCTAACGTGGCTGCTGGGGAAACCGTCGCGCCAGGAGCGCAGCAGGTCCATCCCCGTCCTGCGCACCAGCCGGTCGAACTGCTCTTGATTGATGACGTACCTCGTGCTCTTGACCATCCTTGACACGCCCTCAATCACCCATCGTCGGCAAATATCAGCGCCCCCAGGGCACTTTCGTATCAAGGATTTCATCGATACGCTTTCGAGCGATTTAAGGGCAATGGCCTCCGCGGCTAGCGCGACGTTGGGGAAGACGAAGGTATTACCGAATTGGGCGAGAGCTTCAATGGCCTCGCTCGTACTCAGGAAGGCGTCGACACTATCGGACATCCTCACTTCCTTACCCCATTTACTTCTCTCCCTTTCTTACGTTCTTTCCGATGACCTCGTGGACATTATGTATTGTAATAAAGGCGTTATCGTCGATACCGCGAACCGCATTTTTGATCTTGGATATTTCCAGCCGCCGTACGATCACGTAGATGATGTCTCTGTCAGCCTTGGAGTATCCGCCCATGCCTTTAAAAATGGTAATTCCCGCCTTTAGCCGCTCGAAGAGGAGATTGGATATCTCCTCGGACTTGTCGGAGACGATAAATATTGCTTTGGACTGGTCAATGCCTTCCACGACGAGGTCGATAGCCTTATATGCGATGATATAGGCCGCGACCGAGTACAGAGCGCGATCTATGCCAAAAACGAGGCCTGCCGCAGAAAATATGACAACATTCAGGCCCATGACGATCTCGCCGACCGAGAAGGGTATCTTCGAAGTGAGGATGATCGAGACGATCTCGGTCCCGTCCAGACAGCCGCCGTTCCGAATTATCAGGCCGACGCCCGCACCAAGAATGATTCCGCCGAAGATGGTTGCCAGGAAGAGATCGCTGGTGATTACCCCGACAGGCTCGAAGACCGATACCCAGACGGAAAAGGATGCGACGGCGTAGAGCGCCAAGAAGAGGAATCTCTTACCGATGAGCTTGAGGCTGAGAACCAAGAAGGGGAGATTGAAGGCGAAAACAAGGAAGCCGAGGGGCAAGATGCTTAAATAGCTCACGATGATGGCTATGCCGACTACGCCGCCGTCCATGATCCGGTTGGGAACGAGGAAGCGCTCTAGGGCGAACGAGGCTAGGACCGCCCCGGCCTGGATGAAAAAGGCATTGCCGAAGAGCCTGAGAGCCTGTTTCTTGTTCACGCGCTTCCCGCCTTCATGAAGCCTTTTTTGGCGTACCTAGTTTAATGCAAGATTATACGGTTTTTTCTACATGCATACAACGAATTAGTGCTGTTAGAGAGCTGGACTTGACAAATAAGAACTGTCTCTACAATTATGAGTATACTTATTATCCATTTTCGGTATACTTTGTATAGTTCCTATATCGGTTTAAGGAAGAGAAATGTCGAAAACTGCGGATGATACCAAGCGGAAAGGACTCATGGAGCGCGTTCTCGAGCTATTTTTCCGAGAAGGCGTTTCGAGCCAGACGATGGAGGGGATCGCCGACAATATCGGCATCAGCAAGCGCACTCTATATAAATATTTTACTGGTAAAGATTTACTTATTGATACGGTAATACAGTTCCAACTCGAATCCATCGAGGCGAACGTGCTCGCGCTTCAATCGAGCGGGAAGCCCTATCTCGAGCGTCTCATCGGATTTTTTACCATAGTTGAAAAGGCGATCAAGCCCATGGCCAACAAGCTTATAACTGATATATTAAAAAATGCACCTTGGATTTGGCCCAAAATAGACGA
This sequence comes from Rectinemataceae bacterium, assembly GCA_049513895.1. GTDB lineage: Bacteria > Spirochaetota > Spirochaetia > Treponematales > Rectinemataceae > UBA1306. The sequence goes on along the minus strand of JBEKVO010000020.1, from coordinate 41,149 downwards.
ATTTCGTCACAACAGAATTCTTATCCATCTCGAAGCCCTCCTCGCCGAGGGTTCTGACCTCGGGTATCTGCGGGGTGATTTGAACCTCAAAGTGATTTCTCCCATTTATATTGCGATAATCGAGCAAATTGGCAGACCCGAGTTCATAGTTAAGCAGGCGGTTGCCGCCGATGAGATTGTCGCCACGATGATAAAGGTCCTCCTCGGCGGAATCCTGAGCGACGAGGGCCGCAACTTCTTTGAGGCCGCACGGAAGGAATTGTCGCATTATGAATAACAACTATATTCTGGCGGCCGCCGCAGCGCTCGCGCTCGCGACGTTCTCCTGCGCACCAAAAGAGCCGGGAATCAAGGCTTCCGGCACGATAGAGGCGACCGAGGTGCGCGTCGCGTCGGCCTCATCGGGGCTCATTCTTTCGATGGATGCAAAGGAGGGCGTCGCGCTCGCCAAGGGAGAAATTGTAGCGAGGATCGACCACTCGGTTCTCGATCTCCAACTTGGCCAGGCGAGATCGGGAGTGGAACTGGCCCGCGCCCAGCTCGACCTCCTCTTGGGCGGGGCGAGGTCCGAGGATCTCGCGCAGGCGCAAGCCGCGCTGGACTCGAGCGCGGAAGCCCTGAGGCTCGCTCGATCCGACGCCACGCGCATGGCCAACCTTCTGGCATCGGGCTCGGCGACGCAGCGGCAGAAGGACGACAGCGACGCTCGGCTCGCTATAGCCGACGCGCAGAGCCGACAGGCCGTACAGGCGCTAAAGAAGCTCGAGTCCGCGGCAAGGCCCGAGGAACTACGTGCGGCCACGGCACGACTCGAACAGGCCGAGTGGGCGGCCCGTATCGTGGAAAAGGCGATTGCGGATTGCAACGTAACTGCCCCCATCTCCGGCGTCGTGACGATGAGACTGGCCGAGCAGGGAGAACTCGCCGGTCCCGGCACCGGCCTAGCGGTGATGGAGGACTTGAGTTCCCTCGAGCTGACGATCTACGTCCCCGAGACCGATCTCGGCGAGCTTGCTCTCGGCCAAGTGGCGACAATCGGCGTGGATGCCTATCCTGGACGCGCTTTCACGGGGAAGGTGTCGCGCATCGCGTCCAATGCGGAATTCACGCCAAAGAACGTACAGACGAAGGACGAGCGCGTGAAACAGGTCTTTGCGGTGACCGTCGATCTCGGCGAGGGCGAGGGCGCATTACGGCCGGGAATGCCCGCCGACGCTCACCTCGACTCTCGATAGGCAAAGCGGCCATGGCCGAGCTCGCGATAGATGCCGTGGAAATCCGCAAACGCTTCAAGGAAATCGAGGCGCTAAAGGGCGTCGATATTCGCCTCGAACGCGGACATTCCTTCGCCCTCGTCGGCCCCGACGGTGCGGGCAAAACGACGGCGATTAGGCTCCTCTGCGGGCTCATCGCCCCGGACAGGGGGCATGTCCTGGTGTTTGGCTCGGCCCCTACCGCGCCCTCGACCAAAGCGAGGCTGGGTTATCTCTCGCAGCGCTTCAGCCTTTATGGCGACCTCTCGGTCGACGAGAATATAGCCTTCTTCGCCGAGATTCACGGCCACCGCGACTACGATCGACGCCGCGACGAACTCCTCGAGTTCACGCGCCTCGGGCCGTTCAGGAAGAGGCTGGCATCACGCCTCTCGGGCGGAATGCGGCAGAAGCTCGCCCTTGCCTGCGCCCTCGTCCACGAGCCGGATCTCCTGCTTATGGACGAGCCGACGACTGGCGTCGATCCCGTCTCGAGGCGCGAGTTTTGGGAGATCGTAGACGGTCTTTCGCGAGGAGGGATGACCGTCGTTTCCGCGACGCCCTATCTCGACGAGGCGGAGCGTTTCGACGAAGTGGGCATGCTCGACGGGGGGCGATTTCTCGCCATGGGCTCGCCTAAGGAGCTTAAAGAGGGCTTCAACTGGACCGTTGTCGAGATTGTCTGCGGCGACGCGAGACGGGCAGCGAGGCTGCTTTCGACCACTGTCGCTGTAGAAAATGGGGTCTCGGCCGCTCAGGCTTTCGGGGACCGCGTCGACCTATTAGCCGTGAACGGCGAGACGGCAAAGCATTATGCGGTTTCTACCCTTGCGGCAAATGGGCTCGAGGTCGCTTCGATGCGAATGGCGCCACCGAGTCTTGAAAATGTATTCATGCAGCTGCTCGGAAGGACTGAAGAATGAAAGGTCGCTTCAAATGGATGCTATCGCGGTAGACCGCCTGGTAAAACGCTTCGGCTCCTTCGTCGCGGTGGACGGAATATCCTTTTCCGTGCCCGAAGGGGCCGTCTTTGGCCTCCTCGGCGCCAACGGCGCGGGCAAGTCGACGGCGATACGCATGCTTTGCGGCCTTCTCCAGCCCAGCTCCGGGAGCGCCCGCGTCGCGGGCATCGACGTCGCACGCGATCCCGAAGGCGTGAAGCGGAGCATCGGCTATATGTCCCAGCGCTTCTCGCTTTACGAAGACTTGACCGTGATCGAGAACATGCGGTTCTTCGCGGGACTCTACGGCGTTCCGCGGAGAAGCGTCGGGAGCGAGTCTGCTCGAGTATTGAGCTTGACGGGCCTCGTAGGTCGCGAAGATTCCCTGGCGGGTGAATTGCCCGGGGGATTCAGACAGCGCCTGGCCCTCGGCTGCGCCCTTCTCCACGAGCCCCGGGTCCTCTTCCTCGACGAGCCCACCGCGGGGGTCGATCCCCTCGCCAGGCGCCGGTTCTGGGACATCATCTACAAAGTGGCCGAGTCGGGCTCGACCGTTCTCGTAACCACCCACTACCTCGACGAGGCCGAATACTGCGGGACGGTCACCCTAATGCACGCTGGCCGCATCGTCGCGAAAGGCAGCCCGGCGAGACTCAAGGCCGAGCGCTTTATGGGCACGATGCTCGAGATAGAGTGCGATGCTCCCGATGAGGCGTTGAGGACCCTTAGCAATGATAGCCGTTTCGAGGAGGTTTCCCTCTTCGGCTCGATGTTGCACGCCGCCCTCGCACCCGGGCTAGGTGAAGAACCCCAAGCCTTCGAGGAACTCGTCCGCGTAGCACTGGCACCCAAAGGCCTCTCCGCGAGGAGAGTCGAGCGCATCCCCCCCAGCCTAGAGGACGTCTTCATTCGGGTTATCTCGGAGAACACGGACGGTGGCGCAAAATGAATGGCCGCGTAGGCGCAATAGTCCGAAAGGAGTATCGCCACATATTCCGCGACCCCGGGACCCTCGGTGCCCTCCTCGTAGTTCCCCTCTTTCTCCTGGCTATGTTCGGCTGGGCGATAAGCCTGGATGTCAACGACGTTCCCCTCCTTGTCCGCGACCTGGACCATAGCGCCGAAAGTCGGTCCTTGACGGCCGCTTTCTTCGCGAGCGGCCGTTTTTCAAGGATCGCCGATTCCGGCGGCGACACGGGCGCGGCCCTCGACTCGGGGAAAGCCGCGGCGACGCTCGAACTTCCCCGCGGTTTCGCGCGTACCCTCGGCCGAGGAGCGACGGCCTCGGTCCAGGTGCTTGTCGACGGGAGTGACGCGACGCGGGCCGCCACGGTGATCGGTTACGTCGAGGGAATACTGATTCGCTTCGGCGCGGAACGCGTGAAACTGATTGCGGCCCGTGCGGACGCTCGCGCAAGCGCGGAATTGCCGACTGCGATGGACCTCCGCCCGCGGGTCCTCTTCAACCAGGACCTCCGCTCGGTCAACAACCTCGTGCCGGGACTCGTTGCGATAATCCTTATAATCAGTGCGGTCATCTCTACCGCCCTCGCGGTCGTGCGCGAGAAAGAGCTCGGCTCGATGGAGCAGCTCGTCGTCTCTCCCGTAAAATCTTGGGAGTTCATCGCCGGAAAGACCCTGCCCTACGCGACGGTCGGTCTTGTCTCCGCCGCCCTGGTGCTCGGCACCGGCGCCCTCCTTTTCGGCGTGACCGTCAAGGGTTCACTCGTCGAGCTCGCCATGATGACCGCGCTCTTCGTTTTCGCATGCCTCGCTCTCGGTATACTGATATCGACCGTCGCCCCAACACAGCAAATAGCCTTTCTCGCCAGCGCGATGCTCACCCTCCTTCCAACATTCCTCCTCTCGGGCTTCGTCTTTCCCATCCGCAATATGCCCGCCATAGTACAAGTTATCACCTGGCTTTTCCCCACCAAGTATTACATCGAGATATTGCAGGCCCTTCTCATCAAGGGAGTGGGTATTGGAACCTACTGGCACCGGGCGCTCGCACTGCTCGTCTACGCGATCGTGGCGGCGACGATAGCCTCGCTTCGCTTTGCGCGCTCGAGGGGGCGGTGATATGGGCAGGCTAGGAAGCTTGATTCGAAAGGAATTCCAGCAGTTCCAACGAGACAAGAAGATGCGAGGAATCGTCATCGTCGCGCCGGTGATGCAGATACTCATTCTCGGCTACGCGGCCAATATGGACGTCAAGGACGTTCCCATGGCCGTCTACGACCAGGACCGCAGCTCCGAAAGCCGCGATCTGGTCCGAGCTTTCGTCGCGTCGGGCTCCTTCCTCCTGGCGGCCTCGCCCGAGTCAAACCGCGGCGTAGAAGAAGATCTCTCCGCAGGGAAGGCGGAGATCGCGATAATCGTCCCGCCCGGCTTCGGAGCCGACCTGCGGGGACAGGACACGCCCTCGCTGCAGATGCTCGTCGACGGTTCCCGTTCCAATACGGCCGCTGTCGGCCTGGCCTATGCGTCCTCGGTGGCCAACAATTTCGCCCTGAGATTCGCGCCCGGTTCGGTCCGGATCGCTCTACCCGTGGAGGCGCGGACGAGAGTCTGGTACAACCCAGAGCTTAAAAGCCGAGTCTTCATGATCCCCGGTGTTTTCGCCCTACTCCTCATGGTCATTACCATCATCCTTACGTCCCTCGCTATTGTTAAAGAGAAGGAGAGCGGGACCCTGGAACAGCTTATCGTGACGCCGCTTCGCAAGGCCGAGCTCATTGCGGGCAAGCTCGCGCCCTTCGTCATAATCAGTCTGGTCCTCATCTGCTTCGCCCTCGCCGCCTGCGCTCTCTTCTTCGGCATCGTCCCGCGCGGAAGCATTTTCCTGCTTTTCCTCCTTTCTCTTGCCCTCGTCTTCTCGACACTCGGCATCGGCCTCCTCGTCTCGACCTTCGCGAGGACGCAGCAGCAGGCTATGATGTTTTCGATATTCTTCTTCATGTTCCCGATGATGATCCTGTCCGGTTTCGTCTTTCCCATCGCGAACATGCCGGCTCCGATCCGCGCAATAACCTACCTCATGCCGCTCCGCTACTACTTGATTATCGTGCGCGGCATCTTTCTGAAGGGCTCGGGGATCGAGCTGCTTTGGCCCCAGCTCTGGCCCCTGCTGGTCATCGGAACGGTTGTGGTCAGCTTCAGTATCGCGCGATTCAGAAAGCAGCTGGATTGATCGTCATCCCATCTGAAATAATCATGGCTGGGCTCAAAGTCGGCGCCAATGTCACGACTATGCCCGAAGAAAGCCTGAACGCCATGACTATGCTGGCCCGAATAAGTACACTCGTCGCCGGTGAGTAGCGTTCCGCCCATAACGACCGCAATTGCCGCACCGATCGGACCCAAGTCAGTGCCTTGAGCGCTCAGGGCCTAGCCCGAGAGCGTAAAGAACTGGATAGATCGCCTTAAGCAAGAGTTGGGTCGTGTGAGCGCGCGGTCGTAGGGAAAACCGGAATCGACAGGGCTTGAAATCGCGGTTCAGGCCTTAGCCGGAGTGGTCCCGGGTTGGGTCGTATTTCCCTTCTTTCCTCCGACGACTTTTCTCGCTTCGAACAATCGTTGCAAAATGCAGAACACGAACACGAGAAACCCTATTACGATTCTTGTCCACCACGAATTAAGCGTTCCCTGAAAGACGATGAGCACCTGGATGATCCCATAGACGAGAACGCCCAAGAGCGTTCCCAGGATGTTCCCCACCCCGCCAGTCAGTAAGGTCCCGCCAATGACCACCGATGCGATCGTGTCCAACTCCATGCCACTTCCGTTCAGCCCATATCCTGAAAGCGTGTAGAATGTGAATACTATACCGCCTAACGCCGAGCAGAAACCGCTCACTGCGTAGATAGCGATTTTGGTTCTCGCGACCGGGAGTCCCATCAGCATGGCTGACTGCTCACTGCCGCCGATCGCGAAGACAGTTCGCCCGAACTTCGTGTAGCGGGAAGTGAAAAGCCCGATCAGGATCACTCCGATCGCGATCAGCGCACCAAGTGAGAGAAAATTGTTGCCTATGATATTGACTTGGGCATGCGCCACTGCCTGGAAAAAGGGATTCTGGACCGCGATCGTAAAGAGGCTGACGACATAGCAGAGTCCGCGCGCCAGGTACAAGCCGGCGAGGGTAACGATGAATGGCGGAAGTTCGAAGGTCTGGATCAGGTAGCCCATGAAGAGTCCCATTGACGTTCCCATGAGGAGCACGATCGGTATCACGAAAAGCGGGCTCATGTGGGACTTTTCCAGCAAGCTCGCCGATACCATTCCGGCCAGCGCGAGCATGGATCCGACGGACAGGTCGATTCCGCCCGAGATGATCACGAAAGTCATACCTGCGGCAAGGATCAGGAGATACGCGTTGTCAATGAACAGGTTGAGAAAGTTCTGAAACGAAAAGAAGCCCGGGAATGCAACGGAGCCCAATCCGAACATGATGATGAACAATCCCAGCGTGACCAGGATGGGAAGGTTCCTGGAGCCAGTAAAAAGTCTCGTATTCATGACGACAACTCCCTTCTGGCAAACACCCGGACGATTCTGGCCCTGAATCTCTCGGACTGCATCAGGCAGGCGCCCCACACGACAACCGCCTTGACAACCGGGGCAACATCGGCGGGAACGCCGAAGGCGTAGATGGTTGTCGTCAGCGTCTGGATGATCAAGGCGCCGATGAGGCTCCCGAACAGGTAGAACCTGCCGCCATTCAGAGATGTGCCGCCCAGCACGACTGCGAGGATGGCGTCCAGCTCGAACAGCTTGCCCGCGTTATTCCCATCGGCGCTCATGACGGTGGAACAGACGATCAGTCCGGCGATACCCGCGCAAAGCCCGCTGAACGTATAGACCCAGAAGATGATGTTTTGGGCTTTGATGCCCGAGAACCGGGCCGCCGTCGGATTGATGCCCACTGCCTCGATGAACATACCGATCGCGGTCCTTCTCGTGACAATGAAGGTCAAAAGAAGCACGAACACCACGATGTAGATGGAAAATGGGATGCCCAGCACGTAGCCCTGGCCCAGGAGGGCGAACGGTTTCGCGTAGAGCCAGATGATCATAGATTTCGTGAACACCATGGCGATGCCGCGGCCCGCGACGAAAAGGATCAGCGTCGCGATGATGGGCTGCATACGGATTCTGGAGACCAGCATCCCGTTCCACATTCCCGCGATGGTGCATACGAGAAGAGCCGCTGCCATGGCCACGAGAATTGGGTACTTGGGATTGCCCTTCAGATCACCGCCTATCAGCAGCGCAACCACCCCCGAGGAGATGGCCACTACGGATCCGACGGATATGTCGATTCCGTGCGTCGCGATGACCAGCGTCATCCCTATCGCGAGCAGCATGATCGGAGCGCCATTCTTCAGAATATCGATCAGGTTTCCGTACAGGTGCCCTTGCTTGATTTCCAAGCGAAAAAAGTGAGGCGTGAAAAGCAGGTTGAAGAGCAGGAGGACTCCAAGGGCGACGAGTGGCCACAGCAGCTTGCTGCGACGCAGGGATCTCAACGATGTCATCCTAGTTCCCTCCCGCGATCGTGCGCACGATGCTACTCTCGTTCATGTCCTCCCCGTTCAACTCCGCGATCTTCGACTTGTCCTTCAGGACCGCGATCCGGCTGCTGCAGCGGACTACTTCCTCGAACTCGGAGGAAATGAATATGACGCCCATCCCCTGTCCGCTCAGGTTCAGGATCAACTCCATGATTTCCAGCTTGGCTCCAACATCGATGCCGCGCGTGGGTTCATCCAGGATCAGAATGGCCGGATTGGTCGCAAGCCATCGTGCCAGCATCACTTTTTGCTGGTTGCCCCCACTGAGCTGGCTGGCCTGGTTGTTCGCGCTCGGGGTCCTGATTGCAAGGGACTTGATCATTTCATCGGCTATCTCCAGCTGCTTTCTAGTCGTGATGAATTTGAACACTCCGTTCCTGGCCTGCAGGGCCAGGATGATGTTTTCCCGGACGGTAAGGTCGGAGAAAATACCCTCATTCTTCCTGTCTTCGGAGCAGAACCCCATCCCCGCCATCATTGCGCTCCGGGGGGAATTGATTGCCGATTTCTTTCCCCGAACCCGGATTTCACCCTGGTTGGCGCTGTCGATCCCGAAAATCAGCCTTGCCATTTCCGTCCTGCCGGAACCAAGGAGTCCCGCCAATCCCAGCACCTCGGCTTCGTCCAGATCGAGATCGAAGGGCGCTATTGAGCCGCGCAGCCCGAGGTTCTTCACGCTGAGCACGTTTTTTGCATTTTTGCCGGCACCTGCGGACGCTTTTTCCCGTTGATCTCTATCCGCGGCGTAACTGAACTCCGACAATTCCTTACCGAGCATCTTGGCTATCAAGTCCAGCTTCGGGAGGCTTTCGGTCTTGAACTCCCCGACGAACTCGCCGTTTTTCAGGATCGTGACCCGGTCCGAAATCTGATAGGTCTGGTCAAGGAAATGCGTTATAAAGAGGATTGCCAGTCCCTGATCCCGCAAAGACTTGATGACTTTGAAGAGCTGCTCCACTTCGTTATCATCGAGACTGGAGGTCGGTTCGTCCAGGATCAGGATTTTGGAGGAGATATCCAGGACCCGAGCGATCGCGACGAGCTGTTGAATTGCAATGGAGTACGAGGAGAGGACATGGGTAACGTCGACGACGATATTCAGCCGTTTCAGGATTTCTTCGGATCTCTTGGTCATTTGCTTCCAGTCGATCCTTCCGAAACGCATCGGCTGTCTGCCGGCGAAGATGTTTTCCGCGACCGACAGGTTGGGGCAGAGATTGATCTCCTGGTACACCGTGCTGATTCCCAGCTTCTGAGCGGCCAAAGGGGAATCCGGACGAATTGCTTTGCCTTCCAGTAAAATCTCGCCAGAGTCCTGCTGATGCACCCCGGTGAGCACCTTCACCAAGGTCGATTTTCCGGCCCCGTTCTGACCCATGATTGCATGGACCTCGCCCCTGAACAGCCTGAAGTCCACGTTGGACAAGGCCTTCACGCCCGGAAATACCTTGGTGATCCTTTTCATTGACAGGATGGGGTTTTCTTCGGGCATTCTCGCGCCTCCTCGCGTGACATGATATACAAACCATGCGGTGCGTCAACTCCCGCAACAGGGGTGTCGGTGCATGAGACCCTTTCGAAGGCAGGACCACCCCGAGGAACGAGGTGGTCCTGCACGATCGCGAATCAAGCGCCAATATTCTTGAAATTAATACTGGCGGGTCGGCAGCGCCGCCGCGGCGTTCGTCGCGTCGAACTGGCTTTCGATGGTCCAGATCCTGGCGGGAAGCTTCTTGCCGTCCCTCAGGTCCCTGACGGCCTGCACGGCCTGGGGCCCGAGCAGGGGGTTGCATTCGATCGTGCAGTTTGCTTCGCCATTCACGATCGCCTGGAACATGCCCTTCACCGAATCCATGCCGATGATGATGATATCTTTGCCGGGTTGGAGTCCGGCTTCCTTGATGGCCTCGATTGCGCCGAGGGCCATCCCATCGTTATGCGCGAAGAGGACCTGGATTTTCGGATCGGCCTTCAGGAAGGCTTCCATGACGGCCTTGCCCTGAGCGGTCGTGAAGTCACCGTCCTGCGAGTGGCTGATCTGCCAATTGGGATGATCTTTGGAGATATTGCGGAAGCCCTTCGCCCGTTCAATGGCGGGAGCCGATCCCGTAGTTCCCTGGAGCTCGGCGATGTCGATCGGCGTAGTGCCATCATCGATGCCCTGCGCCTTCAGGTACGCCGCAAGCCAGTTCCCTGCCTTCTCGCCTTCCTTGATGAAATCAGACCCCATAATGGTCAGCCGGTACTGCTGGTCCGATTTTTGGACGTCTCTGTCTATCATGATGACAGGTATTCCGGCCTTCTTGGCTTCCGCGAGCACAGGGCCGTACCCCGTTTCAACAAGCGCGGTAAAGAGAATGCAGTCGACCTTGCGCGCGATGAAGGTCCGCAAGGCCTTGATCTGGTTTTCCTGCTTCTGCTGCGCGTCCGAATACATAAAGACAATGCTGTCATCTTGGGCGAATGCATCCTGAACCGAGTGGGTGTCGGCGGTCCTCCATTCGCTTTCAGATCCAAGCTGCGCGAATCCCACGACCCATACCTTGGGCGCGGCAAATGCGGCTGCTGACAATACCATCATCGCCACAGCCATGATTACCAGGATTTTCCCCCAGCGTTTCATAAAGCCTCCTTGGCAAGAACTCTTGCTTTGTGTGCCACTCTTTTCTTCACCTGCACAAGAGATGAAGAAACCCCATGAACTCATCCCCCGAATCCCGTCAGGTTCTCGAGACGGGCGCTTTTGTACGTCTTCCCGCTTCGCGTTTGCCTCCTTCTCTCCGGTTATTTCTCCTCATTCATATACTTGTAGATCTGCTGGTTCTTCAGCACTTTCTCCACGTCGAAATTGAGCGGCCCTATGACCCGGGTCACCCCGCCGCTTGCGTTCATGAGATCGATGGTGTTGTTGATGGCGATAATCCTCACCTTCCCCTTGATGTCCAGCACATCTCCGTACTTAATGTCTTTGTCGTCCCCATCGGGGTTCCTGTAAATCTGTCTGCCGAGGTACTGCGTGACGACGAGCTTGTCCTTGTATTTCGGATCAGGTTTACTGGCGATTCCCTTCGGAAAACTGACAACCCTCGCCTTGCCTTTCACGATGTCAGCTACCTTCTTGATGATCTCCCCCGTGTCAGGGCCGTGGATTTCATAGACTGCGTTCGGGTTGCCGGCCGGCGTCAGTTCGACCCAATCCCTGTCCACGTTTATGCGGATTTCCCCATTGGCGGGAATCACGTCGCCGACTTTAACGGTGATCCAATCGCCCTTGCCAACGGCGGCACGATAGCTTACATACCCGTCGCTGGTTTCCGAATACAATCCCACACAGGTCAAGGTCCGAGGCTTTGAATCAGCAGAATACAATGCCTCCGCGGAAAACAAGAAAAGAGCGGACAGCACCAATAATCCTCTAAGAAAATGCTTCATATCCTTACTCCTAGCCTTGTGGCGAAATATAAAAACAAAAATCTTCATCTAATCCCTACAACCATTAAAGGTCATCTTTCTCTAAAGCGATTTAGATTAAATGGCTATTTTGTGCACTTTTTAAACAAACATCGGTCGTGGGTTCATTGTACGGAGGAGGCCGGGCCATGGATCGGCGCGAACTCAATACTCCCTCCTCGCAAAAAACTGGCGCGCGGTCTCGGCGGGGAAAACCCCTTCCGAGGTGATCATGCGGATGGGCAAATCCTTACCGCTCATATAATCCTGAACAGCTTTCATGATCTGTGGTCCCAGGAGAGGGTTGCATTCCACAGTACAGTTCAGCTTGCCCTCGATCATCGCTTTAAAGGCGCCATGAGCCGCATCGATCGAGACGATAACGACATCCTTCCCGGGCCTAAGGCCCGCTTCCTCCATGGCCTGAATCGCGCCGATAGCCATATCGTCGTTGTGCGCGAAGAGGGCATCGATCTTCTGGCTCTTGTGCGCCAGTAGCCTTTTCATGACCTCGTAGCCCTGGTCGCGGAAGAAATCGCCGCTCTCCGAGGCGATGATCCGGTAATTCGGGTAATCCTTTATCACTTCTTTGAACCCAATGGTCCTGTCTATGGCTGGAGCGGAACCGATCGTGCCCTGAAGCTCGACGATGTTGACTGGGCCTGAGGCCTTCATGTTTTCGATGAGCCAACGCGCGGCGCGCCTTCCCTCTTCGAGAAAGTCGGAACCAATGAAGGTGAACCATAGAGAGTCATCTTTGAGATCCACTGCCCGATCGGAGAGGATCACCGGTATGCCCGCCGCCTTTGCTTCCCTGAGCACTTCGTCCCAACCCGACTCCACGACGGGCGAAAAAGCGATGACATCAACTTTTTTACGAATAAATGAACGGATGGCAGAAATCTCGTTCTCCTGACGCTGCTTCCCGTCCTCGAACAGCAACTCGATCCCGGCTTTGGCCGCCGCAGCCTTGATCGATTTCGTATTGGCCACGCGCCACTCGCTCTCCGATCCTACCTGCGCGAAACCGAGGACGATGGGCTTACCGAGTTCTGCAGGGAGTGTACGGGTCGCTGACCCCTCCGACGCGTCCTGGATGAGAAGCTCAGGGGTTACTTTACGAGGACGCAGAAATATTTTTTTCGGGATTCCCTCTTTATGCTGGAGGATGTCCCGGCCGTATATCACCGACTCCTTGCCGCCCGTCGGGCAAATGAACGTAGCGGACAACACTCCCTTTCGAACAAGCTCGATGCCGCCAGTCGGCCCTGGAAGCCCGTCTATCCCAATGAACCGGATTCCCGGTCTCCCCAAAATCCTTGTCGCTCGCCATGCACCGAAGGCCATGGCATCGTTTTGGGCAAAGATCACGTCGAGTTTGGGTATCACTCGAATATGCTCGTTAACCTTATCCTCAGCAGTATCGCGGAGCCAATCGGCTACAATGGTGTCGACAATCTTGATATCAGGGTGCTTAGCGAGGACCTCTCGGAGTCCTTGGCTACGGGCGAGTGTCGGGGGGGATCCCAACCTTCCTTGCAGTTCCAGCACCGTCCCCGGGCGGTTCCTGAGCAACTCAGAGATGACGCTCCCTGCCTCGCGGCCGAGTCGCTCGTTGTCCGGGCCTATGAAGAGGCTATAATCGTAACCCTCTACGGCCCTATCGAGTACGATAACCGGGATCTTGGAGTAAACCTCGCGGACAACGGGGGTCAGCTCGTGGGAATCGGTTGGAGAAATGATAAGGAGATCGATACCGAAATCCATGAGACGATGTACGTCGTCTATCTGGCGGCTCGTGGAGTCGGCCGCGTCGACGTAGATGACCCGCATGTCCGGGTATTTCGCCGCCTCGGCCTTGACCTCCTCGGTCATCTCTATTCGCCAGGGCTCCGTGAGATTGGCTTGCGAGAAGCCGACAAGAAAACGCACGGCAGTGGTCCCCGGTTCATTCGAGCAGGCGGAGAGGATGGCGGCCGATAGGGCGGCCGCGAAAATGATGGCTCGCTCGAGTCTTCGGCTCATGGCTGCGTCCCTTTCCGATAGTCGGTCGGCGAGGTACCCATCACCTTCTTGAAAGCCCTGCTGAAATAATGCTGGCTCCGGTAGCCAACGCGCTCGGCGACTTCGAAGGCCTTGGCCGAGGGATCGCTCATGAATAACGTGGCTTTCTTAATCCGTATCCGGTTGAGATACTCGATGAAAGAGAAGCCCGTTTCGCGTTTCATGAGTCGGGAGAGATAGCCCGGGCTTATCTGGAGCTCGACCGCCGTGTCCTCGAGACAAAAATCGGGATTCCAGTAATGCTTATCGATGTAATTTCGGGCGAGCACGACGAAGGCCTCGCAGTTCCCCCCATCGGCGAGTTCGGCGCAAAGATCCTCATATGCGTCGCAGAGGCCCGAGAAAGGCTCGGGCACCGTGCGCGTTGCGAGGGAGGGAATTTGGTACACTTGATCCGCCGCGCGCCGCTCTATCCCTTCGATGAGACCAATAAGCTCCTCTGGCTGGAAAGAAGGCGCCAGGGCGAGCACGGTCTCGGTGTCGTCCTCGAAGATATAGGCCCCGCCCGGAGGGAAAGATTCCTCCATCACGGTCCGCATCGCCACTAGGGCAAGCCGCCTTCCTTTATCTCCCCCGGGGCCGCCAGGGCCCGCCCTCTCAGAGAAGCGCGCGGCGAAAATGGTAGCGGACGAGGAGATGTCTATCTTGAGAAAGGAAAGCCCCTCGAGCACCTCGGTTCGGGAAAGGGACCCCGTCACCCAATCCTTTAGGAAGCGTTCTCGGAGGATCGGCAGGTTGCGGCCGAGTTGCTCGCGCGCCCATGTCGCGTACTTTCCAGCCTCGCGGCGCGACTCGAGCTCCGCCTTAGCCCGTTCGATCACCGCGATGAAGTTCTTCGAGTCCACGGGCTTGAGCACATAATCGAAGACCTGCAGCTTTACGGCGGCCTGCGCATACGCGAACTCATCGTGGCCGGATACGATGATTATGATGCGTCCCGGCAAGGCGGTATTGAGCCCTTCTATGAGTTCCAGGCCGTTTCGGAAGGGCATGCGCACGTCTATGAGAAGTATGTCAGGCTCACGCTCCACCGCCATATCAAACGCCATCTCGCCGTCTTCCGCCTCCGCGACGACCTCGAGGCCCTCGCCGCAGCGGGACAGGAGCGTCTTCAGACCTCGCCGTATTTTGGGCTCGTCATCGGCTATCAATACTTTCCACATGATCAGTCCTCAGAGTCCAGGATCGGGTGCCTCGCGGTCACAACCATCCCCTCGCCGTAGATGCTCTGGAAGGACAGGCCGTAAGGCTTTCCGAACGTTAGGCGAATTCTTTCATGCACGTTATGGATCCCATACCCGCCCACGGAGGCCCCTCCCTCCTCGAGCGATGCGTTGAGCTGGGCCAGCTTGATTTCGTTCATGCCCACCCCATCGTCCCTTACGGTAAGAAAGAGGTCGCCCGACTCGACGCGAGCCTCCACGGCGAGGGCGCCGGGCCCTCGCCTCTCCTTGATTCCGTGGTAGATCGCGTTCTCAACCAATGGCTGGAGCATGAGCCGCAGCACTTGCCGCGATCGCAGGGCCGGGTCGCACGCGATCGAGTAGTCGAGTTTGTCCTCATAACGCATCTTCTGGATACATAGGTAGCTCTCGACGTGCTCGAGTTCGTCGGCAAGGGAGATGAGCTCACGGCCCTTGTTCAGCCCGATCCGGAAAAGACTCGTCAGCGCCCCCACCATGCTGACGACGTCGTCCACCCGGTGCTCCTGAGCCATCCACTGTATCGTATCGAGGGTATTGTAAAGGAAGTGGGGCTTTATCTGCTCCTGAAGTATCCGCAGCTCGGCCTCTCGTTTGGAACGCTGTTCGACGTATACCTGGTCGATGAGGCTCTGGATGCGCCCGATCATCTCGTTGAAGCCTAAGCCCAGATCGCCTATCTCGTCGCGGGGCGCTCCGGAAAAGCGCACGGAAAGATCGCCGTGCTCGACTCGCTTCATGAGGCTACGGAGGTCGAGGACCGGTTTCGCGATCGAGGAGGTGAAGAAGAACGCGGCCACGATGGCCAAAATCATGGTGACACCACCGATAAGGTAGGTCCAATAGCGTATCATAAGGACCTCTCTCAGCGTCTCGGCGAGGGAAAAGACGCCGAGCGTCCGCCATCCGGTGTATGGAGAGAGCTGTACGAGCACCTGGTAATTGACGCCGGCGACGCTCATGTTGGCCGAGAGCGAGTCGCCCGAGAATGCGTCGAGGGGGAGGCGGTACGCGACCCTGTTGACGGGCGCATAGACCATCTCGCCACCCGAGTCGGTGATGAAAAGGAAACCACCCTTCCCCAAAGAGGAATCCGGGAAGAGCTCCTCGATGGTCGAAAGTCTCATATCGATCAGGATCGCGCCGAGGACCTTCCCGTCGGTCGCTCTCGTCACGGCCTTTACGATGGAGACCACTTCGTCCGCCCCGTACCGCCTCGTCGACCGTATGTTCCGGCCGATGGGCCTCGCGATGAGTCTCACGTCGCTCGGAGCCTCGCGTGCGAGAGAATACCATCGCTCATCGGTCAGCGGGTCGCGGGTAGTCCGCGAGAAACCATCGTTAACCCACGCGTCGTCCTCGGCCACGACCAGGACTCCGGCGATATCGGGATGAGTCTCGGAAATCGCCTTGAGCGTCGCCAGTATTTTTTCGTTTTCCGCTCCCGTCGCCGCGCCTTTTTCAAAAAAAGAGGCTACGACCTCGGTCTCCGCGATAAGATCGATGAGCTGCTCCATCTCGTGGACGTGAAGCTCGATATTCTTGTTCACTTGGCCGATCATAGAGGCCATATGCGCGGTCGTCTCCCTCTCGATAGACCTGGCATATAGCGCCGGGCCGACGAAGCCCAGGGAGACGAGAGGCAGGAGGAGAATTAGGAGGAAATAGACCATCAGCTTTAGCCTGAGACTGCTGGAACGGCCGGAACGTCCGCCGAGGCCATTCCGCGAGGCCAGTCGGCTCGTGTTCGGATCAGGATCGTTCGTCATTGGCCTTGTCCGTGAGTGTAGTGTATACCGACTTTTTCATCCTGAGGATGGAAAAGGAACGCCCACCCTCATCGTCGATTATCGCGGAAGCGTCCGCCCGAGCTCGGCCTCAAGCGCGGTTTCCATCCCGGAGGCTTCGACCACTGTACCATGTACTTCGGGTGCATCGCGTAGAGCGCGAAGTTCGGCCGGCAGCTCGAGCCCCGCCGTCTTCGCGAGGCGCTCGGCGACATTTAGCTCGCGCGAAACCGCTGCGCGGGGTAATTCGACTCCGCGTGGCGCACCCTCGTCCTCCACTCCACTCAAACCAATGGCACGAGCCACCGAAGAGGGGAACTTGAAGGGACTGGCCGTCGCCGCCACAAGGGTCGGTCGGAACTCGCCTGATGACTCCCGCATGCTGTCGAGTACCGAGACGGCAACGGCCGTGTGCGGATCGACGAGGTAGCCCGAGCCCTCGAAAAGACGGCGTGCGGCGGCGCCTGCGGCGGCTTCGTCCGCCCAACCCGCTCTAAAATCGGAGAGCCCCTCGGCTTCGGCTTCCGAGAGCTCATAGCTTCCTTTGTCCGCAAGCTCGCCCATGAGGGTCGACGTCCGCACCGGGTCGTCGCCCGTAGCGTGGAAAACGAGGCGCTCGAGATTGCTAGATACCAGTATGTCCATGGAGGGACTCTCGGTCTTATAGAAGGGCCTGTTTTTATCATACCGCCTTTCGCCGAAGAAATCGGCGAGCACGCGGTTACGGTTCGAGGCGCATATCAGCCTGCCGATGGGCAGTCCCATGCGCTTCGCATACCAAGCGGCAAGAATGTTCCCAAAATTGCCAGTCGGTACCGCGACATCCATAATTTCGTCCGGGCCGAGGGCGCCAGAGTCGCGCATTTCGCGCCAAGCCGAGACATAGTACACAATCTGGGGTAGCAGCCGTGCGATATTGATGGAGTTGGCCGAGGATAGTCTCATACCGCGTTTCGCGGCAAAAACGGCCGCCGTGGGGCTCCCAAATATCGCCTTTACTCCGCGCTGTGCGTCGTCGAAGTTGCCCCGGATGCCGATGACCGTCGCCCCCGGCGCATCGTGGCTGGTCATCTGAAGCTTCTGAACGGCGCTGACTCCCTCGGATGGGTAGAATACGACAACTCGAATGCCCTTTGAAGGCTGCCCGGCTCTAGCGAGTCCTTCAAGGGCGGCCTTCCCGGTATCTCCCGAGGTCGCGACCAGGATGACGATCTCCTCATTTATCCCAAGTCTTTCTTTTGCGAGTCCCATTAGAGGACCCATCAATGTTAGAGCGAGATCCTTGAAAGCGAAGGTCGGACCGCGATACAGCTCGATAAAAGCTATTCCCCCTTTATAAACGACTGGCGCGGGACCGAGCACTGGGAAGCGCTCGGCTTGGGCTGCCAACGCGGTTCGCATACCCTCGGGACTGAATGTCGGGAAGAAGGGCCTCAGTACGAGATAGGATATCTCGGCGTAGGAAAGTGACCCCCTTCCGAAGACGGCTGAATCGAGCCTCGGTAGGGAAACGGGGACGTAGAGACCTCCGTCGGGGGCGATGCCCTCAAGAAGGGCTAGTTCGGGGGGAACGGCCGCATGATCGGACCTCGTGCTTCTGTACAAGGCAACCTCCGTGGCCAGCTTATAAGAAAAGCGGCCCCCCGCAAAGTGCCCTGGGAACCGCCTTTCTTACAAAGGGGAAGCTTGGGATCAGTCGCCGCCTCCCATCTTCGTAAAGTCGCTCTGCACACCGAGATCGCGCTTGCCCAGTTCGACGTTCAGGAGGAAGAGGCCTTGAGCGGAATTCCCCACAAGGTCGATCGCCTGGAGTATTTCGGTCGCGTTTTTCTCTTCTTCGACCTGCTCGTTCACATACCACTGCGCCAGGACTTGCGTGGCGTAGTCCTTTTCCTCGATTGCCTGGGCCATGATCTCGTGAATGCTCTTTGTGACGCCCTTCTCGTGCTCGAGCACATGCTGGAACAGCTCCTTGATCCCCGTTTCCTTGAAACTCGGCACTGCTATGGCCTTGAGATCCACGCCTGAGCCCTGGTCCTGCAGGTACCCGTAGAACTTCATCGCGTGGAACATCTCCTCGTGATACTGGACCATTAGCCACTTGCCGATGCCATGATAGCCTGCTTCTGTCATTCTGGCCGACATGGCCAGGTAGAGATAGGCCGAAAACATCTCGCGGTTGATCTGCTCGTTGATCCTGTCCGACATTTTCTTGGAAATCATATTCGCCTCCAAAATTCACAAATAAGGATATCTCTATATTAGCGAAACGCTCATGCCAAGGCAAATATCGTTACGTCACGCCAAACTGCCGCCGAGCTCCCTCCAGCGAAAACAAGACATCACGTGGTCGTTTACCATGCCGATTGCCTGCATATGCGCATACATGGTCGTCGAACCCACGAATGTAAAGCCCCGCGTCTTGAGATCCGTCGCGAAAACATCGGAAAGTAAGGTCGTTACGGGTATGCTTGAGCTGTTACGCCAGGCGTTGATGATCGGTTTCCCTTCCACGAATCGCCAGACATAGGAATCAAAGCTCCCGAACTCCTCGGCCACCCTGAGAAATGAACGGGCGTTTTTCACCGCTGCCTCGATTTTATGCCTGTTCCGGATAATGCCTGGATCGGCGAGGAGCTTTTGAACCCGCGACTGGGTGAAGCGTGCTACCTTTTCAGGATCGAAACCCGCATAGGCCTTCCTGAAAGCCTCGCGCTTCCCGAGTATGCAGCGCCAGGAAAGGCCTGCCTGCTGAGTCTCGAGGAGAAGGAACTCGAAGTGCCGAGCCTCATCATGAAGAGGAGTACCCCACTCCGTATCATGGTAGGCAACATATAACGGATCCTCGCCGCACCAAGGGCAACGCTTCATGGTCATCAAGATACGTGCAAGCTTTCCCTCGCACAAGAGCTTACGCGACCCTCGACGATGGAAGCGGTTTCACGATATTCTCCATTATAGTTATGAACGGTAATTCCTTCGAAACGGCTCACCTTTCTTGGGTGCCGTGCGGCACCCAAATCAAGGACCGCCATGGCACTTGATCTACTGGTACTTCTCTGTCTCATCCTACTCAACGGCTTCTTCTCTCTCTCCGAAATGGCAATCGTATCCTCGCGCAAGGCACGCCTCAAGCATGAGGCCGATCAGGGCAAGAAAAATTACCGTCTTGCGCTCGACACGGCGGAGAATCCCTCGCGATTCCTCTCCACTATCCAGGTCGTCATTACCCTTATCGGCACACTCGCGGGGGCTTTTGGATGTGCAACCGTGGCGCGCGGCCTCGAAAGAGCCTTCCTCCATATACCCTTCCTCGCGTCAACAGCTGGGCCCGTCTCGGTGGCGATTGTCGTCATTCTGACGGCCTTCGTTTCGGTAATCCTCGGTGAACTAGTGCCAAAAAATATAGCCCTCTCCAGGCCGGAGACTATCGCGGCCACGGTTATCGGCCCAGTTCGCATTTTTGCCTTGCTATTCGCGCCCCTAGCCCGCTTCTTATCTGCCATCACCGACCTCATCGTATCCTTCGTAGGAGCTAATCATGGGCAAGAGCCGGCTGTCACGGAAGAAGAAGTCCGCGTCCTCATCGCTCAGGGCGTAGAGACGGGGGTATTCGAGAAAAGCGAGCGAGAGATGGTTGAAGGCGTACTCTCGCTCGGCGATCGTCGTGTCACATCGCTGATGACGCCTCGAACGGAGGTGATTGCCGTCGACCTGGGCGATGGACTTGCCAAAGCGCGCAGCCTCGTCGTCGAATATGCGCGATACGGCTACTTACCCGCGGTGGAAGGGGATCTCGACAAGGTCGTCGGAATGCTGCCCGTAAAGGAATGCTTAGCCGCAATAGCGGCAAATATTTTCGAGCAGCCACAGGCCTTCCTACAAAAGCCCATATTTATCCCCGAGTCCGTATCGGCTTTGAAAGCTTTCGCCGCCTTAAAGGCCGGCGATGCAAAAAGCGCCCTCATACTCGACGAGTACGGCGGTGTTTCGGGCCTTATCGCACTCTCCGACCTCCTCGAGTCTATCGTCGGCGACATGCCCGGGGCAGGCGACGAAGACGAGCCCGAGATTATTAGGCGACAAGACGGGAGCTACCTCGTGGACGGTTCGCTTACCTTGGACCAATTCAGTCAGGAGCTGGGTTTCGATCTCGAAAGCTTCGGGGACTACGAAACCGTCGCGGGACTCGTTCTCGATCGCATGGGCACCATCCCCCGCGCGGGGGAAAAGTGCCACTGGGACGGTTTCGTTTTCGAAGTCCTAGACATGGACGGCAACCGGATCGACAAGATCCTTGTAACTCGCGACCCCACTCGAGCAGAAACCGCTTAAAGAGACAGAAACCAACGATGCACGGCCGCTCCCTGGACAAGCTCGGGGTGGAAGGTGCAACCGACTATCGTTCCCTGCTGTACGAGAATGGGATATCCGCCGTGCTCTGCCAGCACGTTTACCCCAGCGCCCAGCATGGTGATCCGTGGAGCCCGAATAAACACGGCCTCGAGATTTTCGACGCCCGGCAGCACCGTGTGTACCATCGCCCTAAAACTGGCGATCTGCCTGCCATACGCGTTCCTCAATACCGATACATCTAGAAGCCGAAGACCGGGTTGTTTACGCCCGTCCACCCTCGCCGCTAGAAGTATTAGGCCTGCGCAGGTTCCGAAGACAGGCAGCCCGTATCGAATACGATCGATGAGCCGGTTCATGAGACCGAATCGGACGAGAAGTCCCCCCATCACCGTACTCTCGCCTCCCGGAAGGACAAGGGCATCGGCCGAGTCGATATCAGCCAAGGTCCTCACCTCAAATCCTTCGGCGCCCGCGTTCTCGAGCGCTGCTAGATGTATGGCGTAGTCGCCCTGCAGCGCGAGAACGCCGACCTTTTTCATCCCTCACCAACCCCTCTTAGCCATGTGCTGCTCCTCTCGAAGTTCGTCGAACCCGATGCCTACCATAGGCTCGCCAAGATCCTCGGAGAGCTGGGCCAGTTTTTTGGGGTCCCTGAAATAAGTGACCGCCCCTACGATTGCCGTCGCTCGGTGGGAAGGATCACCTGACTTGAAAATGCCCGAACCGACGAAAACGGTCTCTGCACCGAGTTCCATCATAAGAGCTGCGTCTGCGGGCGTCGCGATGCCTCCGGCGGAGAAATTGGGTACAGGCAGCTTGCCCGTGCGTGCCACCTCGACGACAAGCTCGTATGGCGCTCCAAGGTCCTTTGCCGCGGTCATCAGCTCCTCATCTCGAAGGTGCGAGAGCCGTGCGATCTCGTCGGTGACCGACCGCATGTGTCGTACCGCCTCGATAACATCACCGGTACCCGGCTCGCCCTTTGTTCGGATCATGGCCGCACCTTCGCCGATACGGCGTAGCGCCTCCCCTAAGTCCCGGCAGCCGCAGACAAAGGGTACTTTATATGCGTGCTTATTTACGTGAAAACGGTCGTCCGCTGGCGTTAGCACTTCCGACTCGTCAATGAAGTCTACCTCGAGGGCCTCAAGGATTTTCGCTTCGACGAAATGACCGATACGGCATTTGGCCATAACGGGGATAGAAACCGCGGCCTGTATCTCCTTGATGATCTTCGGGTCCGACATTCGCGCGACGCCGCCCATGGATCTTATGTCTGCTGGAACCCTTTCGAGGGCCATCACTGCTACCGCTCCCGCCTTCTCGGCGATTTTGGCCTGCTCGGCATTGGTTACGTCCATTATGACGCCGCCTTTCAACATCTCCGCAAGGCCAACCTTGGTTCTCCACTCGGCGCTCTGTCGTTCCGACCATAGTTCGTCACTCATCTTCGTCTCTCCTTGCCCTGCTCACGGATCCTGAGTCCTGCAACAATATCTCCATTTTCCTACCTGTTTAGACTACCCAACTAATACTAAGCGGGTCAATATTGTCCGAATACTATTTTGTTACTCAAGGGTACAAGTAGTTATGTTTACCAAAAGGTATTTCTACAAAGAGTCTTGGATTGGTCTTGAGCTTTGCTGTTCCCCGACTCCTGATAGGGCCCACCTGGACTTGCCCTCCACTCGCCGACATCCTGTCGGCCGCTTCAAGTCCAGGTAGACCGTTGAATCCTGGTTGGGCCCACCTGGACTTGAACCAGGGACCGACGGATTATGAGTCCGCAGCTCTAACCAACTGAGCTATAGGCCCAAATATTTTGTGCAACAATAAAGGCATAGGGCCGAAAAAAAGTCAATCAGAACCGGAAATAGGCCGAAAACTTAAGGGATACTCAAGTCCATCGTGGAGAAAGCATGCGAAAAATACCCGTCATATCGAGCGACGATAAACTCAACGAACTTACCCGCCTCGAGTGCGGCCGTTTCGAGGGAGAGTTCATCCCCGTTTTCTTTTCTGACCCCGGCGAAGCGATCGAATTCTTCAAATACGAGCTCCCCGAGATGAAGATATTCTACTTCTCCGACCAGAATATCGATTGCCTCAGCATCCTCAGGGAGATTCAGGAAGACCCCTGGCTTCACTATGGCGGCATCATCGGGATCCACGACGATATGGACGACAAGAAGCTCCTCGAGGCGATGCACGACTCTAACGTTATCGCCGTGCTACGCAAGGATGAGTTCGTGTCGAACCTCCCTCGCCTGTTGCGCATCATACGCCAAAACAAGCAAATACTCCTTCAGCGTGGTCTTCAGCAACATCTGCTCAAGACCATCTCCGGCGCCTTTGTCATCGACAACGATCCACTAGATATCACAACCTACACAAATCTGGTGACCAACTACCTCTACAACTCGAATCTCATCGGCCGCGACGAGAAGGAAAAGCTCCACGTCGCCCTTCTTGAGCTGCTCATCAACGCCATCGAGCACGGTAACTGCAAGATCGGCTACGACGAAAAGACTGCTTGGTTAGAAGGTAACGGCGACATCATGGAACTCATCCGCGAAAAGAACAAGGATAGCGCCGTCAAGGCGCGAAAAGTCCACTTTTCGTATACGATTACCCCGGATAACTCTCGCTTTTCGATAAGGGACGAAGGCGATGGTTTCGACTGGAGAGCGCGAATGGCAGCATCTCCCGGGATGCCAAGGCTTCACGGAATGGGAATAAAAATGGCGGATCTCTATGTGCACAAACTCTCCTACAACATGAAGGGGAACGAGGTCGCCTTCGAAATAGACCATCAGAAAACAGAATCCAATACCATTCCTAAAATATTCGAACGCTCCGAGGAGATAGCCTTTGAGGATGGAGAGTACCTTTGTTCCGAAGGCGAGGAGGCGGACTTCCTTTTCTATATTGTCTCGGGGACGCTCCTAGTATATTCGAAGGGGAAATTCATATCTTCCCTAACTCCAGATGACCTATTCATGGGGGAAATGTCCTTTCTGCTTTCAAATAGGCGCTCGGCGACAGTAATAGCAAAAGGATCATGTTCGCTCATTAAAATATCGAAACAGGACTTCGTCAATTTTATAAAGCAGAGCCCACACTACGGAATATTCCTCGCTCGCCTTCTCGCTCAGAGGCTCGCCAGGCTCAACGCAAGAACAGCGCGGCTCAATACAGAGTACCTCAAACTGAAAGCGCTTGCGGGGAACCCTCCACCCTCTGTAGAAAAGTGACCCTCCTGCAGCTCTCACCGATCATGCCCCGCGCTTCTGCCACGCCTCCCTATTGCGCTTGATCAAGGGTACGTGGAAAACAATGTGCTGCTGGTAAATATCGATTAGTGCATCTAGCTCCATGCGCCCCTTTGAGGGATGAACTATGCTGAAGCACGACCAATCGGCGTCGACGACAGAGCGCAGGCCGGTAGAAATATAGGCACGGATGCCCTTTGCCAAGGCAAGACAGACAAGACCATTTTCATCGCCGTAATGGAGAGCATCGTGCCATGCATTCTCTTCCCATACTGGTACCGAATTCCCCGGCTCCGCGATCGCCGTGCGTACACGGAATGCGAGACTAATGTCGGCGTCCAGGAAATGCACGAGAAAGTCGTTTATGGACCAGGCCTCTCGTACTGGCGGCACAAACAGGAGCTCCTCGGGACCGATACCCGCGATAAGCTCCTCGACTCGGGAATACCCCGACTCGAAGGCGAGGACAAGTTCGAGCTTCTCTTCTCTCGTCATATTCCCTCCTATCAGACTCCGGAAACGAGAAGAACCGCAAAGTAAAGAACCATCGCGGAAGTTCCGACGGGCACGCCGACCGCTATCCATTCCTTGCTCTTTATCTTGAGTTTCCCAGCCGCGATTATGTTCGGGATGTTGCCGGGAATGAGCATTCCTCCCGATATAATCAGGCCAAGGAGGGCATACGCGAGCTGCTTCATGCTCATGACTGGGCCAACCTCGGCGGCAGCCAAAGTTGCGTTATCTAGTATGGCAGAAATAGAGTTGAGCCAGAAAAGTCCGGCAGCAGGTAACTTGGAGATATAGGCATCGATGATGGGCTTGAAGCCCGTTCCAAGAAAAATGAGGGCCATAACGAAAAGGTAGGTTCTTGCGGTCCTGAAAAGGATATCCCTCATGTTTTCCACACGATTCTCGCTCAACCCTTCATCCTCAGGTCCCTTCTTGACGAATATCCCGGCCAAAACGCCGAAACCTAAGACACCCGGAAGGACCAATTGCCAGAATTGGGTAAAAAGGAACCAGAACGATGCGTTATACGGTTCTCCTTTGAGCTTGGCAATGACGATCGTGGCAAGGGGCTCACCAAGGGGAGTGAGCATTGCGCCCATACCGATAGCAAAGCAGGCGATGACGACGATCTTGATCTCGTCCTTGCGGTCCAAACTCATGCAGTCGATCACTTCCACGAGAAGAAGTGCCGCGATGATGGCCGTAATAACGCTTGAGACGAGACCCAGAACGACGACGAGAACGAAAGCGAAGACTTTTACGCCGAGAACCGACATCGCCGCACTTACCGCCTTCCTCACTGCAGGGCGGAGGGCCTTGAACAGCAAGCCAGCAATAAACACGGCTGCAGTAATCTTTATTGGCTCCAGGATGGCCTCCTCGACGAGAGGCCATGCCCATTGTGCACTAACCGATACAGCGAGAAGGCCCATCATGAAGAGGAAGCCTTCGAGATTCTCTTCCACCTTCTTCACGAGAAAAGGCATGAAAAGGACTATGAGAAGGATCGCAAACAACAAGACGATGGAAACCAATATCAGGCCTTGCCGCGGAAAGTAACCCGTACCTGCTTGTAGAGGCCATCGCCCTCACTCTTCGTCTCAATATCCACGATATCATTGAGGGTAGTGTGTATGATACGCCTCTCGAAGGGGTTCATGGGCTCCAGAAGGACGGATTGTCGAGTTCGTCTAACCTGCTCCCCTGTCTCGTAGGCTAGCCTGACAAGCGCCTCTTCGCGGCGTATGCGGTAATTTTCGGAATCGAGTATTACCCTCGTGTCCTCACGTCCCAGTCGCCCTGAATATACATTGACGAGAACCTGAAGCGCATCGAGGTTTTTACCTTTCTTCCCGATTATAATCGATGCATGTTCGCTATCGATCCTGATGCCGAGCTTCTTCTCCTCGCGGAAAAGGACTGCCACCTCGCAGGAATAACCCATTCCCTCGATTATCTTCTTGGTAAAATCGAGCACTTTCGCTTCGAACTCGTCGGCGGGCAGTGGATTCCCCGCCGGTTCGCGACGGGCAGCAACTGGCGCCTCGTCGCGGGTATGCGCGCGTATCCGGACCTTTCCCTTCTTAAAGATGCTCCCGACCTGAGATTCAATGATTTCCACGTCGAAGCCATCGCGCTCAAGACCGAGTTCCTCGGCCGCAGCGTCGATGGCCTCCTTCTCGGACCGCCCTTCGAATTCATAGACCATATCTTTACTCCTAAGAGAGGAATGCGGATTACTTCTTCTTATTCTTCGTCGGTTTCCTATTTGGCGCGATGACCGGCGCAGGTGCCGCGGCGGCCAGTGCCGACCGCCGCTTTTTCAGGATATCGTTGATAACGATCTGTTGACCGATCGAGAGGACATTGGAGACGATCCAGTACAACAAGAGGCCGGAGGGCGTGTTATATAGTATGAAGAAAAACATGATCGGCATTCCATACATCATAATCTTCATCTGAGTCGCGCTCTGGCCGGGCGAGGTCATCTGCGTATACTTTCCATACAGCAGCTGGCTGACGACATAAATGATCGGAAGGGCGCGTATCGCGTCTATCTTCCAGATCATCAAGTTGATCATTGGGAAACTAAGTATAGCCTCGGGCTGCGAAAGATCGGGGATCCACCCCGGGATGAACAAAGCCCCGCGAAGGTCGAAGTGGTTGTTGAAAAGGCTATACATTGCGATGAAGATTGGGAACTGGATGATGAGAGGCAGACAGCCCGACATCGGATTATAGCCCTCTTTCTTGTAGAACTCCGCCATCTCCTGGTTCAGCTTCTGGGGATTACCTTTATATTTGGCCTGAAGCTCCTTCATCTTAGGCTGAAGCTCCTGCATTCTCGCGGCCGAGACAGAACCATTCTTGGTCAACGGGAAGAGCAGGGCTTTGACCAGTATCGTCACAAGAATTATCGCCACACCGTAATTAGGCACGAGGTTAAAAAAGAAGTTGAGGAAAAATTTTATTATCGTCTCGAGCCATCCGAGAATACCCGATGATTCCGCCGCCTGTTCGAGGTTGAGACCCTTCTGTTGGAAGGCGTTGCGATCGGCGTAATCGTATTTGGACAGCTCGCTGTTAGTTTTGGGCCCAAAGTAGAAATAATAGGTGTCCGTCTGTTTGCTCGCCTTAATCGCGGGGCGCGATAGCGAAATACTGTCCGTCAGGAAAAGGATCGGATCCTGACTCGTCGAGATCGTCGTGGTGAAGGAGCTGAGATCGGGAACCGCAATCAAGGAGAAATACTTCCCCGATAACGCGATCCAGGACGGCTGATCCTTGAGGACCATGGGAACTCCAGCCTTGGGATGCTCCTCTTTTTTCTTGCCTCCGATCAGCTGTACGAATTTCCGATAATCGGTGTTGCTATTGCCCGGGAGGCTCCTCAGTTTGGGCCCTATCTGCGGCCCTATCGTCAGGGAATAGGCAATGCCTCCTGCGTCGAGAGGAAGGATCTCATTCACCGAATTCTCAAGCCCGACTGCAAGACCGAACATATAGTCACCGTTTCGGAAGGTATAAGTCTTCTTTAGAATGAACGGCACGGGCGCGTCTTTCCCCGGAACGGAAGCTAGGTAAGTCCTCGAGAAAACGATAGTCGAATTGTCGAGCATAACCGCGTTCATCAAGTCAGTCACGGGAACGGCGCTCGCGTCGCCGAAGGCGAGCGATAGTCCATGAGCGCCATTTGTGCCAGGCACGATAAGATTGACTGCGCCGTCCTTATCACTGTGCTTCTTTAGTTTCAGCGAGAGTATCTCTCCCCCTTTGTTCGTGAACACGGCCTCAAGGATGTCGGTCGATACTGTATACGTACGCTCTGCGACCGGGGCATCCGAGGGGAATGTACTAAGGGCCGTGGTCCCCGTCGCGGCGGTGGAGCCAGTGGATGTTGTCGTTCCCACGGGTTCGTTCGTCGAAGCGGCAGGGGCAACCTGCGCGTGCTCGGAGCCGGTCGCCGGCGATGGTTGCGCGGTTTTCATAGCCTGTGCTGGAGTGGGTGGAAATAGTGTCGCCTGTAGCAGGAAACCGGCGGTTATAACCACTACTGATAGAACGACGGCGAGAAGGGTACGTTTGTCTCCCGTCTTGTTGTTATTGTCGAGTATATTCATGGTACTGGGTCAAAGCCTCCCGGGTTCATTGGATTGCATCGCAGGATACGCCACATGGCCAAGCCGCTGCCTTTTATCGCTCCGTGTTTCTTAATCGCTTCGAGCGCGTATTCGGAACAGGTTGGATAGAATCGGCAGGTAGGCGGCTTGAGAGGAGAAATAATTTTCCGATAGATCGTGATGAGGAAAAGTAAAGGGAAAGTAAAGAGCCGTTTCATCTGCATTCAGGTAATGAGTCCGGCCTGGCGGAGTAGGCGCTCAAGCTGTGCCTTTCTCTCGCCGAAAAGGTCGAAACCCGGATACATGACCACCGCGACATCGTGTCCCGGCGAGAGGTGGGACTTTCCTTCGCGCCAGCATTCTCGAACAAGGCGTCGAGCCCTATTCCTCGCGACGGCATTAGGATAGGAACGAACGGGCACGAAAACCACCCTGTTATTCGCAAGAGCATTAGATAATATATGGATACGCATACCCTTACACGAGAAGCGCTTTCCACGAGCAAAAATATTTTCGATTTCCGCTCGCTTCCGAACCCTGTCGGCTTTCTTAAACCCTTGCCCGGGGATAATGAAACCTCTTCCCCGAGGGGCTGGATCAGTAGGGCTTCTTCTCGTCGGAGGCGGTTAGCTGGCTCCGACCCTTAGCCCTTCGCCTCTTGAGGACGAGTCGGCCCCCCTTGGTTTTCATTCTAGCGCGAAAGCCGAATTTTCGGGTTCGGCGCACTTTACTTGGCTGATAAGTACGTTTCATTTTCCAGGCTCCTTAAGTTTTATGGGCGACGGCGACCCTCTGTCGCTCCGTATTATGGATTGACGGATCGCCGATCAATTTATAGCAAGAAAAGGTGATTATAGTAATAACACGATTCTTCGTCAATGATTAGTCCTTGCCTTGCATTGTCTTCTTCAGACTGGATAAAAGAGCCCTAAACTCGGGATCGGCAATATCATCCAGCGCATGCGCGCGCGTCACCTTCTCGATTTCTGTTTCTGGCGTAGGATCCGTTTCCTCCGCCCTTACCGGAGGCTCAGTTTGAATTAAAGCGGCTGGCCCGGCAAGGCGGAAGATAATTCCTCGTAATTTAAGCTCGGGATAGCGCCGTGCTACATTCTCGAGGATGTCCGATTGCCTCAGCTGCAGGAGCTGGATCCAGCCAGGATGATCAGCTTCGACTACGAGGAGGCCCTTATCGACGTCCGAGACGCGAGAATGAGCAGCGAGGCGGGGGCCAACAAATGACGACCAGGAGTCGAAAAAACTTGATACTTGCTCACCTCGGCTTTGCTTATCCACGTCGAAAAATGAGGAAAGGAGAGACGAAATGTCTTTAATCCTTGAATCGTCCATTACGAACCTCATAGACAAGCGTGGACCCGGTCCGATAATCCTCCCAAGGCTCTCCTGGGAGAAAGGTAAAGAATGACTGGCCAGAAGGTGGCAAAATATCCAGGAAGCGTCGTCTCTTGCCACGATCCAGCTCGAGGAGAACGTCGTCAAGGAGGAGTACGGGCAGGCGTCCTGTCGCCGCTATATAATACTCAGCCTGAACCATTCGAAGCGTCAGCGAAAGTAGACGAAGCTGGCCAGTAGAGGCCGTTGCGGCGAAATCCGTCCCGCCGGAAAAGAATGACCAGCGATCGCGATGCGGTCCCGATAGGCTTGTACCTAATGCCATCTCTTCCGCACGTTTTGATTCCAAGCGAACAAGTATGCGGTCTAGCCCGATATCTGCAGGCCAGCTTGGCCGGTATTGAATACGTACTTCAGTCCCAAGAAGCGAGACGGCTTCGTAACGTAGGGCGAAACGGCAGTCGAACTCGGCTTGGAGCTGTGTTCGACCTTCCATAAGCGCTATACCCTTTCCGACAAGCTGACTATCCAAGAGAGCCAGAAGATCATGGCGGGCTTCTTTTAGAGCTGCATTTCTTTGTTTCAGTATCCGTTTATAATCTCTGAGGATATCTATGTACCCGGCCGAGACAAGGCCAGCCGATTGATCGAAAAAAAAGCGCCGTCGTTCGGGTTCTCCTGCAGCGAAGGAAAAGTCCTCATGGCAAAAAACGATAGAAGGATTTAGCTCGATGAGTTCTTTTCGGTCCCGGACCAACTTGTCGTTCCTGCGAATCTCTTTAACCTTTCCTTCCCAGCTAACGCGAATTTCATCGGGGGGCATGCCTATGGCGTCCGAAGCTTTTACACCCCCGAAAAGCGCAAATGACGAGGATCCATGCCTGACAATTTCCGCGTCAACGGGCCCTCGGAAAGAAGTCCCATAGGAAAGGTAATAAAGAGCCTCGAGGAAGTTGGTCTTTCCCTGGCCATTCTCTCCGACGAGGAAAACCCTATCGGCATCAATATGAATATCCGCGTCTTGGAGGTTGCGAAACGAGAAAAGCCTAATCTGCTCGAAAGGCATCGCGCGCTGGTCCGGACCAACCTGATTTTTTTCCCCGTAGCATGCCTATTCGATTTGCATGGGCATCACGACGTGGAAATAATCCTCGCCAGGTTCTGGAGATACAGTGATAGCGCGGTTGGGTTCCGTGAACTCGATGTTGATATTCTCCGAATCAATCACCTTTAAAGGATCCTCAATGTATTTATAATTTAAAGCGATTATTGCTTCAGGGCCCGAATAATTACATGTGAATTCTTCTCGCGCGGTACCCAGCTCGCTTTCTTCCGAGGAAATAACTATTATCCCTTCTGAGATGGAGAAGAAGGTTCTATGCGATTTTTGCTCCACAAAGATAGCCACTCGTTTAAGAGCGTCAAGCAGATCGATACGCTTCAAAGTTATCTTATTCTTCTGACTTTCGGGAATGACTTTCTGATAGTTGGGGAATTGGCCTTCGATGAGAACCGATGATATCCGATACGAGCCAAAACGGAAAAATATGCATTTTTCAGTGACGGCTATCTCGATCATCCCCTCGTCGGGTGCTCGCTTGAGAACTAGCCCTAGCACTTTCGGGGGAACAATGACACCCTTAAAGTCAGGAATCTGCACATCAAATACCTTTTTTATATAGGAAAGCCGACGACCATCCGTTGCAACCAATATAAGGCCTTCCGGGACTTTCTCGATGAAGACGCCATTCATGAAGTACCTTGTCTCATCATCCGATACTGCAAAAAGTGTTTGAGATACCATTTCTTTGAATTCTTTGGAGGGAATAGCGAAAAACGACTCGTTCGGCGCATTGGGAAGTTCAGGGAATTTTTCGCTTGATATAGTCTTTAGCTGGAACCTGACTTTTTTGAATGTCGGTTTTATGACTACTTTATTGTCATCTTGCTCTATCGATATCTCTCCATCAGGTATCGTAGCGAGAATTCCCGACAACTTGTCGCAAAAGACAGTCACGGCTCCGAATTCGATTGCATCTACGGGAATAATAGTCTGGAAACTTACTTTAATATCCGTAGCTTTTAACGATAACGAACCTTCCGAGGCTTCTAGAAGGACGTTAGACATTATCGAGAGAGCGTTCTTGGATGCTATTATTTCCTGGGCGAAGGATATCTCGCGGAAAAAGGAGTTCTTTTCACAAGTAAACTTCATTGGTAACCCCCCTTTAGAAAATGTAGCAGATTCTTACCTACTACTATATATAATAGATTTATATAAACAGTAATAGTAATAATAAACAACATTCAAATGTGCATAAGTAACATAACTCTTTTTTGAATAATACATTACTTCTTGTGTATAAGTAAAATTTTTGTGGCTTACTTATACACAATCCCACAAGAAAATGGCATATGCACAGAAAACACAGCGTTACCCACAGCTCTTTCCGAAAAATCATGCTTTAGAACTATAGTCCTTCACTGCGCGAACAAGAGCTTGAATAGTTGATTCGAGATTTGGGTCGAGTTTTAGACGTTCTTCGATCTTTTGGCATCCATGCATGACCGTAGTATGATCTCTACCGCCGAATTCGAATCCAAGCTCGGTTGTGGAATACTCGGTGATATCTCTTGCGATATACATGGCTACCTGGCGTGGGAAAGCGATATTTTTCGTCCTTTTTTTACCCTTTAGGTCATTGTATGATAACTTATAATAATCCGCAACCACTCTTAGAATGTTGTCGATCGTTACGTTACCGTGTTTTGATTGGCTGAAAACATCCTTTAACTGATTCTGCGCTATCTCAAGAGTTATACCCTTATGGACTAACTCAGCGTAGGCTATTAGTTTTGTTAGGGCCGCCTCGAGATCGCGGACGTTTGTGGAAATATTTTTTGCGATGATCTCAATGACCTCATCGGGAACCGAAATGCGTCCAGCCTCTATTTTTTTCTTAAGAATGGCGCTCCGGGTTTCGAAATTCGGCGGCTGGAGATCTACATTTAAGCCGCGCTCGAACCTACTTCGAAGCCTGTCGGACAGATTCTTGAGCTCAGATACGGGCCGATCGCAGGTAAAGACCATCTGCTTGTTCGCGTCGTAAAGAGCGTTGAATGTATGAAAAAGTTCTTCCTGGCTACCGAGTTTGTTCTGAAGGAAATGGATGTCGTCAATGAGGAGCACATCTACATAGCGGTATTTGTTCTTGAAGTTTTGGGTCGTCTTATCATGAATAGACTGGATGAACTCATTGGTAAATTCCTCGGCGGTGATACAAATGACTTTCATTTTTGGGCTCTCAATCCAAACCCTGTTGCCGATGGACTGCATTAAGTGGGTTTTCCCTAGGCCTACCCCTCCATAAATCAAAAATGGGTTATATGAGGTACCCGGGTTTTTCGATATCGCCAGGGCTGCGTTGGACGCGAATCCATTGTTATCCCCTATTACGAAATTCTCGAAGGTGTAATCCGAGCGGAGCTGTGGATGCTTTCCCCTCTCTTTAGGCGGGGGCTCCTTTCCTTTGGAGCGTGCAGGCACTTCCTCTTTTTGAAGTTCTTCGTCGGGTACCCCTTGCGAGGCTTGCGTTTCCGGAGTCGTCGGTTTGACGACGATGAAATCAATCCCTATACGTTTACCCGTGAGGTCGAAGAGTTTATCCTCGAGGTATTTTTGGTATTGACGAACGAGCTGGTCTCTATAGAAGCTGGAGGGTACGCGGATAGTTACCGAGGTTTCCGTGGATGAGTCGTATTGAATGTTAAACCACATCACGAATTCATGGTCGCCGAGCTCATGCTTGGCCTGGCTTATGACTTCATCCCAAAAGACGCTATAGTTCCAGCTGCTCATCGAACACCTCATACACAGGTACCCTGTATACACAGGATATCCACAGAACATCAAGAACTAAAAAAAAATCACAAGCACCAAAGGAAAATGCAGATTCTCTAAAATCCTATCTTAGTACTCCATTTTCATATAGTATCGAGATGTATTTTATATCTACAAAAACACTTAGAAAAACTGCCTCAAGCTAACTGTTCGATTCCTTTTTGCCATTATTTCTAATAATTGCTCTATAGGGTATTTAGGATATATGAACAGGTTTTCCACAAGCTTGTATCCTTATACTCGTTTGCCTGATACAAGACCACTCACCTTTACTTTCTTAACTGTTCCGAGTATACTCCGAATGTCTGGGGCGGCAAGCGATTTTTCTTTTCTTTATGATTAGAGTGTAGTATTGAATAGCTCCCGCCTTCCACCTTTTCCTTCGGGTCGGTTATGGAATCAACCTATTCTGCGAATAGTATTCAAGTCCTTAAAGGTCTCGAGGCAGTCCGTAAACGGCCAGGCATGTATATAGGCTCAACAGGCCTCGACGGACTTCACCATCTTGTATACGAGGTTGTAGACAACTCTATTGACGAGACTCTAGCGGGCTATTGTACCGATGTGATTGTCGTCCTTGAAAAGAACGACGTGGTTCGAGTCGAGGACAATGGGCGAGGGATTCCTGTCGGGATTCATCCCGAGGAAGGCGTATCTGCCCTCGAACTTGTCATGACCAAGCTTCACGCGGGCGGCAAATTCGACAAGCAGAGCTACAAAGTCTCGGGCGGCCTTCACGGTGTCGGCGTTTCGGTAGTAAACGCTCTTTCTACTTGGTGTGAGGTCTTTGTCCATGTTGGCGGCGAATTACATTATCAGAAGTATTTAACCGGTATCCCCGACGAGGACGTCAAACTCATTGGTACTTCGGAAAAGCGTGGTACGATAGTTCGGTTCCAAGCCGATCCTACAATCTTCGAGGAGACAGTATATTCCTTTGACGTTCTTTCTAACCGCCTACGCGAGTTAGCTTTCCTCAATCGCGGCGTCCGTATAGTCCTCACCGATGAGCGGCTTTCGGTGCCGAGAACTTTCGAGTTCAAGTTCGACGGCGGTCTTCGGCAGTTCGTCGAGTACCTCAATAAAAACAAGACAGTACTCCACAAGGATCCCGTTTACTTCACCGGCATACGCGATGATGTCGAGATCGAAGTTGGGCTTCAATATAACGACGGATTTAACGAGACCATGTTCTCCTTCGTTAATGGAATAAACACGCGCGAGGGTGGTACTCACTTACTTGGTTTCAGGTCGGCCCTCACTAGAGCGATCAACGACGCTTTCAAGAAATCCAAGCTCGCCAAGAAACTTGACGATCCTTTGTCGAGCGACGACGTGCGCGAGGGCCTTACGGCCATCCTTTCCGTAAAGGTTATGGACCCCCAATTCGAGGGGCAGACCAAGGGTAAACTTGGTAACTCGGAGGTCAAGGGCATAGTCGATGGCTTTTGTTCCGAACAGCTTTCCTTCATATTCGAAAGCAATCCCGAGATTGCCGCGGCCGTTATTGAAAAGACCGTTTTAGCCGCCAGGGCCAGGATCGCTGCCCGCCAAGCGCGGGAGTTAACAAGACGAAAATCGTTCCTCGAGAGCGCGGGCTTACCCGGAAAGCTTGCAGACTGTCAGGAGAAGGACCCTACCAAGTGCGAGATATATATCGTGGAGGGCGATTCGGCCGGTGGCTCGGCTAAGATGGGGCGTGACCGAAGCTGCCAAGCAATCCTTCCTCTATGGGGCAAAATGTTAAATGTCGAGAAAACACGCATCGATAAGGTAATCGGCAATGATAAGCTTCAACCTATTATCCAAAGCCTCGGAGCTAACATAGGCACCGAATTCGACGTATCGAAACTTCGGTACCACAAAGTAATTATTATGGCAGATGCGGACGTCGACGGTTCCCACATCAGAACCCTTCTCCTCACGTTTTTCTATCGCTATATGAACGATATGCTTGTTAAAGGTTATGTTTATCTCGCGATGCCGCCACTATATAAGATCACTTATGATAAGCAGATATTTTACGCATACGATGACGCTGAGAAAGAAAAGATTCTGGGAGCTAGCGGCAAGGACCCCGAAAAAGTCGCGATCCAGAGATATAAAGGTCTCGGCGAGATGAATCCGGAGCAGCTCTGGGAGACGACGATGGATCCTGCCCGACGCAATATCATGAGGATTACTATGGATGACGCTGTTCAGGCTGAAGCTATTTTTACTACTCTCATGGGCGAACAGGTCGAGCCGCGCCGGCAGTTCATCGAGGAGAACGCTATCTACGTCTCCAACCTTGACGTATAAGGAACGAGATAAATGGCTGAGATTACCGGGAAGGTGATCCCCGTCTCCATCGAGGACGAGGTCAAGACCGCATACCTCAATTACGCGATGTCCGTAATCGTGGCAAGGGCATTACCGGACGTCCGTGATGGGCTCAAACCCGTTCATAGGCGCCTGCTTTTTGCGATGGACGAGCTAGGCCTTCGTGCCAACGCGGCCACAAAGAAGAGTGCGCGCATTACCGGCGACGCGATGGGGAAATACCATCCACATGGGGATCTTTCCCTCTATGATGCACTCGTCCGAATGGCCCAGGATTTCTCGCTTCGCTATCCCCTTGTCCACGGCCAAGGTAATTTTGGGTCTATTGACGGCGATCCCCCCGCGGCAAGCCGTTATACCGAGGCTAAACTTTCAAAGGTCGGCGAGGAAATGCTCGCTGACCTCGATAAAGAAACGGTCGACTTTGTTCCCAACTACGATGAATCGCTGACAGAGCCTGCAGTTCTTCCCGCCGCCCTGCCAAACCTACTAGTCAATGGCTCCTCAGGTATCGCTGTTGGCATGGCCACGAACATGCCGCCTCACAATTTAAAAGAGATAAGCGAGGCAATCGCCGCGGTTATCGAAAATCCCGAAATAGATGTCGACCAGATTATGCGGTATGTGTCCGGGCCGGATTTCCCGACGGGTGGCATTATTTTTGGCCGCCGTGGTATCAGAGAGGCCTATATCACTGGCCGAGGCAAGCTAATAGTACGCGGTAAATTCAATATCGAGACGATGAAGGGTGGTCGCGAGCAGATCGTCTTCATCGAGATTCCCTATGCGGTCAATAAAACCACACTAATTACACGAATCGCGGATCTTATCCGAGACAAGGTGCTGGACGGAGTGTCGGATCTCCGTGACGAATCGGACCGAGAAGGCATGCGTATTGTCCTTGAGCTCAAGAAAGGCGCAATCCCCAAGCTCGTGCTCAATAGACTTTTTGCTCACACTCCTTTGCAGACGACTTTCGGCGTTATAAACATGGCCATCGTCGATGGGAGGCCCAAGCTTCTCGGCCTAAGGGACCTAATAGGCCATTTTATCGCTCATCGCGTAAATGTGGTTACGAGACGATCACGCTATGAGCTGCGCAAGGCTGAAGAAAAAGCACATATCCTGCGCGGTCTCGTCATCGCCCTCCAGAATATAGACGAAGTCGTCCAGATTATTAAGACTAGCAAGGACACTGACACCGCAAAGCAGCGCCTCGAGTTTCGATTTGGCCTCGATGCGATACAATCCCAAGCCATCCTCGATATGAGACTTTCGAGGCTTACCAGCCTTGAAACTACAAAGCTTGAAGCGGAGTTGCGGGAGACCGAATCACGAATTGCCTTTCTTCAGGAACTTCTCGCGAGTGAGCAGCGTATCCGCGAAGTTGTCAAGAATGAAACCCTCGCTATCGCCGAGAAATACGGAGATAAGCGCCGGACCGAAATAGTGACCGACGAAGTCGAGCAGATCAATATCGAAGACCTGATTATGCGCGAGGAAATGGTTATTCTCATCTCAAATAAAGGCTATGTAAAACGTGTACCAGTGAGTGCTTATAGAAGCCAAGGACG
This sequence comes from Rectinemataceae bacterium, assembly GCA_049513895.1. Lineage (GTDB taxonomy): Bacteria > Spirochaetota > Spirochaetia > Treponematales > Rectinemataceae > UBA1306. The sequence continues at coordinate 3,968 of JBEKVO010000020.1, read as the reverse complement.
CGGTGGCAAAGGTTCCAACTCGGCCACGCTCATCGAGGACGACTATGTCGAGCAACTTTTCGTCGCGACGACACACGATTATCTCCTTTTTATCTCTAGCGAGGGTAAGGCGTACTGGCTCAAGGTTCACGAGATCCCCGAGGCTTCTCGCTCGGCCCGAGGCGCTCATATAAAAGGTTTGTTAGCGATATCTCCGAACGAGGAGATAACAGCGGTCGTAGACTTCTCGGACTTCTCGGAAACCGAATATCTCCTCATGGGTACGCTTCGTGGCGTTATTAAAAAAGTCGCGACAAACGACTTCGTCAACGCCAAAACAAGAGGCATCATCGCCATCAATTTGGATGAAGGGGATAGGCTTGTGTCCGCTTGCCTTACAAGGGGAATGGATGAGGTGGTTCTCATAACAAGGAAGGGCCAAGCCTTGCGGATGGCCGAAGAAGATGTACGTGCCATGGGCCGTGCTTCGCGTGGAGTTTGCGGTATCAGGCTCACGAATGCCGATGAATTGGCTGCCATGCTGCGTGTCTCATCTGATCAAAAGATGTTCGTCCTTACTGAATATGGCTATGGGAAGCGGGTCGAGTTTGACAACTTTACAGCCCACGGACGGGCAACTCATGGTCAAATAATCTATGCACCAGAAGAAAAAACAGGGGAAATTGTTGGGGCTATAACCGTACTCGATTCTGATGATGTGGTCGTGATTACTTCTCAGGGGAAGACGTTAAAACTTCCGGCTTCTACTGTCAGCATACAGGGGAAGGGTGCAAAGGGTGTTCGCGTATTAAATATCGACCGACCGGATTTCGTAATCGGGCTTGATAAAATCGTTCGAGAAGAGGATGCTGAAGTCCTTTCCCGCGCCGATGCCGAGGCCCCAATTAATGTTTCAGAAACAACAGAGCAGGCTGAAGATGGAGAAGATGGTATTGAATCCGTTCAGCCGATAGACACTAACGAAGTTTAAATACTAACAGACCGATCCAATGTTCCACGTGAAACATATCTAGGGGTTCTGCTCGAGTTTTAGCGTGAGGTAGTCGAGACAAGCCCCCTCGTGGAGAATCGTTGTAACAAAACGGGAAAGTCGCTTATTTCCAAGGATCGTGTCGAGTTCCCCATCAATTGTTGCTTTATTGAACCGTTCTCCGAGCCATATATAGGGAAGATTCCGCTTGCGCCTGAAAACGCGCCTTAGACTGATAAGCCAGGCATCGTATGCCTTTGCGCTCCTGGCTAGGGCGCCGATATCAATGTTTCGCTCTGCGTAGAGCTCGAGCATATCACGGAAAAGGATTCTAATCGAATCGTGGGGCGGTAGTATCCGGGAGAATATCTTGTGCGGCAACAGATAGGGCATCGCGAACTCGCGTCGGATCGGGGCTATTCGAGTGAAAAGCGCCCGTGAAGTTGCGAAACAGGGTGAACCTGAGGAATGTTCTTCTCGGTAAAGCTCGGAAGTTGGTCCGAGGAGTTCGGGCCGATAGCTGTTTAGCGCTCTTAGATAGAACTCCTTCTGGCGCCCTGGTCGCAGTGTAAGGCCACCGGGCATCACGAAATCGACGCCGGCAATAGTGCATGCGGCGTAGAGAGTGCGGATCGAGTCCTCGCCGTCAGAGAGGCCGGGCAAGAAAGGCATCGCGAGGACGCCAACGGAACAGCCCGCAACCTTGAACCTGCGGATCATATCTAGTCGGGAAGCGAAACTCGAAGCCCCTGGCTCCATCGTCTCGCGCAGAGACTCATCTAGGCTCGTTAGTGAGACAAGGAGAACGAAGCCCGTACGCTCGTTCAGGCGCTTCCAGAAGGGCAGGTCCCGCGTAGCGAGGTTCGACTTGGTCATTACGAGGGCAGGCAGCGCGTGCGGAGATTCGGCCAAAAGCTGGGCGCATCGACTAGTAATAGTATTATCGCTTTCGAGGGGCTGGTAGGGGTCGGTCACGCCGGAACCGAAGGCGATCATCCCACGTTCGCGAACAATGGGCAGCTCTGCCGCGAGTCGACCTGGAATATTCTGGCGGATCTCGATGTCGCGCTCGAAGTCACCCTCGATGTAGTAACGCTCGGCGCGACCGTCGCAATAGCGGCAGCCATGGGCACAACCTTTATACGGCGCGATCTTGTAGAGCGAGCGCGTGAAGTTGTCGGGCAGATCGGCAGGACTGAGAAGTTTGGGAAGATGATTCGCCTTTCCCGGCTCTTTCCGTGGCTCGTCGATTTCAGAACTCTCCATTGGATAAGGTACAAGGATTTAGTGTTATCCGCAATCGTGAAGTAAAAACCACGTTCTTATAAATGTATCTATTGACAGAAACCTTATTATTTGGTACTCTGTTGCTGTTTGTAGAAACAAAAGGAGAATACCTTGCACACAAAGATTTTGTTAAATGAGAATGAGATGCCCCGCCGCTGGTATAACTTGGCCGCCGACCTACCTACACCGATGCTTCCCCCGCTCGGCCCTGATGGCAATCCCGTTACGCCGGATCAGCTCGCTGCCATATTCCCGCCCGCTCTAATCGAACAGGAAGTTTCGCAGAACCGGTGGATCGACATCCCCGAAGAAGTCCTTGCCATTCTATATCGCTGGCGGCCTAGTCCGCTGCAGCGAGCCTTCGGTCTCGAACGGGCATTGGGAACGCCGGCTAGGATCTATTTTAAAAACGAAAGCGTGTCGCCTGCGGGCAGCCATAAGCCCAACACGGCCGTGGCTCAGGCCTACTACAACAAACTCGCTGGTGTAAAAAGACTTACGACCGAGACGGGTGCGGGGCAGTGGGGCTCGGCCCTTGCCTTCGCCACCGCGCTCTTTGGTCTCGAGTGCAAGGTCTATATGGTTAAGTCGAGTTACGAACAGAAGCCCTACCGTAAAATGATGATGCAGACTTGGGGCGCAACCTGCACGCCCAGTCCGAGCGATACCACGAAGGCTGGAAGAGACATTCTCGCGTCGAATCCGAACTCGCCAGGAAGTCTCGGAATCGCGATCAGCGAGGCGGTTGAAGAGGCGATCGGCGATCCTTCCGGTAAAACCAAGTATGCGCTCGGCTCCGTTCTCAATCACGTCATGCTACACCAGACTATAATCGGACTCGAGGCAAAGAAACAGCTTGAGAAGGCCGGAGAACACGGTGTTGATAAGATCATCGCCTGTGTGGGGGGCGGTTCCAATTTCGCGGGACTGGCTTTTCCCTTCATCGCAGACAAGATTGCAGGGGCCGAAATCGAAATAATCCCCGTCGAGCCCACGTCCTGCCCGAGCCTTACTCGCGGAAGCTTTCGCTACGACCTTGGTGATGTCGCAGGGATGACGCCACTATTGCCGATGCATACGCTCGGGCACGCGTTCATCCCGCCGATTATCCACGCGGGGGGGCTGCGCTACCACGGAATGTCACCCCTAGTATCACAGGCGGCAGTCGAGGGCCTGCTTTCTCCGCGCGCCCTGCCCCAGCTCGAGTGTTACGAGGCGGCTGTGATCTTCGCGCGGAGCGAGGGAATCATTGTCGCGCCCGAGACGAGCCACGCGATCGCTCAGGTGGTTCGCGAGGCCAATCAGGCTAAGGAAGAGGGCAAAGAGCGGGTGATTCTTTTCGGCCTCTCAGGGCATGGACTCCTCGATTTGTCCGGCTATGCGAGCTTCTTCGCGGGACAGCTCGAGAACTACGAGTTGCCGCCCGAGCTAATAGCGCGGAGCCTCGCCTGCACCGAAACTTACCCAAGGCTGCCCACGCATCGAGTAGGAAAGGGTATTGCAGCAAGACCCTGATCAAACCGACGGCCTTCTTGAGTGCCTCGGCCTGATCGGTCGTCCTTCTTTTTGAGATATTTCATCCTCATAAAGAGTCATTAGCGCTGTTCCCATCTCCTTGTTCTGAAATGGGAAATGTCGGGCTGTGAAAATTGTTTACCCCGAACTCATTGAGGGAACGGCGGTTTTAGCGGTGTAGAACTTGAAGGAAGCA
>JBEKVO010000019.1:0-70147 GCA_049513895.1 Rectinemataceae bacterium | reverse complement strand
CAATATGATACATCAAGATCGTTACGTTATGCCTCTTGTGATTATATTCACTCATTCGTAATGTATAGCAGAACTAAATCGCGCAGCAGAGCTGCGGGGAATTAAACCCAAAGAGATTAAAAGGTTATATCCGAAAAATCAATTGGCATGTTAATAATCGGAGGTTTAGAACTTTGAAAAAAACTATAGGATTCGTGTTTTATATACTACTAATATGCATTATGCCTCTGACGGCCCAAACGAATTTTATCGATATAGCTGCAAATGGAACTCCAGATGAGGTAATGCGAGCTCTTAAAGGGGGCGCTGATATAAACTCTCAGGACCAATTCGGCTGGACGTTACTAAACGCAGCCACAGCGGGCAACCGAAATCCTGAGGTGATCAATTTACTTCTGGCTGCGGGCGCTAACATTGATGATCGAAGAGACATTGCTGGGGCGACCCCGCTTATGATAGCAGCTGGGTTTAATCAAAATCCCGAGATAATTGAAACACTTCTCAAAGCTGGTTCTGAGGTGAATGCTCGGAACAAGTACGGGGAGACATCGCTTATAATAGCCGCTGATAAAAACCAGAATCCAGAGATAATAACGACGCTTTTAAAAGCAGGTGCTAATTTGGAGGATAAAGCGAAAAATGGAAGGACCGCGCTTATTTGTGCCGCTGCAGGCAACAAAAATCCTGAAGTCATTTCTACTCTTCTGAAGGCAGGTGCGTACTTAGAAGCTCGGGATCATAATGGTTGGACACCGCTGATCTTCGCTGTAGAATGCAATAGCAACCACCAAATAATAACAACTCTCTTAGATGCTGGTGCGGATATCGAGGCCCAAGATGAAAATGGTATGACTCCACTAACTCTTGCAGCCACAGGCAGTCAAAATTCTGAAATAATTAAAATTCTTCTAAAAAATGGTGCGAACGTGAATGCTCAAAATAACCATGATAGGACTGTTCTGATCTGGGCCGCCGACGAGAACTTGAATCCTGAGGTATTTACATTGCTAATTGAAGCTGGCGCGATCGTGGATACATGTGATATGTATGGAAAAACTCCGCTTATGCACGCGGCAGAAAATAATTCAAATCCCAAAGTTATCGATACTCTCCTAAAGGCTGGTGCGGACACGGAGGCAAAAGATAATGGTGGGAGAACGGCCTTTGACTACGCGCAGGATAATGCAGCGTTGAAAGGATATAAAGTTTACATGGAACTTAACCAAGCAGAGAAGTAAACAATATATCTATATAAAGTCTCGGATTTATAACAGCAATTTAGGCGATCTAAAGTGGCCCTGCAGTTCTGAATTCTTAAATATCTTGAAATATCAATCTCTATCCTTGTATTTTCAAGGTAATATCGTATTCTAGAGCTATGGTCGAACGCAGAGAGGAACGAGACCTGCTCTTAGGCCTGATTCGGGACAATCCGGTGACGGCCATTCTTGGCGCGCGACAGACGGGGAAATCGACCCTGGCCAGGACCTTCGACGCCCGGCATTATTTCGATCTCGAGAATCCCAGAGATCTCGCCAGTCTCGATCAGGCCCAATTGGCCCTGGAAAGGTTGCAGGGCCTCGTTGTCATCGACGAGATTCAGCGAAAACCGGAGCTATTTCCCCTTCTGCGCTTCCTGTGCGACGAAAGGCCGGAACGCCGATTCCTGATCCTGGGGAGTGCGAGCCGAGACCTGAGCAAGCAGGGCTCGGAGACCCTTGCCGGTCGCATTGCCTATCACGAGCTCCGGGGTTTCGGAATACCAGAGGTGTGCCGCGACGACGATGATTTACAGAGGAGATGGCTGCGGGGCGGATTCCCTCGATCTTGGCTCGCGGAGGACGAGGCCCGCAGCTTTTCGTGGAGGGAACAGTTTATCCAGACCTTCCTGGAGCGTGACATTCCCCAACTCGGAATCCGCGTCCCAGCTTCGACGATGTATCGTTTCTGGACCATGCTGTCGCACTACCATGGACAAATCCTGAATTACCAGGAACTCTCGCGCTCCTTCGGGATCTCGGACGGCGCGGTCCGGCACTACCTGGAAATCCTCGAAGGCACCTTCATGATCCGGCTCCTCAAGCCTTGGTTCGAAAACATAGGCAAGCGACTCGTCAAGGCGCCAAAGCTCTATCTGCGCGACAGTGGCATCTTCCACGCCCTACAGGGTCTGTCGGATTCCCGGTCGCTTGCTTCTACCCCCAAGCTCGGCGCTTCGTGGGAAGGCTTCATTATAGAGGAACTCATAGGATTGTCGGGCCTCAGGCCCGAGGCCTTCTCGTTTTATCGGACGCACGCGGGAGCGGAAACCGATCTCGTTTGGTCATCGGAAGGCAGGCGCCTCGGGGCCGAGGTCAAATATGCCGACGCGCCGCGCATGACGGCGTCCATGCGCCACACGATCGAGGATTGCCGGCTCGACTCGCTCTTCGTCGTCTATCCCGGCGCGACCGGCTACTCGTTGGCGGCAAACACGCGCGTGGTGCCGGCCCTCGAGATGGCCTCGATTTTCCGTTCAGTGACCGCGAGCTGAGGACATTTCTCTCGACCATAACTTGACCCTCCCGCGAATAAACTGCGCCGCCACTTTCGGCCTGCCCCCGAAATGACATGCCCCTTGCTTTTCGTTCGAGTCATGACTATGGTTATGACCATAGGCTCGAGGAGGGAAACATGAGACTCGCCAAGAATGTCGTCAAAGCGAAATTGCTCGAATATTTCCGCTATGTCGAGTCCACCGGGGAAGAGATCATCGTGACGGATAACGGAAAGCCCAGCGTCCGGATCTGTCCGATCAAGCGAGGGGACAAGGTCGAGGAACTTTTCGCGGAGTATCGCGGCAAGGTCGAAATCAAGGGAGATGTGCTCGCTTCCTCGAGCGACGAGTGGGGCAACATCTGATGGTCCTGGACACCTGCGCCTTGCTCTGGTGGACCCTCGAACCGGCGCGGCTCTCCGACGTGGCGGCTGCGCTATGCGCCGACATCCCCAGGTCGGGGGCGATGATCTCCTCGATCAGCCTCTGGGAGGTGGGAATCAAGGTGAAGCACGGCAAGCTCGACATCGGCATGGATTGGCGACGCTATTTCGACCTCGTCACAGAGATAGCCAATCTTACCATAGTTCCGGCTACGGAGCGGATTTGGCGAGAGAACCTCGAACTCGAATGGGACCATGCCGATCCCGCCGATCGAAGCATTGTCGCGACGGCTCGTCTTTACGACGATACGCTTCTTACCGCAGACGCGGAGATCAGGGCCTTCTACCCAAAATGCCGATGGTAGGACTGTGAAGCCTACGAATGGCATCGGCTGTGGAAAACTCAAACAAGGAATGCGCGCTGCGGTTATTTCTATGGACAGTAACTTGACCTACTCTTCGCACCCATGCTAGTCTGATTCAGTTATGGCAATGTCAGGTGTTCACACCCGCAATACTCCCGCCCTCAACTCCTTCCGCTATTTTTACTTTTACGCCTATCTCCGCTCCTTCGCCATCCGGCCGGGCGAAGCGAGCGCATAATCCTTTAGGCCGGCGAAATGAAGCCGGCCTTGCGACCGACTCCAATCCACAGCACGAACAGTTCCCGAAGGACTTCGAGCAATGAACGATACGTTGCTAGTTAAATCTCCGACCACCTCGGAGAGATCGAAGCGCCGCGTCTATCCTCCGGAGGGCTCAGCCCAGCTTTTGCAGGGCTTCGCCCAGCCGCTCGAGGGCGGCGACGAGTCTCTCGTCGGCGGAAGCGAAGGATATGCGCACGCAGCGGTCGTCGCCGAAGGCGGAACCGGGCACGACGGCGACCCGGGCCTCGTCCAGAAGAAACTCCGCGAAGTCGTCCGAGCCTTGGACGGCCTTGCCGTCCGCCATCCGGCTTCCCTCGGGCTTCCTGCCGAAGTACGACGACACGTCCGGAAAGACGTAGAAAGCGCCCTCGGGCACCACGAGGTCGAGTCCCGGCAGTTTCCTTACGCCGGCGACCACGAGCTCGCGCCTTCTGCGGAACGCTTCGAGCATGCCGCCGATGAGGGTGGTGCCGGACTCGAGGGCAGCGAAGGCGGCGCGTTGGGCGATCGAGGACGCGTTGGTGGTCATCTGGCCCTGGAGGTCGATGCAGGCCTTCACGAGGGCGTCGGGCCCCGCGAGATAGCCGATGCGCCAGCCCGTCATCGCGTAGGCCTTGGACACGCCATTTATGAGGACCGTCCTCTCGGCGAGGGAGGGTATCGACGCGGGGCTCGCGTGGGCGCCGACGTAGTCGATGTGCTCGTAGACCTCGTCGCTGACCACCCATGCGCGGGGGCGGCGCTCGAGGACGGCCGCGAGGCCCGCGATCTCGCTTCCGGAATACACTGCTCCCGTCGGGTTGGAGGGCGTGCAGAGGATGAGGGCCTTGGTCCGAGGTCCCATCGCGGCCTCGAGGTCGGCGGCCTGGAGCTTGTAACCCTCGGACGCGAGCGTAGGAAGAGAAATCGGAATTCCGCCCGCGAGCTTGACGAGCTCGCCGTAGCTGACCCAATGCGGCGCGGGTATGAGGACCTCGTCGCCTGGATCCACGAGGGCGAGGAGGGCGTTCGCGATGCAATGCTTGGCCCCGTTGGAGACCATCGCGCGGGAGGCGGGGTAGTCGAGGCCGTTCTCCCTCTTGAGCTTGCGAGAGACCGCCTCGCGAAGGTCGTTGTATCCCGCGACGGGCGTGTAGAAGTTGTTGCCCTCGTCTATCGCCCGCTTGGCGGCCTCTCTCACGGCCTCGGGCGTGGGGAAATCGGGCTCGCCGACGCTGAGGTCGATGACGTCGACGCCTGCCTCGCGGAGCTTGCGCGCCCTTTGGTTCATCGCGATGGTGCGGGAGGGCGAGAGATTGCGGACGCGGGCGGAGAGCTGTTCCACGGGCAGGACCTCCGATTTGGCCTGCCGCCGTGCGGCGGCCATCATGGCGAACCCCTCGTTTATAGGCTCGAAACGATGCTAGATTCAATATGCCGCGCTTCGGCGCCCAATGGAGTATACGCGAGATGAACAACTTGAAATTGACGGGCCGAAAGCCCGGCGAGGCTCGCAGCGTGATAGATGTCGGAGGGGTCCGCGTCGGCGAGGAGTTCGTCGTCATCGCGGGCCCCTGCTCCGTCGAAACCGAGGAACAGACCGTGAAAACGGCGCTTGCCGTGAAGGAAGCCGGGGCCAAGATGCTCCGCGGCGGCGCCTTCAAGCCTCGCACCTCCCCTTACGCCTTCCAGGGCCTCGGTCTCAAGGGCCTGAAGATACTCGACAAGGCCAAGCGCGAGACGGGACTGCCCATCGTGACCGAGGTCGTCGATACCCGCGACGTTTCCTGGGTCGGCGAGTACGCCGACGTGCTGCAGATAGGCGCCCGCAACATGCAGAACTTCTCCCTCCTGCGCGAGGCGGGCAAGTCGGGCAAGCCCATCCTCCTCAAGCGCGGCATGTACTCGACCCTCGAGGAATGGCTCAACTGCGCCGAGTACATCCTCGCCGAGGGCAACGACAGGGTCATCCTCTGCGAGCGGGGTATCCGGACCTTCGAGACCTACACGCGCAACACGCTGGACCTCAGCATGATCCCCGCGGTACACGCGGAGAGCCACCTGCCCATCCTCGTCGATCCCTCTCATGGCACGGGCATCCTCTACATGATCGAGCCGATGAGCCTGTCGGCGGTCGCCGCCGGCGCAGACGGCCTCGAGATAGAGGTTCACGTCGATCCATCCACCGCCATGAGCGACAAGGACCAGCAGCTCACGCCCGATGCCTTCAAGGTCTTCATGAGGCACGTCACCGAGCTGCGCGAGTTCATGGCCGAGCGCGCGATAGCGGACGCGGACGCGATGGAAAAAGGCGACCCGCCCGTCGGAGGGAGAGATCCCTTCGCGGACGCCATGGATTGATGCCATGGGAAACATGGAAATAATCATCCGCGGGCAACACGGAAGGGCGTCGCGCATCGCGTTCGGTCCCTTGGCCGGCATCGGCGACGCCGTCGACCCCGGAAAGACCGTCCTCGTGACCGACCGTCTGATTCGCCGCATCCACGGCGCGGCCTTCCCCGCCTGCCCCGTCATCGAGGTCGAGCGAGGCGAGGCGGCCAAGTCCCTCGCCTCCCTCGAGGCCCTCTACGGCCGTTTCCTGGACCTAGGGCTCGGGCGCGACGGACTGGTCCTCGCGGTCGGCGGAGGGGCGATCTCGGACCTGGCGGGCTTCGCGGCCTCGACGTGGCTGCGGGGCGTGGATTTCGGCTTCGCACCCACCACCCTCCTCGCGATGGTCGACGCCTCGGTCGGCGGCAAGAACGGCCTGGATTTCCGCGGAGTCAAGAACCTGGTGGGCTCCTTCTCCCAGCCCCGCTTCGTGCGGATGGACGTCAGCCTCCTCGCCAGCCTTAGCGACATCGAATTCGCATCGGGCATGGCCGAAGCGATCAAGCACGCGGTCATAGCGGGTGGCCACTACTTCGCCCTCATCGAATCCGCGGCGGGAATATCGGATTCCGCGGAAGCCCTCGAGCGCATCGTCGCGGGCTCGGTGGAGATAAAGGCGGGAGTCGTCGAGCGCGACGAGCGCGAGTCGGGGGAGAGGCGCAAGCTCAACCTCGGCCATACGGTCGGGCACGGCATCGAGACGGCGACCGGCCTTCCCCACGGCCACTGCGTCGCGGCCGGGCTCGCGACGGCCTGCCGCCTGGCCGTAAGTCTCGGGCGCCTCGACGGCGCGGAGCTGGCGCGCATAACGCGGCTCCTGGCCGCCTGGGGCCTACCCTCCTCGATCGGAGAGGCCTTGGCTCTCGCCTCTTCGCTCGGGTCGAGGAAGGCCGGCGACGGCCCCGAACTCAGGCCGGCCATAGCGGCGGCCATTCCAGCCGACAAGAAGCGCCTCGGAGCGGACATTTTAATGGCTATCCCTGAGGCCATCGGCTCGGTCGCCATCGAGGCCCTTCCCCTGGCCGATCTCCAGGCTTTCGTCATGGAGGCTCCATGAACAGCTTCGGAAGACTCTTCCGCGTGGAATTGTTCGGCGAGTCCCACGGCCCGGCCGTCGGCGCCATCGTCGACGGCTGCCCCGCCGGGCTCGCGCTCTCCCTCGGGGACCTCGAGCCCGACCTCGCGCGTCGCCGCTCGGGAGCCGCGGGCAGCACCGAGCGCCACGAGGCCGACTCCCCCGAGATACTCTCGGGCGTTTACCAAGGGCGAACGACGGGCTCTCCCATCTGCATCGTCATGCGCAACGCCGACACGCGCTCCCAGGACTACGAGGACTTCAGGCGCGTGCCGCGGCCGGGACACGCCGACTTCACCTCGCGCTATAAATACGGCGGCTTTTCCGACCCCCGCGGCTCCGGGCACTTCTCCGGAAGGATCACCGCCGGCCTCGTCGCGGCGGGCGCGGTAGCCAAGCTCGTCCTTCGCAACTACGTTGCGCGCGACTACGCCGCGCGAAATGGAATCGCTCGCGACGGCTCGGCCGTTACGGTCGTCGCGTTCGAGACTCGCGTGCTGGAGGCGGGCGGCCGGCGCGTCTCCGACGCCGCCGAGGTCGAGGCCGCCTCGGACGAGGCGAAGGCGGCGGGCGATTCCATCGGCGGCCTCGTCGAGATACGCGTGAACGGGCTGCCCCCGGGTTTGGGCGAGCCCTTTTTCGACGCAGCGGAATCGCTCATCGCGCATGCCCTCTTCGCGGTTCCCGCCGTGCGCGGCGTCGAGTTCGGCGACGGCTTCGCGGCGGCGCGCATGCGCGGCACGGAGCACAACGACCCCTTCGTCGACCGTTCCGGCAGGACCGCCAAAAATGGCGCGGGCGGGATCAACGGGGGCATCACCAACGGCAACGAGCTCGTCGTTCGCGTCGCCGTAAAGCCCGCCTCGACGGTGTCGGCGCCACAGCGGACTCTCGATTTCGAATCGGGCGAGGAGACCGTTCTCGCCCCAGGGGGACGCCACGACGCGTGCATCGCCTTGCGCGCGGCAGTCGTCCTCGAGGCGGCCTGCGCCATCGCGCTCGCCGACCTGTTGCTCGCCTCGCGGTCCACGGCCGCGAGGACCGTGGAGGTATCATGACGCTCAAGGACCTCAGGGACGACATCGACCGGATCGACGCGAGGCTCCTCTCCCTCCTGGACGAGAGGATGGAGAAGGCCCTGCTCGCGCGCTCGTTCAAGGCGAGCGTCGCGGACGCCGCTCGGGAAGAGGCGGTTCTCGAACGCGTCGCGCGCTCCTCGCGCTGCCTCTCCGGCCCCGCTTTCACGGTCGAGCTATGGAAGCGCATCATGACCGAGGCGAGGGACATCCAGTCGCTCAAGCCCAAGACCCTCGGCTTTCAGGGCGAGCACGGCGCCAACAGCGAGGTCGCCGCACGGGCCTGGGACCCTTCCGCCGCCGCCATGCCCTCCCCCGATTTCTCGGACGTCTTCGACGCCGTGCGCGACGGGATCTTCGACTACGGCATCGTTCCCGTAGAGAACACGCTGGGAGGCCTCGTCGGACCCGTCAACTCGATCTTGATAAACACCGACCTCAAGATCGTCGCGGCCATCGACATGCCCGTCTCCCACTGCCTTCTCGCCGTTCCTGGCGCCGACCACCGCGAGATACGTTCGGCCTATTCGCATTCGCAGGCCCTCGCGCAGTGCCGCAACTTCCTCGCGCGCAACAAGCTCGAGCCCCGGCCCTACTACGACACGGCGGGCGCGGCGAGGATGATCGCGCAGGAGAGGCGCAGGGACACGGCGGCCATCGCCAACCGCTTCGCCGCCGAGATATACGACCTCGAGATCATCAAGGACGAGATACAGGACTCCGAAAACAACCGCACTCGCTTCTTCATATTGGCCAGGGAAGCGAGCCATCGGGCGGGCAACAAATGCTCGGCCGTCTTCTCGACCGAGGACAAGGCGGGAGCCCTCTTCAAGACCCTGGAGATTTTCGCCAGCGCCGGCATCAACCTCACCCGCATCGAGTCGGTCCCCAACAAGCCGGGCGATTACGCCATCTTCCTCGACTTCGACGGCTCCGACGAGGACGAGGGCGTAGCCGCGGCCATCGCGAAGGCGGGCGGCGTCGCCAGGGATTTCCGGATTCTCGGCTGCTACAACGAGAGGAAGCTATAGAGTATGCGCATCTTCATTCTGGGCACCGGGCGCATGGGCGCATGGCTCACCGAGGAGCTCTGCCTCGAGCACGAAGTCAGCGTCTTCGATTCCGATCTCTCGCGGATGAAGTACTTCATCAAGGTGAGGCGAATCCTCGATCTCGCGGAGACGAGGGAATTCGATCCCGAGATGGTCATCAACTGCGTCTATCTCGGCGACACCGTCGAGGTCTTCAGGAAGGTCCTGCCGTATCTGGGCCCGGACTGCATCCTCGCCGACATCGCCTCGGTGAAGACGGGCCTCGCGGAGTTCTACCGAGAGGCGGGCAGGCCCTTCGTATCGAGCCACCCGATGTTCGGCCCGACCTTCGCCAACATACGCGACCTCCACGACGAGAGCGCGGCGATCATCTCGGAATCGGACCCGAAAGGCAAGGAGTTCTTCAAGGCCCTGTACTCGAGGCTCGGCATTCGAATCTTCGAGTACGACTTCGAGGGCCACGACAAGATGGTCGCCTATTCCCTGGCCACGCCCTTCGCGTCGACGATGGTCTTCGCCGCCTGCATGAAGAAGCAGGAAACCCCCGGCACCAACTTCAAGAGGCACATGATCATCGCGAAAGGGCTCATGTCCGAGGACGACAGGCTCCTCTCCGAGATCATGTTCAACCCCTACACGATCCGCCAGCTCGAGCTCATCAACTCCAAGCTCTCCTACCTCACGCACATAATCAGGCAGCGCGACTACGAGGAGATGAAGAAGTTCGTCGACGGGCTGCGGGAGAACATCGAGGATTAACGGGGGCGCGCGGCGGTCACCACAGGCGCGCCGCTCGACATGGCCTCGACCTTGCGCTCGGAAATATCGAGTGAGCGGGCAATCTCGTCCGGTGGAAGCAAAGCTCCTCTACCTCGTCGCTGCGGCAATTCCCCAACCTCGGATTGAACGCGGTACATGATCCCGCAATTTACCTGGGGTTTACAAACCTCCCTGCGATTTCTGCTTATTATCGATAGCAAGAATGACCAGGAAATTCCACATAAGCCGATCCCTTCCAAGCCTGCGCCGAGGCGCGCCGCTTGCTTTCATGTGCGCGTTCGTTCTCTCATTCGCATCGGCACAAGAATATCCATCCTCGGTCGATACGCCTAGCGTCGCGCCACGCTATTTTATCGCCGCCGGCGAGATACTCGGAAACAACGCTATAGTCAACTTGTTCGACCGTTTCACGGAGGGACAGGCAACTTGGGCGAATGTAACTCTGGAATCGTGGTGGACGACCCTCCAGGGGCCCTGGCATTTCGACCAGGATTCCTGGGAGGACAACGAGCTCGAGCATCCGATTGAAGGCGCATTGTACTTTACCACCGCCCGCTCCAACGGCTTCGGCTTCTGGGAATCGGCGGCTTGGACGGCAGCCGGCGAGTTTATGTGGAAACTTTTCGGCGAGGCGGACGACCCCAATATCAACGACATGATAACCACGACCATGGGCGGCGTGGCCTTGGGCGAGATGTTGCATAGATTATATGTCGAGGCGAAACGGCAGGGTTCGGCGGCGCGCTTTTTCATAAGCCCGATGGACGCGGGGAATGACGCGGTCTTCGGCGAGGGAAGTTGGGACAAGGGAGTACGGGAACCCTCCCGCGTTTCACTTTCCCTCGAGGCGGGTCTCGTCGCTCCTTACCTCGATCTGGACCCCGCTCGCGGCATCTCGCCGGGCTTCGGCGGGATCACGGGGGAAGTAGGCTATACCCTCGTTTACGGCGACCCCTTCGGCGAGCAAACCGCGCCCTTCGACTGGTTCGAGCAGCGCTTGAATCTGGAATTTTCTCCCTCCCTCTGGGGATTCGCGTTCTTCTCGAGCGGGACCCTATTCGCCCTTCCCCTCGTGGATACCCGGCGAAGCGAGCTCTCCCTCGCCTCCTGCCTCCACTTCGATATCATCTACAACTCTTTCACCGAGCTGGAAGCAAACGCCGTGGGTTTGAGCATCCTCGACGAACAGGACAGCTCGAATGGCTTCCATCTCGCGGGCGAGCTGCACTTAAATGCCGTCGTTCTCGGCACAAACGAGAACCTGTACCTAAAGGAATCCGAGGGCATCCAGGATATCAACAATGAAGTACGAAACTACGACTTTTGCTTCGGGGAAGGGGTAAAAATCCATCTCGGCGTTTCGCGGCGAGGACTCGGGTCCCTGAGCCTCGATTACGCGGTTTACGGCATGAACGGCTATCCGGCGGCCGCCGAAGCGGTCGCGCCCTTCGACTACGTGATCATCGGCGTGCTCAACCTCTCCTATGAGCACGCGATCGCCCCCCACCTTGCCATCGGTTCCGCCTATACGCTCTACCATATGAACGCCTTATACGACTCGTTGCCGAGCGTCGACGAATACGCGCAAGCGGTTACGATCTACGTGAAGCTGAATGCATGAAATCCCGATGGCGAGGCATGAAGTGCCTTTTAACGCGCTATCGCCGCCAGATCCTCGAAGAAGCTCGGCCAGGATTTGGCGACGCACTCGCCGCCTTCTATCTCGACCGCGGCCTCGCAACACAAGGAGGCGATCGCGGCTGCCATCGCGATGCGGTGGTCGCCCCTCGAATCGACCCTACCCCCCACCAGCCATCCTCTGCCGTCGAGGCCGCAGCCTCGCACTCTCATGAGGTCGTCCTCGACCGCAACTGTAGCGCCCAACGCGGCAAACTCCCTGGACAAGGCCTCCGCGCGGTCGCTCTCCTTGCCGCGCAGTCTATGGGCGCCTCGTATTTTCGTCTCGCCGTTGCAGGCCGCCGCGAGCGCGACGAGGGGCGGGAAGAGGTCGGGGCAGTCGGTCGCGTCGAAATCGAAGGCCTGCAGCCTTCCGCGCCCGACGCTCACTTCGTCCGTCGCGGCCTCGATCCTCGCTCCGGCCGCGCGCAGAGCCTCCAGGATGGCCACGTCGGGTTGGGAGGAGGAGGCGTCGAGGCCCTCGATCCTCAGTAGCGCGCTACGCGCGGCTATCGCGCCCGCCACGAGGAGGAAGGCGGCCCCGCTCCAATCGCCCTCCACGCGGAAGTCGGCGGCCCGGTAGCGCTGGGACCCTTGCACGCGGAAACGGCCGTACGACGCGTCCCGCTCCGCTGCCACGCCGAAGGCGCGCATCGTATCCAAGGTCAGGTCCACGTAGCCGCGGCTGGCGAGGCCCTCGACCTCGAGCTCGGAATCGTCCTCGGCCAAGGGCAGGGCGATCAGGAGGCCGGTGAGGAGCTGGGAGCTCATTCGGCCGTCGACCATGGCTCGCCCGCCGCGAAGGGGTCCGCGGACGCGCACGGGAGGCAGACCCGAGGCCGTTTCGCAGGCGGCGCCCAGAGCGATAAGGGGCGGAGCTATCATGCCGACGGGACGCCTGCGTAGCGACCCCTCGGCCCCGAGCTCGGTCTCGCCTTCGAAGAGGGCGGCTATGGGCGAAAACATGCGAATGCAGAGACCGGACTCGCCGCAGGAAAGCTTTCTAAGGGCGATAGAACCCTTCGGCGAGGAGGCGACACCCGGAGCGGCGCCGCGGATCGCAAAGGCTTCCCCGCTGTCCTCGACCTGGGCACCGAAAGCGCGCGCGACGGCGAGGGCGGCGAGGCAGTCGGCGGATCGGCTTGGGTATCGGAGGATGGACTCGCCTTCAGAAAGCAGGGCGCAGGCGATCGCCCTCTGCATGGAGCTCTTGGACGCCGGGGCGCGGAGGCTGCCCCCTACTTCACGATATGCGATCAATCTCGTCATGGATGACCTCCGCGACCTCTCTCGCCTCGCGCCCCTCCGTCGATACGAGGAGCTCCGCGCAGGACGCATAGGCGCCTCGGCGCTCGGCCTCGAGGACGCGCAGCCTGGCCGCGGCCTCGTCTCCGGCGCCCTCGCCAGAGGCGAGGAGGGGCCGTACCCCCGCGCCGCCGCGCGTTCGCCCGGCGGCGGTCTCCGGAGAAACGTGCAGCCAGACGCAGAGGCAGCGTTCTTTTAAAAGGCTGGCGCTCGAAGGGAAGGTCGGGGCGCCGCCGCCCGTCGCCAGGACGGCCGGTCCCGGCCAGGAAATTATGCGCTCGAGTATCCTTCGCTCGCGGGCGCGGAAACCCGACTCGCCCTCGCGCGCGAAAATATCGCTCACCGTCATCCCGGCATCGGCCTCGATTTCGCCGTCCGCGTCTATGAAGGGTATGTGGAACAACGGCGCTAGGACTTTGCCCGTTTGGGTCTTGCCCGCGCCCATGAGCCCCACGAGGGCGAGCTTTCGTCCCTTCGCGGCTGCGCTGGGCGCGCGGGAAAGGGATGCGGCGAGCACGGAGGATGAGGGCGAGGCGGCGGGCGGCTTGCCCATGAACAACTCGTAGGCGGGCAGGGCCTGGCAGGCGAGCCAATCGGCGCCCGTCGCGACGACGAGGCCGCGCTCCGCGGCGCAGCGCGCGAGAACGCCCCATTTGTAGTCGGCATCGAGAACCGCGATCGCGCCGGGGCCGGAATCGTCGGGCAGCCAGGTCTCGGGATCGGGCAAGGCGTCGGAAGCGAGGGTCGAGACGATCACCGTCGCGTCCCTGGCTCGGACCGCCAGCTCGTCCAGGCCCGCCGAGGCGCAGCCGAAGGCGGCCGCGACCTCCTCCGCTCGGGCGCGCGTCCGGTTGGCGACGACGACCTCGCCGCCCGCCGCGACGAGGGCACGGGCGGCGGCCTTACCCGCCCCGCCCGCCCCGATCACTAGGCAGCGCCTGCCCGCGATCTCGACGCCGCGGCCCCTCAAGGCGCCCATGACGCCCTGAGCATCGGTGTTGGCGCCGAGAACGCGGCCGCCCTCGAGCGGGACGAGGCAGTTGACGGCTCCCAGAACCCGCGCGTCCGGAGTGAGCTCGTCGACGAGAGTGACGGCCGCTTCCTTGAACGGGGCCGTGAGATTCATCCCGCGCATCTCGAGGGAGCGGAACAGGCCTACCGCCTCGGCGGCGCTCGAGGCGGCGATTCGCGTATAGGCGGCCTCATCGCCCGAGGCGCGGAAGAGCTCGCGGAAAAGAATGGGGCTCATCGAGTGGAGCACCGGCCGTCCCGCCACGCCGAGGATGGGTATCTCCCGTGTCATGCGCTTGGACTATTCCTCGGGCGGCTCGAGGATGAGCTCGTCGATCGGCTTGCCGGAAGGCACGATGGGAAGGACCTTCTCGTCTATATCGAGGATGCATTCGACGAGGGCGGGTTTACGCTCCGAGAGGGCGGCGTCGAGGGCCGCGCGGAATTCGCCCTCGTTCCTCGCCCGTAATCCCCTGACGCCGTAGGCCTCGGCCAGCTTGACGAAATCGGGCGGCCTATCGAGGGTCGTCTGCGAGTACCTCCCTTGGTAGAACATCTTCTGCCACTGCCGCACCATGCCGAGGGTTCCGTTGTTCATGACGACGATCAGTATGGGCAGATCGTAATGCGATATCGTCGCGAGCTCGGCGCAGTTCATTCTGAAGGAGCCGTCGCCCGCGATGTGGACCACCTGACGGTCGGGGTTGGCCACCTGGGCGCCCATCGCCGCCCCGGTCCCGAATCCCATGGTCCCGAGACCGCCCGAGGAAATGAAGGTCCGGGGCTTCGCAAAGGGATAGAACTGGGCCGTCCACATCTGGTGCTGGCCGACCTCGGTGGTCACGATGGCGTCATCGCCGACGCGCTCGTGGATCGTCTCCATGATGAATTTCGGGTGGAGGAGGGCGTCGCGGCCGTGGGCCGAAGGCACCTCGGCCTTCCACGAATCGACGTCGCCGTTCCAGGCCGATTTTTCCCTTTCGGGCAGGCGCTCGAGCAGGCGCTCGAGCACGTTCCGAATGTCGCCGACAAGGGCCTTGTAGCTCGAGACGTTCTTGTTTATCTCCGCCGGATCGATGTCGATGTGCAGTACGCGGGCCTTGGCCGCGAAACGGGAGGCGTCGCTCACGACGCGGTCCGAAAAGCGCGCCCCTATCGCGATCAGCAGGTCGGAGCTGCTCGACGCCATGTTGGAAGCCTTCGTCCCGTGCATGCCGATCATGCCCGTGAACAGGGGGTGGCTCGAGGGGATGGCGCCGTGGCCCATGAGGCTCAGGGCCACGGGAGCTTTCAGCCGCTCGACGAGGACTCGCAGCTCCTCCGAGGCTCCGCTCGAGATCACGCCGCCGCCGGCGAAAACGAAGGGCTTGGCCGACCGGGCGATGAGCTCGGCCGCCTCGTCGAGATCTTTGTCGGAGACGACCGGCGCGCGTTTCGCGCGGAAGCGCGGGTCGCCGACGGATCTCGCCTTACCCGGCCCGGCCCGGCTCGCGCGGGGGTCGGCCTTCCATTCGGTCTTCGCCGCGGTGACGTCCTTGGTGATGTCGACGAGGACGGGCCCCTGCCTGCCCGTCGTCGCTATCTCGAATGCCTGTCCGAGGGTATCCGCCAGGGCGCGGACGTCCTTCACGATGAAGTTGTGTTTCGTGATCGGCATCGTGATCCCCGCGATGTCCACTTCCTGGAAGCTGTCCTTGCCGAGCAGCTTGTTCGGGACGTTGCAGGTGATGGCGATGAGGGGGACCGAGTCCATATAGGCCGTCGCTATGCCGGTCACGAGGTTGGTCGCCCCGGGGCCGCTCGTGGCCATCACGACGCCGGGCCTGCCCGTCGAACGCGCGTAGCCGTCGGCCGCGTGGGCCGCCCCCTGCTCGTGCGCGGTGAGGATGTGGCGTATCCGGTCCGAGCATCTGAATAGCTCGTCGTAGAGGTTGAGTATCGTGCCGCCCGGAAACCCGAAGATCGTATCCACGCCTTCCTGTATAAGGGTCTCGACGACTATGCGCGCGCCCGATATTTCCATCCTGAAGTCCCCTTGTTTCCGCCTTTAGCCGTGGGCTGTGGGCGGCGACGCCACTATCTGCGGCGACAGTACCGCCCCGCTCGCCGCGGACGACACCAATGCCGCATAACGCGCCAGCCAGCCCGATTTCACCCTGGACTCCGGCGCCTTCCAAACGGCGCGTCGCGCCTCGAGCTCAGCGTCGGAAACCTCGAGCTCGAGCCTCCCAGCGTCGATGTCGATCGAGATGACGTCGCCCTCGCGCACCAGCGCTATTGGCCCGCCGGCCGCCGCCTCGGGCGACACGTGGCCGATCGCGGCGCCGTGCGTCGCCCCGGAGAAGCGCCCATCCGTGATAAGGGCGGTGTCCGCGTCGCGGCCCATGCCGGCCAGCGCGCTCGTGGCCTCGAGCATCTCGCGCATCCCGGGCCCGCCGCGCGGCCCCTCGTAACGTATGACGACGACGTCGCCGGCATGGATCTTGCCGCCGAGGACGGCCGCGTTGGCGGCGTCCTCCGAATCGAAGACCCGCGCCGGGCCCTTGTGCCTGAGCATCGAGGGCAGGACTGCCGCGCGCTTGACGACCGCCCGGTCGGGCGCGAGGTTGCCGCGGAGGACCGCGATGCCGCCGGTTGCGGAATAGGGCTCCTCGATCCTTCGGATCACGGTGCCGTCGGCATCGGGAGCGGCCGCGGCAAGCTCGCCTACCGTCTTGCCGCAGACCGTCGGCGCGCTGCCGTCGACGAGCCCCTTCTTTAGGAGCTGCCTGACGATGGCGAAAACCCCGCCAGCCTCGTAGAGCTGGTTCACGTGATGGGGGCCCGAGGGGGCGAGCCTGCAGAGGTTGGGCGTCTTGGCGGCGATCTCGTTGACCATGTCGAGGTCGAGCCTCACGCCCGCCTCGTGGGCTATCGCGGGCAGGTGCAGCATGCTGTTCGTACTGCAGCCGAGGGCCATGTCCAGCGCCAGGGCGTTGCGGAATTGCCTCTCGTCGAGGAGGTCCCTCGGCTTGATGTCCCGCTCGATGGCCGCCATGACCACGGCGCCCGCCCTCTTTGCGAGCCTGACGCGCTCGGCGTACACGGCGGGAATCGTCCCGTTGCCGGGGAGCCCCAGGCCGAGTATCTCGGCCAGGCAGTTCATGCTGTTGGCGGTGAACATGCCCGAGCATGAGCCGCAGCCGGGGCAGGCTGAGTCCTCGTAGCGGGCCAATTCGCTTTCGCTCATCGCGCCTGCATGCACCTTGCCCACCGCCTCGAAGACCGTATTGAGGTCTATGTCCGCCCCGCCCTTGCGGCCCGGCAGCATGGGGCCGCCCGAGACGAGGACGGTCGGAATATTCACCCTGGCCGCGGCCATCATCATGCCCGGCACGATTTTGTCGCAGTTGGGAACAAGGACGAGGGCGTCGAAGGCGTGGGCCTCGGCCATCGTCTCGATCGAGTCGGCGACGAGCTCGCGGGACGCGAGGGAATACTTCATGCCCGAGTGGCCCATCGCGATGCCGTCGCATACGCCGATGGAGGGGAACTCTATCGGCGTGCCCCCGGCGCTCCTTATGCCCGCCTTTACCGCGGCGGTAATCGTATCGAGGTGTATATGGCCGGGGATTATCTCGTTCTTGGCGTTGACGACGCCGACCAGGGGCCTCGAGATTTCCTCGTCCGTGTATCCCATCGCCTTGAAAAGGGAGCGGTGAGGAGCCCTCTCCACGCCTTTCTTGACCCTGTCGCTTCTCATCTTCCTGCCTCCCGTATCGCTTCCACTACTTCAGCGCCCATCGCGATCGTTCCGATTACTTTCTCCCCGGCCCTATCCGAGGCTATGTCGGCGCAGCGGTGCCCCGAGTCGAGGACTGCCGATACGGCATCCTCGATCGCGCGCGCGGCCTTCTCCAGCTTGAGCGAATGCCGCAGGAGTAACGCGGCCGAGAGCACCGCCGCCAGGGGATTTGCGACGTCCTTCCCCGCTATATCGGGCGCCGAGCCGTGGATGGGCTCGTAGAGCCCCGGCCCTTCGCCAAGCCCCCTGGGCTTGGCGTCGCCGAAGCCTACGGCTTCGGCGTCTATCTCGCGCGCGCCCCCGATGCTCGCGCTCGCGAGCATGCCGATGGAACCGGTGACCATGCTCGCCTCGTCGGAGAGTATGTCGCCGAACATGTTGCTCGTCGCGATGACGTCGAATTGCCGCGGCGCCTTGACGAGCTGCATCGCCGCGTTGTCGACGTACATGAAGGAGAGTTCGACGCCGGGCCACCTCGGGGACATGGCCGTGGCCGTCTCGCGCCAGAGCCTCGACGACTCGAGGATGTTGGCCTTGTCGACCACGCAGAGCCTCTTCTTTCGCCCGGCCGCGGCATCGAAGCCGACCTTGAGGAGGCGCTCGATCTCGAACCTGGAATAGCGCTCCGTATCCCAGGCCGAGAGGCCGTCGGGCGAACGCCCCCGCTCGCCGAAGTAGATCCCGCCCGTGAGCTCGCGCACGACGAGTATGTCGAGGCCGCCCTCTACGAGAGAGGGCTTCAGGGGGCAGGCCCCCGCGAGCTGGGGGAACATGATCGCAGGCCGGAGATTCGCGAAGACCCCGAGCCCCGCGCGTATCGCGAGAAGGCCGGCCTCGGGCCTCTTGCTTCCGGGCAGGTCGTCCCACTTGGGGCCCCCCACCGCGCCGAGGAGGACAGCGTCGCTTGCGAGACAGGTCTCGAGGGAGGACGCGGGCAGGGGCTCCCCGAACTCGTCTATCGCGATGCCGCCCATCGGCGCCTCGACGAAGGCGAGCTCGAAGCCGAATCGCAGCGCGGCGGCCTCCAGGGCGGCGACGGCCGCTCTGACGACGTCCGGCCCTATCCCGTCGCCGGGGATGGTGGCTATCGTATACTTCTTCATTTTCCCCCCGCGGCTTCGCGGGTACTCGCTACGCGAGTGCGGACGTAGCCGATGAGACCGCCCGCGGCCATGATGTCGCGCATGAAGGGCGGAAAGCCTTGAGCCTGGGCCGATGCCCCCGTCGTGAGGTTCTCGACCTTTCCGGATTCCAAGTCGACGCGGATCTCATCGCCCTTTTTCGCGAAGGCCTCGGCGCCGGTCAGCTCGAGAATGGGCATGCCGATGTTGATGGCGTTGCGGTAGAAAATCCGCGCGAAGCTCGACGCCACTATGCAGGAAACGCCCGAGGCCTTGATGGCTATGGGCGCGTGCTCGCGGCTCGATCCGCAGCCGAAGTTGCGGCCGGCGACGATGACGTCGCCCGGCCTCACGGAGGAGGCGAAGGAGGCGTCGATGTCCTCCATGCAGTGCGATGCCAGCTCCGCCGGGTCCGTGGTATTGAGATAACGCGCGGGGATGATGACGTCGGTGTCGACGTTGTCCCCGTAGGCGAATGCCCTTCCCTGTGCTTCCATGTAATCTCCCTTACTATGCCCGGGCGGGCGCCTTTTCTATATCGGCAGGGTCGACGATGCGCCCCGCGATGGCGGAGGCCGCGGCCACCGCCGGGCTCGCGAGGTAGACCTCCGACGAGGGGCTGCCCATGCGGCCCACGAAATTCCGGTTTGTCGTCGCTAGGGCCCTCTCGCCCTTCGCGAGAATGCCCATATGGCCGCCCAGGCAGGGGCCGCAGGTCGGCGTGGAAACCGCGGCGCCCGCTTCGACCAGTGCCTCGATCAGGCCCTCGCGCAGGGCCTGGAGGTAGATGGCCTGGGTCGCGGGGAGCACGATGCAGCGCATGCCCCTGGCCACCCTGCGCCCGCGGAGAATGGAGGCGGCGACGCGGAGGTCCTCGATGCGGCCGTTCGTGCAGGAGCCTATGACCACCTGATCCAGCCTGACGTCGCCGACCTCGGACACGGGGCGCGCGTTGGATGGCAGGTGGGGGAAGGACACCGTCGGCTCGAGGGTGGACAGGTCCACCGCGATCGTTTTCGTATAACGCGCGTCCGTGTCGGGCGAGTACTCGATGAAGGCTCGTTCCGAGACCGACGCGGCCCATGCTCGCGTGCGGTCGTCCACGGGGAATATGCCGTTCTTGGCGCCGGCCTCGATGGCCATGTTGGCTATCGTGAAGCGCTCGTCCATCGAGAGCGCCGCGACGCCGCTGCCTGCGAACTCCATGGATTCGTACAAAGCGCCTTCGACGCCGATGAGCCCGATTATGTGGAGAATGAGGTCCTTGCCGGTGGTCCATCCGCGAGGGGAGCCGCCGAGCTCGAGGCGCATCGCCCCGGGGACCTTGAACCAGGCGATGCCCGTCGCCATGCCCGCGGCCATGTCGGTGGAGCCGACGCCCGTAGAGAAGGCCCCTACCGCTCCATAGGTGCAGGTGTGGCTGTCCGCCCCGATCACGAGGTCGCCGGGCAGGACGAGGCCCTTCTCGGGAATGAGGGCGTGCTCGATCCCCATCTCGCCCACCTCGAAGTAGTTCACGATGCCCATCGCCCGGGCGAAGTCGCGCATCACCTTGCACTGCTCGGCAGCCTTGATGTCCTTGTTGGGCGCGAAGTGGTCGGGCACGAGGGCGATCTTGTTTCTGTCGAAGACGCCGGCGGCGCCGATCTTCGCGAATTCCTGGATTGCGAAGGGGGCGGTGATGTCGTTGCCGAGGACGAGGTCCAGGTTCGCCTCTATGAGCCGTCCCTCCTCGACCGAGCCGAGCCCCGCGTGCGCCGCGAGGATCTTCTGCGTCATGGTCATTCCCATTGCCGACTCCTATTGGCCGAAGGCATCCGGCCTTCGATCTTCACATATAGGCCTTGTAGCGCCTCTCGATATCGTTGATCAGCTTGTACTCGATCGAATCCACGAGGGCCAGCCAGCTCGCCTCGATGATGTCGGTGGATACGCCGACGGTGGTCCACGCCTCCCGGCCGTCCGAGCTTTCGATGAGGACGCGCACCGTGGCGGCGGTCGCGCCCATCGTATCGAGGACGCGGACCTTGTAGTCCGTGAGCCGCATGCCCCGGAGCGTGGGGTAGAATTTTTCGAGGGCCTTGCGGAGCGCGAGGTCGAGGGCGTTGACGGGACCGTCGCCCTCCGCGGCGCTGATCGCGTCCTCGCCCTCGACCCTGATCTTCACGAGGGCCTGGGCGGAGAGCTTCCCTTCGGTGGGCTGCTCGCCTATCGTGCGATAGTGGCCCAGCTCGAAGAAGGGCTTGTACTTGCCCGCCGCCTTGCGCATCAGGAGCTCGAGGCTGGCGTCGGCCCCCTCGAACTGGTAGCCGAGCCTCTCCATCTCCTTGAGGCGCTTCACGACCTGCGCGACGAGGGGCGACTCCTTCGTAACCGTCGGGTCGAGGCGCTTCACGCGCTCGAGGATCACGGAACGGCCGCTTACCTCGCTCGTGAGGACGCGGCGCACGTTGCCGACCGTCTCGGGCGGCACGTGCTCGAAGGAGAGGGGCGTCTTAGCCACCGCGTCGACGTGCATGCCTCCCTTGTGGGCGAAGGCGTGGAGACCCACGTAGGGCATGCCCTCGTCGAAGCTGACGTTGGCTATCTCCGCGACCCGTCGCGTCGCGCCGGAAAGCTTGGGAAGGGAGTCGGCGCGGAGGCACTCGTGCCCCATCTTGAGGACGATGTCCGCGGTCAAGGTGGACAGGTTGGCGTTTCCGCACCTCTCGCCGAAGCCCACGAGCGTCCCCTGCACCTGCGTCGCGCCCGCCCTGACCGCGGCCAGGGAGTTGGCCACCGCCAGGCCCGAGTCGTTGTGCGCGTGTATGCCCAACGGCAGGCCGAACTCCTTGAGGACCCGCGAGCTGAGCTCGCCGACCCTGTCGGGGAGGTTTCCGCCGTTCGTATCGCAGAGCACCAGGCACTCGGCGCCGGCCTCGGCGGCGGCGCGGAGCGTCGAGAGGGCGTAGTTCCCGTCGGCGGCGAAGCCGTCGAAGAAGTGCTCGGCGTCGTAGATGACGCGGCGTCCGGCGGCCACGAAGTAGGCGACCGTATCGCGGATCATCTCGAGATTCTCGTCGAGGCTGGCCTTGAGCACCTGCTTCACGTGCAGATCCCAGCTCTTGCCGAAGATCACCACGACAGGGGTCTCCGCGCTCAATAGGCTCTTGAGGCCTTCGTCCTCGTCGCATTTGATTCCGCGGCGCCTCGTGGAGCCGAAGGCGGCGAGAACGGCGTTCTTGAGCTCGAGGCCGCGGGCTTCCTTGAAGAAGTCGAGGTCCTTTGGGTTTGATCCGGGGTTGCCCGCCTCGATGAGATCGACGCCGAGATCGTCGAGGGCTCGAGTGATGTTGAGCTTGTCCGTCACGGAGAAACTTATGCCCTCGCCCTGTGCCCCGTCGCGCAGGGTGGAATCAAGAACCGCAATTCGACTCACGCGTATCCTCCGTATCCTGGGCCATCACGTTGATGGCCGCGATATAAGCCTTGATGCTCGCCTCGACGACGTCCGTCGAGAGACCGCGCCCGTTGTAGCGCCTGTCCCCGCAACGGATCCGCACCCTCGCCTCTCCCTGGGCGTCCTTGCCCTCGGTCACCGAGTCGAGCGAGAAATCCTCGAGGACGGGATTCACGCCCACGATCTTATCTATTGCCTTGAAGCTCGCGTCGATGGGGCCGTCTCCGACCGCGACTCGCTCCGCTACGTATGAATTCTGCGTCGCGAGCCTCACGGTGCTCGTCGCCGTGATGGCCGAGCCCGAATTGACGACGAAGCGGTCGAGCCTGTAGGTCTCGCCGACCTTGGCCGATACGCCGAGCACGAGGGCCTCGAGGTCCCGGTCCGTCACCGTCTTCTTCTTGTCCGCCAGCAGCTTGAACCCGTCGAAGAGGGCCGCGATCGCGTCGGGCCTGGGGTGAAAGCCGAGGAAGGCGATGCGCTGCTCGAAGGCCCCCCTGCCCGAGTGCTTGCCCAGCACGAGGGTGCTCGTCGGCAGGCCGACGGACTCCGGCGTCATGATCTCGTAGGTCGACTTGTTCGCGAGAAGCCCCGCCTGGTGGCCGCTCGACTCGTGTGCGAAAGCGTTGTCCCCGACTATGGCCTTGTTGGGCGCGGGCCGGACGCCGGTGACCGCCTGCACGAGCTTCGATGTGCCGTATATCCGCGTCGTATCGACTCCGCAATAGACTCGCAGCAGCTCCGCCCTCGTGACGAGGCACATGACGAGCTCCTCGAGGGCCGCGTTGCCCGCCCTCTCCCCGAGGCCGTTGATCGTACACTCGACCTGCTGCGCCCCGGCTCCTATCGCCGCCAGGGTGTTGGCGACGGCGAGGCCGAGGTCGTCGTGGCAATGCGCGGAGAGCGTGACCTTCTCGATGTCGGGCACGCCCGAGCGCACCCTGCGGATCAGCTCGGCGTACTCGTCGGGCACCGCGTAGCCCACGGTGTCGGGGACGTTCACTATCGCGGCGCCGGCCTCGATGGCCGCCTGGAGCACGCGGCAGAGGAAGCCGGGGTCGGAGCGCGTTGCGTCCTCGGCCGAGAACTCGACCTCGGGGCAGCGGCTCCTCGCGCGCTTGACCGCCCGCGAGGCCAGCTCTAGAACTTCCTCCGGCCGCATTTTCAGCCGATGCTCCATGTGTATGGCGGAGGTCGCGAGAACGACGTGGAGCCTCGGGCTCTCCGCGCCCCGCACGGCCTCCCAGGCCGCGTCTATCTCCTTATCTACGGCCCGCGCGAGGCTCGCGATCGTAGGCCCGCGGACTACGCGCGCGATCTCCTTGACCGACGCGAAGTCCCCGGGACTCGTGACGGGATAGCCCGCCTCGATGACGTCGACGCCGAGCCGGGCGAGCTGCCGGGCCACCTCGAGCTTCTCGTCGAGGTTCATGCTGAAGCCCGGCGCCTGCTCGCCGTCCCGCAGTGTCGTGTCGAGTATCTCTATCCTACGCGGCATACAGCCTCACATTCGCGGCCGGACGAAAGATCGACACGGAGATCACGGAGTTATCGGAGGACACGGAGGAGATAACGGGAAAAGGAGCTCTTCGAGCTTTTCTTTTCTCATACCCCATCTCATCATCTTCCTCCGTGATCTCCCCATCTCCGTGATCTCCGTGTCCTCTTCTCGTCGTCAGGCCTTCTCGTCGGTATTCTTGGTCCAACTCATCAGCGCGCGAAGCTCGGCCCCGACCTTCTCGGAGAGGTGCGCCGCCTCGATCTCGCGCATGCGGTTGAAGTAGGGCCTGTTGGCCTGGTTCTCGAGGATCCAGTTGCGCGCGAAGCTGCCGTCCTGTATCTCGCCCAGCACCTTCTTCATCTCCTTCTTCGTCTCCGCCGTGATGATGCGCTTGCCGACCGTGTAGTCCCCGTACTCGGCCGTGTCCGAGATCGAATACCGCATGAAGGAAATGCCCCTCTGCACGACGAGGTCGATTATGAGCTTCATCTCGTGGATGCACTCGAAGTAGGCGCTCTCGGGCTGGTAGCCCGCCTCGACCAGGGTCTCGAAGCCGGCCTTCATGAGGGCGGTGACGCCGCCGCAGAGGACGACCTGCTCGCCGAAGAGATCGGTCTCTGTCTCCTCCTTGAACGTGGTCTCGAGTATGCCGGCGCGGCCGCCGCCTATGCCCGCGGCGTAGGCCAAGGCGAGCTTCTTCGCGTCGCCCGACGCATCCTGGTGCACGGCGATGAGGTCGGGCACGCCCTTGCCCTCGAGAAACTGGCTGCGGACGGTATGCCCCGGGCCCTTGGGCGCGATCATCACGACGTTGACGTCGGCGGGCGGTTGAATCTGCCTGAAGTGGATGTTGAAGCCGTGGGCGAAGGCGAGCGTCTTCCCTTTTTTGAGGCCGGGCGCCACGCTCTCGGCGTAGAGCTTGGCCTGCTTCTCGTCGTTGATGAGGATCATGACGAAGTCGGCTTCCGCGGCCGCGTCCTTCGCCGTCATCACCTTGAAACCCTTGGATTCGGCCTCTTTCCAGCTCTTCGACCCTTCGTACAGGCCCACGATGACCTTGTGTCCCGAGTCTTTCAGGTTGAGGGCGTGAGCGTGTCCCTGGCTGCCGTAGCCGATGACGGCGATCGTCTTTCCGGCGAGCGCCTTGGGATCACAATCCTTGTCGTAATACATGATCGCCATAAAACTATGCCTCCTCCCGCGTACCTTAGGCGGACTGCGGGTAGTTCACTGTGGCTTGTTCGCCGCCCCCGGGACCCGAAAGGGCCGCGGAGGCGGCTAAATAAGGGATAAGAGAAGGGAGCCTCGCTCCAAGGCGGCTATGCCCGTGCGCGCGAGCTCGCGTATGCCGTAGGGCGCGAGGAGCTCGATGAGGCCGTCTATTTTCTCCTGATCTCCCGTGACCTCGATGGTCAGGGAATCGTTGGAGACGTCGACGATGCGCGCGCGGAAGATGCTGGCAATCTGCACTATGTCGGGGCGGCTTTCCTGCGAGGCCGCTACCTTGATCAGGGCCAGCTCGCGGTAAACTGCCTTGGCGGGATCGAGGCGGCGCACGGCTCCGACCTCGACGAGCTTCTCGAGCTGTTTCTGTATCTGCTCTATCGCCGCCTCGTCGCCGCGGACGACGATGGTCATGCGAGAAACCCCCGGCTCCTGGGTTTCTCCGACGGTGAGGCTGTCGATATTGTAGCCCCTCCGGCTGAAAAGCCCCGATACGCGGGAGAGTACGCCCGCATGGTTCTGGACTAATGCCGAAAGGACATATCGATCCATAAGGCGGATAACGTATCGTAGAGTGAAACGCTTGTAAAGAGGATAATCATAGTTTAACCGAAGAAATTGCAGTAATATGATAAAATAGCCCGAAAAAACCAGGTAATATCCTATCGAGCCTAATTTGTGTTTCAATATTCGAAACGTTTTCCGTGCTTCGGCAAGTACCGATAGATACTTCAACCTAGAATCACATCATGAATAACGCGAAATAATTCGATCAACAATCACGCAGATCGCCATCGGCGATCTGCGCCCTCAAGAATCACATTACAGATTGGTGATTCTTGAGGAGATGCCCTTTCGCCAATCCTTCTTCTCGCCCTCTTTTTCCCATTGGATGCGACGCTTTACCATAAATGCGTTATCGCTCTTGTCTTTGAACTCGACGACGCCAAAGGCTCCCGAGCCCAGATAGACGAGTTTTTCGCCGGCGGTAAGGCTCTCGGATGCGGTCACTCGCTCGAGAACGCAATCGAAATGGGCAGGCTCGCCCGATTCCCTGCTCGCCGAGATCGCGGTCGAGAGATCGTAGACGGACTTGCCGCAGATCGGACAAAGGGGCATGTCGCGGCCTTCCTCGGCCTTCGGGTTTCGTCCCTGGTCCTCGCGGTTGCCGCCGTTAACCCTCGGTTCGCCGCCCGGGAGGGGGTCGGGTCCGCCCATGCGGCCGCCATGGCGGCCCCTGAACCCTCGATGCCGGCCGCTGCGCCGTCCCTGTCCCTCGTCCCGCGATGAGTCCCCGATACCATCGTGATTTTCCTTTTCGCTTCTGTCGTTCGGCGTCTCATCGGCCATCGGGGCGCTCCCTAGCCAATCGCAAAGTCGGTTACTTTTGCGATTGGCTTTGCAGTTTCTCGCGCTTCCTGTATTCTACAAGAAGCGCTGCGAAATCTGCGTAACTGAAAGTTGCTTTTTCAAAAGTCGTGCGACTTTTAAAAAGTGTAGCAGAGAATATCCTTTTTTTCTATCAGCGAAGCGTCAATCGCGCGCTGAGAACCGTGGCTATCCTGAGGATGGCCCCGTTCATGTAGTCCTCGTCCCCGAGCTTCACTTTAAGATCGGCCAGCCGCTTTGGATCGGAACGAGGAAAAGCGCGGCCGCCGCGACCGCCCGCGGTTGCGGGGCCCGTGGTGACGGTTCGCGCCACGGACATCCGCGCCGGGCATATCCTCGCTGCGCGTATCTTCGCGGAGCGTATCCTCGCTGGGGTTTGTCTTGTATTTCGGCTCGTCATAGATCTCCCGTAAACGCCGAAAGATAGCGTTCGACGACGACGACCCCCTTCACGAGGATGACGTCAAATCTCACGCTCCAGTCATTATATTCTCGATGTTGGGAGAGGAAGATTTTAGACGTTTCGACGATTCTGCGTCGCTTATTGGGCCCAATCGCCCTTTCGAGCTCCCCGAGCCCCATACTTTCCCAGGACTTCACTTCCGTAAAGGCGATAACCCCGTCGCGGGCCGCGGCGATATCGATCTCGCCGCCCCTCCAGCGAAAATTGCGAGCGAGTATCGCCCAGCCTTCGGCCTCGAGAAAGGCGGCGGCGACGTCTTCTCCCTTTCGGCCTTTCGCCGCGGTGTTCATTCCCGCCTTCGCCTGGGGTTCAAACCCCCACCAGCTCCTTGGGGTCGAGGGCGCGGGCGATGAACAGGGTTTTCTCGGAGCCCAAGTCGATCGTATCGCCCTCGTCGTTTTCATAATGCTTGCCGAATTCGTCCACGATGATCCGGAGCTTGGGCCGCAAAGGGGCCTCGGAACGAGTCTCTATGACCCGTGCTATCGCCGAGTTATTGAGCAACACCGTCGAACCCAGGGGGAAGATGCCGATGCTTTTAATAAAGGCTTTGAGTATATCCGGGTCGAAGCGGCGAGAATTATCGGAGAGAAGCGCCTTCATCGCGGAATAGCCGATCATCGAGTTACGGTATGGCTTCTCGCTCACCATGGCCTCGAAGGCGTCCGCGACGGACACGATCCTGGCCAGGACGTCGATTTCCTCGCTCGCCGTCTTACGCGGATAACCCTCGGAGTCCCAGCGCTCATGGTGCTGGAGGCCGATGAGGCCCACGTCGTCGGGATACATCAGCTCCTTCGTGATTATCCTATAGGAAATGAGAGGATGAGCCCGCACCTTCTGCGTTTCATCCTCGCTCAATACCGCCTTCTTCTTGACGATCGAATCGGGGATCCTGAGCATGCCCGTATCGTGGAGCAGGGCGCCCGAGACCAAATAAACGAGCTTGTGGAGCGGGAGTTTGAGCGTGATACCGATGACCGTGGAGAGTATGGCGATGTTGACACTTTCCCTGGCGAGATCGGACCCGAAATTCTGCGAGCCGAGAATGGCCGATATGGCGGAATCACGCTCGTCTCGGACCATGGCTAGGACGCCCTGGGATATCTGATCGACGGCCTTGGACTCGACCGGCTCGCCTTTATGTATTTTTTCGAATATCTGGGACAGACGGTCTACGAGCTCGGTGTAGCGAAGATAGAGCTCTCGGCTCCCCGCGAAACCCTGAGGTTTCGGCTTCGCGACCGAGGTGGGCGCGTCCGTGCCAGGGGATGCCGAGTCGTCGACGAGGCTGCCCTCGGTTACTACGAAAGCCACTCCCCAGCGCTTGAGGGCATCGATATCCTTTTGCTTTACCGCCGTCTTGGCGGGAACGAGAAGGTTCTTGTCATCGATGAAGACGTCCTCCGAGAAACGAGAACCCGGCTTGATCTGATCCAAAGCGATTCTTTTCTTCATATTTCCTCTATCGACTTCACGAAGGCGAAGACCCTCGCGACGATTTCGAAGCACTCTTCGGGCACATAGGCCCCTACCTCCAAAGGAAAAACCGCCTGCGCCAGGGGACCGTCCTCGACTATGGGTACGCCCGCTTCTTCGGCGATGGCAATTAGGCGGTCCACGGCCCTGCCTTCCGCCTTCGCGGCAAGAAAAGGAGCCGGGAGACCGGCCCAAAAGCGCAGTGCGACCGCCTTCGCCTTGCCCGGCGCCTTGTTACGCATTGAGATCGAGCCCCTCGTCCCTGGCTACCTCTGAAGCGCCTCGAGTGGATACCCGAACCGAGCAGGAAAGCGCCACGAGCTCGGCGGCGAATTCGTCGAAGAGGGAGCCGCCGAACCCTCCCTTGCAGCCCTCCGGCCTCTCGATGCGGAGTGTCGAGGCCCTGCCCCCGCCGAAGGTTAGAAAGAACGACCAATCCTCGGAAGCGGATCCGCGCGACGCGGAAAAACTGGCCTCGAAAAGTCCATAGCCGCCGAGGACATAGGGTAATTGTATCCGAAAACCTCCGCTGAAATCAACCGCATCCAGTGCAAAGCGAAAAGGAACGAAAACCCAGCTGCCTTGGGGGCCGCGAAGATGATTGAAGAGAGTGAGAGGGCCGCCGCCTCCCGTGCGAATGACGAGGCCGCGAAGAAGGGCGCCGAGAACGCTCGGCAGTTCGGACTCGATGAGTTCCAGGGTTTCCGCAAGCTCCGTCCCCTGTCTTTCCTTACGGTCGCCTGACCCTCCACCATCGGCTGTCCCACGACCTCCGTCGAAAAAGAAGGCGAGACCTTCGAGGGCAGGGCCTTCGGCGGGAATGCCCTTCGCCTCCATTTTAGCCGCGAGATCGGTCCATTCGCCGCCCTCGGCGGCCTCTCGCAGCGCGGCGCGGCGCACTCGGGCCAGGGCGCGGGCTTCGGGAGCGATTCCCTCGCGAAGAAGGGCGGCAACGGCGGCCCGCGCCGCCTCATCGTTCGGCAGCCCGGCGGTCGTGAGCGCGGATGCAGCGCTCTCGCGAAGATCGCGTGCGGCTATGCGGAGAAGGATAGCATCGCCTGATCGCTCGACCCGAGCCTTGAGAACCGTCCCCGGCTCGAGGCCGGTCGTCGACGAGGCAGTGAGGAGCCGCGGCCCGATCGCCACGCGGTAGAGCCCCCCGATCCCTTTGGGATCGGCCCCGATTCGCTCGCGAACGACTACGGAAACGAGAGCGCCGGCCCTGAGGCCGGCGCCTGCGCTCGTGAGTTTAAGTGAAGCTTCGTTCGGGCCGGTTGTCCTCATCGGAGGCGGGCCACGCGGCACTCAGTCCTTCGATTCCTGGACGGTCGCTTCCTTCCTGTTGGGGAGGAGAACCTTGACCTTGGACTTCTTGCCGACCTTGGTGCGGATGTAATAGAGCTTGGCCCTTCGCACCTTGCCGGCGCGGACGACCTCGACTTTTTCGATCCTGGGGGAGTTTACGGGAAACACGCGTTCCACGCCGACGCCGTAGGATATCTTGCGCACCATGAAGGAATGGCCGATGCCGGCGTTCTTCATGGCGATGACGAGACCCTCGTATATCTGGATGCGCTCGGTCTTGCCTTCGACTATCTTGAAGTGGACTTTTACGGTGTCGCCGACCTTAAAGCCGATCGGACCGGCCTTCATCTGCGTCGCCTGGATTTTCTGTATAAGGTTCATCGTCTCCCCCTTCGGTGATTATCTCGCGTATGAGCTTTCGGATCTCGCCAGGGAGCCCGTCCGCCGCGAGGAGCTCCGGACGGTACGCCAGGGTTTTTTTCAGGCTTTCCCTGAGGCGCCATCGAGCGATATTCGCGTGGTGTCCCGAAGTCAGGACCTCGGGAACTCGGAGATTATCATATATCGCCGGACGTGTATACTGGGGATACTCCAGCAGCGTCGGGCCCCGACCCCGTCCAGGCAGATCGCCCACTGGCGATCTGCCGCCATCGTCGCCTCCTGCGACGATGGCGAAGCTCTCCTCGAGGAGGGACTCGCCCGAAATGACGCCCGGGACGAGGCGATAGACGGCGTCGACGAGAACGAGGGCCGCAATCTCCCCCGAGCTGAGCACGTAATCGCCTATGGAGACTTCGTCGGTAACATAGCGGTCTATCACTCGCTGGTCGACGCCCTCGTAGCGGCCGCAGACCAGCACCAGCTCGGCCTCGCGCGAAAAATCGGCGGCCATTTCCTGATTGAAGAGCCTCCCCGAAGGGGTTACGAAGATGGTGCGCTTGGCCGGAGAACCCGCGGCTTCCAGGGCCCGGGACAGGGGCCCGGGAAGCATCAGCATGCCCGCCCCCCCGCCGAAGACCAGGTCGTCGCACTTGCGGTGCCTGTCTATCGCGTAGTCGCGGATGTTTACGAGCCCATAGGACATGAGTCCGCTCTCGACCGCCTTGGCCATGATCGAGTTCTCGAAGAATCCCTTGAGTATTTCGGGAAATAGGCTGAGGACGGTAATTTTCATTCGTCGGGGGGCCCGCCGGGGGGACCGAGCGCCAGAAGTTCGGGAACCAGCAGCTCGATCGTAGCGCCGGCGAGATCGACCCTGCCGACGAACTCCTTGCGGAAGGGCACTATCGAAACCCTTTCAGGGTTTCGATCCGCGATCCTTTCAGGATCGCGCTGTCCGTAAGTCCCTTGGGCCGGACCCGCAGCACCTATCACGACGACCTCGAGCCAAGGCTCGGCCCCGCCCTCCAGGACGGAGCGGACCACGGCCAGCTTACGCCCATTCTCGGGCGAACCGCTCGCGTCGATAATGGCGAGGCCGACTAGGTCGTCTATGTACCACTCATTGGCCCTGAGCGGAGAGGCTGCAGCCCGCGGCACGATGACTTCCATCCCGGTGAGGGCGCGCGCGGTCTCGGGCGTGGGATATCCCTCGAAGGCCATCGTGAGCGAGCTTCCCTCTCCCTCGA
Source organism: Rectinemataceae bacterium (assembly GCA_049513895.1). Taxonomy (GTDB): domain Bacteria; phylum Spirochaetota; class Spirochaetia; order Treponematales; family Rectinemataceae; genus UBA1306. Next base: position 38,902 of record JBEKVO010000019.1, on the reverse strand, counting down.
CTCGGAGTACCTTGATCCGGAGCTCTCTAGGCGCAGCGCCGGCCGGTGAATCGCCCCGGAGCTCCACTTCTTTGAGCTTGCGGAAATGGTCGCTTTCGCCCGAATGGGAGTGGACTTTAATGTCGCCTCGGACCCCCTTGGGAGCGCCGAGGCGACCGATTGATACGAAGTCTCGGTCCACGTCCTTAATCGAGGATCTCGAGGACGACGCGCTTTTCCGACGCGCCGGAGGAGGCGGAAAGGATGGTGCGCATCGCCTTCGCGATGCGGCCGTGCTTCCCGATCACCTTGCCGATGTCCTCGGGGGCGACCCTGAGTTCGAGTATCGTGGACTTGTCGCCCTCGACGACGGCCACCGAGACGGAGGCCGGGTCGTCCACGAGGGACTTGGCGATGTATTCGACGAGATCGCGTTCCACGATCCCCTCCTCAGTCTGCTTCGCGCATCCTGCGCTTCGCAGACATCGCCGGGCCTCGGCCCGGCGAGTATGTTTCGGCCATCCATGGCCGAACGGCAACTTGGGGCTCTGAGGCCCGTGTGCCGCGGCCGAATTACTTTATCTGTATGCCTTTCTTGTTGAGAAGGCCGCGGACGGTGTCGGTGGGAAGGGCGCCCTTGGCGAGCCATGCCTTGGCCGCGGCTTCGTCGATGACGATCTGCTTCTCGGCCGTCTCCTCGATCGGGTGATACAGGCCGATTTCGGCGAGGCAGACGCCGTCGCGGGGCTCGCGTGAATCCATCACGACGATGCGATAAAAAGGCCTCATTTTGGTTCCGAAACGCTTAAGCCTGATCTTGACGCTCATACTACCGTCCTCCAAAACTGTAACGCGAGATTGGGCCCACCCTTACGACTTGGATTTCCCCGGACGGGGGGCCCGGAGCGGGGCGTTCGGAAGTTATACAACGCGGCAGGGCCTAGGGTCAATGACGACAGTCCCGTCACCGCTGACGCGCTAGCCCCCTTTCCGTTACTCTTACTCCTCGATGAAACAGCCCTTCCCGCCCGGTTCCCTTTTCCTCGCGCCGATGGTAGCCCTCTCGCACCGGGCGCTGCGGGAACTCATCCTTGAATTCGGCGGCCTCGATTACGCCTATACCGAGATGGCGAGCGCGGGCGCAGTCGTATCCGGCTCGCCCTACGAGGACTGCTATCTCGATTCCGGTCCGGCGCCCGAGAAGATAGTCTACCAGCTCTACGCCACCAAGCCCGAGCGCCTCCCCGAAGCCCTCTCAAAACTGAGACTAAGGCAGGTCTTCGGCGCGGACATCAATTTCGGCTGCGCGGCTCCCCATATCACCAAGGCGGGAGGAGGGGCGGCGTGGATGCGCGAGCCGGAAAAGGCCTTCGAGCTCGTAGTTTCTGCCCGTAGCGTCTGGAACAAGTGCCTTTCGGCCAAAATTCGCCTCGGATTGGACGAGGACTACGATAGGCTCGCCGGCTTCGTGAAAGGCATCGCCGGGGCGGGCATCGATTACGTCGCCCTGCACCCGCGCTTCGAGGGGCAGAAGTTCAGGCGGCAGGGGCGTTGGGATTTGCTGGCCCGCCTCGCCGCCGAGATGCCCCTGCCGATCGTCGGCAACGGCGACATACGCGGCTGGTCCGACTACAAACGGCGGCTCGAGGAGGCGCGGCCCGCGGGCATCATGATCGGGCGGGAAGCGGTACGGCGACCCTGGATATTCGCCCTCCTGCGCGGCAGGGAGAAGTCCTCGGACTTCTCGATAGAAGTGGATCTGCGAGCGACCGCGTTCCGGATGCTCGAGCTTATCGAGTCCCGCCTCATCGAGGAGTTCAGGCTCACGCGGGCTCAGCGATTCTTCTTTTACTATGCCGACAATTTCACGTTCGCCCATCATATCAAGTGGAAACTGGTGAACGCTCCCGACCTCGACGCGATGCGACGGGAGCTCGACGCTTATTTCGAGGAAATGCCCAGGGACAGGGCGCGGATCTATACCGAATAGATAAAGTATAACTTGCACAGCATTACACTCGGCGTTAAAATGTAAAAGTCGAAGGAGTCTCCATGGCGAATACCATTCCTCAGATGTTCCTCGAGCGAGTGCGGTCCTATCCGGAGCTTCCCGCCCAGTATTCCAAGGATGAAAACGGGGATTTCAAGGCTACGAGCTACTCGGCCCTCCTCGAGGACGTCAAGGTATTCGCCGCCGGTCTGCTCGAACTCGCTCTGGTCAGAGGCGACCACGTCGGCTTGATCGCCGACAACCGAAGGGAATGGCTCATCTCCGATCTCGCGATCCTCGGCCTCGGCGCCGCCGACGTGCCGCGGGGTTGCGATGCCACCGAACAGGAAATCGGCTATATTCTGGGTTTCAGCGAGTGCCGCATGGCCATTTTCGAGAACGAGAAGCAGCTCGCCAAGGTAGTCGCCCATAAAGCCGCGATGCCCGGACTCTCGACGGCCTTATTATTCGAACCGGTATCGCCTAAGGCCGAGGCCGAAGCGGAGGCCGCCGGCCTCAGGGTGCTGACCTTCGGAGAGGTATGCGTCCTTGGAGCGAAACGAGCCGCCGCTCGCCCGATCGAGTACGAAGACTTTGTAGCCGCGGGCAGGCGCGAGGAGCTGGCTACCATAATTTACACGTCCGGCACCACCGGCGAGCCCAAGGGCGTCATGCTGAGCCACGACAACTTCCTGCACCAGACCGACGTCGTGCCCGAGCTGATCCACATCCGCTCGGGCCACGTATTCCTCTCGGTACTCCCGGTTTGGCACTCCTTCGAGCGCATAGTCCAATATGTGATCCTGACCGTCGGCGCGGGTATCGCCTACTCGAAGCCCATCGGCTCGGTGATGCTCGCGGATATGCAGGCGATGAAGCCCCAGTGGCTCACTTCCGTCCCGCGGATATGGGAATCGGTCAAGGACGGGGTCTATAGGACGCTCAAGAATCAAGGCGCCATTAAAAGGGCCCTTTTCGCCTTCTTCGTAGGCATCGGCGAGAGCTACGCGTTTTTTCGCGACCACCTCGAGGGGCTCATGCCTCAATTCGCGCCGCGAATACGTATCCTCGAGATACTCGGGTCCATAATTCCCTTCCTCCTCCTCGCGCCCCTTCGCGCACTCGGTGCCGTCCTCGTGTTCAAGACGGTCAAGGCCAAATTGGGCGGCCGCTTCATCGCCGGCATTTCGGGAGGCGGGGCCCTGCCCCAATCGGTGGACCGCTTCTTCAGCGCCATCGGCATCCTCATCCTCGAGGGCTATGGCCTCACCGAGACCGCTCCCCTCATCGGCGTTCGGGCCCAGGACAGGCCCGTGATGGGAACGGTGGGTCCCGTGGTGCGCGGCTCGGAACTCAAGATCGTCGACGAGCTCGGCGAGCGGCTCCCCAATGGATCGAAGGGATTCATCATGGTGCGGGGTCCCCAGGTGATGATGGGGTATTACAAGAAGCCCGACCTGACCGCCAAGATCATCGGCGAGGGCGGTTGGCTCGACACGGGCGACCTCGGCATGCTGACGTACCGGGGCGAGCTTCGGATAACCGGCAGGGCCAAGGATACCATCGTCCTCCGCGGGGGCGAGAACGTGGAGCCGGTGCCCATCGAGCAAAAACTGACCGAGAGCATCTACATCAAACAGGTCGTCGTTCTCGGCCAGGACCAGAAATACCTGGCCGCCCTTATCGTACCCGATCAGGAGGAGGTAATGGCCTGGGCCGAGGAGAACGCCATCCCCATCCTGGATTACGAGAGTCTGGTGCAGCAGCCCGAGGTCGTCGAGCTCATAGACTTCGAGGTGAACGAGCTCGTGAGCGCGCGCAACGGCTTCAAGAGCTTCGAACGCCTCTTCCGCTTCGCTCTCCTCCCTACGCCCTTCGAGGTGGGCAAGGAGCTATCCGCCAAGCAGGAGATAAAGCGGCACGCGATAGTAGAGATCTACCACAAAGAAGTGAAAAAGCTGTTCGAGTAGGGGAAGCTACCGAGTTTTGACCTCGGCTTCAGCCCTCGATCTCGATATCGCCCGACACCGACCTGACGTGGAGACGCCTGCCGCCCGCACCGACCTTGAGGGCGCAGCGACGCGGGCCGGTAGAAAGGGGCTGATCGGAACCGGGGCCGTCCAGCTGGCCCGATAGGGTCTCCGCGCGGAGCTCGAGATCGGAACCCGCGAGGGCGAGACTGACGTCACCCGTGGTCGTGCTTATTTCGCCGCCCGCGAAGCGGCCGAAGAGCTCGAGTTCGACGTCGCCCGAGCCCCCCGCTACCCTGAGCCGCCCGCGGGGCCTGAGAACGGATATATCCCCCGAGGTGCTCAGTACCACGACATTGCCCCCGGATGCCTCGACGGTGACGTCGCCCGATTGGGTCTCCGCGTGTATCGAGTCGGATATTTCCCTGCAGCGGAGCGCACCTGAGATCAATTTGGCATTGACCGTGAAGGCTTTCTCGACCTCGACGCCCCCCGCCGAAGAGGATGCCTCTACGGAAGTACCGCCGGATACGCGAATATCTCCAGTCTCCGTGTAGGCGAGAAGGTCGACGGAAAGTCCCCGTATCTCGATGGAGCCGGATACGGCGTGAGCCTCGATGTCGCGGAAGACGGCCGGTACACGCACCCGCGCTATGATAGCCACAACCCCGTCGTAGGGCTCGTCGGCCACGACGAGTATACCCTCGCTGCGCCGGATCGAGGGCTTCCAGCCGGGAAGCTGGTTCGGGTTGCCACGAAGTTCGAGCTCCAGCTTGAGCCTGCCGTCGTCCGAGGGCAGGACGATGAGCTCCCCGTCCGGGAAGCGGAGCACGAGCCTTTCCGCGAGCCCCGGATCGAGTGTTTCGCTGTAATAACCGGGCTCGATAGTGTTGACGTCACTGCTCATCAAGGCCTCCAAGCCCCGTCCATTGCGCCCTCGACAGGCAACGAGACGGCCGCGTACTATATCACGAACGCGGCGCCGAGGCGAGATGCTTTCGGCCATCCTGGGAGCACCGTCCCCGAATATCTAGTATGATGGATAGTGTCTCACACGGCGAGCACGAAGGCCACGACGGAAGAAAGTCCGAGAGTAATACCTCTTTGACTTCATGACTCCCTGTACTCTCCGTGATCGCCGTGGTCACCGTGTGAAACTCCAAAATGAAGAAGGCTTTTCCCGATGCTCAAGATTATTTAAATCGTCAAGTCAAGGGAGTGCCTTTGTTATTACGTAGCTCGCCATGGCCTCGGCCTTCTCGACCGCGGCATCGACGCCCGTCGCACCGACTTCCGTCGGGCCGACCTCGCGGATACTGATGCCGCGGGTCATCGCGCCTCGGGCGTCGGTCCCCAGCTCGGCAAAAGCCGTCTCGTCGGCCGAGAAAGGCCGGGTGGACGCGATAACCTTTATGAACTCGGTGCCGAACGGCGGCGTCATGTCGAAGGCGAAAGCGTCGCCCGGCCCCGGGATGCTCACCACGCTGCCCGGGTCTATGCGCCTGCCCTTGGTGAAGGCATTGGGCCAGATGAGCCGCACTACTCCGGTAGCGTCGACGTGATACACCTTGAGCCATGCCTTTTTGTTGACCGTGACGAGAACGACCATTTTCTCGCCCTCGCGATAGACGGCGCCCGCCCCGCGCTCCGTGCTGACCGACACTTTGAGAGATCCCCTCCCCGAGTCGGAGGCGAGGCTGCTTATGCTCGAAGCGGTGGCCGAAGCGGCAGCCGAGGGGTCGACGGCCACTTCCTGGGGGATGGCCGACCTTGGAAACTTGAGGTCGAGGGTGCCTATAAGCACGCCGTCGGAGAGTCCCGTCAGCTCGAGCCGAGCCCTGACGACGGAACCCTCGATGTAGTATCGCCCCGCGAGGAGGGCATCGACGCTATTGTTCTTGAAGAAGTCCCCGTATTCGGCGCGAAAGGCCGGGTCCATCGCCGCGGCCACGGACTTGTTGAAAAGCTTTAGGTGAGAAGACTGGGTCATCGCCGATTTGAGGCCGTCCTCGAGGTAGCGCGAAAAGGGGCTCGGCAGGGCGGAGTCCGCGTAGGTGAAGGTCCCGAATGCGGTGAGAAGGCTCGGCTGCCAGGCCGTGGCTGTAAGCTTGTCCAGGCTGGCCGGGGTGAGCACCGAGTCCCAGGACTGGCCCGAGACGGCGAGAGAGAGGGCGACGAGGGCGACGGCGAGGCATAACTCCCTTGTTTTCTTCATTCTTCCTCCCCAAATCGACATTTGATATAATATAACTTCGTCGCAGGGCCCCTTCAATTGTCGGGGCGGGCAAGGAGGGAAGCCATGGTTCACAGCTTCGAGGGCGAAAGGCCCGAGATATCTCGCGCTGCCTTTATCGCATGGAACGCGGAGATTTCGGGGCGCGTCTCTCTCGGCGAAGGCGCCTCCGTGTGGTATGGAGCGGTGCTGCGCGGCGACGTCGCCGCGATCAGCGTCGGCGCCGGAAGCAACGTGCAGGACGGGGCGGTGCTCCACGTCGACCACGGGATTCCCTGCGTAGTCGGCGACCAGGTAACGATAGGCCATCGCGCCGTAGTCCACGCCTGCAAAGTGGGCGACCGATGCCTCATCGGGATGGGCGCCGTCATCCTCAATCGGGCGGTCATCGGCGAAGACAGCATCGTCGGCGCTGGCGCCCTCGTCACTCAGGGAAAGGTTTTCCCGCCGCGCTCGATGATACTCGGCAGTCCCGCGAAGGCGCTGCGCCCCCTCAGCGACGAGGAGGTATCGGACCTGCCCGCGCACGCCGAGGACTACGTCGACCTGGCGCGCCGCACGAGCTCCGGCTGCCGGGAAATGTAATTGTTCATGCCGGTTTCCGCGCGCTCCGATATTTGGATTGAAGGAGCTCGCATGAAACAATTCGCGATTAAATCCGAGGGCCCGGACCCATCCCTCCTCGAGCTCATCAATGAAACCGAGGGCGGGTATTTCGTCAGGATCGTCCACCATCACGTGGACTGGGACGACGTTAAAGAGGACTTCCTCTCCCAAGACTTGTTCGACACCTGTATCCGCACGGGCTATATCGAGGAGCTCAGCGCTCCTCGATGCGAGGAGCTTAGCCCTCCCCGATTCACAGAGCTGTCTGCGTAAGTCTACATAGTCGCCGACGAGGGTTGCGTCGGCGTACCCGTGGCTACGGCGATCCGGTTATGCGCCCTCGCCGCGGCCCGCTTGGAGGCCTCTATGCGCCAGGCGAGGGCTTCGGTCGCGAGCCGCTTTGCGGCCCGCCCCAGTGCGCTTTCCGCCCTTTCCAGGTCTATCTCCTCGGGCCATTCCGCGGCATCGACGAAGAGGTCGACCTTGCCGGGTTTGACCCGCGCGAAGCCCTCGGTAATGGCCGCCTTCCTGATCGTCCCGTCGACGACGAGCCTGAGCTGGCCGATCCGCACGGTGGCGACCAGACTCTCGTGCCCCGTCAGTATCTGGATCTGCCCGTCATGGGTGACGAAGGTGAGGGACTCGGCCTTGCCCGAGTAGAAGCGCCTGTAGGGCGTCAATATCTCGCAGCTGAACTCCGGCATGATTACCACCTATCGGTCAACGCCCGAGGGGCGTCACAAGTTCTTGGCGCGCTCGCGGACTTCCTCGATCGTGCCCGCCATGAAGAAGGCCTGCTCGGGGATGTCGTCGCAGCGTCCTTCGGAGATTTCCTTGAAACCCTTGACAGTGTCCGCGAGGGCGACATATCGGCCGGGGAAACCCGTGAACTGCTCCGCGACGTGGAAGGGCTGGGAGAAGAAGCGCTCGATCTTGCGCGCGCGGTAGACCGTGAGCTTGTCTTCCGGCCCGAGCTCGTCCATGCCGAGGATGGCGATGATGTCCATGAGCTCCTGGTAGCGCTGGAGGATCTCCTGGACCCTCGTGGCGACCGCATAGTGCTCCTCGCCGACGATGCGCGGGTCGAGGATCCGCGACGAGGAGGCCAAGGGGTCGACCGAGGGGTAGATGCCCTTCTCCACTATGCGCCTCGAGAGGACGGTCGTCGCGTCGAGGTGCGTAAAAGTGGTCGCGGGCGCGGGGTCCGTGAGGTCGTCGGCGGGCACGTAGACCGCCTGCACCGAGGTGATGGACCCCTTCTTGGTGGACGTTATGCGCTCTTCGAGGGCGCCGATCTCGTTGGCGAGGGTCGGCTGGTAGCCTACCGCGCTCGGGATGCGCCCGAGGAGGGCCGACACCTCGCTGCCCGCCTGCACGAAGCGGAAAATGTTGTCGATGAAGAGGAGGACGTCCTGGCCGAGGGTGTCGCGGAAGTGCTCGGCCATGGTCAGGCCGGAGAGCGCGACGCGCATGCGCGCCCCGGGCGGCTCGTTCATCTGGCCGAAGACCAGGGCCGTGTTCTTGATGACGCCCGAGGCGTTCATATCCGTCCACAGGTCGTTGCCCTCGCGGCTGCGCTCGCCCACGCCGGCGAAGACCGAGTAGCCGGAGTGCTCGGTGGCTATGTTCCGGATGAGCTCCATGATGACGACGGTCTTGCCCACGCCCGCGCCGCCGAAGAGGCCGATCTTGCCGCCCTTGGCGTAGGGGGCGATGAGGTCGATTACCTTGATGCCGGTCTCGAGGATCTCCGCGCTTGGGCTCTGGTCCTCGAGGGCGGGCGCGTCCCGGTGTATGGGCGAGCGCTCGGCGACTACGGGGGGGCCGCCGTCTATCGGCCGGCCCGCCAGGTCGAACATCCGACCGAGCACCTCCTTGCCGACGGGCACGGAGATGGGCGCGCCGGTGCCGCGGGCGGTCAAGCCCCGCGAAAGGCCCTCCGTAGGCTCCATGGCGACGCAGCGGGCCACGCCGTCGCCCGTGTGCAGGAGGCACTCGGACAGGATCTTGGTGCCGTCCTTGCGCTCGATCTCGACGGCGTCGAGTATGGATGGCAGGTCGCCGCCCTCGAACCTGAGATCGAGGATAGGCCCCGTTATGCGAACGACCGTTCCAACGCTTTCACCCATAGTGCTCATTCCTTTCCGGCTCGCGCCTAGTCTTCCTGCGCCGCGGCTCCGGCTACTATTTCCGAAACTTCGCTCGTGATCGCGGCTTGCCGCGCCCGGTTGTATCGCAGGCGTATCCGTCCCAGCATCTCGTCCGCGTTCTTGGTAGCCGAGTCCATGGCGGTCATGCGAGCGGCCTGCTCGCTGGCGAAGGCCGAGACGAGGGCGCCGTAGACGATTCCCTTCAGATATTGCGGCACCAGCGCGTCGAAGAGGCCCGCCTCGCTCGGCTCATAGCGGTATTCCTCGTTGTCGTGAACGGCCCGCGACGCGGCGAGTATGTCCCTGGCCTCGAGCGGCAGGAGGGTCAGCATCGTCGGCTCGAGCAACACGATCGAGCGCATCTTCGTATAAACGACGTGAAACTCGTCTATCTTGCCCTCGAGGAATTGGCTCACGGCGAAGGCCGCCACCTCTTTGGCCTCGTAGACGGTCGGCTCCTTCGAGGAGACCGCGAAGTCCTCCATGAGGATATAGTCCTTTTCGATGAAGTAGCGCTTTCCGACGTTGCCGATGGGCAGGAGCAGTGATCCCGCGGGGCAGGATCCTTCGACATAGCGGATGATGGCGTGGTTGTAGCCGCCCGCGAGCCCTTTGTCGGCCGTAATGACGAGGGTAGCCATCTTGCGATCCACGTTTTTTTCGCGGTGGTCGAACCATTTCTGGCCGTTGTCCTCGGAGTGGAGGATGATGTCGCGCATCGCTTCGGAAATCCCGTCGAAGTAGGGAAGCGTCTCCTCGAGCCTGCGCCTCGCCTTGCGGAGCTTCGAGGTCGAGATCAGCTTCATCGCGCCCGTGATCTGGCGTGTCTGGCGGACGCTCTTGAGCCGGTTGCGGATGTCGCGCATCGTCTCCATGGCTAGTCGGCCTTCTTGTGGCTGCGGTATTCGTCGAGGGCGGCGCGAAGCTCTTCCTCGGACTCGGGGCTGAGCTCACCCTTCGCCTGGAGGGCTTCAATGAGGGCCTTGTGCTTGTAGTTCATGACCTTGACCGCCTGCTCCAGGAAGGAACGGACCTCTTCGACCTTGACCTCCGCGAGGTAGCCGTTGACGGCTGCGAAAAGAACCACGATCTCGTCGGCGAGTGGCATGGGCGCGTACTGGGCCTGCTTGAGGACCTCGACGATCCTCTTGCCGTGCGCGAGCTGGTCCTGCGTCGCCTTGTCCAGGTCCGAGCCGAACTGGGCGAAGACCGCGAGCTCGCGGTACTGCGCCAGGTCCAGCCGCACCCGGCCGGCGATCTTGCGCACGGCCTTGGATTGGGCGGCGCCGCCGACGCGGGACACCGAGAGGCCGACGTCCACGGCCGGGCGGACTCCCGAGAAGAACAATTCGGAGAGGAGAAATATCTGGCCGTCCGTTATGGAGATGACGTTGGTCGGTATATACGCCGAAATGTCGCCGCCCTGGGTCTCGACGATGGGTAGAGCGGTGATGGAGCCGCCGCCCTTCTCCGGAGACATGCGGGCCGCTCGCTCCAGGAGGCGCGAGTGGAGGTAGAAGACGTCGCCCGGGTAGGCCTCGCGTCCGGGCGGCCTGCGCAGGAGGAGGGACAGGGCGCGATAGGCGACCGCGTGCTTGGAGAGGTCGTCGTACACGACGAGGACGTCCTTGCCCTCGTCCATGAAGTACTCGGCTATGGCGCAGGCCGAGTAAGGGGCGAGGTACTGCATGGCGGCCGTCGTCTTGGCGGTGGCCGCCACGATGATCGTGTAGTCGAGCGCGCCGTAGCGGCGGAAGGTCTCGACGATCTGGGCGGTCGTGGAGGCCTTCTGTCCTATGGAGGCGTAGATGCAGACGACGTCCTGCCCCTTTTGATTGATGATCGTATCCGTCGCGAGGGCGGTCTTGCCCGTCTGGCGGTCGCCGATGATGAGCTCGCGCTGGCCTCGGCCGATGGGGATCATCGCGTCGATCGCGAGGATGCCGGTCTGCAGGGGGACGCCGACGCTCTTGCGATCGATGACGGAGGGCGCGCGGCGCTCGACGAGCATGCTGCGCTTGGCCTCCACCGGGCCAGCCCCGTCTATCGGCGAGCCCAGCGGGTCGACGATGCGGCCGAACAATGCGGGTCCGGCCGGCACCTCGACGACGCGGCCGGTGCGTCGCACAGTCTCGCCCTCGCGCACCTTGTCCTGCCCCGAGAACAGGATACAACCCACGTCGTCTTCGTCGAGGTTGAGGGCCATGCCGACGCCCCCCGATTCGAACTCCACGAGCTCTCCGTAGGAGCACGAGTCGAGGCCGTAGACGCGGGCTATCCCGTCGCCGGCTTGAACGACGGTCCCAACCTCCTCCCGGTCGAGGCGATCCTCGAACGCCGCCAGGCGCTCGCGAAGGATACCGGTGACTTCATCGGGTCGTAGGGGCATATATCATCCTTCTCCTCGCGTCTCGGCCGCCGGGCCCCCGGCCATGCCCGAGGACTTTCCGAGAGGCCGCGCGAGCTCACGCCTTAGCCGCTCGAGGCGGCCGGCGATCGAGTAATCGATGCGAAGCGAGCCCGCCCTGAGGCGATAGCCCGCGATGAGGGCGGGGTTGACGCGGACCGTGCCCTGCGTCGTCTTGACCCCCGCGTAAACCGTCCAGGCCTTGGCGACGCGCTGGAGCGCCTCCTCGGCCATTTCGCGGGCAGCCTCGATGTCGAGACGGGCTATGCCTTCGTCGGCGTCGCGGATCGCGCAATAGGTGCGCGCTATCTCGGGCAGGAGGGCGGAACGCCCCTTATCCACGATGAGCGCGCAGAAACGCGTGAAGACCGCCCTACCCGAGGCCGCGCCGAGGTCCAAAGCGGACGCGAGGACCGAAGCCTTCGCCGACTTGGGGATCGAGGGGTCGGAGAGGAAGTTGTGGATCGGGCGGTCTCGCTCCACAGCCAACCGCAGGCCTTCGAGAGCGTCCGCGTAGGCGGCGCGGCTCCCGCGGTCCGGAGAAGCGAGGAAGAGGGCTCGTGCCCAGGCGCGTCGCCTATCGGGCAAGGCCGGCCTCCAGCTCGCGCACGAGATGCTCCGCGGCGCGGGCGTCCTCGGCGGAGGCGGCGCGACCGACGAGCTTGCCCGCGACCTCGGCCGCGAAGAGGGCTATGTCCGATGCGAGCTCCTGGCGACCCTTTTCGCGCTCCCGCTCGGCGGCTTCCTCGCCTCGGCGCCTCGTCTCGACCGCGTCGGCCTGGGCCTTGTCGAGGAGGGTCTTCGCCTCGGCCCTCGCGCGGTCCTCGCCTTCCTTGACCAGGCGTTCCGCCTCGGCGTCCGCGTTGGCCATGAGCCCTTCGTAGAGGGCCGCCATCTCCTCGGCCTGGCCCTTCATTATGGCGGCATCCGAGAGGGCGTCCTTGATCTTCTTCGCACGCGCATCCATGAAATTGGTCACGGGCTTGAAGAGGAGCTTCTTGAGCACGAGGTAGAGCACGAGGAAATTTACGATGGTTATGAAGAAGGTAACCGTAAATTTGAGGATATCCACGACCTGTCTCCCTTTAGCCTGAACCCGGCCCCTTATTTTTGGAAAATGAGGAGAAGGGCGACGACGAGGCCGTAGATGGCCGTCGCCTCGGCGAGGGCGATGCCGAGGAGGAAGGCCCCCTGTATCTTGCCCGATGCCTCGGGTTGCCTCGCGATGGCCTCGGCGGCCTTGCCGGTGGCGAGGGGGATGCCGATACCGGCGGCGAGTCCCGTGAGAACTGCCATGCCGGCCGCGATAAAAGCCAGGGAATTGGGGTTCATGATTCCTCCTATTCGATTGCCTCGGCGACATAGATCGTCGAGAGATAAGCGAAAACGACCGCTTGGATGAGGCCGTCAAAAAGATCGAAGTAGAGACCCGCGATGGGCGGGAAGAGGACGGGCGCGACCGCCTCGATGAGGAGCATGATGATATAGGCGCCGAGGATGTTGCCGAAGAGCCGGAGGCAGAGGGACAGGGGCTTGATCGCGTATTCCATGATGTTGAACGGCAGCATGATGGGGATCGGGCTCGCGAGACCCTTGAGCCAGCCCAGAATTCCCTTGTATCGAATGCCCGACAGGAGCACCGTGACGATGACGGTGACCGCAAAGGCGGCGGTGACGTTGATGTCCCGCGTAAGCGGCTTGATGACGAAGACCGGCTCGGCGACGAAGCCCCCGATGCTCACGCCGACGGGGGTGAGCATCGGCGCGAGGTTGGCCGCGATCAGGAAGGTGAAGATTGTGCCGAGGAAGGCGGCGAAATCCCTGCCGTGGTGACCGGCGTTTTCCGTGACAAAATCGTTGATGAAGCCCACGAAGGCTTCGAGGAGAAGCTGGGGCTTCTTGGGGATCTCGCGCAGACGCCTGGTGAGGAGGAGGGCGGCGAGGATGAGGATCGCCATCACTATCCAGGTCGAGACGACCGTGTCCGAAATGTCCATGTTGGAACCGAAGGCGTGGACGGTGAAAACCGTCTTTACCTTGATCCCCTCCATGATCCTTTCGCTTATGGACAGGGCCTGAGCGGCCTCGCTCATGCTTTCCCTCCCTGACGCCCCGCCCTGCCGGAGACCAGGGCGCCGAGCCCCGTGCCGAAAGCCAGAGCGGACATTCCAAAGGGTCCGGCCAAGGCGGCGGCGACGGCCCAGGGAAGGGCGGGCCTCGCCTTCAGCGCCACGACCGCCACGGCGGCGGCCAAGGCCACCATCCCGAAGACCCAGACCGAGGAGGCGAGAAGGTGAAGCAGGGCCTTGGTGCGCGAGCCCAGGGTTGCGGCGAAACAGGCGACGGCGAGGTATCGGCCGAGGGCGAGGGCGCCGATGGCCGCCGCCGCGATCACGGCAGTCGGCGACGAAAGCGAGGCCGCCAACGCGACCGATGCCTGGAGTGAGGCGACGATCAGCAGGCTACGCCTAAATAATGCATCCATAGTTGATTCTCTCATCAGTCCTTGAAAAAGAAATCGTCGGGAAAGTAACTGTTTAATGTATCGTCGTCAAGGCTTTGCTCGCATCGCATACGCATAAAAGTAGCCTCGAGGTAGCCTTTCGTCAGATAATACGAACCGAGGAAGAAAAAATCCCCCACTTGATCGGTAACCTCCATGAGGGCGTAGATGCGGTGAGCGCCCTCGAGGTCCTCCGCCTCCACGATATGCTCGTTGACCGCCTTTCGATCGAGGTTGAGCGCGAAGGTCAACTCGGAAAGAGGTATGGCCTGGGCGCAGTATTCCTTCCCCATCATGACGAAGAAGGCGCCGATCTCGTTCTTGTCGGCGCTCTTGTCGAACCAGCGGCCGAGCTTGCGGATGATCTCCTCGTGTATGGATAGGAGTTCCGCGTCCTCCAAGGCGTTGATGGCCGAGATGTTCTCGGCCTTATGGAGCTTGGCGAGCCAACGTCTCCCGACGCCGGGAGCGGCCCCTACGAGAATGTCGTCCAGACTCTTGAGCAGCATATCGGCTCCTACTTCCCGGCCCCGGCCTCGACCCGATCCAGGAGGCTTACCGCCTCGTCGACCGTGGCCTTGCGCTGGGTCAGCCCCGGAATTTCGGCGATGCCGTCCCCCGGCTGGGGGCCGTACTCGCCAAACTGCGCATGATTGCCGCCCGCGATCTCGACATATCGGCTCCCCGCGGGCAAGCGACCCCCGGCCGCCGCTATTCTGGCGGGGCTGGCCAAGGCATCGCGTGAAGCACCTACAGTAACGACGATAAGGGACTTGGTCGAGAGGTCCGCGCCCTTACCCGGATACGAGGCTATCAGGAGAAGGCCGGCGACGGATATCGCCCCCGCCTTCGCCGCGGCGTTGCGCGCAACGAAGGTCGCCGCGGCCGCGCCGCCGAGGGAATGCCCCGCGATCACCCAGCGCCTTACTCCCGGATAGGCAGAAGCGGCGCGGGAAGCTCGCGAGGGGGCGAGGATGGCGACGTTAAGCGGCATCGACGAAAGCACGGCGGTATAGCCGGCCTTTGCGCAGGCACGGGCCAAGTACGCGTAGGCCTCGGGAGGAACGCGTGCGCCGCAGTAGAAAACCAATCCCGAGGACTTGGCTCCGCTTTTCGGCGCGAAACCCAGCCCCGCGGCTCCCGCCTCGACGAGGACGGAGTCGTCGGAACTGAGAAGCCCCCTGTCCTCGAGAGCCGGCAGGGGCCTGAAATAGAAAGCCGCGGTAAGGGCCACGACCCCGAGAAGGGCGGCGGCAAGCGCTGGGCCGGGACGGCGTCGTTTTGAACTCATAGTCCGATTTTCAGACTATAGCAATGAGGGAAGGCTGTCAAATGCCGTGAAGGCGGTCGCGAACGCTTCCACGCTGGCTCCCTTTCCGCTACAATCCCGTTCGAGGAGACAAGCGATGCCCGAAAATAAAAATTGGAAGCGTCGGCTCGAGGACAAGACGGCCAGGAAAGCCTTCGCCGAGCTCTACGGCGCCGACGAAGGCCGACAGGTCGAGCGATACCTCGGCCTCGCCGAGCTCGCCGCGCGCGATGGCGCGGGTCCCGAGCTTCGCTTCTATTCCGCGCCGGGAAGGACCGAGCTAGGCGGCAACCATACCGACCACAACCATGGCCGCGTCCTCTGCGCGGCCGTCGGGCTCGACGCCGTCGCCTGCGTCGCACCCTCCGGCGATAGAGTCGTCAGGCTCCGCTCCGAAGGCTATCCCGAACCGATCGTCGTCGATCTCGCCTCCCTCGAAAGCGTTCCGGCCGAACGCGGCACCACGGCCGCCCTCGTCCGCGGCGTCGCCAAAGGGCTGTTCGAGCGAGGGGCGGCCCTGCGCGGCTTCACCGGGAGGCTCGTCTCCTGCGTTCTGCCCGGATCGGGACTTTCCAGCTCTGCGGCGATCGAAGTCCTCCTCGGCACGATCATGGCCGACCTCGCGGGGATCGAAGTTCCGCCGATAGAGATAGCCAAGATAGGCCAATTCGCCGAGAACGAGTATTTCGGCAAGCCCTGCGGCCTCATGGATCAGACCGCGAGCGCGGTGGGCGGTATAGTCGCCATAGATTTCGCGGATCCCGCGGCCCCGAAGGTCAAGCGCGTCGAGTACGATTTCGCCGAGAGGGACTGCGACCTCGTCGTCGTGAATACGGGCGGCAGCCACGCCGACCTCACCTCGGACTACGCCGCGATCCCCGCCGAGATGAAATCGGTAGCCGCCGTCCTGGGCGCCGGCTACATGCGCGAGGTCGACCCGGCCCTCCTCGTCGCCCGCGGTCCCGAGATACGGCAAGCCTGCGGCGACCGCGCCTTCCTGCGGGCCCTGCACTTCGTCGCGGAGAATGATCGCGTCCTCGCCATGGTCGAAGCCCTCGAGGACGAGGACCTCGGCGCGTACCTCAAGCTGGTAAGGAAATCGGGCAGATCCTCATGGGAGCTCCTGCAGAACAGCCACTCGCCCTCGATGCCCATGGAGCAGGGCCTTCCGGTCGCCCTTGCGCTGAGCGCCGATTTCATCGGACGCAGAGGCGCCTGGCGAGTCCACGGGGGCGGTTTCGCCGGCACGATTCAGGCCTACCTGCCGAAGAAGTTATCCGCCGGCTACGCCGAGCTCATGGCGCGCTATTTCGGCCCCGATTCGGTCATCCCCATCTCGCTGCGCTCCCATGGCGCGCTGCGGGTCCCCGTATGACCCCAACCGAGGCCTGAGATGGACACGATAGAAAGGACAGTTGAGCGGCTCCTCAAGTCCTACGAGCGCGACGGCGGCGTCAACCACTCGAACGGCCCCAACCTCCCGAGCCGGGAGGCCGTAATCCGAGCCCTCGCCGACCTCCAGACCCTCGTGTTCCCCGGCTTTCACGAGGACGAGGGAATCGACGACATGAACATCGGCTACGTCGCCGGCGAGCTCGCATATCGCGCGGCGAAGGTCCTCGTCCGCGAGTCCACGCGCAGCCTCGAGTACAAGTACCGCGTGGGCGGATTGAACGGCTGTCCCGCCGCCTGCCACATCGAGGCCCGCGATCTCGTCTCGGATTTTTTCGAGGCCCTGCCCGCGATCCGCGCCCTCATCATGGAGGACGTCGACGCCGCCTTCCGGGGCGACCCGGCCGCCAAGACCGTCGAGGAAGTCATACTCGCCTATCCCGGGCTCGAGGCGGTCGTCGTGCATCGCATCGCGCATTTTTTCTGGGAGGCCGGGCTGCCCCTCATCCCTCGGATGATGAGCGAGTCCGTGCACAGCAAGACGGGCATCGACATACATCCCGGCGCCATGATCGGGAAGCGCTTCTTCATCGACCACGGCACGGGCGTAGTCGTGGGCGAGACCGCCGTGATAGGCGACGACGTGAAGCTCTACCAGGGAGTGACCCTAGGCGCCCTCTCCGTCCGCAAGGGCGAGAGCGATAAAAAGCGACACCCCACGATCGAGGACGAAGTCACGATATACTCCGGCGCAACGATCCTCGGAGGTCGGACGGTGGTCGGAAAGGGCTCGGTGATCGGGGGCAACGTGTGGCTTACGAGCTCGGTGCCCGCCTTTTCGCGGGTCTACCTCCCCGAAGGCGACCACTTCGCGCGCGTCGAGCTGCAGTTCTTGGACAAGGGCGCTTGCATTTAGGCCGCGCTGACGTCGCGCAACGCGGGTATCTTGAAATATTCGCCAATGAGGAATAGCCTGAAGACAGAAGAGACAGGAGGCAATCCGTGAAATCACAGGATAAGCAGAAGAGCGACGAGAAAAAGAAGCCCCAGAAGACTTTGAAGGAAAAACGCGCCGAGAAAAAAGCGAAAAAGGACACGAAGTCCTCCGAAGTTTAGAGATCTCAATGGTAGCCCAAGGGAAAAACGGCCTCTTGGACCGCCCGGCGCCCCCGATGAGGCCGATCCAATAGAAAGGGAGCCCGCCCCACGGACGGACTCCCTTCGATGGAGCGCTCCTACCCGACTTCCCTATTTGGACTGCTCATCCCACTTGACGGGGAGGATGGAGAGTTCCGTGTCCGTATCGAAATAGCGGCCCTTGGCCATTATCGGCGCCAGGATAACCGCATCTCCCATTTTAAAGATATGGTGGGGAGGTATTCGGGCGATCATGGAACTCTTGGCGGTAGCGGCGTAAAGGTTGATATCCGCGCCGAGGGGCTCCACCACGGTAACCTTTGCCTTGATCGTGGTGCCGGGCGCGTCGGCCTCGACCGACTCGAGATCCTCGGGGCGAATGCCGAAGGTCACTTCCTTCCCGATATAGGCCTTGAGAAAGGGCATGTGCTCGGGAGTGGGGCTGAGCTTGAATGAACCCTCGTCTATCATGACCCGGCCGCCTTCCTCTATCACCTTGACGGAAATGAAGTTCATGGGCGGGGTACCGAGGAAGCCCGCGACGAACTTGTTGATGGGCTGGTTATAGAGGTAGAGGGGTGAGCCGATCTGCTGGATCTTGCCGTCCTTCATGACTACGATCTTGTCGCCCATCGTCATGGCCTCGACCTGATCGTGCGTGACATAGATCATCGTCGCGTCGAGACGGTAGTGAAGGTCGATGAGTTCGGCGCGCATTTGCACGCGAAGCTTGGCGTCGAGGTTGGAGAGGGGCTCGTCAAAAAGGAAGACCTTGGGGTTGCGGACTATGGCCCGGCCGACCGCGACGCGCTGGCGTTGGCCGCCCGACAGCTGTTTGGGCCTGCGGTCCAGGAGTTTTTCGATGTCGAGAATTCGAGCCGCCTCCTTTACGCGCTTCTCGATCTCGGCCTTGGGCAGCTTACGGATCTTTAGGCCGAAAGCCATGTTCTCGTAGACGGTCATGTGGGGATAAAGGGCATAGTTCTGGAAAACCATCGCGATGTCGCGATCCTTGGGCGGAACGTCGTTTACGAGCTTGTCATCGATGTACAACTCGCCCTCGGTGATGTCCTCCAGCCCGGCGATCATGCGTAGAGTCGTAGACTTGCCGCAGCCCGAGGGACCCACGAAAATCACGAACTCCTTGTCCTTGACCATAATATTCGCGTCGTCGACGGCGCGGACATTGCCTTCGTACACCTTTCCGATCTTCTTGAGCTCTACTTTGGCCATGAAAATCCTCCCAATAGGGTTATGTTAGTGGGAACGAGTATAAACTGAGGCTGACGATCAGTCAAACCAAATGAAACCTGGGATCGACGAGGGATCTCGTCCACGCGTGCATAAGTATTCCAAAGGCCACGGCGACATTGAGTGAGCCCTTCGCCCCGGACATCGGGATACTCACCGAACCAAGGTCGCAGATATCCCGGGCTTCCCGGGAAATTCCGAGTTCTTCCGAACCGAGAATCGCTATTCCCTTGCCAGGGAAGGGAAACCTATCAATCGGCTTACCGCCGAGTTCCAAGGCGAACCTGGGGGTATCTTTTCCCAGACTCTCCAACGGAGCCCTCCTCCACGGCAGAAGCTCGATGGCTCCCATTGCGCTGCGCAAGGCCCGCGGATGGAAGGGGTCGGCGCAGGAAAGGGACAAGATGAGCTCTTCGACGCCGAAAGCGTCCGCTGTACGGAAAACCGATCCGATGTTGAAAGGCGAGCGCAGGTCCTCAAGATAGACCTTTACCCCGGGGAATACGCGCCGTGACCGTGGATCCGGCAAACCGGTGCTCGGATCGATCAGATCCCAGTCCGCGGGCGCCTGGCCGGTCGCGGCGAGAAGAGCATGCCTGAGCGCATCCACTGCCCGGAGGAGCTCTTCGCGAACGAGTTCCGTCCCTCCTGCCACACTCTTGGAAGCCTCGGCGAGCGAGACGGAAGCGGCCCGAACCTCCTCGGGAGTTTCATTTTCGGCGATCAATAGCTTGGCTATGCCAAGAGCATAGCCGGAAATCGAGATTCCGAATTCGGTCCCCTCGGTTGAGTTTAACAGTCCCAGCTCCGTCTCCCTCAGCACCAAGGCGATTTTACGCATCCGGTGCCGCGGCGCCAGCTTCGCAAGCTTATTAATAGGTATCATCCTGAATCCGGTTGTTTGAAGGTCTGAGCCCAGAAGCCCCGCATGAAGCGCGGGACGCCGAGAGAATAGGGGGTGAGCGTTTCCGCAGGCGAGCGGCCCGTAGGGCGCGATGCCGAGGACCGAGCGAGCCCCCTATTCTCTCGAACCTGGGTTATCCCGTGGCGCTGGCGCCTCGGGCGCATTTAGCGGGGCCTACGAGAAAGTATCATTAGAATGCCGTTTTTACGAAATCGAATACGTCATCCACGGACGCGGCTCGCGGCAGATAATTCATGAAGTCCAGCTCTCGCGCGTCGCGAGCGGATTCGACCAGGCGGTCGAGGATGAGGTCGAAGTCTTTTAGACGGGAGGGCACCTTGAGAAGACCGAGCCTGGTACGAAGCCATTCCACCGACTTGGAAGCCGCTTCCTGAGGACTCGCTTCGGAAACGTCCGCGCCGAAGAGGGACGCGAGAGCCGCCACCTTCTCGAGTCGGCTCTTCGAGGCCACTTCCATGGAGTAGGGCAGGAGAATCGCGGCGATGGCCGCTTTGGGCACGGGCCAGCGCGCGTTTATCGCGAGAGCGACGGCTGTTCCCAGCCCCGGGGCGCTCATGCCCTGGCCCAATGCCGACAGAAAGGCGCCCTTCCAGCCTTCCGCGCGCGCGGCGGGGTCATCCGGCCTCGCGATCAGGCCATTCAGCGCGGACGCGAGCGATATCGCGGCTTTTTCGAGAAAAATATCGCTCATAAAGGAAGATTTGGAAGAGACGTAGGCTTCTACCGTCCCGAGGAGGCCATCGATAACGCAGGAAGCGGAAAGCTTGGGCGAAAGAGATGCGGAGAGCCCAGGATCTATGAGCGCGACCGAAGGGGCCGATCCCGCTACTCGAATCAGGCGTATGCGCCTATCGCGACCGTCGGGGAGGACAATGCAGTCCTGGGTGAGGAAAGGATGCCGAAGGGAGGTTGGGATTTCGATGAGGGGGACGCGCCCGGACGTCGCCTCCGTCCCGTCCATGACGGCATCGACGTCGAGATCACCGAGGGCCAGGGCGGCGACCGCCCGACCGAGCATGAGGGTTTTCAGGCCTCCGAGGGCTATGATAAGCGGCGAGCGGGAGCCACGGGCAAGACGGAGGGCATCGTCCGCCGTTCTGCTCGTCGCTCGATCGATGACCTCGTCGAAGACGAGAACCTGTATGCCGCGCTCCTCCAAAAGGGAACGCACTCGCTCGACCGCCTTGGATTCGTAGAGGAGAGGATCGACGACGAGCATGCAGCGGGCCCTGCCTTCCCCCGTCAACTCGCTCGCGAAAAGGGGCAACTTGAGAAGGGCATCGGGTCCGACCCACATGCGAGGACGTACGCTAAAGTTAAAATCGGGCACGCTCGGCTCCTGGCATTATAATAAAAAAGGCGGAAGTCACGCTCCCGCCTTGAATTACCCGTAATTTAACATGCTAGCGATCGTCCGAATCGCTATATGGCGGGGGGCCTCATGATAGCTCGTCACGCACCGAAAAGCTGGTCGATTATCCGGTCGGCGGTCATGGACACTACGGCATCGTCCATGTACGAAGGCTCATTTATTTTGGCTTTGAGCTCCGCGATTCGGTCCGACCTCGCCTCCGGCGCCGCCTTGACCTGCTCGAGCACCTTGAAGAGTTCCGCCTTTTGGGCAGCGTCCGAGGATATGGAGATGGAATCACCACCGCGAGCCCTCTCGGCCTTTCCGCCAGGAGTGGGCTTCTGGGGGTCCCGGATCGGGTCTATGGAGTTTAGCCGGTCTATAGTCATCTCGCTCCCCTGCCTTTCAACCAAAGTATCGGCTCGCGCTGCTAAATAGTTTAAGCCAATTCCGATCCGGCGACAAGCACCGCAAACTCGCCACGGGCTTCACCTTTGTTTCTTAACGATTCGAGGACTTCGGAAGCCGTCCCTACGATGAATTCCTCATATATCTTCGTCATTTCCCTGCCCACGCATAAGCGACGAGAGGGATCGACGAGAGCGATTTCCGTCATTAAGGCGATGACTCGATGTGGTGATTCATAGAGGACGAAGGATTCTTCGCGAGCCATAAGCTCGGTCACTCTAGTCCTGCGCTTACCAGCCTTCGGGGAGGGAAAGCCGTCGAAAAGGAAGGACCTGCCTCCCATTCCCGCGGCGCTCACTAAGGCGGCGAAAGCCGATGGACCGGGCAAAGGGCTTACCTGATGTCCGGCCTCGCGCGCCCGCCTTACCAGGAGGGAACCCGGGTCGGAGAGGCCGGGAGTGCCGGCGTCGCTGCAGTAGGCCACGGTCTTGCCCTGGGCCAAAAGGCCGAGGATTCGCTCCGCGCCACGAGCCTCGTCATTCGCATGGTAGGAGAGAAGAAGGGGCGGGCGTATCTCGAAATGAGTGAGGAGCTTGAGGGTATGGCGCGTGTCCTCACAGGCTATCGCGTCGGCGCTTTTCAATGTCTCGAGGGCGCGTAGGGTAATGTCGCCAAGATTACCGATCGGCGTAGCTACAAGACAGAGGGTGCCCATGACGACGAGTATGGGTCGTTCAGGGTAGCTAATACAAGCCCGAAGTCTGTATAGTGGCATCGATGGCGATACTGTTCGCGGCCCTCGTCTCGGCATGCCTCCTCGGGGCGGCCTTCGTCGTATTGGGTAGACTTGCCGCGAGCTCCCGCGCCCGCCGAACCCTGAGCCATGAATCCGCCCCTGCGGGCAGAGGGTACTGCCCTCTTTGCTCCTCGGCTCTCGGCCCCGGCGAACGGGTCAAATCACGCCTGCTCCCGGCTAAGGCCGATAGAATCATGCATATATTCGGCTGCGTCCATTGTTGGCCAGCCACGCCCTCGATTCCCAGGATCTGCCCCGCCTGCGGCCGCGCCCTGGATATAGAGGGATATGTGATAGCGCGCTATTTCGAGCGCCCCGATAGGCGGCATATCCACGTGCTCGGCTGCACCGGCTGTCGCGGATAAGCCCAGGAGGAAAGCGATCTATGGAAGGTCCTCAAGTCAAGAAGTTTGGAATACTCGCGGTGTTCATTGGCCTATTCATATTGGTCACGATGATTTTCTACCCCTTTCTCACGGTCATCACCTGGTCCGGCCTTTTTTATGCCTTCCTCTATCCGCTCTACCGAAGGTTGGCGATGCGCAGAGACGGGACCGACAGGAAGGGCTTCGCCCGGGCGGGCATAGCAGCAGCCCTCGCACTGGGAGGAATACTCCTCATCGCCGTGCCCGCCGTGCTTCTCGGCCTGAGCATGGTCAGGCAGCTCGGCAGCATGATCCACAACGCGTTGCTGGCCATCGAGCAGAATCCGTCCATCATCGGCATCTCGCCGGATGGAGCCATAGCGTCGTTCCTATACACTGTAAGCGACGGCTCGATAGACATCTCGAAGCTGAAGATACCCGACGAGATTCGGTCGATGCTCACTCTGCGGACGGACAGGATCGTGGTGCTGTCGGGCCAATTCCTCAAAGTGAGCGGAAGCATCGTTCTCTCCCTGGTCTTCATGATATTCACCCTTTTCTTCCTTCTCCTCGACGGAAGACAATTGATAAAGGTCCTCATCAGCGCGATCCCCATCGAGAAGACCTATACGGCGATATTCCTCCGCAAATTCAGGGACATGGGCAGGCATCTCGTAACCGGCTATGTTGCGATCGCCGGAATGCAGGCCTTGGTCATGTTCGTCCTGTGCGCGATCTTCAAGGTCAAAGGCGTTCTCGTCATCGCGGCCCTCACGGCGATGGCCTCATTCATCCCGATGGTGGGCACCGCCCTCGTCTGGCTTCCCATCTCGGCGAGCAAGATAATGGCCGGAGACATCACGGGCGGGGTACTCTTCTTCGTCTGTGCCGCGATACTCATCTGGACCCTGGATAATTTCATACGGCCGGTGCTCCTCCACGACCGACTCAAGATACACCCCCTCCTGATCTTCTTCTCCATCCTCGGGGGGCTGCAGGTCCTCAAGTTCAACGGCCTCGTCCTCGGCCCCCTGATCCTCATTCTTTTCTTCACGGCCCTCGAACTCTACGATCAGGCCTATGAGTCTCCTCCCGAAGAGCAAAAGAGAAGGAAGGGCGATATAGAGGGGACACAGGCGAGCGGAAAAAACTCTGGAGATGCCCTATAGCCCGATTTCCGCGAGGTACTCGTCTCCGATGACGAGGTTGCCCGCGGTGCGGCCGAGCCTGCGCTCCGGGCGTATGGCCCCGTGGAAATCCGAGCCCGCCGTGACGCGGAAGCCCCGCTCGCGAGCCATCTTCTCCACACGCCTGCAATGGCCGATCTTGGCAGTGGGATGGAAGGCCTCGATACCATCGATGCCGAGTTCCTTCCATTCGTCCATCAGCGAGCCGAGCCTACCCCAGGACACGAAGAGCGAGAGGGGATGCGCCACCACGGCGAGGCCGCCCGCCTCTTTAACGACGCGAATGGCCTCTCCCAGCTCGAGGCAATCCTTGCCCTCGTAAAAGGGCCTGCCCTTCGCGAGGTACTTGTCGAAGGCCTCCTGCCTCGTACGGACGGCCTTGCGCTCCACGAGCAAGGTCGCGATGTGGGGCCGGCCGGCTGTTCCCTCCCCGGCCACGAGCCTCAGATCGTCCATCGTCGCCGCGAAGCCGGCGTCGCGCATCTTGTCGAGAATGCGGCTATTTCGCTCGTCCCGCGACTTGAAAAGCCGACCGAGGACTCCCTCGAGCTCTCCGCCCGGGCGCTCGAGGCGGAGTCCCAGGAGGTGGAACTCGCCGGGCCCGAAGGCGATCTCGATCTCGACGCCGCGGATGAGGCGCAGGGCGGTGCCGGCGGCGGCGGACTCGGCCTCCGGAAGGCCCGCGATCGAATCGTGGTCGGTAAGGGCCAGGGCCGACAGCCCGCGCTCGAGGGCCAGGCCCACGAGGGCGGAAGGCGAATAACTCCCGTCGCTGGCGGTCGAGTGGCTGTGGAGATCGATCAACGCGCAATCCCTTCGGGATTGCGCCGCCCAGCCGCTTCGCGGTTGGGCGCGTCGAGAGCTTCGGTATTGAGCCGCAGTTCGGAGCGAATTCCGAAAGCGCGGACGGGGAGGCCCGTGACCCCGCGAACGAAGGCTGCATGGCGCCGAAGCGTCTCGTCGCTCAGGGCGGCGCAGCGGCCGCCGGGACTGGGCCGCGCGAAGGTGTACAGGTGGACCTCGTCGACGCGCGCGCCCCCGGCGACGAGGCGGGACAGGAGGGCCGCGTAATCGGCCAGGTCACCGTCGGAAGGAGAGCGCCCCTCGATCTCGCAGAGCATGGTCTGAATGACGATGGGCCGGCGACGCGCGAAGGAGAGTACGCCGCCGGCGATGCGATCGAGAGGGACATTCGCTCCGGACATGAGATGGAAAAGGTCTTCGCCGCCAGCATCCAGCTTGGCCCAGATAACGAGGCCCTCGTCGCGGGAGAAACGCCCGAGGAGGGCGGATACCGCTGGATCGAGGAAGCCGGTAGAGTTCGTGATTACGACGAGGGAGGCCGACCCGAGGATGTCCGTATGCGATCGCTTGACGCGCGCGCAGAGCTCCAGGACCTCGCCGAGGCGAGGGGACGCGGTGGGCTCGCCGTTGCCCGAGATGCAGACGTCGCGGAGGGGCTCCGGAGCCCAGGAGTCGGGGTAGACCCGGTCCAGGAAATTCTCGAACTCTTCCTCGAGATCCGCGATCGAAAAGCCGACGCTCGGACCCGAAGCTAAAAAGACCTCGCAGTAGGGGCAATCGAAGGTGCAAACCTTGGCGTCGGGAAAGAGGTTGACGCCCAGGGAGAGGCCGCCCGAGCGCCGAGAGACTACGGGGTATACGATGCGGCCCGCCTCGCGGTCGCGCCTATGGTCCCCAGGATCATGCATGCGGCGATAGTAACGACGCCGGGCCCGAGGGGCAAGACTATCGAGGCTTTTTCAAAATGCGTCCGCATTTTGAAAAAGCTACCTTAAAATACGCAGATTTCGTAGCGCTTCAATAAACGAGAAGCGCGAGAAACTGCAAAGCCAATTGTTATTGGCTGGAGGCCTTTCAAAAGTAACCGACTTTTGAAATACCTCATTGACAAGATCGCTCCCGCCAAGTAAATTACGTTTAATCGTGAACAAAGAGACGAGCGTCGAGCTTTCCAGCCTCATGCATCGGCATCACGGCCATATATACGGGCCGTGCGACGTCGTAGCTTAAAGCGCTGACAAGCAGCGTAGTCTACGGGAGCGCCGGCCTCAAGGGGCCGGCGCTCCGGTTTTAAACGGATCCTTTCGGAGGGTCGGGCGCCGGCAACCCGGACTCCCGTTTCCCGAAAGAAAGGAGACAAGAATGGACGATGTGGTATTGGAGCTCGGGCTGCCCAAGGGCAGGATGCAGGCCGAGGTCCTGAGGCTCATGGCGGACGCGGGCCTTCCCGTCAAGGCCGATGAACGCGGCTACAGGCCCATCGTGGGCGCCCCTTACGACTTCGGCGCGACCGACGAAGGAGGGTCGAAGGGCCTCGGCCGGGCCCCCCGTTTCGACGCCAAGTTCCTGAAACCCCAGAATATCGTCGAGATGGTCGATCTCGGAAGCCGCGACGTCGGCTTCGCGGGGGCCGACTGGACGCGGGAGCTCGGCTCGGGAGCGGTGGAGCTCCTCGATACGGGGCTGGATCCCGTGCGAGTGGTGGTGGCGGCCCCCCTCGGCCTCCTCGTGAACGGCAAGCTGCCCGTCAGGGAAGGGCTGGTAGTCGCCTCCGAATACGAGACGATAGCCCGCGAATGGATGTCGCGCAACGCGCCCGGCGCGAGGTTCGTGCGATCCTACGGCGCGACCGAGGTATTCCCGCCCGAGGACGCCGACATTATAGTGGACAATTGCGCGACGGGTTCCACGCTGAAAACCAACGGGCTCGCCGTCATCGACGAGGTGATGAAAAGCTCGACGCGGCTGTACGCATCGCGGAAGGCGATGGCAGATCCCGCCAAGCGCGAGGCCGCCGAGAGCCTCGCCCTCCTCGTGGGCTCGGTCCTCGAGGCGCGCAAGCGAGTGATGATAGAGGTCAACGTGCCCGCGGACCGGCTCGCCGAGCTCACCGCGGTGCTGCCCTACATGAAGTCGCCCACCATCTCGCCGCTCAAGGGCGGCGAAGCCTACGCCGTCAAGGTGGCCGCGCCGCGGGCCGCGCTCGCGGGCCTCCTTCCCGAGATCAAGCGCCGGGGCGGCAGCGACATCGTGGTCTCCGAGCTCAGCCAGCTCGTGCCTTGAAGGAGGGTAGCGCCATGAATTCCAAGACCCTCAGGCTCGACGCGAACGAAGGCAGGCCCTGCCTGCCGCCGGCGGAGATAGCCGCGCTGATAGACTCGGAGCTGCTGCGGCGCTACCCCGATTCCGCGGCCCTCGAGGCGGCCTTGGCCGATCGGATGGACCTTCCGCCGGAGCGCCTCATCGCGACGGCGGGCGCCGACGACGCGATAGACCGCGCCATCCGTTCCTTCGGCCGATCGGGCGCGACAGTGCTCTCGACGGCGCCGGCCTTCGAGGAATACGCCGCCGCCGCCGCCCGCTCGGGCGCGCGCTACGTGGCCGTGCCCCGCGCGCCCGACGGCCCCTTCCCCCTCGCGGCCCTCGTCGCGGCCCTCGGCGTCGAGAGGCCCGCCCTCGTGGTAGTCGCCTCGCCCGACAACCCGGGCGGGGGAACGATCTCGGCCCCCGAACTGCGCGCCCTCGCCGCCGAGGCCGGCTCTGCCGGCGGAGCGAAGGTTCTTTTCGACGTCGCCTACGCGGATTTCGACGAGGACCGCGGGGTCTATGACGTCGCCGCGAGCCTACCCGGCGTCATATCGACGGGAACCTTCTCCAAGGCATGCGGGCTCGCCGGCCTTCGCGCGGGATGGGCGGCGGGTTCGGCCGCCGACATAGCCAGGCTTCGCGCGGCAGGCCCGCCCTACGCCCTCGGCACCTTCGCGGTCGCAGCGGCCCAAGCGGCCCTCGAGCGGGGGGCCGAGGCGGTCGCGGCCTTCGTCTCGGAAGTGCGGCGCGAGCGGCCCCTCCTCCAGGCGGCCCTGGCCGCGATCGGCGCGAAGACCTGGGCGGGCAAGGCAAATTTCGCGGCGGCCATAGTCCCGGACGCGAGCGCGTTTTCGGACGCCCTCGCGGGGGAAGGGATCAAGATCAGGTCCTGGCCGGGCAAGCCCGGCAGGGAGGGGCTCATTCGCATAACCTGTCCCGGGGACGGGGAGGAATTCCTGACCCTCCTCGCGGCCCTGGGGAAAATAGGGAGGCTACGATGACGACGCACGACGAAATACCCCGCCCTTCTCGGAGAGTGCTGCTTCGGCGCAAGAGCCGCGAGACCGAAGTCCTCGTCGACCTCGACCTCGATCCCGAGGAGTCCTCCGCGGAGATAGACAGCGGCATCGGCTTCCTCGACCACATGCTCACTTCCCTCGCGACGCACGCGTTCTGGCGGCTTACCCTCCTATGCCGCGGCGACCTCGTCGTGGACGAGCACCACAGCGCGGAGGATTGCGCCCTCGCCCTGGGAGAGGCCCTCGCGAGGGCCCTGAAGATGGGTCCCGCGCCGCGGCGCTTCGGCTCCGCCTACGCTCCACTCGACGAGGCCCTGGCCCGCGCGGTCGTCGACCTGTCGGGCAGGGCCTACTGCCGCGCCGATCTCGCGCTTTCGGGCGCGAGGCTAGGCGATCTCGCCGCCGAGAACGTCGTCCACTTTTTCTGGAGCCTCGCGTCCGCGGCGCGAATGACCCTCCACGTCGACCTGCTCGCCGGCGAAAACGCCCACCACAAGGCGGAGGCCGCCTTCAAGGCCCTCGCCCTGGCGCTAAGGGAAGCTTCGGCTATCCTCCCCCGGATGGGCGGCGCCGCCACGGGCGCCGTGAACGCCGCAAGCACGAAGGGTTCCGTGCTCCTCGAGGAAATAGACGAGGCCGATTGGGCGCGCCTGAAAGGGGGGCTCGATGCCTGACCGATCGGCGGCCAAGGTCGCCTTCGCCGCGACGGGCGTCGCCAACCTGGCGTCGATAATGGCGGCGTTCCGGCGGGCGGGCGCGGCGCCCTACATGGCCTCCGGCCCCGACGAGCTCGCCGCCGCGGCCTTCGCGGTGCTGCCGGGTGTCGGCTCCTTCGGGAGCGCGATGTCCGCCCTCGCCTCCGCCGGCATGGACGAGGCCTTCCGCGATCGCGTGAGGCGCGGAGAGCCGACGATGGGCGTCTGCGCCGGCATGCAGCTCTTCTTCGAGGGCAGCGACGAGTCGCCCGGCGTCGCGGGAATGGGCATAGTCCCCGGCGTCTTCAGGCGCTTCCCCGCGGAGCTGCCCGTGCCCCAACTCGGCTGGAATAGAGTGAAGCCTTGTTCCACTGAAAATGCCGTTCATGATGGCGCTGAGCGCAGCTCAGCGGGCGTTGAGCCCGCCCTTCTTGATAACGCTGAGCGCAGCTCAGCGGGCGACGCGCGAAGCGCGTCGCCGGGGCTCGTTCACCAGGGATGGGCGTACTTCGCCAATTCGTACAGACTGTCGGAGGCACCGGAAGGATTCGCGGTGAGCTGGTCGGAGTATGGAGAGAGCTTCGTCGCCGCCCTGGAGAGGCAGCGGGCCGATGGCAAGTTCCTCCTTCTCTGCCAATTCCATCCCGAGCTCTCGGGGCCTTGGGGCCTCGAGTTGATCGAGGCATGGCTAAGATCGGCCGCGGCGTCGGAAGGGGGCTCATCGTGAAATCCGTCGGAGCGCTCAGGGTAATCCCCTGCCTCGACGTCGACGGCGACAGGGTGGTAAAAGGCGTCCGCTTCCTCAACCTCGTGGATTCGGGCGACCCGGCGGAGCTCTCGCTCCGCTACGAGGCCGAGGGGGCCGACGAGATCGCCTTCCTCGACATCTCGGCGACGATCGAAGGGCGAAAGACCGCCCTCGAGTCCATCAGGCGGGTGCGGGAAGCGATCGGCATCCCGCTCCTGGTCGGCGGCGGAGTGCGCCGGGCCGACGACGCAGTCCGACTCCTCGAGGCCGGAGCCGACCGCGTCGCGGTCAACAGCGCCGCCGCGCGCGAGCCCAGGCTCATCGACGAGCTCGCCTCGCGCTTCGGCGTGCAGTGCGTCGTCCTGGCGATCGACGCGAGGCGAAGGCCGGTCTCGAGCGGCGGCGCGGGCGAAGCGCCTTCATGGGAAGTGGTCATCGACGCCGGCCGAAAGACCACGGGCCTCGACGCGGTCCTATGGGCGCGCGAGGGAGCGCGCCGCGGCGCGGGCGAAATACTTCTCACTTCGATGGACCGCGACGGCACGGGCTCGGGCTACGACCTGAAGCTCCTGCGCTCCGTGACGGCAGCTGCGGGCATCCCCGTCGTCGCCTCGGGAGGGGCCTCGCTCCCGGGGCATTTCGTCGACGGCGCCCGAGCGGGCGCCCGAGCCCTCCTGGCCGCGGGCGTGTTCCATCGCGGCGAGCTCTCGATACGCAGCGTCAAGGAAAGCCTCGCGAAGGCGGGCATGGAGGTACGATCGTGATAGTCCCGAGCATCGATATCCAAGGCGGAAGGGCGGTCCAGCTCCGCGGGGGCAGGCATCCCGTCCTCGACGTGGGGGACCCCGAGGAAGTGGCCGCCCGCTATTCGCGCGTCGGCGAGATCGCGATCGTCGATCTCGACGCGGCCCTCGGGACGGGCGACAACAGCGAGATCGCGCTGCGCATAGTCCGGCGCCATCCCTGCAGGGTGGGCGGCGGCCTGCGGACGAAGGAGGCGGTCCTGCGCTACCTCGACGCGGGCGCGAGGTCGGTCATGCTCGGCACCAGGGCGGAACCCGAGTTCCTCGCCGAGCTGCCCCGGGAGCGGTTGATAGCCGCGTTGGACGAAAAAGGCGGGGAGGTGGTCGTCGAGGGCTGGACCCGGGGCACGGGCCGCGGGATCGGGGAGAGGATGGCGGCCCTCGCGCCCTACGTCTCGGGCTTCCTCGTCACCTTCGTCGACGCCGAGGGGAGCCTCGGCGGCATCGGCCTCGACCGCGCCCGATCGCTCATCGCGGCCTCCAAGGGCGTTCGCATTACCTTCGCGGGCGGCGCGGCTGAGGCCGCCGAGATAGGCGCGCTCGACCGCGCCGGGGCCGACGTCCAGGCGGGCACGGCGATCGCGATGGGCAAGCTCTCCCTGGCCGAAGCCTTCGCCGCGAGCCTCTCCTCGGACAGGCCCGACGGGCTTTGGCCCACCGTCGTCTGCGACGAGGGCGGCAGGGCCCTCGGCCTCGTCTGGTCGGACATGGAAAGCCTTACCGCGGCGATCGAGTCGGGCAGGGGCGCCTACCGCTCGCGCAGCCGAGGGCTTTGGGTCAAGGGCGAGACCAGCGGCGACCAACAGGACCTCATCCGCATGGAGGCCGACTGCGACCGGGACGCGATCCGCTTCACCGTGCGCCAGAACGGGCGCGGCTTCTGCCATCTCTCGCGCCGAAGCTGCTTCGACGACGGCTCCGGGATAGAACGCCTCGAGAGGACGCTGAAATCGCGCAAGGTCGAGGCTCCCGCGGGTTCCTATACGCGAAAGCTCTTCGACGATCCCGGTCTCCTCGCCTCCAAGCTTCGCGAGGAAGCCGACGAGCTCAACAGGGCCAAGGGCCCCGACGAGGCCTCCGCCGAGGCAGCGGACGTCATCTACTTCGCGCTCACGAAGGCCATAGCCGAAGGCTCGAGCCTAGCCGCCGCGGCGGGGCGCCGAAGGCGGCCTACGTGCAATCATCGGAGGACATGCTATGGACGGGAGAGCACTAGAAGGCGGAGGAGGCACCGGCCTTAGGCGGATAAGCCTCGAGGAGCTGCCCGAGGCGCGCTCGAGGGCTCGCGACGTCGAGGCCGAGGAGAAGGCCTCGCTCATCCTGTCGGACGTGCGCGAGCGCGGCGAGGCCGCCGTCCGCGAGTGGGCCGAAAAGCTGGGCGAACTCGCCGCCGGCGCCCCCCTGGTCATCGGGCGCGAGGGCATGGAAGAGGCCCTCGCATCGCTTCCGCTCGAGGAGAGGGGCATCCTCGAGCGGGCGCGCGACCGCGTGCTCTCCTTCGCTCGGGCCCAGCGCGCCGCGTTATGCGACATCGATGTGCCCGTCCCGGGCGGCCGGGCGGGGCACGTTTTCATCCCCGTCGCGAGGGCGGGCTGCTACGCGCCCGGCGGCCGTTTCCCCCTGCCCTCGAGCGCGATCATGACAGTCTGCGCGGCCGCGGCCGCGGGCGTGCCTTCGATCTGGTGCGCGGGCCCCAAACCCTCGCGAGCCACGCTCGCGGCCGCGGCCCTTTCGGGGGCCGAGGGCTTCCTCGCGGCAGGCGGGGCACAGGGAATAGCCGCCCTCGCCCTCGGCGCGGGTGTGCCGCCCTGCGACGTCGTCGTGGGGCCGGGCGGCAGGTACGCGGCTGCGGCCAAGCGCCTGCTCGCGGGCGTGGTAGGCACCGAGGCGCCGGCCGGCCCCTCGGAGCTCCTCGTGATAGCGGGCGAGGGAGCGAGCCCCGAGGTCGCGGCGGCCGATCTCCTGGCCCAGGCCGAACACGACATCGCGGCCGTGCCCGCCATCGTCGTTTTTCAGGAAGCCTCGTCTTCCCGCGAAGCGACCCGCTTCGCGGGATTGCTCGACGAGGCCCTCGCGAGGCGCCTTGCCGAGCTGCCCGAGCCCAACAGGTCCACCGCCGCCGCCGCCCTGGGCAACGGCTGGATGCTGCTAGCCCGCGACGGAGCCGAAGCGAGGGCCGCGGCGGAGCGCTTCGCCCCCGAGCACCTCGAGCTCCTCGTGCCCGATCCGCGGGCCTGGGCGGCATCGATCTCCTGCGCGGGCGCCGTGTTCCTCGGCTCAGGTTCCGCGGAGGTCTTCGGCGACTACGGCGCCGGCCCGAACCACTGCCTGCCCACCGGAGGCGCGGCGCGTTTCGCGGCGGGCCTGTCAGTGCTCACCTTCCTCCGCGCGCGCACCTGGCTCGAGATGGACGACCCCGGCATCCTCGCGCCCGAAGCGGCCGCCCTCGCCCGGATCGAGGGACTCGAAGGGCACGCCAGAGCGGCGGAAATGCGCTTGCAACACCCAAAGGGACAGAAATGACAACGGCAGGAGGCATATCGATGGCCTGGGAAAGCCACCTCTATCTCGTCGTCCACCCGAACCATTCGCTCGTGGCCTCCCAGCTCGACGCGGAGCGTTTCATCAAGCACTACATGCGCGAGTCCACGCGCTATTTCGAGGGCAAGCTCGTCTTCGTCGAGCTCGATCGCGATTTCCGCGATCCCTACTTCGACGTGGAAGGAGCCTATGCCCAACTGAAGCCCCACGAGGACGGAAGTCCCAAAGCGACGAAATTCATTTCGAGCTATCGCGTCCTCGAGCACGTGAGCTTCGAGGCTATGGGCAGGCTCTACATCTGCGACGCGTCGGGCGGCTACGTCGTCCTTGAACCCGCGCCGGAAGGGACGCCCGATGGCGCCGTCATCGCTCCGAGCGTCGACGAGCTCCGCGTGATACTCGAGGTGGACCCGGTCAAATTCATCGTGCTCACGAGGCTCGGCCTCACCGAGTACGCGCGCTTCGCCACCGATCCCGCCAACTCGAAGGGCGCTCCCAGGATGCTCTATACTCAACTCGACCTGTCGGTGGACGACTTTATCCGCGAGACGGAGGAGAGCCCCTACGTCACGAGCTTTTTCCCCGGCATCCATCCGGAGCGTCTGCGCGCCGCGATCCGCGAACTCCGCAGGTCCCCGAGCAAGGACGTGAAGGGCCTGTCCCTCTACTGCCCCCTCGACCGCATTTCGTACAAGCTCCTTCGGGGCGGCTTCGTCTTCGCCTCGCCCGAGCGCTTCAGGTTTTATCCCCTGCTTTCCCTCGACGAGGTGGAGAGGAAGTACTATAAATTCTGGAAGTCCATGTGAGGAGGACATCATGAAGATCGAAATCGTCGCGTCCGAGAACGCGCCCAAGGCCATCGGCCCCTACTCCTCCGCGGTTCGAGCCGGCGGGACCGTATACTGCTCGGGCCAGCTCGGGCTCGATCCCGGCTCCGGCGAGCTCGCATCGGGCGTTCGGGCCCAGGCCGAGCGAGCGATCCTGAACCTCGAGGCCCTCCTCGGCGCGGCGGGCCTCGCGCTCGCGAACGTCGCGAAGACCACGATTTTCCTCGTGGACATGGCGGACTTCGCCGCCGTCAACGAGGTCTATGCCTCGCGCTTCGCGGCGCCCTACCCCGCCCGATCCACGATACAGGTCGCGGCATTGCCCAAGGGAGGCCTCGTGGAGATAGAAGCGACAGCCCTGGCCTAGCGACCGAGCCGACATTCAGTCTCGGATGATCGAGATGATGCCTTCTTCATTCAGGCCGAAGGAAAGCGATTGCATCGCGGCGAGGGGCGTCGCCGAGCTCGTCAGGCGCGACCTGTGCGCCAAGCCGAAGACGGCTCCGCCCGAGACGGTCGGGCCGCCCGGCTCTCTACCCGCGTCCGCGGGAAGGGGAAGCAGGGCGTCCAGTAAACGGACATGAGCCGGTAAGGCAAAGGCCTGGACTATCCCGCCGGGGGCCGCGATGCCGACAACGCGATAAAAACGCAGAGCCTCGGCGGCCTTGGTCCGCGGAAAAGCGCCGACCGCTTCGACGACGAAGGCCAGCGGCCCCACGAACTCGAGGCTCTCGACCGAGATTGCGATCGAGCTCGAGGCGAGTCCGAGCTCCTGGGTAACGGAGACCGAGTCGCGCTCGGGCAGCTCGAGATGGCCGCGGAAGGAAGAGGAACCGACCTCATAGGGCAGGAACTTGGCGATTTCGAGGTAGCCGTCGGCCCTCGGCGGGCCCAGCGGCAGCCAGCCTTCGAGGGCGAGGCGGACAAGTACCAACAAGGCGAGCGCGACGCAGACGAGGGGCAATCCCGCCTCCAAAGGCCGCAAGCCCGCAACGAGGGCCAGGACTGCGATAAAGCCGGCCCAGGGGAGGAGGAGGCCGGCGCCCGGAACGATCCCGCCGCGGGTGATTTCCGCCACAAGCGCGGTCTTGTCCGCCAGGACGAGGAGTGCCGCCATGGCGAGTATGCCGAGGCTCAAGAAGGCGATCGCTCGGGCGAGGCGACGGGATATTCGTCGAACCGCCCTTACCCCGCCCTCGCGGGCGGGAAGAAAGGCGCGGGCCGCCTGACCGGCCGCGAGGCCGAAAAAGACGGCGGCAGCCGATGTCCAGAGGTAGGGATTCGCCCAGAACCCCAGCGAGCCGTTCTGGGCCCCGATTCCCGCCGCGGCGGAAAGGGCGATCGAGTCAATAGCCATATACCCGCGAGTATTTCTCGTCGAGATAGGCGAGGAAATGCGCCGGGTCGAGGCCCCCGCCCGTGACTCTCCGGACCAGTTCGCCGGGCAGGTACATGGCTCCCGGTTCGTGGATATTCCTGCGAAGCCAGGCGAGGACGGAAAGCAGATCGCCGGACTCGACGCGCGCGGCTATATCGGGCATGTCCCTCTTCATCGCCGACCAGAATTGGGCGGCGTAGAGATTGCCGAGGGCATAGCTGGGGAAATAGCCGAAGAGGCCGGCCGACCAATGCACGTCCTGGAGACAGCCCCGCGCGTCGTCGGGCGGGACCACGCCGAGAAGCTCCTTCATTTTCGCGTTCCAGGCTGCGGGCAGGTCCCTCACGGCGAGATTTCCGGAAATAAGCGCGGACTCCAGCTCGAAGCGCAGGATGACGTGGAGGCCATAGGTCACCTCGTCGGCCTCGGTGCGGATAAGGGAAGGCTCGACCTTGTTGATCGCCTTGACGAAGTCTTCGGCACCGACGCCGCTCAGCGCGTCGCCCGCAAGCTCGGCGAGGCGAGCGTAGCTGCCCTTCCAAAAAACGCCCGAGCGCCCGACCACGTTCTCCCACATGCGCGACTGCGATTCGTGGACCGCCATCGACGCGGCGTCGTGCAGCTTCGTGCGCGTAAATTCCGCTCCGGGCCCTATCCCGAGCTCGTACAACGCGTGCCCGGCCTCGTGGAGGGTGGAGAAGAGGCTCGACGGAAAGAAGTCCTCGACATATCGCGTCGTGATGCGCACGTCGGCGGCGCCCAAGGTCGTCGTAAACGGATGGGCGACGGTATCCAGCCTTCCGCGCGCCCGGTCGTAGGCCACGAGATCCATGATCCATCCCGAGATCGCCGCCTGGCGCTCCGCGGAGCAGGGCTTATGGAGAAAGGAGTCGTCCACCTGGGGCCTCGACTCGATCTTCTCGAGGAGGAGGACCAGGTCCTTTCGAAGGCCCGCGAAGACTTCGGCTATCGAGGCCTCGGTGCTGCCCGGCTCGAAAAGATCCAGGAGGGCGTCATAGGGCTTGGCTCCCGAACCGAGGCATTGCGCCTGCCTCTTCTTCAGCTCGACTATGCGCTCGAGATGGGGGGCGAAAGCGGGAAAGTCGTCCTTTGCCCGAGCGGCGATCCAAGCTGCATGGGCGAGGCTCGTCGCGCGGGCGAGCTCGGCCACGAGGTCGGAGGGCACCCTGGTCGCCCTGTCGTATTCCCGGCGCAGGACGCGGAGGTAGGCCCCTTCCCCGGCCTCGAGGGAGCCTTCGCCCGAGGGCGTGGCGGTCGTGGAGCCGAGTGCGGCGAGAAGCTCCCCTATCTCCGGGGCGATGAGCTTGTCGTGGGCGAGGCTCTCGATATAGGCGATCTGCTCGGACCTCTCGCCCACCGCCATCGCCGGCATATATGTTTCCTGGTCCCAGCTCAAGAGGGCGTCGATATGGCCGAGGAGGCCGACCTCGCGATCCATTTCGATGAGTCGCGCCAGTTCCTTGCGCATGTACTCTCCTTCGTCGTGGTCGAATCCTAGCATCGGAAGGGCGGAGGGGCAAGGCGGAGCGTCCATCGAGGCGGCGGCTCCTTGCGCCGGAGGCGCGGGCGCAACTATTATCATCATCCAAGGAGCCTTCGATGTTTCTCCGCGAGCTCGGCCAATCGGTAAACGTCCTGAAGGGCGCGGGCGCCCAGGTTTCTGCGCGGCTGGCCAAGCTGGGCGTCTACTCGGTCGCCGACCTCCTCCTCGACTACCCCCGGGATTACGACGACCGCACGAGCTTCGTCCCCTTCGCCGAGTTCGCGAAGCAGCCGCGAGTGCGCACGCTGGCCGAGGTCGTCGCCCATGCCTGGTTCGGCTACGGCAGGATGCGGACCCTCAAGGTCACCGTTCGCGACGAGACGGGAAGCGCGGTACTCGTCTGTTTCAACAGGCCCTTCCTCGAAAATCAGCTTCCCCTGGGCTCCCGGGTCGTCGTCACGGGCAAGTTCAGCTACCGCTACGGGGACATACAATCCTCCTCATTCGAGGT
Source organism: Rectinemataceae bacterium (assembly GCA_049513895.1). GTDB lineage: Bacteria > Spirochaetota > Spirochaetia > Treponematales > Rectinemataceae > UBA1306. The sequence goes on along the minus strand of JBEKVO010000019.1, from coordinate 1,806 downwards.
CGAGCCCCTCGGCGTGGACAAGGCCCCCGCTTCGGGCATCCTGCCCGTCTATGCCCTGACGGAGGGCCTCAATCAGGGCCAGGTCAGGCGAGTCATGAAAGCCGCCATCGTCGAGTATGGATCGAAGGTCGAGGAGGAGCTGCCCGCGGCGCTTCGCGAGCGCAGGGCTCTCATGCCCAAGCGCGAGGCCCTGCGAGCCGTCCATTTTCCCGTCGGGCAGGCGGAACTCGCATCCGCCCGCGAGAGCCTCATTTTCGAGGAGCTCTTCTATTTTCAGATCGCCGTCGCGCGGCGCGCGATGCGCCGCCGGGAGGTACAGGTCGAGCGCCGGGCGCCGTCGGGTCTCCTCAAGCGGCGCCTCATAGATCGCCTGCCCTTCGAGCTCACGAGCGGCCAGGTGGAATGCGCCGCCGAGATCGCCGCCGATATGGCGTCGCCCCGGCCGATGGCCCGCCTGCTGCAGGGCGACGTCGGCTCGGGCAAGACCCTCGTGGCCTTCCTCGCCTGCCTCGACGCGATAGAGGCGGGGGGCCAGGCGGCGATCATGGCGCCGACCGAGCTCCTCGCCAGGCAGCACGCCGCCACGGCCGCCCGACTCCTCGAGCCCCTCGGCGTCCGCCTCGCCTTCCTATCGGGCAACGTCGAGGACGCGGGGCGCCGCCCCCTCCTGGCCGCCCTCAAGGCCGGCGAGGTGGACCTCGTCCTCGGCACGCAAGCCCTCTTCTCCGACGAGGTCGAATATAAGAGCCTCAGACTAAGCGTAGTCGACGAGCAGCACCGCTTCGGAGTCCTTCAGCGCCTCGCCCTGTCGCGTAAAGGTCCCGTACCCGACCTCCTCATGATGACGGCGACGCCCATCCCCCGGACCCTGGCCCTGACCGTCTTCGGCGACCTTTCCATCTCCTCGATACGGACCATGCCCCCCGGCCGCAAGACCGTGATCACCCATCTAGCCAAGGCGGGCAACGAGGCCAAGGTCTACGACTTCGTGCGGCGCCTCCTGGCCGCCGGGCGCCAGGCTTATTTCGTCTACCCCCTCATCGGCGAGTCGGAACGCTTGGAATTGAAGAACGCTGTGGCCATGGAGACGAGGCTGCGAGATGAGATATATCCGGAGTTCAAGGTCGGACTCATCCACTCGCGGCTCAAGGAAGAGGAGAAGCGAGCGGCGATGGACGCCTTCTCGCGGGGCGAGCTCGGGGTCCTCGTAGCGACGAGCGTGGTGGAAGTGGGCGTAGACGTGCCCAACGCGGCGGCCATGGTAGTAGAGCACGCCGAGCGCTTCGGCCTCGCCGCCCTGCACCAGCTACGCGGCCGCGTCGGGCGGGGAACCGAGCAGTCCTACTGCTTTCTGGTCTATTCGGAGGAGGTGACCGATGAGGCCAAGTCACGGCTCAAGGCCATGCTCGGTACGAGCGACGGTTTCGCCCTCGCCGAGGAGGATCTGCGCATCCGCGGCCCCGGCGAGATAGCCGGCACGGCCCAGTCGGGCTACCTCAGGCTGTCCATCGCCGACCCGCTCCGAGACGCCCTCGTGCTGGAGCAGGCCCGAGCCGAAGCCTTCGCGACGCTCGAGTCCGACCCGGGCCTCCTGGATCCGCATAACGCGCCGATACGGGAAGTTCTCGGCAGGGCCAATCCCTTCGGCGACGCGCCAAGCTCCTGACGCGGCGTCAACGAGACGTTAATCCGAACTTCGACAGGCCAACATTCGTAAATTCATGTGGCATTGTGATATGGCCCGAAGCGAGCTACGTCCCTCTGCCTACATGAAGGTCCCTGGCCCCCAAGTCGAGGAGTTCGAAG
>JBEKVO010000018.1:0-63837 GCA_049513895.1 Rectinemataceae bacterium | reverse complement strand
CGGATTGGTTACAGTCTGTTTTCACAAGGGGCTTTCCTTTCAGCGTATATCTTGTTTCTGGCAAGACAATTATATACGCTTCGGGAGGTCCCTTGTTAATTAATGTGAGATATCCGGGTTAGGGAGATCGCTTATAGGGGGCATCTCTAAAAACCCGTTTTCATTATAGTATGTGATTCAGAAATCTCTGCGTCCGTTCTTCCTTGGGGTGGGCGAAAAGCTCGTCGGGAGGGGCCGCCTCGACTATCAGGCCCTCGTCCATGAAGACCACCCTGTCGGCGGCCGCGCGCGCGAAGCCCATCTCGTGGGAGACGACCATCATGGTCATGCCCTCCTTCGCGAGGTCCAGCATGACGTCGAGGACTTCCTTGATCATCTCGGGATCGAGGGCGCTCGTGGGCTCGTCGAAGAGCATGATCTTGGGCTGCATCGCGAGGGCGCGGGCTATGGCTACGCGTTGTTGCTGGCCGCCGGAGAGCTGCTCGGGGTACGAGAATTCCTTGTCGGCGAGGCCGACGCGGGCGAGGAGATCGCGCGCCCTTTTTTGGGCCTCGACCTTTTCCTCTTTTAACACTATCAGCGGCGCAAGGGCGATGTTCTGCGCGGCAGTGAGATGCGGGAAAAGGTTGAAGCTTTGGAATACCATCCCCACTTCCTCGCGTATCTTTCGTATGTTGGCGTGGGGGCTCGTGACGCAGTCTTCCTCGACCCATATCTCGCCCGAGCTCAGGTGATCGAGCCTGTTGACGCAGCGCAGGAGAGTGCTCTTGCCCGAGCCCGAGGGGCCGATGACGAGGACTACCTCGCCCTTCGCTATTTCGAGATCGACGCCCCTGAGGGCCTGGACCGATCCGAAATTCTTGCACGCGTTTTTTATCCTAATTATGCCGTTGTCCATGATTCCTCAGTCTCGTTTCCATGATGCCCACGAGCCGCGAGAAGAAGAGCGTCATGATCAGGTAGATGAGAGCCACGATGGTAAAGGACTGCAGGTAGTTGAATGTGGTGGACGCGTACTCGCGGCCGCGGCGCAGGAGGTCGGCGACGGCCAGTATCGAGACGAGGGATGAGTCCTTGAGCAGGGCGATGAACTCGTTGCCGATCGGTGGAAGGATGACCTTGACCGTCTGGGGCAGGATGATCCGCCAGAGGGCCTGGGTCCTCGACATGCCCAGGGCCAATGCCGCCTCCATCTGCCCCTTCGCGATGGACTGGATGCCCGCCCGGAATATCTCGCCCATGTAGGCGCCGTAGCAGATGGACATGGCCAGCACTGCGGAAGCCGGTCCCTTGAGGTGCAGGAGGGGTCCGAGGGCGTAATAAATGTAGAATAGCTGCACGAGCAGGGGGATGCCGCGGATCACCTCGACGTAAACGGTCGCGATCAGATTGATGGGCTTGGTCTTCGCGATGCGGCCGAGGCCCGCGAGGAGGCCGAGAACCAGGGCAAAGCATATCGAGACTATCGTGACGCCGAAGGTGGCGATGAGGCCGTCGGGCACGAAGGCCAGGATATCGCGGTAAGGATTGGGCTTCGGCGTGGCGAAGCGCAGCAAAAGGATCGCCGCGATGGCGCCGAAGAAGGAGATATTCCAGGCCGAGAGGATGGACTTGTCCCCCATGTTGGGGATCAGGGTGCCGTCGGTGACGTTGATGTTGAAGTGGGGTAACGCGGGCGGCGCCGCCGACCCCGAAGTAGTCGACGGCGCCTTGCGCTTCCCTGGCTTGAGGAAGTCGCTCACGATGCTACTGCAGCCATTTCTTCTTGAGCTTGTCGAGAGTCCCGTTCTTCATGATGACGGCAAGGCCCTTGTTGATCATGCCGAGGAGGTTGCTGTCGCCCTTCTTGACCGCGATGCCGTAGTACTCCTCGGTGAAGGGTACGCCCACTATCTGGAGCTTGGCCTTGTACTTGTCGTTCTGCAGGACGTAGCCCGCGGCGGTCGGCGAGTCCACGACGACGGCGTCGAGGCGGCCGATCGTGAGGTCCTCGACGGCGAGGCCGATATCGTCGTAGGTCTTCTTTTCCTTTACGCCATCGATCTTGCCGACGGCGATGTCGCCGGTCGTGCTGATCTGCACGCCGACCGTCAGGCCGACGAGATCCGAGGGCTTGGATACGTTCTTGGTAGTCTTGGGGACGATGATGACCTGTCCGGCGTTGAGATAGGGCGTGGAAAAGTCCATCGTGGCCTTGCGCTCGTCGGTGATGGTCACTGACGAGAGGACACCGTCGTAATCGCCGGCGGAGAGGCCGGCGAAGATGCCGTCCCAAGCGGTGCTCTTTACGTCCGCCTGGAAGCCCGAGACCTTGCCGATGGCGTTGATCATGTCGACGTCGAAGCCGACGACTTTCTTGCTTACGGCGTCGACGAACTCCATCGGCGGGAAGGTCGCATCCGAGCCAAAAACGAATTTCTTGGCCTGGGACCAGAGGGGAAGGGACAGGGCCGTGAGGACGGCGAGAGCGATAGCGATTCTGCTAGTCTTCATCCATTTACCTCCCAAGTACTTGGCAAGAACAATAGGAGCGGTTTGCATAAAAAGTCAATATGGCCGCATTGACCTTCGCGCGGGGTCGGGCCATTATGGCCCATGAGAATCGTAGTCACCGGAATCGGAGTCATTTCCAGCCTGGGTTGCTCCGTGGACGCTTTCTGGACAAACATTGTCGCGGGCAAATCGGGGGCCGCGACGATCACGGCCTTCGACGCCGCCGGGTACGGCAGCGCCATCGCCTGCGAGGCCCTCGACTTCGATCCGGAGGCGCATCTCGACAAAAAACGGATAAAGCGGATGGCCCGATTCTCCCAGATGGCCTCGGCGGCCTCTTTAATGGCGGTCGAGGACGCGGGAGTGGAACTGTCGTCCTTCGACACGGCGCGGGTCGGCTGCGTCATCGGCTCGGCGGCCGGGGATTACGACCACCTGAGCGCGGCCTTCGCCTCGCACGCCGAAAAGGGCCCGGGCCACGGCAACGCCTTCGCCGTCCCCAAGATCATCCCGAACATGGCCTCGAGCAACGCCGCGATGGATCTCGGCGTCCATGGCCCGAACGTCGGGGTCATCTCGGCCTGCGCGACGGGGGCCCACTCGATCGGCGCCGCGATGGACATGATAAACCTCGGCTACGCCGACCTCATGATAGCGGGAGGAACCGAGGCGACGATCGTTCCGTTGGTCGTCGATTCCTACGATGCAATGCGAGTGCTCTCCCATCGCAACGACGAGCCCACGCGAGCCTCGCGCCCCTTCGACAGGGACAGGGACGGCTTCGTGATCGGCGAGGGCGCCGGAATCCTCGTGCTGGAAAGCTACGAGGGCGCGGCGCGCCGCGGAGCGCGGATCTACGCCGAATTGCGGGGCTACGGCTCTACCTGCGACGCGTTCAGCATCGCCGCCCCCGATCCCGAGGGGACCTGGGCCGCCAAGGCGATGGAGATCGCCATCCGGCGCTCGGGCTTGAGTCCCGACAGGATCGGCTATATCAACGCCCACGGCACTTCGACCCCGGCCAACGACTCCATCGAGACCCTCGCGATCAAGCGGGTCTTCGGCCTTAGCGGCTTCGCCAATCCGCCGACGAGCTCGAGCAAGTCCATGATCGGGCACACCCTCGGCGCGGCGGGAGGCCTCGAGGCCGCGATCACCGTCCTGGCCCTGCATCACGGCGTCTTGCCGCCGACCATCAATCTCGAGACGCCCGACCCCGCCTGCGACCTCGACTATGTTCCCGGCGCGGCGCGGGAGGCCAAGATCCAGGCCGCGATTTCCAACTCCTTCGGCTTCGGCGGTCACAACTGCGTTCTCTGCTTCTCCAAGACCTGAGAACGGCGAAGGACGGCCATAATGGAGCTGCACGTCGGGGCCCTCGCCGCCCTCGGTACCGCCTTCGCCTGGACCCTCACCGCTCTCGCTTTCGAGTACGCGGGCAAGAGGATAGGCGCGGTCGCCCTCAACTTTCTCAGACTCGTAGTGGGCTGTCTCTTTCTCGGCCTCTACGGCCTCGCCGTGAGGGGAAGCTTCTTTCCCTTCGACGCGCCCCTCTCCGCGTGGTTGTGGCTCGGCTTCTCGGGGCTGGTCGGTCTCGTGCTGGGCGACCTTCTTCTCTTCCAGTCCTTCATCGACATAGGCTCGCGCGTCGCCATGCTCGTCTATGCGACCGCGCCCGCGTTTACCGCCGTCCTGGGCTTCCTGGTCTTCGACGAGCGCGTTTCGCTCTTCGGCGTCGGGGGCATGTGCCTCACCCTGTGCGGAATCGCCATCGTAGTTTTCGGCAAGCGAGCCGCAGGGGCGCTTGTCAATCGGCCGCATCGGGCGCGGGGCATAGCCCTGGCCGCGGGCGCGACCCTCGGGCAGGCGGGAGGCCTCATCCTGAGCAAGCTCGGGGCGGGCTCCATAACTTCCCCGCCGAGCGCGAATGCGCTCGGCGCCGCCATCGCCGCGCCTCGCGCGGCGATGGCGATGGACCCCTTCGCGGGCACCCAGATTCGGGTGGTCGCCGGAGTGCTCGGCTTCGCGGTCGCACTGCTGGCGACGAGTTCATGGCGCGGGATTTGGACTGCCCTCAAGGACCGCAGGGCGATCGCCAGCCTTTCCTTGGGCTCCTTCTTCGGGCCCTTCCTCGGCGTCAGTTTAAGCCTCCTCGCCGTGCAGTCGGGCAACGTGGGCGTCGCCTCGGCCATCATGTCCATCGTGCCCGTCCTCATCATCGCCCCCGCGGCGCTGATCCTCAAGGAAAAGGTCGCGTTGCGCGAAGTACTCGGATCGCTCATCGCCGTCGCGGGCGTATTCGCGCTGTTCCTCGCGTAAAGCTTTCGGGAAGAATACTTTTCACACAGCGAACACGGCGAACACAGAGGGAAGAAATTTTATTGCAAAGCGAAGCATTCTCTTCCTCTCCTTCATTCGCCGTGTCCTCTGTGCTCGCCGTGTGAGATTCTTTGTATCTTCCAAGATGATTGCCGGTACGGTATTTTTCGGCGATACTGTCGGCTAGGAGTGCTAGCATGAGCTTCGCCGCAATAATAGCCATTGTTTTCGCCTGTCTCGTCGGCATCGCGATACTTGTCGCTCTCATCCGCGCCATCGCCACGCCCCGCGCGGCCCCGGCGGCGCCGCCCCTCCCCGAGTCGGCCTTGGAAGAGGCGGCGGGCGTCGAAGAGGAGCTCTCGGCCCTGGTACGGCGAGCCACGGTCTCCTATTACGATCGGGATGCCGAGGACGATTCGGCATTTATCGCCTTCAAAAAGGACCTCGAGCTCCTCTTCCCCAAGGTTCACGCCAAGCTGAGGCGGGAGGAGATAGGGGACCGCGCCCTGCTCTTCACCTGGGAAGGCTCGGATAAGAATCTCGCGCCCGCGATTCTCTGCGCCCACTTCGACGTCGTGCCCGCCGAAGACGCCCTCTTGTGGAAACACGGGCCCTTCTCCGGCGATATCGCCGAGGGCTGCGTCTGGGGCCGCGGTACGCAGGATATAAAGTTGATGCTGGTCTCGTCCCTCCACGCCGCCGAACGTCTTCTCGGCGAAGGTTTCATGCCTGGGCGCAGCATTTATTTCGCATTCGGCGGCGACGAGGAGGTCGACGGACTCCGCGGAGCTCGGCTGGTAGGCGAAGTCCTGGCCTCCCGGGGAGTGCGGGCCTCCTTCCTCCTCGACGAGGGCGGGCCCGTCGCCGACGGTATGCTCTCTTTCGCGGACAGGCCCCTCGCCCTCGTCGGCATCGCCGAGAAGGGCTATATCGACGTCGCGATCGAGGCCGCCGGAACGGGGGGGCACGCATCGATGCCGCCGCGCAGGACGGCGACGGGCAACCTCGCGCGGGCGATAGTCGCCATCGAAGCCTCTCCCCCCCATGCCCGCCTTGGCTACACGGTGCGCTCCTTCCTGGACAAGCTTTCGCCCTACTCGCCCTTTCCCATACGCATTCTGTTCCGCAATCTCTGGCTCTTCGGGCCACTCGTCAAGGCGGTGTTCGGGGCGAGCCACGCGACGAACGCGATGATCCGCACGACCTACGCCCCGACCCTGCTTCAGGGCAGCGCCTCCGAGAACGTGCTGGCCGACCTGGCTTGGGCCAACGTGAACGTACGTATCCTCCCCGGCGAGGTCTCGGGGGAGACGCTCGCTCGACTGGCCCGGCTGGCGAGGCCCTTCGGCGCGACCGCGAAGGCCGCCCATCCCGGGGCCGAGAAGGAGCCCCTGCCCGAGTCTCCCATCGACCACGAGGGCTACCGCGCCATAGAGGCCGCGTTGGGCGTCGCCTTCCCCGAGGCGGCCGTCGTGCCATTCCTTTTCAGCGCCAGCACGGACACCAAGCACTACCGCGACGTGACCCGGGCCATGTATCGCCTGACGCCCCTCAAGCAGAATTCGGCCCAGCTCGACGGCGTGCACGGCCGCGACGAGCGCGTCGAGATCGGCAACCTTCGCCGCTGCGAGATTTTTTACAAGCGCCTCTTGGAGACCCTATAGCCGCCGAATACAGATTGCCGATACTCGAGAATCGCTACCGCCTTAAATGCAGGGGGCCCGCCCACGAAAAACGGAGGGGATCGGCAGTCCTCAGCTTTATGGCCCGATGGCTTGCGGATAGCCGACCCCTCTGTTTTTCGGGCCCCCCTGCTATATAAGCGGAAGCGATTCTCGCGCCTGATTATCAGCGGTCGGTGGCGATATCTGCCCCTACGCCGAAATAGATCGGCGAAATCGCAGTAGCGACATTTATTGTTTCAGCATAAAGAAGAGCGTTTACCGCTTCTCAATGTTTTCGGATCCAGGTACATTACGAGTATCTGCATCCGAGTGCCAACCCCATTAGGCGTGGGGCGCCCGAAAAAAGGTTCCTCGCCGCTCCGCAGGCCATCGGGCCTCAGTGCCGAGGACAGGCGGGGTACCCTTTTTTCGGAAGCGGGGCCTCACGCATTGAAGGCGGTTGAGTGTAAGGGAAAGCGTACTCGCGGTGTCGGATTCCATGCCTGTCAAGCAGGAATAGCCCCGTCCTTGTCTAGAACATAGATTAATGCTAATATGTCCCCACAAAACGAGGTAACGATGAACAGTCTCGGAATAAACGTAGGCTCCTCGAGCCTAAAGATGGTCTACATCGACGACTCCGCCGTCGATACCGAGGGCGCTTCGATAGTCTGGAGCTCCGTCCTGCCCCACGAGGGCGATTTTCTCGCGGCCGTACGCAAGACCCTCGCCGGGCATACGGCGCCCGTGGGCACTCCTTCTTTGGTCACCGGCAACGAAGGCCGCGGCCTTTTCGCGCTCAACAACACGATCGAGCCCCTCTGCATCGAAGCCGCGCTGCGCGCGATCGACGAGAAGGTCGACGCGGTCGTGACCATGGGCGGGGAGGACCTCATCGTCTACACCGTGGACGATCGTTGCGCCATCGTCAACAATTTTTCGGGCAACAAATGCGCCTCGGGCACGGGCGAGTTCTTCAAGCAGCAGCTCGCGCGCATGGACATGGATCTGGAGGACGCCGCGAAGGTGGGCCTCGACTCGAAAGTGATGCCCCTCTCGACGCGCTGCTCGGTCTTCATGAAGTCCGACTGCACGCACCGGCTGAACAAGCGCGAGGCTACGAAGGACGATATCGTCGTCTCGCTCTCGATGGTCATGGCGACCAAGGTCGTCGACTTCCTCAAGCGCGCGAAGGTCATGCACGGCCGCGTCATGCTCACGGGCGGCACTACCCTCAACCCCCACATCCTCCGCTTCATCAGGGAGCTCGCGCCGGAGATAGACTTCGTCATCCCCAAGGAAGCCTCCTACTTCGAGGCCTTCGGCGCGGCCGTCCTCGCGCGGGAGTCGGGCACGCCCTTCCCCGGCGGCGAGAAGCTCCTGCGCTCCAACCTGATCCGTTTCGACCGGCTCGAGGACCTGAACGGCTCCCGGGACCGCGTCCGGTACTTCGAGGAGAAGACGGGGCCCGTGCGCGCCGGCCGGGAGTACGTCCTCGGCGTCGACGGCGGCTCCACCACGACGAAGGCCTGCCTCATCGACATCGAGACCGACGAGGTCGTCGCCTCGCACTACGGCCGCACCCACGGCGACCCGGTAAAGGCCCTCAAACTCTGCTTCGAGGAGATCAGGAAGAAAATAACCGCCGACGTCGGCGACGCCGCGATCACCATTTCCCTCGCGGCCACGACGGGCTCCTCGCGCGAGATCCTCGGCGTCTTTCTCGAGACCCAGGGCGTCTATAACGAGATCATCGCCCACTCCGTCGGCACGACTCATTTCTCCAAGGACGTGGACACCATCTTCGAGATCGGCGGCCAGGACGCCAAGTACGTCCTCCTCAAGAACGGGGTGCCGATCGACTACGCGATGAACGAGGCCTGCTCGGCGGGCACGGGCTCCTTCCTCGAGGAATCGGCCCAGGGCGACCTCAATATAGGCAGCGCCGCCGAAATCGGAGACATCGCGCTGTCCGCCAGCGCGCCCCTCAAGTTCGGCGAGCACTGCTCGGCCTTCATCAACTCGGACATCCGCAAGGCGGTCCAGCAGGGGGCCACGCGCGAGGACATCACCGCGGGAATAGTCTGCTCCATCGTCTCCAACTACCTGAACCGCGTGGTAGGCAACCGCAGCATCGGGCAATCGGTCTTCCTCCAGGGAGGCGTCGCGAAGAACAAGGCTGTGCCCCTGGCCTTCGCGATGCTCCTCGGCAAACCCATCCTCGTGCCGCCCTCGCCCGAGCTGATGGGCTGCTACGGCGTCGGCCTTCTCGCAAAGCAGAAGCACGCGGACGGACTCCTGCCCAAGGCCTCCTACGACCTCGCGGAGATCCTCTCGCGCGAGATCGTCTACGAGAGCGTCTTCAAGTGCCGTTCCTGCGAGAACCTCTGCTCGATCCAGGTGCTGAACGTCGGCGGCAACAAGTACATGTTCGGCGGCAGGTGCAACAAATACACCAACATGAGAAAGAAGGCGAGGGACCTGAGCGTCTCCGACTGGGTCCACGAGAGGACGGAGCTCCTCTATATCCGCTCGGCCCCGAATCCCGCCGACCTGGTCGTCAAGCGCGACTTCGTCGTCGGCATACCCAAATGCTTCTCCGTCCACACCCTCTATCCCTTCTATTCCTGGTTCTTCCATAGCCTGGGCATCAGGACCTTCCTCTCGGAGGAGGTGGACCGCGAAGGCGTCGCGAGGGCGGAGAGCGCCTACTGCTTCCCGGCCGAAATCGCGCATGGAACCGTCGAGGACGTGTGGAAGAAGGGCGCCGACTACATCTTCCTTCCCCATTTCAGGGACATGCCGAGCTACGAGGCGGACGTCCACGCCAACTTCTGCCCGATCACGCAGGCCCTTCCCTATTACATCAAGAAGGCCTTCCCCGATATTCCGGCCGAGAAGATCCTCGACGTCGTCGTGTCCTTCAAGTTCGGGAAGGCCAAGGCCCTCGAGCACTTCGTCAAGCTCGGCGAGCGCCTGGGCATCGGTCCCGGCGAGATCGAGCGGGCATTCGATGTCGCCTCGGACAGGCAGGACGACTACTTTCAGAAGGCCGCCGAGATAGGCAGGCGCGCATTGGACGAGGCGAGGAAGACGGACAGGCCCGTCATCGCGATCCTGGGACGGCCCTACAACGCCTATACCGCCGACGCGAACATGGGCATCCCGAGAAAGTTCACCAGCCGCGGCTACTCGGTCATTCCCTTCGACCTTCTGCCCTTCGAGGACGAGACGATCTTCTCCAACATGTACTGGTACTACGGCCAGCAGGACCTGAAGGCGGCCTCCCTCATCAAGGACGAGCCGAACGTCTACATCACCTACGTCTCCAACTTTTCCTGCGCGCCCGACTCCTTCATCCTCCACTACATCAAGTGGATGATGGGGCAGAAGCCCTTCCTCATCCTGGAGCTCGACTCGCACTCGGCCGACGCCGGAATCGACACCCGCGTCGAGGCCTTCCTCGACATCATCGACGGCTACCGCTCCAAGCTTACGGACATCAAGGAGGAGCGTTACGACAACGGCCTCCGCTTCGTCAATAAGAAGGGGGAGGAATTCCACCTCCTCGACTCGAGGTCGGGCGAGAAAATCCCCATCAGGAACTCGAAGCGCGTCAAACTCCTCCTGTCCAACATGGGCGACCTCTCCACCGAGCTCATGGGCGCAGTCCTCCGGGGCGTCGGCATCAACGCCGAGGCGATGCCCGTCGCCAACCGCAAGACGATCCAGCTCGCCCGCTCCCACGCCTCGGGCAAGGAGTGCGTCCCCTCGCACATAGTCCTCGGCTCCGCCCTCCAGTACTTCGCCTCCGAGAAGTACCGCAAGGACGAGATATACGTCCTCTTCGTGCCCATCACGACGGGTCCCTGCCGAACGGGCCAATACTTCGTGTTCTACGAGAACCTGTTCAGGGACATGCGGCTCGAGAACGTGATCGTGATGACGATGAGCGCGGACAATTCCTACACCGAGCTCGGGCCCGACTTTTCGAAGAACATGTGGTTCACCCTCGCCATCGGCGACTTCATGAAGGACATCCAGAACGCGCTGCGGGCCTGCGCCGACGATCCTCCCACGGCCGTGGCGCGGTTCGACCACAGCTGGCGCAAACTGATGGCCATCGCCGAGAAGGATATAACGAAGATCATGCCGACCCTCCGGGAGATTGCCGAGGAGGTCGCCTCGATACCCCTGCGCCGGAAGCTCGAGGAGGTCCCTCGGGTCCTCATCGTCGGCGAGATTTACGTCCGCCGCGACGACTTCGCCGTCGACGAACTCGTCGGCCTCTTCAGCTCCAAGGGCATCATGGCCAAGATCGCCGGCATCGGCGAATGGATACACTACCTGGACTTCGTCCGCGAGTACGACCTCAAGAAGCGTCTAAAGCTCCTGCCCCTTTTCAAGAGGCCCTTCTCCGAGGAAGCCAAGAAGCTCCTGCGCCTGTGGATCGAGGAGGCATGGAAGCACTCCGTCGAGAATCGCGTGAAGCGCGCCCTGGGCCCGGCCAGGCTCATTCCGCACACGCCCCACGACATGCGCAAGATCATGGCCAACAGCTCGCGCCACTTTGTCAACTACGAGCTCAACTCCGAGATCGCGGTATCCTCCGGCGTCGCCGCGACGGCGATGGAAGAAGGCTACTCGGGCATCGTCAACATTTCGCCCTTCGCCTGCCTCATCGGCCGGGTGATCGAGGGCCTCCTGACTCCCTGGGCCCGCGAGCGGGACTATCCCGTGATATCGGTCGAGGTGGACGGCAACCAGTTGCCGCCCTCCATCGTGAACAAGCTCAACATATTCATGGTCAACGTGCTGCGCCACGGCGGCGAGGACAACGTCGGCGTGCTCATCGAGGAGCTCGCGAAGGCGAAGCCCGAGGTCGAGGAGCCTGAACCGGTGGGAGTGTAAGTCATCGTCCGGGGAAGGACACCTTAATCGGCCCCGACGAAGCGATGCTTCGTCGTCGTGAAGGCGCGCCGCGCCTTCACGGTTCCCCGGGCCCTATTCTTCCAAAGATATCCTTTCGCATGCTCTGCAGGTCTGCAATAAAGGACCAGCTTATGAATTACCCTCGAGCCTTTTCTGAAAGCAGGGATCCTACTTCAGCTGCATATCTCCCTTCACCGTCTTCAGGAGAGCGTTCACCTTCTGAATCGCCTCGGGAGATGGGGGATTCTTGCCATCCCCCAGCTCGATGCGTACATGGAAGGAAATCGCGGTCGAGTGTTTGGTACGAATTTCGAGGAGATCGTTCACGACATCCCCTAGATTCTGGACCTCCGAGCCTTCTAGCTTAGCACTAGCTATAACAACATTGGGATTCAGCTTTGGCTCCTCGGGAGGAGGGGGAGGAGGGGTCGTGGGAATCCGGAAATGGGCAAATTGCGCTCCGGCGAGATCACAGGGCCAGGTCTGCGAGCTATCTGCAATTTCAAGGAAGTGGGCAGCCAAGGCTGAGGCGATGACATCGCGCACGGCTTTCCAAGGAAGCGTCTGCGCCATCGAGGAGGAGAGCTGCATCAGCAGGGACAATGCGCTGGCCTTGTCCCCGCTCCAGGCTCCGGGAAGCACCGAGGGAAGGAGTTTGGCAGGCATGATTGCCTCAGGCGGAGGCTGAAGGGATACCGCGTCGCCGATGATGCCTGGGGGAACCGTCTCACCCCAGAGACTGGTGACGCCGGAGATGAGCCACAGGAAGCCTCGCTCCACGGCCGCGGCGACCATTCGTTCTATAATTACAGTGTCAGCCTTGGGTACCCGGATCGTTTCGCTGTAACCGTTCCGATCCACGGAGACATCGCGCGAACCGTTGAAATATTCGAGTAATCCCTTGAACGAGATCGTTTTCTTTTCCCAGAGTTCGGGAAGCCTGCCCACAGAAAGCAAGGAAGGGTCGACATCGGTCAGCTCGGCGAACTCCGGGAGCACCAACTCCAAAGCGCTGTCCTTGATGGATATCTCATCCGGGCGAGCCATCCACCAAGTCCTCTGACTGCCATCTGGCCTAGGGAGGCGAAGCACGAAGGCTCCGGATTCGCATCCGTCGATCAAGGTACTGAGGATGGCATCGTTCCTGATCATTTTGGGGAGATGAGGATACTGGGCGAAGGCTCCGGCCAGATCCTTGACCCTCCTGGAGGTTTCTCCGGGTCTCCAGAGATTGTACGGCCCGTCGGGAAGCAGGGTTGCGGCGGAGATGGCCGATTCCCGTATCCTCGTCCGCTTGTCTGCCTTGGCGACCAAAAAATGGCTTTCATCGCTCACGGAGATCTTGAAGGCCTGTGGCTCGCCGTCCTCGCCTATGGTCAAGATGATACAGTAGGCCTGGCGAATCGCCTCCGGGACTTTGCCCTTCGCGATGTTGATATGCTGGGTCAAACTCTGCAAGCGGGCCGCATCGACGTCACCGCCCTTCTGCTGCTCGTTGACCTCGCTGCGTACCTTTTCCCAGGCCAAGTAGTCGGCCACCCGCGCCTTGGCCGCCTCGACGCCGTCGCGAGAGGGGACAAGGAGCACGAGGGAATTTCGATAGACCCGTGGACGGTCGCTGCCCGTCGTCTCATTCAGGAAGCGCAGGGCTATTTCGCTTGGCTTGCCGCTTTCGCAGGCAGCGTCGAGGCCGAGGACGGCGTAATGGAATGCCCCATCGTCCTGAATATCCTTAGGGCGCTCCGGTAGGGTATGCACACTCGCTCCGGAAGGTCCCACGCTTGCGGTCAATTGCTTCAGATCGCGAATATCCTGGAGGAGCCGGGCTTGTACCAGTGAATCCGGAATGTTCCGCCGCATCGCGGCGTGCATCTGGTTCAGGTTTGGACGGGTCCCGAGCTTCCAGTTCTCAGGCAGTTTCCCAGCATCTTCGGGGGCATCCCGATCATCGAGCCAATGGCTGGTCTGGGCCCAGCGAAGGAGGGCTTTTTCAAATTCAATCTTGTCAGGCCGAGTCGCGGCCGATAGCACGATGAGGTCTCGGCGATGGGCGGAGTTACCCTGAGGCTGAGAATGGAGAAACGTTGCTATTACCGCCTGTTCGAGTTCCCTGCCTTTGAGCTGGCTGGCGTCGGTTTGGATTTCACGGGCGGCTTCAAGCTCATGGGATAGGATGCCAGTCCACGACTGCCTTCGCCCATCCACGACATCGGCGTTGGCGACGGTCACCAGTTCGCCAAGGGCTTCGGAAAGCCCTTGTTGGCCAGGAGAGGAGAGGAAGACAGCGGGACCGATCAGGGGGCTCTTGTCCCAGGACTCTGCGGCCCTGAGCGCCAGGGCGAAGGTCCGAAGGACCCCACGCGTTCGCTGGAAAGCGGAAAGCGAGGTCCATTTGGAATAGAGCACCTCGGTCAGATCCGGATGGAAGGGGTAGCTTCGCATGTATCGATTTTCCTCGTCGGCTTCCTTCTGCCTCGTCTGGTCATCGAGCGCGGTGATCCCCTTGAGAGCGGCGACGACATGCTGCTTCTGACTGGCCTGGCCGGCCTTGAGGGATTCAGGCGTGAAGAAGCGGCGCTTCAACACCTCCGCGACATCTTCCTTGACCACGGGCTCGATGGTCTCTTCCCGTTGGCGCTGGAATATGTCTGAGAGTTCCATCTGCAGGGCCAAGCCCGTGTCATCGTTCTTGGCGGGGTCGGATGCAAGCAGGGAAGCGACGACGCAGCAGCGAGGGGTCTTGGCCGCGGCTTGGGTAAGGCACTGGAAGAAATCCAGCAGGATACCTCGCCAGGCCTTGTCCTGTATGATCTTCTGTCGGGCATACATGAGCACCTCATCGATGAGGACGAGGGTACCAAGTCCTTCCTTGCCCGGAAGCGACAGAAGTTCCGTCATGAGGTTCTCGGCGGGCGGTGTGGAGCGCTCCTCGGCGTGGCCATCGGCATGGATGAGCTTGAGGCCCGCATCTCCCGCCAATTGATAGGCGAGCACGCTCCATGGCTGCTTGAGCCAGCGGTATTTTCCATCAGGGCCTGCGACTTCGAGTCCCTTCTCAACATCCAGCTTGTCAAAGCAAAGACCGACCACCCGGCATTTCGGTGGCTTGATTCCAATATCCTCGGTGAACTCGCCAATGGCGGGGAGATCGGGGAGCTTGTCAGGATCGCACACAAGGTGGCGCAGGGTTATGAGGGTATGCGTTTTCCCGCCACCATAGGTGAGCTCGAGCTGGCGAACCGCCTTGTCATTCTTGCCGGCGAGACGGAGCACGACATCCTTCACCAGCTTGCGGAGGTTGAAAGTAGGATAGGTAAGGGCAAAGAACTCCTCCGGACGCTCATAGATCGGGTGCTTGCCCCGCTGCATGAGCACCTCGTAGAGGTCGGCGGCGAAAAGATTGAGCGGAAGCTCGCCGCTCTTGAGGTCGTCACGGAGGCGCAGTACCTCGTGCCAGGGTTTCCAGGACAGCTTTTCCATGTTTATCCTCCGATCCTTCTGACTGCGCGATCCAACTCTGGCTTAGTCTGTATCATGATGTTTCGCCATTCCCCAAGTCGAGTTCGATTTCTCGGCCTGCGATTGCCCCTCGAGCACCCAGGTGATTGGAGATCGATTCGAGGATGGATCGCTCCTCACTCGCATGTGGCGCCAGCTCGATAAGGGCTTGGACCAGGCGGCGGAAGAGCTCTTGCTTCCGAAGGCCGTTGGAGTCGATATAGTCATCCACCTCGGAGAGGTCGCCAGCCTTCCACAGACGCATGAGGCGGTGAACCCGATCGATGTGGGGTACGGAACGCCCGGAATCATTTTCCAATCCGAGGGCGGCTTTGCGGCGCTTGTCCCAAGCTTTGAGCCGCACCATGCCGCTACCCTCCGCGCCATCATCATCTTCTCCAGCATCTTCTTCCACATCCTCGTCCCCGGAACCGCCCGCGGTGAAGGCCACGAGGTCCCAGGTATCGGCGAGGGCCTTGTCGGAAAGACCGCAGGAAAGAGCATAAAGAATACAGGCTCCGGCAGGAGCGTCGCCCATGCCAAAGTCATGGCGATGGAGGAGGTAGTAGGCGGTAGGTTGATCAAGATGGTCGGCTTCTGCTCCGGTATCTGATCCCTCAACGTCGAGGACGCGTCCGACGACGAAATCGACAACAATGCGCCGCACTTCGGAAAGGAACTCGCCGACCCCAAGAATCGCATCGGGTACATCGGCCTTCCGGACGGCGGGGAATTTGCTATAGGCTTCCAAAGCTGGTCCGGTAGCTGCCCAGACGAAGTCCGGTCCTCGAATGCCCGCATCCCAGAACTCGCGGAGCTGAGTTTTTATATTTGTCTTCATTTCGGCGAGGACCTGGCTGTCCCAGCCTGGTTTGGTGCCGGCTGGCCGTTTGCGGCAGACAAGCCAAACGGAAGAGGCGAGTGAGGCTCGACCGAAGTTGCGCACTCCCCCGCTCATCTCCGTAGTAATCGGCCAAGAACCGTCTACGACAAATCCGGCGCGAATCATCGCAGAGACGAGGGTTTCCCAGGCCTCCGGTTTTTTGTTTGCGAATACAATGACCATCCGGCCATTCTCTTCGAGGTTCCGGTGGCAGGCAGTAAATGCACGGGACATGCCGTCTTCATATGCATATTTTGATTTTTGCGCATTGCCGCCATGTCTGCTGCTGTCATCGATAAGCTCCCCATCGTTCGCCTCGGCATCCCACTTGGGGCCGAGTTCAGTGGAGAACAACGCTGCATGCGCTGGTGAAAGATCGAATATGGATCGCCTGAGCCAGACGTAAAAGAAGTCCATGAGATCCGAATAGGGTATGGCATCATAGTATGGAGGATCGGTAATGATAAGGTCATGCTTGGGGAGATCTACGCTTGTTGCACTGTGTGCGATCACCGTGGATGCAGGCGAATTTGTTTCCGCTAATGACAGGTGCTCTGATACCAGCGAGACCCACTGAAGAGCGCTGGTATAGCCGCCGGTCAGATCGGAAAGCATATTCGTTTCCGGATAGTCCCAGTGAATGGGAAGGGCGAAGCGAGCAAAAGTCTGCTCGACCTTCTCGCCGATATTATTCCACATCGTGCCTGTGCTGTTCTGATTAGCTAGCCGATCCGCCATTGAAGCAAGATAAGCCCCAATTGCTTCAATCCAAACAGCGGAATATCCCAGCTTCCGCATCGTGGCTCGTGCTTCCCTTGTCCACTTCACGAAAGTCCCGAGAGCGAAGAGCTGCCGATTTGTAAAGAGGGAACTCCATGTATTTAGTCCATAACCATCAACAGAGAATGCACGGCTAGCCCCGCTCCCACCTTTTGGTGTCGGTTCAATCGGTAGTCTAAAGGGAAGCCCATCAAAGACAGTGTCTATGCTTTCCTCGGCGCGACGGGCACAGTCGAGTTCGTGGGCAGTGGGCAGGCGGTACTCTTTGTCTTTGGCCCCGTCTACAACAACCGCTGTGTTCACTGCCCCGAGCCGGCCTGCTCTTCCTTCGAGGCGGATGTCTTCCATGGTCATGATGGCCTTGCAACAGGGGCAGGTTACTCCGGTTCGCGACATGGTGCCTGCTGCCAGACGACGGTCTGCCTCGCGGCGCTGTGCGGCATTGCGACCTTCTACGGGAACCTCGTTCCTGATGCCAAAGACAACCCCCATTTTGTCGGCTTTAGCTTCCATTGTTAGGAGAACTCGTTTCCTGTCCTTCTTGCATAGCCAACGCGTCTTGAGCAGAGGAACTTCGGCGCGACAATTCTTGCAGATAACTGTGCGCGCCCAGAGATAGGCCACGGTTGTCTTTGCTACCCAGCGAGGGTTTCGCTTGTCTCTTAAGTAGGCGGTGCCATAATCCGCATTCGCTGCAACTATCTCTGGCTGCCCTGAATCATCGACGGCGATGAGACGCATCTCTTTGCGCTCATAAGCATGGAGGGCCAGCCCCTCCCGTTGTTCCTTCGGCGTGAGCGGCAAGGGCTCGAAGGATGCATAGGTCGGATAGCAATCGGCAAGCTCCTTCCGCGCGTGATTGAGTACCCAAGTTCCCCAGGCGCGGAGTTGCCATCCAAGGTCAGCATCGGGGATCGAATGATTCTTCACGGATTCCTCAAGCTCAGGAAACTCGACGTTGCCCTTGCATTTCTCCTTTGCCCGCTTACGTTCTCCACTAGCTGTAGAGGGGAAGGCTTTATGGAAGGCGGCCATAAAGGTCTCATCTTCGAGAATGAATGGGGGCAAAGGCAGTTTTTTACCCGCAAGAAGTCGCGGATACTCGAGGGTGCACTTCAGGATGAACCAGGCCACAGGATTGATGTCGATAGCTGTAGCTTCGCAGCCGAGGCGCATCGCCTCGAGAGGGATGGCTCCGCCACCGGCAAAGGGATCGAGAACCTTAGGCGCCCGTCCGCCATAGGCCTTCCGGATCTCGGCCCGGAACTTCTCGAGTTCATCCGCATTCTCGGTCTCGCGTCCCCAATGGAGGATACCGCCAACGGTCTCCATGCGCTCGCGCTCGACGATTTCCCCCGAAGGCATTTTCTTCCGTTCGAGCCTCGATTGCAGAATGCCGCCGATGCGTTCGCAGAGTTCCTTCCGGCCCTCGGCGGTGCCTGGATCGGGCAGGAGGGTGGCGATGAGGGCTGCTCGGCAAGCCGCGAGTGGACGCCGAGCCGGCCAGATATGGAGGGTTGAGATGTGTCCGTGCCGGACACTCTTCTCATGCACGGAATCAAGAGATGTCTGCTGGAGGGGGAAGGCGTGCTCGATGAGGCGGGAAAAATCGGCCATGCTGCTACTCCTTCACCATGATGCGGGCTTGTGGAAAATTCCCATGCCGTCTGTCAGCACGGGCGGGAATTGGCTGGAATGGAGGGCAGACTCGCGGATAGGTTTATAAAAATGCGCAATATTCTTGAGTGCGATGGAGGGTTTCGTATGCGGATTGATCACTCCGACTGTCTTCTGGAATTTCTCAATGACAACGAGAATTGGAGTCTTGAGATCGGAGTCACCGCTGATGACCACGGCACACTCGAAGGTTCCACTCCAGGCATCCAAGAGCAGCTGGGTGGCGAGATTGACATCGGAACCCTTCTCTTCTGTTTTGATCACTTCGACGGTGGTAGGCTGGCCTGGCTGCGGGTGGGCAAGCGGCATGCGCACCACATGAGTCAAGAAGTGACCCAGGTAGATCTTGAGAATGGGAATTGTCTGAAGCGTTCTGAGATAGATGTTTTGCCGATTGAGCTTGTCTGGATCATCCGGACGAGATGTCACCTTCGCGGTGAAGTATTTTATGCTGGTAACGTTATTTGATGGGATAATGGCTCTGCACAGCACAAGCGGATCGAGCCACTTATAGGGAGTGTTTTTAAGCGCGCCATAGTAGAGGTTAAAGCCATCGATGTAGACCGAGGTATTCATGCAGTCCCCCGGGAAAAGCAAGAGCCGTCCATTGCTGAACGGCTCCGCACTCTTTCGCCGAAGCTACCGGAGGTGATTGACATAAAGATGCCACGGATGGCCCAAACTGTCAAGCAAAGTCCGGAATCCCGCATGAGACGCATAGTCATACCTCCTCGCCTGCTTCGAGCACCGAGGCTGCTCCGATGATCATGCTACCCTTGGCCTTCGCCAATAGCTTCCCGAATGGATCCTGGACCCGAACCTGCCGGGGATGGCTCGAGGCGCAATCGAAGACCACATACAGCCAATAGTCATTCCGGAGATTGCAGGCCTTGGCCCACTCATTCGCGGAAATCTCGATATCGCCAAGCCCGGCGCGCCCCTTCACTTCGATTCCGAGACGGGCCCCGCCGGGTCGTTTCGAGAGGAGGTCGAAGCCAGGGTTGTCCGGGAGGCCTGCCGCTCGGGCCAGGGGCGGAGTGTGGACGTCGTATACCACGGCTCCAGCGCTCTCCTCGAAGGCATGGGCAATCGACATGGCTATGGCCTCAACCTCGGCGTCATGGCGCTCTTGCTCGGCTGGCGAAGAACTCGGGACTACAAGTGCGTGAGCGAGGATGGTTGGATCTCTCAAGGCCAGAAGCTCAGGCTCCCGGCGCAAAGCCTCGAGCGCCTGTTCCCGGCGCTGGGCAAGCTGCCGTTGCCGGGCCTTCACCGATTCCAGGGCTTCCTGCGCCTTGAGATTGCCCTTGCGAGCTTTATCCGTGTGCTTGGCTCGAGCTGACGCCAGTTCGGCTTCCTCAAAGTCGAAACCCCGGCGAAGGAGCGCCAGCCGGTCATCCAGTGTAGCCTCAAGTGCATTGCGGCGTTCGGCAACGAGAGCCTTCCCTAGATTATCGTTGAGAAAGATGCGGACGGCTGAGGCCGCGCTCGCCGACTGGACCGCGAGTAATTGCGCCTGTTCCGGGATACCTTGCCCTGGCAGCAAGAGGAGGAGCTGCTCGGGAGCGCATAGCTCGATTTCCGTGAGCGAGTACTGACGCAGGCCAATGAGACGGGTTTCAAGCACACCCTCATCCTGGCTGACCTGGTCCTGAGGACTGCCGGCTTCCGGCGCCGCGTCATCGGAGGACCGCAGCAAGGTCAGCAAGGCAAAATGGAGGATGTAGGGACGCTCACACGATGGATCGATGAAGACAGCGCCGCGAAGCGAGGTCGCTCGGTATCTATTGCGAAAGGTTTTCCGGAAGGACTCAAAGGCTGGGGCTCCAGGATGAAACCACAGGACCTCCGGCCTTGCGGAGCGCAGCAGCGAGAGACGTAAGCCTTGAGGATCGACGGATGCATCGTCTTCTAGGGTACGAATGATCGGATCGAGCGCTCCGGCAACCGTAGGCAGAAAGCCGAATTCGGAATCGGGATCGCCCAAAAGCCGAAGGTCGATCTGGGGCGCGGCCCGCTCTACATATTGCCTCACATAACCCGGCAGCAACCGGGCATATACTTCCCGGTCCATTTCCTCGCGGATACGCGGAAGGTCGATTTTCACATCGCCTCCCGTACCAAACAGCATGCGCTCGCGCTCGTAGAGGGCGACGACCTGGGCTTCGGAGAATTGCCCGTCCAGCATGCGGGCGGCGGCATCGGCGCTTTCCATAAGCGCCATTTCCATGAACTGCTTGAGAGAACGGTTCTCGAAAAGCCGACCGATGCAATCGAAGACCTTGTCGGAGCGGAGCGCCGACCTGATTTTCTCCAGCTTGTCTAGAAGGACCTTCAGGACCCGTCCCTCGCGGGTTTCAGGGGCCACCAGGTTCATGATGAAGACTGGATCATGCTTCTGCCCATAGCGATGGATGCGGCCCATGCGCTGTTCGAGGCGGGCCGGATTCCAGGGGATATCGTAGTTCACCATGATCCAGCAGAATTGCAGGTTGATGCCTTCGCCCGCCGCATCGGTGCACAAGAGGAATCGGGCACCACCATTGGCCAGATCCTTCCGGAAATGCTCGACTTCTTTCGTTCGCTCTTGCCAACCCATTCCACCATGGATGCGGGCGATCTTTCCGGCGAAGCCTAGTCCCTCGAGACGCTGTTCGAGATAGTCGAGAGTATCTCGGTACTCGGTGAAAATGATAAAGCGCTCATTGATGAAGCGCTCTCCGGACAGCAGCTCCTGTAGCTTGGAGAACTTGGATTCATGGCCTTCATCGATGGTCCGTTGAGCGTGAGTGAGCAGCTGCACTACGAAATCTCGTTCCGAAATGACTTCGATGAGCGAGGATGCAGCCGTGCCAGCGAGATGAACGTCCTCGACCTTTTCGTTCTCCTCATTGCCGTCCGAGCCTTCTTCGTCGTCGCCGGTCATTGATTCGAAGACATCGGCCTGCTTCATCAAAGTCTGCTGGTCCCGACCGAGGCGTTCGGCCGAGTAGTTGTCATTCTCGAATTTCTCGATGATGTCATTGAGCTTTTCAATGCGACGCTCGAAGGAACACTTGAGGGCATAGGTGGAACTTGCCAGACGCCGCTGGAAAACACTCAATGCGAGGCGGGCCGCCTCCCGATTCAGTATGCGGGATTGATTGTAGATATAGGTCAGATAGTCGGTGGTCTTCTCATAAAGCGTCTTCTCGCCAAAATTGCCGCCAGAAAGGTCGTAGCCGAAGGTTTCGGAAATACGCTTGGGATACAGGGGGTGACCATCGAGGTAGACCATTTCTTCCTTCGTGCGACGGATGAAATGGGATTTCCTCCACAGCGGAGTCAGGGATTCGAGGGCGGAAGGAGTTGAAATTATCTCCGGCTCAAGCAGGCGCCAGAGGGCGAAGTAGGGATACTCCTTGCCCATGTGGGGAGTGGCCGTGAGCAAGAGCAGATGCTGGGCTGACCACTCGAGATCCCAACCCGGATCCCGCGGGCGAACTCCGGCCAGGGACTCCGCGATCCTGTACCGGTCAGTCTTGCGAACCCGAAGGTCGGCCCCACGATCGGCGGCCAGTTTATGGGCCTCATCGAAGATAACCAGGTCATAGGGTATGACCTCTTGAGACTGGAGCGCCGCGAAGAGGCACTCGCCACAAAGGGAATCCACGCTGACGATCAGGCGATCGCTTCCTTCTCCACAGAAAGGATTGCCAATTCGCGCGTCCAAACCACTGGCAATCCGGAATTGCAGGCTGAATAGCTTCGAGAGCTCACTCTGCCAATTCCCCAATAGCCCGGCAGGTGACACGATGAGGATCCGGTCAATCCGCCGGCGGGAAAGCATCTCGCGGATATACAAACCGGCCATGATGGTCTTCCCGGCGCCCGCATCATCAGCCAGGAGGAATCGCAGGCGATCCTGTTTGAGCATTCGGTCATAGACGGCGATTCGCTGATGGGGAAGCGGATCGATGGCCGAGAGTTCCACTGCGAAGGCTGAGTTCGATTGATAGCCGAATGAAAGCCGTTCGCCCTCAATCAAGCTCTTCACGATAGCCGGATCGGAAGTGAAGTCTATCGGGATGTCACCCACTTCCTCCGGCTGAGCATCATAGACCGCCGGAAGGCCCGATACGGAGGTCGAAAGTTCTCGTAACTGTTCCCAGTACAGGCGATTAGGCTTTGATTGGCCATTTTCCCAACGATTAACCGTAGCGAAAGAGGCGCCGATTTGAGCGGCAAAAGCTTGCTGAGTAAGCCCCAATCGCTGGCGAAAGTCTTTTATCAACAAGGAATAAGTGTCGGGGATGGATTGGCCAAAGTGATTTTGCATGCCCAACCTTCCTTGGGAATATGATCGCGTGTCTTCCAGCGATCAATATAACATGTGCTATTTTGTTCTTAAAGTCAAGAGACTAAATGGATTCTGAATTATCACCTGATTTGTGGCGGTATTGGTGCTTCTAGTTGGTACAAAAAGAAGCTTGGGACTATGCCAGCCGCCAACAGGGTACGGTTACCTAAAATGAGTGGGATACTGCCATGAAAGAAAACGCACGCATCTGTGTCGAATGCAGCTGCCCAAGTTGAGAAAACCAGGACGAAATCATAGCAAAGGCTGATTGAAAATGTATGGGGGGGAGCCGCGGCACTTACGTTCTGCCCGCGTTTCCTGAAAATACTATTGCGAATCGCTCTCGCCCATTGAGCGGGGGCGCCGGCGGAGAGGGGTCCCGCGATTCCGCAGGCCATCGGGCCATCAAGCCGAGGACTAGCGGGACCCCTTGCAGCCGAGCGGGCCCCCCGTTTTGAGGGCGAAAGCGATTTGCTCTATGTGGTAAATGCGCGGGCGGCTGCCATGGACTTCCGTGCTCCCCCTCCTCGCGGTATACTAAGCCCATCTATGGCCGACTTCGTCCACCTCCACAATCACTCCGATTTTTCCCTCCTCGACGGCGCCGCCTCGGTAGACTCCATGGTCGCCAAAGCCAAAGCCATGGGCATGCGGGCGCTGGCCCTGACCGACCACGGCAACATGTTCGGCGCGGTCAAATTCTACGACGCCTGCAGGGACGCCGGGATCAAGCCGATCGTCGGGGCCGAATTCTACGTTGCCGGGGGCTCGCGCCTCGAGCGGACGGGCACCGAAAACGGAAACAAGTACTGGCACCTCGTGCTGCTCGCCCGCGACAAGGAGGGCTACAAGAACCTCCTCAAGCTGTCCTCGGCCTCCTTCACCGAAGGCTTCTACTACAAACCGCGGATCGACTTCGAGCTCCTCGCCTCCCACGCCAAGGGGCTCATCGCCAGCTCGGCCTGCATAGCGGGCGAGATTCCGAGCCTCCTGCTCATGGGCAAGGAGGCCGAGGCCGAGCGAGTCGCGATGCGTTACGCGGAACTATTGGGGCCGGGGCATTTCTACCTCGAGCTCCAGGACCACGGCATCGCCGAGCAGAAGGTCGCCAATCGGGGCCTCGTCGCCATGGCGAGGCGCACGGGACTCCCCCTCGTCTGCACCAACGACATGCATTACCTCGAGCGCGCCGACTCGGAGGCCCACGACGTCATGCTCTGCATAGGCACGAACCGGAAACGCGGCGAGGCGGGGCGCATGCGCTTCCACGGAAGCGAGTTCTACATGAAGTCGCCGGAGGAGATGGCGGCCCTGTTCGCGGAAGTGCCCGAGGCGCTGGAAAACACGCTGCGCATCGCCGAGCTCTGCGATCTCAAGATCGCCTACCCCGGCCCCATGCTCCCCGATTACGAGACGCCGCATGAATACTCGAGCCCCGAGGAGTACCTGCGTCACCTCACTTCGGAGGGGCTCAAGCGGCGCTATCCCGAAATGTCGGACGGGATCAGGCAAAGGGCGGACTTCGAGCTAGGCGTCATCATCAAGATGAAATTCACGGGCTACTTCCTCATCGTCTGGGATTTCATCGACTGGGCGAAGGGAAACGGGATACCCGTCGGCCCCGGCCGCGGCTCGGGGGCCGGCAGCATCGTGGCCTACGCCCTGCGCATCACGGACATCGATCCCCTGAAGTACAATCTCCTCTTCGAGCGCTTCCTCAACCCCGAGCGCATCTCGATGCCGGACTTCGACATAGACTTCTGCTACGAGCGACGCGGCGAGGTCATCGAGTACGTGACGCGGAAGTACGGCGCCGATCGCACGGGGCAGATCATCACCTTCGGGACGCTCAAGGCCAAGGCGGTGATAAAGGACGTCGCGCGCGCCCTGGACGTCCCGTACGAGGACGCGAACAATATCGCGAAGCTCGTGCCCGAAGACCCCAAGATGACCCTGGCGAAGGCCTTCGAGGGGGAGCCCAGGCTGAAGGCCCTGGCCGAGCAGGAGAGATACAGGGATCTCTTCGCGGTGGCGAGGAAGCTCGAGAACAAGAACCGGCACACGAGCTTTCACGCGGCCGGAATCGTGATCGGCAAGACGGCGCTCACCGATTTCGTGCCCCTGTTCATGGATCCGAAGACGGGCATCGTCGCCACGCAGTACACGATGGAGTACCTGGAGAAGTGCGGGCTCGTGAAGATGGACTTTCTCGGCCTCAAGACCCTCACGCTGATAAAGCACTGCATCGACCTGATCCGCAGGCGCGGCATCGAAATCGAGGAGGACGGGATACCCGAGAACGACGAGCTGACCTTCACGCTGCTCGGCGAGGGCAAGTCGAAGTCGGTCTTCCAGTTCGAGTCGAGCGGGATGCAGGCGATCCTGAAGCAGGCGAAGCCCAACTGCGTCGAGGACCTTATAGCGCTCAACGCGCTCTACCGCCCCGGGCCGATGGAAAACATCCCGCAGTTCATCGACTCGAAGTGGGGACGCACGCCCATCTCCTACCCCGACCCCTGCCTCGAGCCCATACTCAAGGAGACCTACGGGGTGATCGTCTACCAGGAACAGGTGATGCAGGTCGCCCAGTGCATCGGCGGCTACAGCCTCGGCCAGGCCGACCTCCTTCGCAGGGCCATGTCGAAGAAGAAGCACGACGTGATGGCCAAGGAGAAGGTGAAGTTCGTCGAGAGCGCGGTGAAGAACGGCTTCAAGGCGGCAGATGCCGGCCGCATCTTCGAGATTCTCATCCCCTTCGCGGGCTACGGCTTCAACAAGTCCCACGCCGCGGCCTACGCGGTCGTCGCCTACCGCACCGCCTACCTCAAGGCCAACTACTCCGCCGAATTCATGGCGGCCAACCTCACCAACGAGATAGCGAATACCGACAAGCTCTCCGAATACATCGGCGAGGCGAGGAGCATGGGCATCGAGCTGACGCCGCCCGACGTGAACCGCTCCGAGGCCTATTTTTCCGTGGCCGACGGAAAGATAGTCTACGGCCTCCTCGGAATCAAGGGCGTGGGCGACGGCCTCGCGCGCGCGATCGTCTCCGAGCGCGAGAAGGGCGGGCGCTTCGGGTCCTTCATCGAGTTCGTGGAGCGCCTGGGCACTCAGGCCATGAACAAGAAGACCCTCGAATGCCTCGCGAACGCGGGTTGCTTCGATTCGATGGGCGGCACGCGACGCGCGCTCGTGCTCGACCTCGAACGCGCGGCCCTGTACGCCCAGGCCAAGGAGGCCGCGGGAAGGTACGGCCAGGCGAGCCTGTTCGAGGGCTCGGGCGAAGAGGAATATCCGCCATTCACGGTGGCCGTGGCCGAGGAGTACCCCCGCGCGGAAATCCTGCGCATCGAGAAGGAGCTCCTCGGCTTCTATTTTTCGGGCCATCCGATGGACGAGTGGCGGAAAATATGGGAGCGCTGCTGCGACGCGGACCTCGCCCATCCCGAGCATGCGAGTCCCGATAAGGCCTACACCCTCATCGGGATGCTCAAGGAGTTCCGGGAGATATCCACGAAGACGGGCAAGAGGATGGCCTTCGGCTCGGTCGAGGACCCGAAGGGAAGCATCGAGATAGTCGTATTCGCGGATGCCCTCGAGCGCTGGCGGGATAAGTTCGTGGTGGACTCGGTGCTCTGCATGAGGGGCAAGATAGACCTCACGCGAGGAAAGCCGAGCCTCAAGGTGGACGAGTTCGTCGACCCCGCTTCGCTGCGGGAGAAGTCTTGGAACGCGGTCCACCTGCGCCTGGGCGCCTGCCCCTCGCACGAGGAGGATCTCTACGCGCTGCGCGACGCCCTCTTCGACGAGCCTGGCTCATGCAACGTGTATTTCCACCTGCCGCCCCGGTCCGGCGCCGCGGTCGCCGCCTCCGAGGGATCCGCGGAGGCGATAGTGAAAGCTCACGTCCAGATAACCTGCTCGGCTTCCGAGGAGGCCCTGGAGAGGCTGCGGGCCGTAAGCCCGGTCGTCGAAGCCTGGAGGGATTGAAGGCTCTCGCGAAGGTCACAAGAACCGCGCCTTCGCGCTGCGTGGAGGGATTGATGCTCTATGCTGGATATTTCATGATACAATTAATTTTTAGTAAAGGGATAACGTGATTCATCGACCATGAAAACCGGAGAATCCTATGGGTGATGGCCGACAACATGGTTTGGCCGTTAGACGCCTGGCCATGGTACGGTAAAATAGGGGTAAAGGGTACGAGAATCCATATGGCCACCAAGACGAGTCACGAGTCATTTGGGGAATCTCGGCCTACTGCCATTGTCGATGCGAATGTTTTCGATGGAGAGAGAATCCTTCAAGATCATACCGTGATCATCGATGGGCAACATATTGGTTCCGTCGGACGCGAAGTCCCGCCTGGGGCAAACGTTATCGATGCGCACGGGGCAACCCTTATGCCTGGCCTTATTGATTCGCATGTACACGCGAATATGGAAG
The DNA here is from genome assembly GCA_049513895.1 of Rectinemataceae bacterium. Lineage (GTDB taxonomy): Bacteria > Spirochaetota > Spirochaetia > Treponematales > Rectinemataceae > UBA1306. Next base: position 36,803 of record JBEKVO010000018.1, on the reverse strand, counting down.
GGCTTCATGACGCGTTGCTGTTCGGCGTCACAACAGAGTTGGAGATGAATGGGCATTGGACTACTAGGGAACGCAAGCAAATCTCCGAGCGCGATGACATCGCAGACCTGCGATCCCCTGGTATGGGCGTCACTCCACCGGGAGGGCATCCTTCCCAGTATATGAAATCCAGCGGTAACTTGCTTCTCAGACTATTCTTTCGCTATCCGTTTGTTTCAACCCCCGTCGAGGCAGTCAAATTCGTAGATAAGCAGGTTGCCGATGGAGCTGACTATATAAAAATCTTTATTGAAGATGGAAGCGTGGTCGATTTTCCCGGACTTCGGGAAACAAGCAACGAGACTCTTCTCGCTGCCGTGAATGAAGCCCATCGCCTTGGTAGGATGGCCATCGCCCACGTGACGACCTTTGATGGGGGCCAGAAAGCGGTTGTGGCCGGAGTGGATGGGTTGGCACACTTGTTTTTTGACCGCCAGCCTACACCAGCTCTAATCACCGCCATTGCATCCTCCGGATCGTTTGTTATCCCCACTCTGGTGACGCTCTCCACTGCCTTTGGCCATAGCGCAGCCGCCCTAGCCGCCGACAAACGCGTAAGTTCCAAGCTTAGCAAGAAGTGGCTCGATTCCCTCTCCAGAAGCATGAATGTCTACCCTCACGGGAACCTCGAAAATGCTTACGCCAGCGTCATGGCCCTCCACAAGGCGGGAGTAGACATTCTGGCAGGTAGTGATGTATCTGAGCCTATCCCCAGTCTCGGCGGACTCGCTCACGGTGCCAGCCTGCACCATGAACTGCAACTGCTTGTGGCAGCTGGACTGACTCCCCTGGAGGCGCTCAGGGCGGCCACCGCAACCCCGGCTCGCCGATTCGGGCTTGCCGACCGGGGCCGTATTGCCCCGGGAGCCCGTGCCGATCTAGTGCTCATCGAGGGTAACCCGACGGTGAACATCGAGGATACGCTCTCAATCCGCGTCATATGGCGTCGCGGTGCAAGGCTCTCCACCAATTAATGTCACGCTAAACTTGAGCCCGTGGCCGTTATGCGCGGTGGTAAATGTCTAGGCTGAGATAATCTTTGGTTTTTTGCGACAGTCAATGAACGCAGGATGGGCAGCTTATGAACTTTTGAGTGGGACGCTCGCCCAAAAGACCGCGCCTTTCCCGAGCCCGTCGCTTTCGACTAGGAGTCTCCCTCCGTGCCGCTCGACGATCCTCTGTGCGATCGAGAGCCCAAGACCGTTACCATCGCTCTCCGCGAAGCTGCGCGAGCGATCTGCCTTGAAAAAGCGGTCGAATACAAAAGCTATATCCTCGGCCGCTATCCCTATCCCCGTGTCGGCAATAACTACGATCGCGTCTTCCCGCTCGGCGCGGCAGGAAACGTCGATGCGGCCGCCTGTCTGCGTGAACTTGATCGCGTTGTGCAGGAGGTTGTCCCATACTTGGCGCAGCAGCTCCTCATCCGCGGCGACGCCCAGGGGCTCGAGCTCGGCTTCGACGCCGATGCCCTTAGCTCTCCACAGGGGCTCGCAGGCTACGATGACCGAGCGCAATTGTGCGTCGAGCCTGAAATCGAGCCTCTTGATATCCTGCGTGCCCGAGTCCAGGGCGCTCAGCTTCAAGAGACTATCCCCAAGGCGCGCGAGCCGCTCGCTCTCTCTTTCTATTATCTCGAGGTAGCCTCGGCGCTGCTCGGATGAGAGTCCTTCGTCTCGCAGGATTTGCGCGAATCCCCGGATCGAGGTGAGCGGGGATTGTATCTCGTGAGAAACGTTGGAAACGAAGTCCCGACGCATCTCGTCCATCTTCTTCAGGGCCTCGGTCATCTCCCCCAGGCTGTTCATCGCCGTTTTCTCCAGGTTGCTTCCGGCCGGAAGCTCAACCGGGAGGCCGACTTCGAAGCCGCCGATCTCGAAATCGCCTGAGGCGATCCGCCTCATCGCCTCCGTCAAGAAAGCCAGGACGCCCCGTCTCCTCGGTCGGCTGCGGGCGAAGATCAACATCCTGATCAGTATCAGGAAGGCAAAGAAGATGGCGAAGGAGAGCATAGTGACGGCTAGATACGAGAGGAAACCCAAGCCTGCCGGGCTCGATCCGCCTCGGATGAGGCAGACGAGAGCGTAGGAGGCCGAGGTCACCATCGTGCAGAGCGCGATGAGGCACGCGATCGCTATTGGATACCGCGCTTTCCATAATCGATTCCGGCCCATCGCGCTCATGGGGTCAGGTCCAAGCGATAGCCGATGCCGCGCAGGGCCGTGATGCGGAAACCGCTGCGCTCCTCCGGGAACCGCTCGCGCAGGCGGTTGACGTGCACGTCGACCGTCCGGTCCGTGCCGTCGTAGTCGCGCTCCCACAGGTCCGAGATGATGGCGTCGCGGGTGAAGGCCGTGCCCGGTCGCGCGCCGAGTTTCAGGAGGAGCTCGAACTCCTTGAGCGGCAGTGCGATACGCTCGTCGCCGAGGATCGCCTCTCGGCCGTCGCGATCCAGGACGACGCGCCCGACCTTCAGTTTCTTCGATCCGTCGAGCCGGTAGCGCCGGAGGAGGGCTCGCACGCGTGCGCGGAGTTCGTCGGTATCGAAGGGCTTCGCCAGGTAGTCATCAGCCCCGAGGTCGAGGCCCCGCACCTTATCCTCCGCCTGTCCCTTGGCGCTGAGCATGAGGACGGGAATGTCCCATTCGCGCTTGACCCTGCGGCAGAGATCCCATCCGTCGAGGCGCGGCATCATTATGTCGAGCACCACGCAGTCCGCCCGCTCGGAGGCCAGAATCTCGAGGGCCACCCTCCCGTCGGCGGCCTCGGCCGTCTCGAGACCGTCCTTTTTGAGCACGTAGCGGACGAGCTCGCGAAGATTCGCATCATCGTCGACGATCAGGACTTGGGGCATATCGATACTCTACTCTTTCTCCTCGCGGGCGGTCAGTCCCTCGCCTGGCGATAGCGCCGGCCGATGGGTTCGGACGAAGAGGCTCGCGACGATACCCAGTACGGCGAGGGCGGCGGCTATGAGAAGCATGAGATGCACCGACTGGGCGAGGCAATCCTTGAGCGGCGGCAGTAGTGCCTCGCGAACCTTGGCCGGGAGCGCATTCATCGAGCTCGGAGAAAGCAGTTGCGTGAATAGGCCCTGGGGATCCGTTTCCGCTTTGGAGGCGAGACTGTCCACGACTTTGGCTCCTAGTTCTGAAGAAAGCTCGTGGAGCCGGGGAACGACGTTCGCCCCAAGCAGGGCGGTCGAGCGCGCGTTGAGCGCCGCGCCGAGGACGGCCGCCCCGATCGTGGAACCTAAAGTGCGGAAGAAGTTTACGGTCGAGGTGGCTATGCCTCGCTTCTCGGTCCCGAAGGCTCCCTGGGCGACGAGGAGGACAGTCGGCGTCAATGCCCCTACGCCGAGCCCCAGCGCGATGATGGCGACTATGAAAACAGGCATCGTCGCCGTCGTCGGCATGAAGCCGAGCCAGGCGAGGCCGAGGGCAAGGAGCGCGAAACCGACGATGAAGAGAGAGCGGTTGCCTACCCTCGAAGATACCAGCCCGCAGGCCTGAGCCGCCACGACGACGGCGAGCATCATCGGCGCTATGACGAGCCCCGAACCGGTCGCCGAGATCCCCATGACTCCCTGAAGGAAGAGGGGCAAGAACGTGATGACGCCGAAGGCCGCAAGATTGGAAAGGAAACCGACGATACATGCAACCGAGAATTCTCGCTTGCGGAACAAGTCCCCGCCTATGAGGGGGTCGGCTGCCTTGCGCTCGATCGCGATGAAGGAGGCCAAGGCCGCGATGGCGAGGCCGAAGAGGCCGACTATCTGCCACGAGAGCCAAGCGTAGCTCCTTCCGCCGAGACTTACGGCGAGGAGGAGAGAGACGGTGCCGAGCACCATGGTCGAGGCTCCCGCGTAGTCGACGTTTACATTTTCGCTCTTTCGCGCATTGTCGCGGAGGCCGAGCGACACGAGTACGAGAACGACAAGCCCCAGGGGGATGCTGACCAAGAAAATCCAATGCCATGGGAGAGTGTCCACGAGGGCGCCGCCGACGAGAGGCCCGACGATCTGGGCGACGACGCTCACGACCGCGAAGAGTCCCATCCATTTGCCGCGCTCCTTGGCGGAGAAGACATCGCCTATGATCGTGGAGACGAGGGGGAATAGTATGCCGCCGCCTATCCCTTGGACGGCCCGGAAGGCGATGAGCTCGACCATAGTCGAGCTGAGGCCGCAGGCCAGGGAGCCCGCCATGAAGATAAGGAGTCCGGTAATGTAGACCGGCCGCCGACCGAAGAGGTCGGAGAGCTTGCCGCCCAAAGGCCCGCTCACCGTGGCGGCAATAAGGTAGGCGACCGTGACCCAGGCATAGAGGGCGAAGCCACCGAGCTCTCCGACTATCCTGGGCATCGCGGTTCCCACGATACTTTGATTCAATCCCGATACGAAGAGCCCACAGTAGAGCCCTACTAAAAGCAGCGTTTTCCTGGATATCACTCGAATGCTCCTTTCGATCATACAGCCAGGGCTGATTTCATCCGTGGCCCTGGGATCGTATGGGAGCGAATATATAGTAGGATTGTAAACGCACTATTACGGATTTGAAATGTTTCGTCCGTACGTTTACCCGATAGGAGGAGCAGAGCTTCGCAGTCTCGATGAATGAGTAAAGGATGGCGCTCGCGAAGGCGCCTCGGGGGCCACCAGAAATCACCCAGTTTTTGTGGAGGGATTATCGTAAGGCGAAGCCGACCAACTTTTGCCAGTCGAAGAAGGACAGGTCGGCGCCCCTGACCCGGCGGCGCGAGACGATGGCCGCCGACATGCCGGCCGCCTTGGCGCCCGCGAGGTCTATCCTGGGCGAATTGCCCACGTAGAGGATGCGATCGAACGGCAGCTTCAGCCGCGAGGCGAGCATCGCGAAGGGTTCTTTCGCGGGCTTGAGGAAGCCCGAGTCCTCTGAGCAGAGAGCGATCTCGAATCGTCCGGCGAGGCCGAGGAGTTCGAGCTTGCGCCAGGGCGGGAGGTCCGACAGGAGGGCCAGGCGCAGTCCCGAGTGCGCGAGGGCGTCCAGGGCCGCCTCGAGGCCGCGAAAGATACTCATCCTCGCGAAGAGTTCATCGACGCCGCGGTAAAAGTCCCTGTTCATCATCGCGGCGGCCACGGAGGCATCGACGCCCAGCCGCCGCGCGACGAACTCGGACTGGAGGGCCCGAAAGGCTTCGCCGTCCTTTGGCGGCGCGCGGCGATAGCCCGGGTCCGAGCCGAGGGCGCGCATGTGCCTTCGCGCCGCGTTGAAGGCCTCGAGTCTCCGCGCTATCGGAAGCATGCGCGGGATGGCCAGGGCGAAAAGGCGAAACGCGGGGTAAACGGTACCGTCGAGGTCGAAGGCCACGGCGTCGAAGCTCATAGTCCGTGTATAGCCGGAAAGCGGAGGCTATGTCTACATCGCGTTGATGTTTACATCGCCCCGCTTTCCGTCTCGTGGGCTAAAATCAGCTGGTCCTCTTCGCGTATGAGGTATGCAAAAGCTCATGGGAGAGATGGCCCAGGGGCTCGCCCAGGAATTCGGTATAGAGGGCCTTTACAGCCGGGTTTTCGTGCGATTTGCGCAGGCTGAGCCTCTTGTCTTCCCGGTACATGGCCGCGTTGCGCGCGAGCCGCTTCGCCTGATTGATGCGTACGGGCTGGCCCCCGCCTCCCACGCAGCCTCCGGGACAGGTCATCACCTCGATGAAGTGGTAGGGGCTCGTGCCGGCCGCGATCTCGTCGAGGAGGACGCGGGCGTTCTTGAGCGTGTGCGCCACCGCGACGCGGACCTTCGTGCCCGCGAGATCGACTTCCGCCTTCTTGATGCCCTCGAGCCCGCGCACAACCTCGAAGTCGAGGGAGGGGAGGGCGGATCCGGTGACGATCTCGTAGACCGTCCTGAGGGCCGCCTCCATGACGCCGCCGGTCGTGCCGAATATCGTCGCCGCCCCCGTCGACCTGCCGAGGGGATCGTCGAACTCCTCCTCGGGCAGGCGCGCGATGTCGACGCCCGCCCTGGTGATCATGCGCGCGAGCTCGCGGGTGGTAAGGGCCCAGTCCACGTCGTAGAAAGGCTCGCCGGTCGTCGCGGCCGCCGCACCCTTGGCGCGCCAATACTCCCAGGCGCCGCGCATCTCGGGCCGCTTCGCCTCGTGTTTCTTGGCGGTGCAGGGCATGATCGAGGCGAGGCGCATCGCGGCGGGATCCAGGCCCGCTTTCTCTGCGTAATAGCTCTTCGCGATGGCCCCGAACATCTGCTGTGGCGATTTGCAGGTGGAAAGGTGGGGCAGGAGGGTCGGATAGAAATACTCGATGAAGTTGATCCAGCCCGGCGAGCAGCTCGTGATCATCGGCAGCACGCCGCCCTTGGTGAGGCGCGAAATGAGCTCGCTGCCCTCCTCCATTATCGTGAGGTCGGCGGTGAATTGCGTATCGAAAACCTTGTCGAAGCCGATGCGCCGCAGGGCGGCGACCATCTTGCCGGTGACGAGGCTTCCCGGCTCCATGCCGAGGGCCTCGCCGAGCGACGCTCGGATCGCCGGCGCCGTCTGGACGACCAGCGTCTTGCCCGGCTCGGCGAGGGCGCGCCAGAGCTCCTCGGTGTCGTCGTGCTCGGTGATGGCGCCGGTCGGGCAGACCACCGAGCACTGGCCGCACTGCACGCAGGAGCTCGAGGCGAGACCCCTGTCCATGAAGGTCGCGACGCGGGTACGTATCCCCCTGCCCGCGAAGCCGATGGCCGAGACTCCCTGGACGTCGGCGCAGACCGCGACGCAGCGGCCGCAGAGTATGCATTTGTCGTTGTCGCGCACGAGGCCGTCGGTGGACGTATCGAGCTTGGGGATCGCGCGGGTCCGCGGGAATCGGATCTGCCTGATGCCGAGGGCCTGCGCCGCGTCCTGAAGCTCGCAGGAGCCCGCGCGCGCGCAGGTGAGGCAATCGGCCGGGTGGTTGGCGAGGAGGAGCTCCACCGCGTTGCGCCGGGAGCGCATGACGCGCGGCGACGAGGTGGAGATCTTCATGCCTTCGGAGACCTTGCCCACGCAGGAGCGGACCAGGGACTTGGCGCCTTCGACCTCGACGACGCAGAGGCCGCAGGACGCGTTGGACGAAACATCCTGAAGATGACAGAGGGTGGGCACCTTGGCCCCCGCCGCGGCGCAGGCCTCGAGGAGGCTCGAGCTCGAATCGACGAGGGCGGAAGCCCCGTCCACAGTGATGGCGACCATTTTCCCGCTCATGACGACCTCCCCGCCGAGGCCTTATCGGCCGACGTTTTTGCGACCGACGCCTTGGCGTCGGGAATCCCAATATGCTTCCTGGCGTGCTCCCGGACGTCGCAGCGCAGGCAGCGCTCCGCCTCGAATCGCGCCTGCTCGCCCGTAAAGCCCTGCGATATCTCCACGAAATTCCCGTGCCTCTCCGAGACGGGAAGCTGCCGCGCTCGGTTCATCTTGGCCTTGGCCGGCGCGAGGGGCACTTCCATCGCGTACTCGAATTTACGGAATAGGCCCTCGAAGCGCGACGTCGCGGCTCCGGCCGCGGCGGCCGCCGCCTCGGCCGGCATCAGCGCCGCGTCGATCGCCGCGGCGGCGGTCTTGGCCTGGCCCATCGCCTCGGCGGCGGTGGCCGGACCGGTGACCGCGTCGCCGGCGGCGAAGAACTTGGGATTGTCGGTTATGAGACGGAAGGGATCGACGCCCACTCGGCCGTCCTTGGCGATGGAGGCGCCGACGGACTCGAGACCGGCGGAATCGACGCGCTCGCCAACGGCTATGACGAGAGTATCGCAGGGAATTTCGTAGCTTTCGCCCGTGGGCAGCGGCGTGGGTCTGCCGCTCGTGTCGATGCTCCCTGCCTTCATGCGCATGACCTCGAGGGCGCGCGCCGCGCCATTGGCCTCCAGAACCTTCAGGGGCTGGGCCATGCAGACGAGGGCTATGCCTTCTTCGAGGGCGCCCTCGAGCTCGTCGGCGTTGGCGGGCATATCGCCTCGGGCGCGGCGATAGACGACGGTCACGTGGGCGCCCGAGCGCAGGGCGGAACGCGCGACGTCGATGGCCGTGTTGCCCCCGCCCACTACGAGAACCTCGGTGCCGATCGCCGCCTTCTTTCCCGCGTTGATCCTCTCGAGGAGCTGGTATCCGGGCACGACGCCCTTGAGCTCCTCGCCGGGGATCCCGAGGCTCATGTCCTTGAGCGCTCCCACGCACACGAGAACGGCGTCGCTCATCTCGCCCAGGCGGTCCCAGGACATGTCGCGCCCGATTCGGGTATTGAAGATGAAGCGCACGCCGAGCTTGCGGATGAGGCCTATCTCTTTGCGCAGGACTTCCTTCGGGAGCCTGTACGCGGGAATGCCCCAGCGCGGGATGCCGCCGGCCTCCTCGTGCTCGTCGTACACCGCGACCTCGTGGCCCAGACGAGCGAGGTAGAAGGCCGCGGTGAGGCCGGCCGGGCCGGCGCCGACTATCGAAACCTTCTTGCCCGTCGAGGGGAGCTTTTCCTTTATGAGCTTGTTGTATACCACGCGTTCGCGACCCATCTTGTACATCGTGTCGGCGAGGTAACGGTGTATTTCGCCCTGCGACACCGGCTCGTCGAGCTGGTCGCGCCTGCAGCGCATCCGGCAGTGGAAGTGGCAGATGCGGCCCACCGAGCCCGGAAGCGGGTTCTCGCGCAGCGTGAGCTCGAAGGCCTCCTCGATGCGGTTTTCCTTTAACAGCTGGAGGTAGCCGGGGATGTTCATGTGCATCGGACAGGAGTTCTCGCAGAGGGCGAGATAGAGGCTCTCGCAGACGCCGGCCTCGCAGCGTTTCTCGCGGATGTGGCGCTCGTACTCGGCGCGGAAGTACTTCAAGGTCGTGAGCACCGGGTTGGCGGCCGTCTGGCCGAGGCCGCATAGCCCCGCGTCCTTGACCGTCTCGGCCAGCTCCGCGAGGGTATCGAGGTCCGACTCCTTGGCCTCGCCGCGCGACACCGACTCGAGTATGCGCAGCATCTGAGTGAGGCCCTCGCGGCAGGGGGTGCATTTGCCGCAGGATTCTCCCGCGGTGAAGCCGACGAAGTAGCGGGCGACGTCGACCATGCAGTTGTCCTGATCCATCGCCACCATTCCGCCCGAGCCCATGATGGCGCCGAGCTTCGCGAGCTCCTCGTAGTCGATCTTCGTATTGAAGAGCTTCGCGGGAATGCAGCCTCCCGAGGGGCCGCCCGACTGGACCGCCTTGATCTTCTTGCGCGCCCCCGCGCCCTCGCCCATTCCGTAGATCATCGTGTCCATGGGGGTGCCCAGGGCCAGCTCGACGAGGCCAGTGTTGCGCACCTTGCCTACCAGGGAGAATACCTTGGTGCCGGAGCTTAAAGCCGTGCCGAAGCCGGCGAACCAGTCGCCGCCCCGGGCGACGATGACGGGGACGTTGCACCAGGTTTCCACGTTGTTGATGTTGGTGGGCTTGCCCATGTAGCCGCGCTGGGCGGGGAAGGGCGGCCTCGGCAGTGGCCGCCCCGCCTTGCCCTCGGCGCTCGCGATGAGGGCCGTCTCCTCGCCGCAGACGAAGGCGCCCGCGCCGGTAGTCACCTCGATGTCGAAGGAGAAGTCGGTGTCGAGTATGCCCTTGCCGAGGAGGCCGGCGGCGCGCGCGTCGACGATCGCCTTGTTCAGGCGCTCTATCGCGAGGGGATACTCGGCGCGCACGTACACGATGCCCTCGGACGCCCCCATCGCGTAGGCTCCGATCGTCATGCCCTCGATGAGCATGTGGGGATCCGACTCGATCTCGTTTCGGTTCATGTAGGCGCCGGGATCGCCCTCGTCGGCGTTGCAGATGACCACCCTGGAAGTACTTGTTTGCGCCCGCATGATCTCCCACTTCTTATAGGTGGGGAAGCCGGCGCCGCCGCGGCCGCGGAGCTTGGATTTTTTCAGTTCCTCGACGACCACTTCCGGTTTCATCGCGGTGAGGGCCTTGACGAGGCCGGAGTAGCCGCCCGCGCCGAGGTATTCCTCGATGCTCTCGGGATCGATGAGCCCCGCGTCGCGAAGGATTATCTTCTCCTGGCCCTTGAAGAAGGGCAGCTCGTTCCAGAAGGGAAGGAAGGGGTATCCCGAGCCGAACTCGAGGGACGAGGTGCGGAAGTCCCAGGTCTCGATCTTGGCCGTCGCGGACTTGGCGAGCTTGTCGAAGGCCGCGTCGTTGTCGAGGCCTTCGATGAAGCGTGCGGCCCGCGATGCCTTGGCCTCGGTGAAGAGGAGGACGGGCTTGCCTGGCCTGTAGGCCATCACGAGGGGCTCGGCTGCGCAAAAGCCGAAGCATCCTACGCGCCGTACGACCGCCTCGGAATGGCGGGCCGCGGCCGCCGCTTGAAGGGCGTCGCGCAGCGCGTCGGCGCCGTTGCCTATGCCGCAGGTCCCGAGGCCCACGGACACGAAGGGCCGGCTTGGCTTGATCCGCTCGAGACCCGCTTGGCGCATGGCGCCGAGATCCCTCGCCACCTTGGTGGCGGCAACGGTAGTGGCGCTCATAGTGCCGCTCCTTTCCGAAGCTTGTCCAGGGCGACGGTGAGCTTGCCGACCGTCATCCTGGAGGAAATCGCCCCGTCGATCTGGACGACGGGCGCGAGGGCGCATTGGCCGAAGCAGGCGACCGTGCGGATCGAGGCGAAACCGTCGGCGGTCGTGACCGAATTGGCCTCATCCTCGCGGAAGCCCTTGATGCCGAGCCGGTTGAGACTGGCCTCGAGGAGCTCGAGCGAGCCCCTCGTGTGGCAGGCCGTACCCCTGCAGACCACGATGGAATGGAGGCCTTGAGGCGTCAGATTGAAGAAGGAATAGAAGGTCGCCACCGAGTAGACCTGCGAAAGGGGAATGTCCATCTTCTCGGCTATCAGCCTCAGTGTCGATTCGGGCAGATATTTGAAGCGTTCGAGACCCTGTGCCTCCTCGAGGACGCCGAGCAGGGCTCCCGGTTTTTCTTTGTTTCGGTCGATGAGTTCGCTAACGACGCTCTCCCGAGAGCGTTCCTGCGGTTTCCGCAGCGTACCAGTAGTCGAGGGCATGAGACCTCCTTGCCAAACGGTGGTTCTAAGTAAATATCATCTGCTTCTTGGGTTTGTCAAGAAAAATATATCGATTAATTTTAAGTGATTGGCAAGAAATGTTTTTACGAAGTGAGTACCTGATTATTTGAGTAATTAATTATCCAATATGAGCTAGTAACCGTTCTTTCAACGAAATACGAAATAATGGAAAGGGAAAAGGCTTAATGACGCGCGGAATGTTCTTTGCCCGATCCTGAAGAGGGGCTATACTGGGCGGATGGGCGCCGTCTTTCCAGAAGGTAATTCGCTCTCCTCCCCGGCCGTCAGGCGCGTCGCCCGACGCCTGGGTCGAGTTTTCGGTTCCTTGGAAAGTCTACCCTATCTAGGCAAAGCCGAACTCAACGATTTTTATTATTTCCGCTCCTTGTTCGAGGATTCGCTCGCGCGGATAGACCGCAAAGTTCGCGAGGGGCGCCTTACCCCCCTCGATCTTCGAGGCTTTCCCCAGGAACTCCGTTACCCCGGCCTTTCGGCGCGAGTAGGCATTTTTATCGGCTCTTTCGATCCCTTCCAAATGACCCACCTGGCGATGGCTCTCCGTTTCCTCGCCTCCGACGCGAGCGAGGCCGACGCCCTTTTCATCGTGCCCGAGGGCTCGACGGATGGCCGAAAACCGCTCAAAACGGACTATCGCTTCCGCTTCGAGATACTGAAAAGGCAAATAGTGGGGGTACTCGAGCCGCTCGTCGCGCCCCTCGACCTGGGAGAGGGCGCCGACACCATCGAGATCGTGAGGCGCCTCATCGGCCTCCATCCCGGCGCATACCTCCGACTCACTCATCTCCTGGGTTCCGACGCCCTTCCCACGGCCTTGACCCTCCTCCCCGACGATCTCGAGGTTTGGGGTGCTGCTGCTGCGGCCCATCGGGTCGACCTAGACTTTTCGATTCACGTCGCCAGGCGAGACAGGCGGAGCCGGATCCAGCCCCTCGCAGAAGCTGTACGGCGCTTGGGGGTCAGGATGGTGGTGGAGAGGGCTGTTATCGGCACGCCTTCGAGCTCCGCCTTCCGTTCGGAAGGCGCGATCACCCTCATACTCCCCACCGAGTCGATACTTTCGAGGCTCGAGCTTCTTTTCCGTTATGGTATGTATCGGTCCTGGACGGAGGTCCAGGATCGGGTCCCTCCAATAGACTTCGCCGCGGCGGACCTCGCCGACGGGCCCGAATACGAGATATAGTCCAAGCTGGGACCATAGATTATGGGAGAATAAGGAGAGCCGAAGCATGAAACTAATCTTTTTAGGCCCCCCCGGAGCGGGCAAGGGCACTATCGCAGACCTCGCGGTTGAGAAGCTCGCCCTGCCGCACATCTCTACCGGGGACCTCTTCCGCGCGGCCGTCAAGAACGGCACTCCCCTCGGCCTTAAGGTAAAGGACATCATGGCATCGGGCGGCCTCGTCCCCGACGAGCTGACCATAGCCCTGGTCCAGGAGCGCCTTGCCCGGAAGGACGCAAGCCTGGGTTGGGTCCTCGATGGCTTTCCCCGGACTATACCCCAGGCCGAGGCCCTCGAAAGGATCGCCGCCGTGGACGCCGCCGTGAACTTCGAGGTGGCCGATGAAATCGTCGTGGGCCGCCTCTCAGGCCGCCGCGTCTGCAGGACCTGCGGCAAGACCTACCACGTCAAGAACATGGCCCCCAAACGGGAAGGAGTCTGCGACGTGGACGGCGGCGAGCTCTACACCCGCGACGACGACAAGGAAGCGGCGATCAAGGTGAGGCTCGAAACATACCGAAAGCAGACCGCCCCCCTCATCGACTGGTACGCCAAGAAGGGCAGGCTCCTCACGATCGACGGCGTTGGCGCTCCCGCCGAGGTCCTCGGCCGCTTCGAGAAGGCGATCAAGAAATAGATAGATTGGGAAATAGTTTAATTCACCACGGAGACCGCAGAGGCCGCGGCGAGCCTCTGCGGTCTTTTTTCTTTCAGCCCGATTCCAGCTACATTCTCACCATCATTTTTATCGCGTCATCAGGCATGGTGGCCGCGAATTCGAAGGCCTTTATGGCATCTTTAAAGTCGTAGTAGTTCGTGATGAGCGGTTTGACCTGCAGCGTGCCTGAGGAGATCATCTTGATGGTGCGCGGGTACATGTTCCTGTACCGGAAAATGTGCATGATTCGTATTTCCTTCACCTGGGCGGCGACTACGTCGAAGGGAGCGGGGGCGGTCGGCATGCCTATCATCACGGCGCGGCCGTTGGGCCGCAGGTAGCGGATGAAGCTTCCGATAACCGACAGGCTTCCGCTGGCCTCGAATACGATATCCACGCCCTCTCCGGCGAGCGAGAAGACCAAGTCATCGAGAGACTCCTTCGCCGAATTGACGCAGACGATGTTACCCGAAAAACTCTTCCGGACAATCTCGAGCCTCTTTTCCTTTACGTCGGAAAGAATGACCTTGGAACAGCCCGAGGCGAGGGCCGCGAGGGCCGTGACGATACCGATGGTCCCGGCGCCGAAAACGAGGGCCATGTCCCCAGGCTGAATGGCGGCCGTGCTCGCAGAGTAGACGCCGATCGCGAGGGGTTCGACCAAGGCGCCCTCCTCGAGTGAAACGTTTTCAGGCAGCTTGAAAGTGAAATTGCCGGGATGCACTACCGATTCGCGCATGCAGCCGTGGACCGGGGGCGTCGCCCAGAAACGGACGCTAGGGTCGAGATTGTAGAAGCCGGCGAGGGAAGCGACGCTTCCCGGCGAGGGGATGCCGGGCTCCATGCAGACCCGATCCCCCACTTTCAGATTATCGACCCTGGATCCGACCTCGAGTACCACTCCGCTGGCTTCGTGGCCGAGGACCATCGGCTTCTCGACGACGAAGTCCCCGATCCGGCCGCGGAGGTAGTAATGAATGTCACTGCCGCAGATACCTACGTCTTTTATTCCGATCCGGACAGAGTCTGGAGTAAAGGGTTCCTCTTCCGAGAAATCCTCGATCGCGAGCCTGTTCTTCTCTTTTAACACGAGCGCCTTCATGGCAGCCTCCGATTTGTGGTGCGTTTGCCCTGCGGCCGCAGGGAACAAAGCCTGACCGAATTTCCGCATGGAAAAGCAAACATGTCAAGGCAAAAAGATAAGTATTTGGCATTGATTTGCGCAAAATATATCGATACTTTTATAGGGATTCTTCCTTGTCGAAATTTATTATTCTATGACTTCCATTCCATCCTTGGCACCTAAGCCTGGCGGTAATTTTCCATAATAGCCTATTGGAAGTAAGTGATATGAAATACCTAAATATTTTTATTGTATATAGATAGAATATATGGAAGACGATTGCCGAGAGCCCCTGCTTCCCATATCTTCAGCTTCAGAAAAGGAAATATCGGGATGATCCCGTGGGCGATAGTTTGCCGGTTTTAGCGAAAATGAACTTGACAAGTATGAAAATGGCCCCAATAGTATTCAAGAAGGAAGGCAAGAAAAGGAGGTCTTTGCGGCAAATCATGACATAGTTTGGGTCTTTCTTGGGCATTGAATTCTTTTCCCATGGGATGTGTGAAATCAGGAGGTTGAAAGTGCTGAAGAAACTATTTCTCGTAGTGATGGTCGCCCTTGCCCTTACGGGCGCCCTCTCCGCTCAGGGGAAGGTGTACAAGGTCGCCTTCATCGCCCGCGCTCAGGCGGATTCCTTCGCGGCATGGCTGGCCAATTCGGTCATCGATGAAGCCAAGAAGTACAAGAACATCGACCTGAAGGTGTTCGACGGCCAGGCCAGCGACGACATCGAGAACTCGCTCATCGAGAACGCCATCACCAACAAATTCGACGTGATCGTCATTCAGCCCAACAACGGCGAGTCTCAGCGGCCCTATGCCGTGAAAGTCGTCCAGGCGGGAATCTTCTGCATCACGACGAACGCCCGAATCGCCGGCATCGCCGGGGCCTCTTCGGTCGACGCCGATCCATACCTGCAGGCCGCGGTGAACGCCCGGGTCGCCCTCAAGCAGGTCCCGCAGAACGCCAATGTCGTCGTCATCGACGGCCCGCCCGGTAATTTCCATGCCGATTCCCGCAGGGTGAGCTGGCAGAACGAATTCTTCGCCAAGCGCCCCGACGTCAAGATCGTCGGAGAGCAGATCGCCCACTGGAACAAGGACGAGGCGATGAACTTCATGGAGGACTGGGTCCAGGCCAATCCCAAGATCGACGCGATCATCTCCATGAACGACAACATGGCAGCCGGCGCGCTCGAGGTCGTTAAGGGCAAACCCGCCTACAAGAACATTCTCTCATACGGAGTCGACGGTACGGCCGAGGCCTGCCTCCTCATCAAGCAGGGCCTCATGACGTCCACCTGCCTCCAGAACGCCTACGACCTCGCCACGAAGATACTCGACACGGCGAATAAGCTGGTTACCGGCAAGTCGGGGCAGATCAACGTGGACATCGATTGCCCCCTCGTGAATAAGGCCAACGTCGATACCTACATCCTTATGCACAAGAAGGCCGGCGCTATAAAGTAAGATTATCGTCCAGCTAAGAAGGGCATGTCCTGGCCGGACATGCCCTTTGTAGAATTTCTCCAATTCGAGGTCGGCATGGATTCGTACAAGCTCCAGGTCCTTCACATCAGCAAGTCCTTCCCCGGGGTCCTGGCCTTGGACGACATCAGCTTGAACGCCCGAAAAGGTTCCGTCCTCGTCCTCTGCGGCGAGAACGGAGCCGGCAAGTCCACGCTTATGAAAATTATAAATGGCGTATACCAGCCCGATAAGGGCGAGATATTGATAGACGGGAAAAAGGTCCATATCAGAAGCCCCATCCAGGCGCGAAAATACGGGATCTCGATGATCTTCCAGGAATTGAACTACATTCCGGAAATGACGGTGGAGGAGAGCCTCTTCTGCGGACGCCTTCCCACCGTTGCCGGGAAGGTCGATTGGAAGACCGTTCGCGTCCGAACTCTCGAGCTCCTGGAGAGGGAGAAGCTTCCCTATTCGCCGACCATGCGAATGAAGGACCTTTCCGTATCGGACATTCAAATGCTCGAGATCCTGAAGGCGATTTCCATAGACGCGAGCATCATCATCATGGACGAGCCCACTTCGGCGATCACGGAGCGCGAGGTCGAGCGGCTCTTCGGCAAGATCGAGGAACTCAAGGCGCGCGGAACGAGCATCATCTATATCTCGCACAGGATGGACGAGATATTCAGGATCGCCGACGACATAGCGATTCTCCGCGACGGGAAAGTGATAGATTCCCGGCCCCGAGAGGAGCTGGATATCGACAGGGTCATTTCGCTGATGGTCGGGCGGAAACTGGAAAGCAATTTCCCCAAGCAAAAGATCGAGATCGGCGAGGAGGCGCTACGCGTCGAGGGACTGACCTCCCCTGGCGTCTTCAGGGACGTCAGCTTCTACGCGAGGACGGGCGAGATCGTCGGCTTCGCCGGCCTCATGGGCGCCGGCCGCACCGAGGTCATGCGCGCGATATTCGGACTCGACAAGTACTCCTCGGGGGAGATCGCCGTCGGCGGGAAGCGCGTCGCGATCTCCTCGGTCAAGGGCAGCATCGCGGCGAAGGTGGCCATGCTTTCGGAGGATCGGCGAAGGTACGGTCTCGTTTCCGTCCGCAGCGTGCGCGAGAACGTCTCCCTGTCCAGCCTTCGCAGGTTTTTCTATCGCGGACGCCTGCACAGATCCAAGGAATACAAGGCAGTCTCGGATATCTGCTCCAGAATGAACGTGAAGACGCCCTCGCTCGGCACTACGGTCGAGGCCCTGAGCGGGGGGAACCAGCAGAAAGTGGTTCTCGGAAAGTGGATGCTCAACGAGCCGGATATCCTCATCATGGATGAACCGACGCGCGGCATAGACGTCGGCGCGAAATACGAGATCTACAAGCTTATGGGCGATCTCGCGGCCGAGAAGAAAGCCCTGATCATCGTGTCATCCGAGCTGCCGGAGCTCATCGGAATGTGCGACAGGATCTACGTGATGTGCAAAGGCGAGATATCGGGCGAGCTCGCCAGGGAGGAATTTACGCAGGAGGCGGTAATGCGGTTGGCTACGGGATTAGAGAACAGGGCGAGGAAGGCATCATGAGCGGAATCGGCAAGGCCCGCAGCTCCTGGTCCAACATCAGCAGAAACTACAGCATCTATCTCGTCCTCATCGCCCTGCTCATCCTGAGTTCGATAATAAACCCGAATTTCTTTTCGGGCGCGAACATCTCCAACGTCACGAGGCAGATATCGGTCACGACCATCCTCGCCTTCGGCGAGACGATCCTCATCATCTGCGGACTTCTCGACCTGTCGTCGGGGTCGGTCCTGGCTCTCGCGGGGCTCCTCTCGGTCGCCAGCTACAAGGCGACGGGATCCATGGCCCTCGCCTTCGCCGTGGCGATAGGAGTCGCGATGTTCTGCAATCTGATCAACGCGATGATGGTGGCGCGATTCAACGCGCCCTCCTTCATCGCGACCTTGGCGATGCAGGAAATGGCGAGGGGCGGCGCCCTTCTATTCTCGAAGGGTCAGAATATCTACCAGATAGGCGACTATACGAAGGTCGGGCAGGGCTCGGTCGGTTTTATGCCGATACCTCTTTTGTTCCTCGTGGGGCTCTTCTTGGCGACCTGGTACATCCTCAACAACACGCGATTCGGCAGGGCCCTCTACGCCATCGGCGGGAACCAGGAGGCGGCCAAGGCCTCGGGGATCAACGTCAACTTGAACAAGGTTTCGGCCTTCATGATCAACGGCCTTTTCGTCGGGATCGCCGGCGTTCTCTTCATGTCGAGGGTGAACGCGGGCCTGCCCAATGGCGCCATCAACTATGAATTCCAGGGGCTCACCTCGTCGATCATCGGAGGCACGAGCTTCTCGGGCGGCGTCGGCACCGCGGGAGGAACCGTCGTCGGCGCCTTCATCGTGGGATTCCTCAACAACATCCTGAACCTGGCGAACGTGAACTCCTACCTGCAGCAGATCGTTCGCGGCGCGATCATCGCGCTCGCGGTCATCTACGACATCTGGACCAAGAACAGAAGGACGAGGAGCCTCTTGAAGGTGATGGTCAAATAGGACGGCCGGCGAGTGAGCCCCGCGTACCGCTTCATGGGGGGCCTTCCGTCCGGACCCTCGGCTCGGACGGAGCTCTTCGGTTGACTTCGCGGCGGTGGACGGTTAGGATGGGCTGCCTGCGTCCCCGGCCCGCACCGCCGGAGATGGCGTAGCCATCCGGATATTCCTGGAAGCACCATGCAGAACAAGCCCGTTCGACTCGAGGATATAGCTCAGAAGGCCGGGGTCTCCATAACGACCGTGTCCCACGTGATCAACAAGACGAGATACGTCAAGAGGGAGACCCGCGAGCTCGTGCTGGCGATCCTCGAAGAGATGAACTACGATATCAAGAAGCCGAAGACCAAGCCGAAGGTCTCCAAGCTCATAGGCGTCATCATAGCCGACATCACCGAGGACTATTACATCTCCGTCGTCAAGGCCATCGAGACCTACGCGTCCGAACAGGGCTTTTCGATACTGCTCTGCGATTCGGAAGACGACGTCGAGAAGGAAAAACGCAACATAAAGAACATCCTCGATAAGGACGTCGGAGGGCTTATCATATCTCCGGTCAATTCCGAGAGATATCCCCGGGAGATAAAAGAGGCGCAGATCCCCGTCGTCTTCGTCGACAGAAAGTACGACAGGCACGACAAGGTATTCGTGGGAATCAACAATTTCGAGTCGGGCCACATAGGGACGAGGTACCTCGCGTCGAAGGGCTGCAAGACGATAGGCTTCATCGGCTACCCCGAGACCGTGTACACGGTGCATCAAAGGGCCATCGGATACCGGGATTGCCTCCAGCAGTGCGCGCCCGACTGCCAGCCCCGGGTGCTCAAATTGAATTACCGTCAAGAGGACTCGAACAAGCTGATAAGGGAATTCGTGGAGAGCGTCCGCCCCGACGGCGTGCTCTGCGCAACCTCGGACGTCTGCTACCAACTTATTGGGAGCCTCGAGGAGATGGGGATCAGCATTCCAGATCAGATCAAGATCGTAACCTACGACGATAACAAGTGGCTCGACTACCTCAGATTCCCGGTTTCGGTGATTACCCAGCCGACGTCGGAGATTGGCTTCACGGCCATCGACATTCTCGTGCGCATGATGCTCCATCCCGAGGAGCGAAAGAAGATAGCCACCGAGATCTTCTTAGAGACGGGTTTCATCGATAGGCTCTGAATCATCCGCAAGTCCGCGCAAGATCCCCTGCGACCGGCTTCCCTCCCGTTCCCGCTCGGCCTTGTTGATCGACTTCCTCCACGATATGTTAAAAGACCGGAGGTCTCCATGCACCGAACGCCGCGGTCGCGCCGCTTTTTCCCGATACTGGCGTCCCTAGCAGTCCTGGCGGTCCTACCCTTCGGCGCCTGCGCCGGACGAACCCAGGCGCGAGCGCCTCGGGCGCCGGATCCTGCCAGGGTAGCGGCGCATTCGGCCGGCCTCATTTCCGCCACGGAAGCGATAAAGGCCGTATTTACGCGAGCTACGGGCGTTCCGGGCGCCGAGGTACCAGCGGACGTCTTCCGCTTCTATCCGCCTCTTTCGGGCAAGGCGCGCTGGGAGGACGAGCGAACGCTCAGTTTCCTGCCCGACAAGACCCTCGTCCCGGGGAAGAAGTATCATGTCGAGGTGGAGCTCGGCGGGAACGACTACTTCAGCTTCGACCTTCGCGCGGAACGGCAGCGCGCGGTGGTGGAGACCCTGCCGCCCCGCGTCTCTCGGGACGGCAGCGTGCTCGTCGAGGGCAGCCTCAAACTGGCCGACGGAGTCTCCGATGCTGTCGTCGAGAAGGCCCTCTTCACCTCGGCGGGTTCCCTGTCCTGGACCCACGACAACGAGCGCCTGCATCGCTTTACGGTGTCGGGCATCGCCGCAGACAAACGTGGGCGCTCGATCACCCTGCGCTGGAACTTCGCCGGCTCCGGCGGCACGGGCCGCGGGACGGCGGTCGTAAAGCTGCCGTCCTCCTCCACCTTCGAGCTCATAGCCGCGAGGTCCCTCGACGCGGGGACGGGCTCCAGGGGCGTCGAGCTCGCCTTTTCCCGGCCCCTGGACAGAGGACAGGACCTTCGTGGCCTCGTGTCGGCCGAAGGGGTCGAAGATCTCCGCTACACCGTGACCGGCTCCACCGTCTCGCTCTACTCCGAGGCCTGGCCGGCCGTGGTCAAGCTGCGGGTGGAGAAGGAGCTCAAGGACAGCTCCGGCGGCCTCCTCGCCATACCGGCGGCCGCAACGGTCGCCTTCGACTGGGAGAAGCCCCAGGTTCGATTCCTGACCAAGGGCAACATACTTCCGACGAGCCAGGGCCTCATCCTGCCCATCGAGACGATGAACCTCTCCGGGGTCATCGTCGAGGCCCTCCGCGTCTATGGCGACAACATGCTCCAGTTCCTCCAGGTCAACGACCTCGATTCCTCGCGCGAGCTCAAGAGGGTCGGAGAGGTCGTGTGGCACAAGGACTTCGACCTGGGCTGGAAGGACGATTGGAGGAACCGCTGGGTCAGGCAGGGCCTGGACCTCGGCCCCCTCCTCGCCGCCCAGAAGGACGGGATGCTTCAGATTCGCGTAACCTTCCGCAAGGCTGACATCCGCTACGTCTGCCCCAACGATCACGACTTCAAGAACCTGCGCTTCCCGGACGACAGGGTCATTGACCCCGACGAGGGGGAGGACAGTTTCTGGAACTTCATCGACGAATGGGCCAACGGCTACGACGACTACAACAAGTACAAGGACGATCCCTGCCACCCCGCGTATTATCTGCCCACTTCCGAACACGATATCACGATACGGCGCAACGTCGTGGTGTCGGACATAGGTGCGGCGATCAAGCGCGAGTCAGACGGTACCTGGCACGCGGCGGCGAGCGACCTGCGCAGCGCCAAGCCCCTGGCGGGGGCGACGGTCACGCTGTTCAATTATCAACGTCGCCCCGTCGCCAGCGGCCAGACGGGGAGCTCGGGGCTGGTCACGCTCAAGAGCGCGGCGGAACCCGCCTTCGCGACGGTCCAATCGGGAGGCCAGACGAGCTGGCTAAAGGTGGACGAGGGCTCGAGCCTCGCGGTGGGCCACTTCGACATAGGCGGCGAGAAGGCCGACTCAGGCCTCAAGGGCTTCCTTTACGGGGAGCGCGGCGTCTGGCGCCCCGGCGACACGATGCACCTCAATTTTATCCTCTACGACCGCTCGGGGCGGCTGCCATCCAAATACCCGATCACCTTCCAGCTCGAGGACCCCCTCGGGCGAGTCGTGCACACGGACACCTACACGGATTCGGTGAACGGGTTCTATTCCATAGAGGTCGCCACCTCGAGGGACGCGCCTACCGGCAAATACGTGGCCCAGGTCAAGGCTGGCGGCAGGATCTTTACGAAGAATCTCAAGGTCGAGACGGTGATGCCCAATCGTCTCAAGATAAACCTCGACTGGGGCGTCGCGCCCTACATTTCCGCCGACACCGACAGAATATCCCTCCAGGCCGCCTGGCTCACCGGGGCCAAGGCCGGCGCTCTCAAGGCCGACGTCTCCGCCACCTTCGCGGCCGCGCCCACGAGCTTCACTACCCTGCCCGACTATGCCTTCGACGATCCGACCAGGACGGCCGCTTCCGACCGCGTCGTCCTCTTCGACGGCCGCCTGGGAAACGACGGCCGTGCGAGCTTCGGCGTCGACCTCTCTTCGAGCGACAGCCTGCCTCCCGGCAGGCTCAAGGCCAATATCCTCACGCGGGTCTTCGAGCCTACGGGAATATTCTCGAGCGAGACGGCGAGCGTGGAATTCCACCCCTACGCGCGCTACGTGGGGCTTCGCCTGCCCAAGGGCGACGCGGCCCGCGGCATGCTCCTCGTGGACAGGGACCAGCGCGTCGATCTCGCTCTGGTGGATCGCGACGGCAGGCTCGTCAAGGGCGGCGGCAGGGTCGACGTGGCCCTCTACCAGCTCGAGTGGCGCTGGTGGTGGGAGAAGGGCGACGAGAGTCTCGCGCAGAGGGCGACTGAGCTCTTCCAACGTCCGATAAAGAAGGACAGCGTGACTATCGGCGCGGACGGCAGGGGTTCCTGGACCTTCCAGGTCAAGTATCCGAGCTGGGGGCGCTACCTTGTCCGGGTAGTGGACAGGTCGAGCCCGACCGGGCCCGACGCGGGCCACGCCGCGGGCAAAATAGTCTACATCGATTGGCCGGGTTGGGCCGGGAGGGGCCGTGATTCCGGCGGAGCCCAGGCCATGCTCGAGCTCTCGGTGGGGGCTCCCAAATACGCGCCCGGCGACAAGGCCTCGGTATCCTTCCCCTCGAACGCCGAAGGTAGTGCCCTCGTGCAGATCGAGCGGGCCGGCCGGATCCTCCGCGAGGAGTGGGTATCGACTAAAAAGGACACGACGGCCTACGAGTTCGCCGTGACGCCGGATATGGCGCCTAACGTCTACGTCCACGTAACCTTCGTGCAACCCCATCTGCAGACCGCCAACGACCTGCCCATACGGCTCTACGGCATCGCGCCCGTGATGGTCGAGGATCCGTCAACCCGCCTCAAGCCGATAATCGAGCCGCCTGCGGTTCTGTCGCCGGGCGGCGAGGCGAGCTTCACGGTCCGCGAGGAGTCCGGAAGGCCGATGACCTACACGGTCGCCGTCGTCGATGAGGGCCTTCTCGGCATCACGCGCTACCAGACTCCCGACCCCTGGAACGAGTTCTTCAAGAAGGAGGCCAGCGCCCTTTCGGCCTGGGACCTCTACCAATACGTCGCGGGCGCCTTTTCGGGGCAGCTCGAGA
Source organism: Rectinemataceae bacterium (assembly GCA_049513895.1). Classification (GTDB taxonomy): domain Bacteria; phylum Spirochaetota; class Spirochaetia; order Treponematales; family Rectinemataceae; genus UBA1306. The sequence continues at coordinate 13,889 of JBEKVO010000018.1, read as the reverse complement.
CCCTCCTCGCCGTGGGCGGCTCCGACGACGCGTTGGGCGGCGGCAATCGCAAGCCCGGCCGCTTCCCCGCCGTCGTCTACTCTTTTCCGCCTCGAGCGCTCAAGGCGGGCGAGACGGCGAAAGAAAGCTTCAAGCTCGGAACCTATATCGGTGCCCTCCGCTTCATGGTGGTGGCCGGGAATACGTCCCGAGGGACCATGTCTCCATCCGGAAGCGGCTCCGAAGCGGCTTTTGGAGCCGTCGAGCGATCGGTGCCCGTCCGCGCGGATATCATGGGGCAGCTCACCGCTCCCCGCCTGCTGTCGCCGGGCGAGGAAGCCACCATCCCCGCGACGGTCTTCTCCTTCATGGGCGCCAAAAAAGCGACGGTGACCCTCCAGGCCGACGGCGCCCTCTCCCTGGTCGGCGAGGATACGAAAACCCTCGATTTCAGGCAGGACGGGGATCTCTCCGCGATGTTCCGGATCAAGGCGGCCGACTCGCCTGGCCTCGGAAGCCTCAGGCTAGTCGCATCGATAGAGGGCAGGAAGGCCGAACAGTCCATCAGCCTCGAGGTGAGGCCGGTCGGCAGGCCCGTGACGAGCGTGACTCCCGCGAGCGTGGAGGCCGGCGAAACCTGGAAGGCCGCGATAGACCTGCCCGGAAAGACGGGCAGCAACTCGGTATCGGTCGAACTGTCGCGCCTCAAGCCGATGGACCTCTCCGAGCGGCTGGACTGGCTCATACAATACCCGCACGGATGCGCCGAGCAGACCACGTCCGCCGCCTTTCCCCAGCTCTACCTGGCCAAGGCGCTGACCCTTTCCGCCGAGAGGGCGGCATCGGCCCGCGACAACGTCGCAGCCGCGATCGACAGGCTCCGCGCCTTCCAGACGACCCGCGGCGGTTTCACGATGTGGCCGGGCAACGGCGGCGAGGACGAATGGATCTCGGCCTACGTCACGCACTTCCTCCTCGCGGCGCGCAAGGAGGGCTTCGACCTGCCACCGGGTCTCATCGACCCCGCACTCGACTACCTGGCTCGCTCGAGCCGGAGCTGGAACTCGAGCGAGGCCTGGTCCCAGTCGGAGCAGGCCTACAGGCTCTACGATCTCGCCCTCGCGGGCGCTCCGGAGATAGCCGCGATGAACCGCTTCCGCGACTTCCCGGGGCTGCCGACCGCGGCGCGCTTCCGCCTCGCGGCTGCCTACGCCATGGCGGGCATGAGGGACGCGGCCGTCTCGCTGACGCGGGGTCTCTCCGCCGAAGTCGCCGCCTACCCCGGGATGGCCGACAACACCTACGGCACCGAGACGAGGGACAGGGCGGTCGTGCTCGACGCGCTGTACGCGTTGGGCGATACCGATCGCGCCCTGCCGGTCTACGACAGGCTGGCCGACGACCTCGACTCGAAGCGCTGGCTTTCCACCCAGGACATAGGCGCCGCCCTCGGGGCCGCCCTTCCCTACGCCATCCTGGCCGCTACCTCCGACGCGCCGACCGCGCGCGTGTCGCTCGAGGGCTCGGACAAGACCTTCGAAATACGACTCGACCGGCCCATGGCGCGGGTCGACCTGCCCGCGCCGGACGGACTTCGGGCATCGGTCGCCATCCTCAACTCGGGGCGGTCGCCGATCTTCGCGAGGGTGCTGGCGCGGGGAACGCCGGTCGCCGGGAACGAGAAGCCGACCTCCAACGGACTGTCGCTGTCGCTGCGCTACCTCGGGATGGACGGCAAGATAGCGGACCCCGCGAAGGCCCAGCCGGGGGCGGATTTCATCGTGGAGGCGACGGTGCGCAACCTCTCGGGGCGATACCTGAAGAATCTCGCGCTGACCCAGCTCCTGCCATCGGGCTGGGAGATAGTCAACTTCCGCTTAGGAACGGAGCTGCCCAAGCCCCGCGCGGAGGGCGACCAAGGGAGCGAGACCGAGGCGGCCCCCGCCGCGTCCTCGGCGCCCGTATCCTCGGGGCCCCTATACGATTATCAGGACCAACGCGACGACCGGGTTCTCAGCTATTTCTCGATCGGGCCCAGAGACTCCAAAGTATTCAAGACCTACGTCACGAAGGCCTACGACGGGATCTTTTTCCTGCCCGCATCCTCGGTGACCGCGATGTACGACGAGGGATATCAGGCTCTCGTGCCCGGGATGTGGCTGGATGCCCGCGGCGCGGGAAACTCGAAGTGAGGCGCGGCGCGTAAAATGCGATCCGACCTCCTGCCCTGCATCGCTTCCGCCTCCGCTCTAGCCCTCCTCTTTTCTTTCGCGGTGCCGACCCCGCGATTTCCCGGCGGTCTCTCGGTGGCCCTGTACGCGCGGCGCGGCGAGCTTCTAGGCGCCGCCGTCTCGAGCTCGGGGCAATGGTGTCTCCCTTCCTCAACCGTTCTTCCCGAGCGCTTCGTGCGCGCGCTGACCGCCTACGAGGATAAGCGCTTCTTTTCGCATGCCGGCATAGACCCAGCCGCCCTTTTCCGCGCCGCCCTGCAGAACGCCAGGGCGGGCCGGATAGTCTCAGGCGGTTCCACTATCAGCATGCAGGCGGCGCGCCTAGGTCGGCCGGACAGCGAGCGTACGATGGGCGAGAAGGCGGTCGAGGCCCTCATGGCCATCCGCCTCGAGCTGCTTCGCGGCAAGATGGGCATTCTCAGGCTCTATTCGGAGAACGCCCCCTTCGGCGGCAACGTCGTCGGCATCGAGGCGGCAAGCTTCCGCTTCTTCGGTCGGGCGCCTCTGTCCCTCTCCTGGGCCGAGGCCGCGACCCTCGCGGTACTGCCCAACTCTCCCTCCGCCGCTCACCCCGGCAAGAACCGGGCACTCCTTCAGTCCAAGCGCGATCGCCTCCTCCGCTCCCTCGCCCGCTCCGGCGGGATGAGCGGGGAGGATCTGGCCCTCGCCCTGGCCGAGCCCCTCCCTCCCGAGCCCTATCCCCTGCCCAGGCTCGCGCCCCAGCTCGTGGATCGCTTCGCGGTACCCGGCCGCGTCGAGACGACCCTCGACGCCTCTCTCCAGGAGAAGGCTGCGGAGATACTCGAGCGCAGGGTGGGGCGCCTCGCAGCGGGGGGTGTACACAACGGCGCCTGTATCGTCGCACGCGTGGACTCGGGCGAGGTCCTCGCCTACGTCGCGAATGTTTCTCCGTCGACTCTTGTACGAGCGAGCGGCAGCTCGCGTGGCTTCCCCGTGGAACACGGGGAAGCCGTGGCACATGGCGATTCTGAATTGGGAGCGAGCGCCAGCTCGCGTGGCGAGGGCGACCGCGCCCTCGCCGGCGTCAGCTCGCGTGGATTCGCCATGGCACACGGCGAATCCGTTGACCTCATCCGGGCCGAGCGCAGCTCGGGCAGCCTTTTCAAGCCCTTCCTCTACGCGGCCGCGCTGGAGGCGGGGGAGCTCGGTCCCCGAAGTCTCCTTCCCGACCTTCCGACGCGCTATGGTTCCTACGAGCCCGAGAACAATCTGGGCGGCTATTCGGGCGCGGTCCGCGCCGACGAGGCCCTCGCGAGATCGCTCAACGTGCCCTTCGTGCGTCTCCTCAAGTCCTTCGGGGTCGAGCGCTTCAGGGACCTTCTCGCGTCGACCGGAATGAGCACCCTACGCCGCAGGGCCGAGGACTACGGTCTCACCCTCATCCTCGGCGGGGCCGAGACGAGCCTGTGGGAGATGGCCGGCCGCTTCGCTGCCCTCGCCCGAACCGCCTCTTCGCTCGGACCCGCGACCTCCCGCGCGGGGGCCCGAGCCGGGGCGAGCCAGGTCTTCGACCTCGGCCTCACGCGGGCGGAGCTCGACTCTCGGGCTCGGCGGCCCGATCCTTTCTCCCCGGGCTCGGCGACGCTGACCCTCGACGCCCTCACCAAAGTGGCCCGTCCCGAGGAGGAGGCGGCCTGGGAGGACTACGCCTCGGCTCGCCGCATCGCCTGGAAGACGGGCACGAGCTACGGCTACCGCGACGCCTGGGCGATAGGGGTCGACGGAACCTACGTCGCGGGAGTCTGGGTCGGGAACGCGAGCGGCGAGGGGAGGCCGTCGCTGAAGGGCTCGGCCGCGGCCGCGCCCATACTTTTCGAGCTCTTCGGCCTCCTCGCCGCCGGAGGGGCCGGGGACGCGGCCAGCTCCTCCGGAGCGGCCGGCGGCGGGCGCGATGCCGCGGCGCCTCCTGCCCTTCGCGAAATGGAAGTCTGCGCGGACTCGGGCTGGGCTGCGGGCCCCGATTGCGCCCGCGTCGAGACCGCCCTCGTGCCCGCGGCCGTGAAGAGCCTGCCCCTCTGCCCCTATTGCGCGAGCGTGGCCATAAGCGCCGACGGCCGCTACAGGGTGCGGGCCGAGGAGGAGGCGCCCGGAAACGTCCGCATCGAGAAGCGCTTCGTCCTCCCGCCCGCGATCGAGCGGTACTACGCGCGCAGCCTCGGCTACAAGAGCCTGCCTCCGTGGAAGCCGGGATCGGCTCAGAGCGGCTCGGACCGCAGCCTCGCCGTCGTCGCGCCCGAGGAGGGAGCCTCCCTCTACATTCCGGTGGAAATCACGGGGAGGCCGGGCGCCGCCGTTTTCACCGTCGCGCATCGCGACGCGAAGGCGGTCGTATTTTGGCAGCTCGACGGGATATACCTCGGCTCCACACGGGGTGTCCACGCGATCGAGGTCCGTCCCGGGGCCGGGGAGCATCTCCTCACGGTCGTGGACGGAGCGGGGCGAAGCGTCTCCAGGCGCTTCACCGTATTGAGCGAGAAATGAATGGAATTTCTCTTTGACGAGTTTACTGCCAACTTGAAAGGAGGAAGAGCACTTAAGGCGTGAAGTATCAACGTATGGGAATTTCACACAGCGAACACGGCGACCCAAGGGGGGGAGGAGACTATTCATAAAGCGATGAACAGTCTTTCTTCCTGCTTTCCGCCGTGCGCTCCGTGCTCGTCGTGTGAAATGTTCTTCTTCATTGCTTTCAGAGCTTCGATGGTATGCATTATTCTGGACATGAAGGCACGTGTGATTTTTTATCCCATACTCGTCTGCTTTCCAAAAGAGCGGCGCGGTTAATAATTTTCCTCGTATTATCGTCCGCGATCGGCGCGGCCTCGGCGCAGGGCGGCGTCTTTCTCGACGGCCGATGGGAGGGCAGCATCGATCTCGGCGAGGGGCCCGAGACCTTGGTCCTGCGCCTCTTTCCCGCCGATTCCGAGACGGGGCGAGCGGCCGGAGGCCTCGTCGACCTGCCCGCGCGGAAGCTTTTCGGCTATCCCATGGAAAGCCTCGAGCGCGATCCCGAGGGTCTGTCCTTCACCTTCCTCGGGGGCGCGCCCTTTGGCGGCGTCTTCGAGCTGGTCGGGTCCCCCATCTCGGTCGATGCGGGCGAAAGCTTTGCGGCCAGCGGCGCCGTGCGGATCCTCCCCGAGGCGGGGGGCGGGGCCGCCGAGGCCCCGGCCGAGGGCCGCTTCTTTCTCTCGTACTTCGGTGTCGATCCGCGCGGCGCGGGCCTGGGCGAGGACTTCGCCGTGGATACGGGCCGCGGGATATTGCCCGGCAGCATCCTCCTGCCTGAGGCCGCGCCGGACGAGCCGGTGCCCATGGTCCTCCTCCTTTCGGGCGCCGCGGCCGACAGGGACGGCAACAACTATTCCGTTCCGGGCCGAAGCGACGCGTTGGCCGAACTGGCTCTCGGCCTCCGGGATCGCGGCATCGCGTCGCTGCGTTTCGACAAACGGGGGACGGGCGAGGCATACGGACTCGCGGCGAATGAAGAGGAGCTCCGTTTCGAGGACCACGTCGAGGACACGCGAGCGGCGATTTCCCAGCTCGCCCTCGATCCGCATTTCTCCGGCGTGACGATCGTGGGCTACGGTGAAGGCGCCCTCGTGGGCGCCGCCTCGCTCATGAGCGCCGCCCCGCCCCAAGGCGCTACCCAGCCCGGAGATGCCGCCTCGCCCGAGGGCGTCGCGGCCGACCGCGTAACGGGAATCGTCGCCCTGTGCGCGTCGGGGAGGAGCGAGCTCGAGATGATCGAGGAAAATCTGTCGTCGACGCCGGAGGAATTCAAGGCCGAGGCCGATGCCATCATGACCGCCCTGAAAAACGGCGAAAGCTATCCCGACCCCAGCCCCTACTTTGCCGACTACTTCAGGCCGAGCATCCAGCCCTACCTCGCTTCGCTCTTCCGCTTCGACCTTCGTGCCGCTTTCGCGGCGGCGGCATGCCCGGCGCTCGTGATCGCGGGCGGAAGCGACCTTCAGGTCTCGTCGGATGAAACAGAGCTCCTCGCGTCGGCGAGGCCCGATGCCGCGTATCGCGTCATCCCCGGAATGAGCCACGCGCTGAAAGGGGTCGGCGACGACGAGGAAGCCAATTACGCCTCGTTCACGGATCCCGCTCTGCTTTTGGCCGAGGGCCTGGTCGATCTGATCGCGGCCTTCGTAAAAGGCGAGGCCCTGCCGGGAGAGGACCCCCGCTGACCCGCGCGTGGTCGACAGTCTCTACTCCGCCACTTCCCAGGCCTCGATGTTGCGGCTCTCGGCGTCGGAATGAATGGCATTGGCAGGATGGATTACTGAGCGTAGAAAACCACAGTGATAAACCAAATCGAATCGGGCGACGCAGAATTGAGAATTCATGTAGGGGGCGCTTGCCGAGAAAGCTTTCCGAGCTTACTCTGAATCTGGACATGACGTTGTGCTGACGCTCTATAGGTCCCCGACCTGATTTCACGGGAGTCTTTCAATGAAAAGGGAATTCAGCGTAGTAATTGAACGTGACGAGGATGGTTGCTTCCTTGCGTCGGTGCCGACACTACGGGGCTGTCATACGCAGGCGAAGTCGCTCGACGAGCTCATGGTGAGGATCAGGGAGGTGATCGAGCTCTGCCTCGAGGTGGAGACCCCAGCGCCTACTGATTTCATAGGGGTCCAGCGTATGGCAATCATCGCGTGAGCAGCCTCCCGGCCTTGTGGGCCGAGGAGTTGCAGAAACTGCTCTGATGGGCGGTGGCAAGTCATCGATGCTTACCTATTTCGGATGAGTCAGTCCCGCAGGACCTCCCGCAGAGCGCCGAGAGCGCGGGCGAGGGCGGCTCCCGATAGGACGACCCCTGAGGCTCGGTACATGTCCCCGTCGAGGGAGAAGGCGGCGCTCAAGGCGCTTTCTCCCTCGTCGCCGGAGAGGAAGCGCGCGATCCCATACCAGGCGAGCCTGAGGGCCGGCCTGTAGATACGCGCGGAATCGGCATCCTTCATGAGAAAGACGATCGTCGCCTCGTAATCGTGGACCGATGCCGTGGCGTCGAGGGGAGGCGCAATGGGCGACGCCGATATGATGAAGCCGCGTGCGGGCAGGTCCATCGCCTCCCCGAGAAAGGCGGCGACGAGCCCGGAGAAGGGTTCGGGAACCCAGAGCACGAGCTCTCGCGAGGAGAGCTCCGCGAGCTTCGGCGGGATAGGCGAAGGACCGGGATTCTTGGCGGAGGCGAGGAGGCCCTCGAGCTTTCCGCTCGAGGCGAGGACGATGCCTGGCCCGGGGACGCTCGCGCGGAGGCCGAGACCCGCGTTGAAGAATCCGGTTTTTTCCCGTTTCCAGGCCGGATCGTTGCCGAGCGACAGGACGGCGGCGCGGAAGGGGTAATCGCCGATCAGGCAGGCCTGGAAGGCGGGAGCCTCGGTGCCGCCGATCGCCGACAGAGAGCCGATGCCGAGGGCGACGAGCCTCGTGCGCGCCAGGACCGGCCCCAGGGCCTTGGCCTGCGCGGCGGACAGGGCCTTGGGAGCGAGCTCCCTCGCGGCGGCTCCGCTAAGGCGAGCGTAGACCATGGAGCCACTCTCCAGGACGCCGAGGGGGTCTGCCGACGCCTCGAACCTGACGGGCGCCGCGCAGCCGGCCGCTGAAAGCGCCGCGACGGTGCAGGCGCAGATGACGGCCATTGAAGCCGGCCTTGTTTTTTTTCGCGGCACTATAACAGCCCTTTCTTGGTCAGCAGCGACGTGGCCAGCTCGCGGTGCTCGCGGGCGGCTTCGTTCCAGCGATGCAGCTCCGATCCGCGGAATCGGCCGCCGGTGTTCACGCGCCGCGTCCCCGAGCCTAGGCCCGACCTGCGCCTTATCTCGCCGCGCAGCCAGTCGAGCTTATCGTAGCCGGAGGTCGACGAGTCCTCGGAGCGCTCGTCGACTACTCCCGCCCGAGTCAGGTAGGAGCGCCTGTCGTAGGCCGGAACGTCCAGGTCGACCGTAAAGCTCGCGATGCGCGCCTTCATGTCCCCGGGGTAGCGCGCCCAGGCCCCGCAGAGCTCGTCGAGCACGAGCTCCTCCTCCTCGAAGCCCGAACGGAGGTAGGTGCGGAGGTAGCGGTATATCTTGCGCGCCGCCGCTCGGAAGCGCGTCGCGTTGTCGACGCTCGAGAACTCGGGCAGGAGGCGCGCGTCGGTCCAGCGCCCCGCGGCGTCGTCCGGCGAGCGGAGGGCCTGAAGATGGCCGGCGGGGGGCAGGGGAGACGAGGTATCGACTATATTGCCCTTCTCGATTCTGCCCGAGAAGTGCTGGTGGGCCCACGTGTCGGCGTAGGCGTGGAGGGCTATGCCGATCCTGAAATCGTCGCCGGTCCTCAACGCCGAGACGAGGAGCTCCTTCGCGAGGGGCGAATCGGGCGTGACCGTCCACCGGGATGCGGCCCCGTCGACGCGTTCGCGCCGGGCCTTCTCGATCTCTCCGGGGATGAAGTGAAAAGGCAGGTATATGCCGCGGAGAGTGTCCTCGTCCCAGAACAAATAGTTCTGGGTCACGCGGCTGCGATAGTCGAAACCCCCGTCGTCTATTTCGTAAGCGAGGATCGCGTTGTCGACGTACTGCGAGGCGAAGGCGATATCCGCGCAGCGCCGCTCGGGCATGCCCGAGCGAAGGCAGAGGAAGTAGATGGAATAGTAATGGAATTCCGCGTTCATACGGCGGTCGCGTCCTCTTCCTCGCGTTTCCGCGCCGCCACCGCCAGGCCGTTCGCGACGGACTCCACCTTCCGAGGCCCCCGGCGTGCGCTCGCCATCAGGAGCTTGATCCGGTTGAGCTGGTTGACCTCCGAGGCGCCGGGATCGAAGTCTATGGCCGAGACGGGCACCCGCGGGTAACGGCGGCGTAGCTCTTTCAGCATCCCTTTTCCGGTGACGTGATTGGGAAGGCAGGCGAAGGGCTGGAGGCAGACGATGCCGTCGACGCCGCCGTGAATGAGCTCGACCATCTCGGCTGTGAGGAACCAGCCCTCGCCCATCGAGTTGCCGAGCTGGACTATGCCGTCGACGCCCCGGGCGAGCTCCCGTATCGGGACGGGCGAGCCGTAGCTTCCGCTTGCGCGCAAGGCGCGGACCAGGGGGGCGCGGAAAGCCTCCAGCAGGGCGACCGCGGCCTTGGCCAGGAACACCTGCTTAAGGCTCGCCTCGAGGGCCTTTCCGCGGAAAATCCCGTTGAAGGAGGAATAGAGGAGGAAGTCGTAGAGGTCGGGCACCACGGCCTCCCCGCCCTCCGCCTCGATGAGCTCGACTATCCTGCCGTTCGCCTCGGGATGGAACTTGACGAGTATCTCGCCGACGACGCCAATGCGCGGCTTGCGCGGCTCGTCGCGCTTGGGCAGGGCGTCGAAGGCCGCGACTATCCCGCGCAGGGTCCGCGCGAAGGTCCTTCGCGTCGGATGCTCGAGGGCCGCCCCGCATTTCGCCGAGAGCTCGGCCGTGAGGCGGTCCGTCGAGCCTTTCTCGGCCTCGTAGGGCCGCGTCCGGTAGAGGCAGCGCATCAGGGCGTCGCCGTATATCGCCGACTGCAGGCAGCGGACCAGGAGGAGGAGGCTCATCCTGAAGCCGGGGTTCCTCTCCATGCCCGCCGCGTTGAGCGAAATCACCGGCATATGCCCCATCCCCGCGTCGGCGAGGGCCTTGCGGATGAAGGATATGTAGTTGGTGGCGCGGCAGCCGCCCCCCGTCTGGCTGATGAGGATGGCGGTACGCGTAAGATCGTAGCGGCCCGAGCGCAGCGCGGCCATGATCTGGCCCACGACGAGTATGGTCGGATAGCAGGCGTCGTTGTGGACGGCGCGCAGGCCCGCGTCCGTCGCCTCCTTGTCCGTCACTTTGAGTATCTCGAGATTATATCCCGATAGCCTGAAGGCCTTCTCGATGATCGAGAAGTGGATGGGCGACATCTGCGGGGCGAGGATCGTGTAATCCCCTTTCATTTTCTCCGAGAAGAGGGGTCGGCTCTCGGGCTCGGGCGCCGCGCGAACTCGGCGCTTGGCGGCTTCGCGCTCGGCTATGGCCGCGGCCAGGGAGCGCAGGCGAATCCGCGCCGCGCCGAGGTTGGCCTGCTCGTCGATCTTGATGCCGGTGTAGATCTTGCCCGTCGCCTCGAGGATCTCGGCGACCTGGTCGGAGGTCACCGCGTCGAGGCCGCATCCGAAGGAGACGAGCTGGACCAGGTCGAGGTCGTCGCGCCGCGAGACGAAGGTCGCCGCCGCGTAGAGCCGCGAGTGGTAGGCCCACTGGTCCACGACGCGAAGGGGCCGAGCGACCTCGGCGAGATGGGCGATCGAGTCCTCGCTTATGACGGCCATTCCCAGCTCTGCAATTATCGAGGGGATGCCGTGGTGTATCTCCTGGTCGACGTGGTAGGGCCTGCCCGCCAGCACGATGCCGTGTCCGCCCCTCCGCTCGACCCACTCCAGCGCCTCCTCGCCCTTCTCGCGCAGCTCCCCGCGAAAGGACTCCTCCTCTGCCCGCGCGGCTCTTACCGCCGCTCTCGCTTCGCCCAAGACGACGCCCGTGTGCGCGAAGATCTCGGCTATCCGCCGGGCGAGCCTCGCGTCGTCGGCGATGGGGAGGAAGGGATCGAGGTACGGGGCGCTCCCGTCGCGGAAGGCCTCGATATTGTTGAGGATCACCTCGGGATAGGAAGTGACGATGGGACAGTTGAAACGGTCGTTCGATCCCGCGACGAAACGCTTTTCGCGTGGAACGCATGGATAGAAGATTGTCCCTGCGCTCCGGCCCTCGTTCGTGGTCGAATACCTTTGCGAAAGCCACGCGGCGTGGCCGTGGGCGAGCTTGGCGGGATAGCAGACCGACTCGGAGGGGATGCTGTCCATCCCGAGCTCGTAGACCGCCTTCGAGGAGCGGGGAGATATCTCGACCCTGAAGCCGAGCTCGCTGAGGAGGGTGAACCAGAAAGGATAGTTCTCGTAGAGGTTGAGGACGCGGGGAAGCCCGACGCGGCCCCGCGGCGCCTCGTCGAGGGGCAGAGGTTGATAGCGGAAGAGCCGCTCATATTTCCAGGCATAGACATTGGGCGCTGTCCCACGAGGCGGCTTGCTCCGGACCTCCTCGCCATGGCGATGCACTTCGCCTGTTGCCAGATCATATCCCCGCTCGCAGCGGTTGCCCGTCACGTGGATAGCGCCTGAGCCCGGACCACCCGCTCCGCGGGCCGCAGAGCGGTCCGCTCTGCGGCCGGTGAAGCGGCTTATCGTGAGGAGGCAGGCGTTCGCGCAGCCGGGACAGCGCCTCGGCTCGGTGCTGAAGGCGAAAGAGCCGATCTCCTCGGCCTTGATGATGGAGGAGAGCCCGCCCTCCACGTGATGAGAGCGCGCGATGAGGGCGGCGCCGTATGCGCCCATGAGGCCGGTCTCCGCGGGGCGCAGCGGCCTTGCCTCGGCCACGAGCTCGAAGGCGCGCAGAACGGCGTCGCTCGCGAAGGTGCCGCCCTGCACGACCACCTTGGTACCGAGGTCGGCGGGGTTGCGGAGGCGGATTACCTTCTGCAGGGCGTTGCGAACGACGGCGTAGGCCAGGCCCGCCGAGATGTCGGAGGGGCTCGCTCCCTCTTTTTGCGCCTGCTTGACGCGGGAGTTCATGAAGACCGTGCAGCGGCTTCCGAGGTCGACGGGCGCAGCCGACTCGAGGGCGAGGGAGGCGAAGGAGGGGGCGTCGTGGCCCATCGAGGAGGCGAAGGTCTCGAGGAAGGAGCCGCAGCCCGAGGAGCAGGCCTCGTTGAGGAGTACCGAGGAGATGACCCCGTCCTTCACACGGAGGAACTTCATGTCCTGGCCGCCGATGTCGAGGACGGCTTCGACGCCCGGCAGAAGGCGCTCGGCCGCGAGACAGTGGGCGACGGTCTCCACCTCGCCCTCGTCGGCGCCGAGGGCGGCGCGAACCAGGGACTCGCCGTAGCCCGTCGCGCAGGCCCTGCCGATGACGGCGCCGGGCGGCAGGAGCGAATAGAGATCGCCCAACGCGCGGGAGAGGACCGACAGGGGGTGGCCCCCGTTCGCCGCGTAGAAGGAGCCGAGGAGCCTGCCCGAGCAGTCTATCATCGCGAGCTTGGTGGTGGTCGATCCGGCGTCTATTCCTATGAAGGCTGGGCCCTCGAGGAGGCTCGCGTCGAGTCGGGGAAGGGCCGCCGCTCCGTGGCGCGCGCGGAAGTCGGCGAGCTCGCCCTCGTCGGCGAAGAGAGGGCGCATCCGCTCGGAGCGTCGGGCCGCCGAGGACGTCTCCCGCGCCCGCCCGGCGAGCTCGCCCAGGTCGAAGGCGGGTCGGCCCTCTTGGGCGCCCGCGAAGGCGGCGCCCATCGCCACGAAGAGGCGGCCGTCAGCGGGCACGAGGACCTCGTCCCGCCCGAGGCGAAGCGTCTCGGAAAAGCGGCGCCTGAGTTGGGGCAAGAAGTGGAGGGGGCCGCCCAGGAAGGCGACGCGGCCCTTGATGGGACGGCCGCAGGCGAGGCCCGAAATCGTCTGGTTGACCACCGCCTGGAAGACGCTCGCGGCCACGTCCTCGCGGCGCGCGCCCTCGTTGACGAGGGGCTGGACGTCCGACTTCGCGAAAACGCCGCAGCGGGCCGCTATGGGATAGATGGTTTCGGCCCGGGAGGCCAGTTCGTCGAGGCCGCTCGGGTCCGTGCCGAGGAGGAGGGCCATCTGGTCTATAAAGGAGCCCGTGCCGCCCGCGCAGCTGCCGTTCATTCGCTGCTCGAGCTGGTCGCCGAAGTAGGTGATCTTCGCGTCCTCGCCGCCGAGCTCTATGGCCACGTCGGCCTCCGGCAGAAGGGCCTCGACCGCGGCGGTGCAGGCCATCACCTCCTGGACGAAGGGCAGGCCGAGGCGCTCTGCCTCGCCGATGCCGGCCGATCCGGTCACCGCGACGGAGACGCCCGAGACCCGCGCGCCCAGCTCGCTCGCCGCTTCCTCGAGAAGGGCGGCGAGGGCGGCGCGGACGTCGGAGCGGTGTCGCTCGTAACGGCCGTAGACGAGACGACCCCCCTTCTCCAATGCGACGAGCTTTACCGTCGTCGAGCCGACGTCGATCCCCAGGCTTAGATACCTTGGCATGGCCGGATCAGAATACGCTTCCCCCCGCCCGTCATGTCAAGACGAAGGCCTTTGGAGGCATTTGCGCTGTCAGCCTTTTTCGATGGGCTTTTCGCCGGGGCACGAAACAGCAGCCGCCCAGGTCGGCTTGAAGAGATGATCCAGGACAATACATCATCAAACTCCGGGAAGGCTGTCGGGCTGTCCGAGGGGTTATCCTGCAAGCGACCTGGTCGCTGATCCGCTGCAAGGAGGGCGGTCGACTGAAGGAAAAGTTCTTCCTCTTAAGCGAACGGCGCGGGAAGACTCGAAGCGCGGTTGCTCTTGCACGGCGTGTGGTTGGACTAATGTGGATACTCGTGTCCCGGCGAGAATATTACGCGGACGCGTCGAAGGAGATGCTCGAAAAAAAGTTCCGGCATTATGGCTTGAAATTGGAGGGATGGGAGTCGAATATCGCTTGACAATAACCATAGGAGCGCGGGGGAGCCGCGGAATCTCGGTGACGAATAGAGTTTCCGGTGGAGCTCCCCGATGGATAGAGAGTACCTGAGCTGGAATCGCGCGGCGTGGAACGGGTGAACGCAGAGACACTTT
>JBEKVO010000017.1:0-65306 GCA_049513895.1 Rectinemataceae bacterium | reverse complement strand
AGGCAATCTGCAAGTTTTTGAACAAAAAGCCGCCCTTCGATCTTGGCCTGTCATTCAGGTCTATCACGTTCCGTGTCGGAACGATACACTAAACTTCGCTGGATAAACGAGTTCTGAATTTATGAAGATATCGCCTGCATAGCTTGCATTGGCTCCGGCCAGGATTTTCATCAACGTAGATTTACCGGCGCCGTTCGCTCCGACGATGGCGTGTATCTCGCCGCTCCGAATCGAAAAATCGACTCCGGACAATGCTTTTACGCCCGGGAATTCCATGGAGATATTTTTCATCTCCAGCACGCAGGAGGATTGACACATGTACTTTCGTCTCCTTGTCCCGGACGTTCAAGGTTCGGGCGGTCGCTAGCTCGCGGCCGCCCGGTAGATCGTTAAAACGCGGGCGGGCATCACAGGTGACGGAGGCTATTTCGCTCCAACACTCCTGCGAAGTTCGGCCATCCATGGCAATATGTTATCGTTGTTGAGACCATAGCCGGGTATGAGCTTGTCAAGGTTGATCACATTTGCATCCGGAGTGAGTTTGCTCGCTTCGATGACCGAAGGCTGGAGAATGTACTGATCGGGGGTTATATCGCCGTTTAACTTGAGAGCAGCCAACCTGACGGCAGATATCCCGACATTCGGGAAGTGCGTTGCTACGCATATTTTCCAGATTTTATCTGGAGCCCGCATATAATTGATATCCTGATTCGAGATGTCGATCGAAACCAGGGGAATATCGGTCCGGTTTGCCTCGGTGAGAGCTTTATACGCCCCGCGACCATATGCATCGTATGCGCTCCAGATCACATCGACGGTACCTTTGGGATACTTGGGCAGAATAGAGGCGACGACGCTTCCGAGAGAGCCTTCCTGATCCGCGGGGTTGGATGGCCCGAGGACCTCGAGGGTGATGATTTTTTTTGCATCCTCGAATTTCTTGTAGGTCTCCTGTCGCCTATCGAAAGGGGGGATACCGGGACCTCGCCATAGCTTGAGCACCCTGATTGGCCTGTTTATGCCTTTATAGAGGACGTCGCAGATATAATCCAACGTGAGACGCGCCATCTCCTGGTCGCTCTGGAACATCGTCGTAACGCCGGGTATGCCTTTACCGTTGGAATCATGGATTACCGTGTCGAACGTAACAACCTTGATGCCTTTGGCGACTACCGAATTGACAAGGTCATATGAATACTGCGGTTTGCCATGGGATATGATCATGGCCTGATATCCCTGCTGCGCGCACTGGCTGACTATGTCCTGGAATCTGACATCATCGCCATCGGAAGTGAAGACGTCGACCTTGATGCCGTAATACGAGCCCTCCTGGATCGCACCGTCGAAGGCCATCTTGAAAATTTCCGTCGACGTCCCGTTGAGGACATAGGCTATTTTATAGCCTTTCGCTTTGAACTGCTGCGCTATCGCTTTATTGTCGGCAGCCGCAAGACTCAGACACGAGGCGAGCGCAAAAATGGCCACGATCGTCAATGCCTTTCTCATTATTGCCTCCTTGCGTATTCACATCTCAAAACCCTCTCCATCCATCGGCCCCTCTCATATCGTGCTTTGGGCACCTCCTTCGTCAGCCTTCCTCATCATTTTCAAGCGGAAGGTTTCTCCCCTCTGAGCAGCTTAAGAACCTCCGTGGCCGTGTTCTCATCCGTCACCAGTCCGGTGATCAGGTGCCCCCGAATGGCACCTAGGATGGGTTGGACCTTTGACTTCCCATATGCTACGGCCAGCACGGGACACTTCATTGGGACGTCTGCCGTGATCGAACGCTCCTCCGCACTTGTCGTGATTCGCGTCCCGTCAATCGAAAAAAAATGGGTGAAGATGTCGCCGACCGCACCTCGATCAAGCATGTCGGCTATATTTTCTTTTTGGATAAATCCTCTATTGAGCAGAACGGAGTTTGTAATGTCTCCTATGCCTATCATCGCACAATCAACCGAATTGGCCATTTTCAAAACTGATTCGACTACATAGTCACTTCGCAAGAGCTGCGCCATTTCCAATGTGGATGCAATCGCCGGGGCCCATATATTGAAATAGTCTATGCCGAGAAGTTTCGACAGCATGATTCCGCTCAAGCCGGGATGTGACATGTTCAACGCATAATTCGGCATTGCATTTCCACTGAGAGAGACGATGCGCTTGACGCGGACTTTCTTCATGGGCTCGAGAAGATTCAGCGCGGCAAGGACGGCCCGACTTGCCCCCAAGCCGATGCACTCGTATCGCCTGCAGAATTCGCCGAACTTGATCGAAGCTGCATAGGCCACATTGGATGCAGGGTTCTTCCCCGAAGGAACGACCGTGACGTCTCTTAGGCCGGTCGCCTCTTTAAAAGCCTTCTCCGTCTGGAACAAAGAGATGTAACGGCGCGAAATTTTTATTTCCACTATTTTCCGTTCTCGTATAGCTTTGAGGAGCCGGACGACTTTTATCCTAGGGATATCAAGAAGACTACCAATCTCCTGTTGACTCAGATCCTCATAGTAATACAGCCAGGATATCTTCGCGAGCAGGCCCTGGTTCAAGTGTTCATCCATATGAACACTTGTACGCTCGCTTTGTTATTCTGTCAAGCTGGAATTATCAAGTAGGAACCGCACAATTGAATTGTGGCGTCGAATCGACGGCGCGCGATGCGTTGGAACGAAACCTTGCATTGATTTTCATGGAAGACGCCGGGGCTACCATAAGCGCCGACGCCCATGCGTTCGCGCTGTCGACTATCTTCCCGCGATTTATGAGTATACTGAGACCATGCTGAAGCCATCGGCCGAGCTCCTTTCCTTCCGGATGATCTGGGAAGCGGCGCCGCACAACGCGTTCACCGATCTCGTGCGCCATCGCGGCTCATGGTTCTGCGCCTTCCGCGAAGGCAGTGCCCACGCCCTCTGCGCCGGCACGGTGCGAGTTCTGCTCTCGAAGGACGGCGCCTCGTGGGAGAGCGCGGCCCTGATCGCCGAGCGCGGCGTGGACCTGCGCGATCCCAAATTCTCGAAGGTTCCCGGCGGAAAGCTCGAGCTTCTCATGGGAGGGAGCCCCATCGGGGAAGGACGCTATCTCGGTCGCAGACCGCGGGTTTGCCGATCGCTCGACGGCCTATCCTGGACGAAACCCCTCCCCATCGCCGAAGAAGGAGATTGGCTCTGGCGCGTCGACCGCATCGGGGGCAAGAGCTATGGGATCAGCTATCGCCTGCCGAGTCCGCGCCGCTGGACGGTCGTCCTCCTCGAGAGCGCCGACGGCCTCGAATACCGCGAGATCGTCGACCTCGGCGTCGCCGGCAAACCGAACGAAGCCACACTGAGATTTAAGGGGCGAGAGGCCTTCGCCCTCCTCCGCCGCGAGGCGGGTCCCGGTCGGGCATGGATAGGGAGAAGCCGGCCACCCTACAGTTCTTGGACCTGGTGCGAGACCGGCGAGCGCGTCGGCGGACCCAACTTCATCGTCCTTCCCGGAGGGGGCATGGTCGCCGCGACGCGGATATGGAGACGAGGAAAACCGAGCACGGCCATCTGCGCCATGACCGACGACTCCTTGAGCCCGATCCTCGGCCTTCCCTCGGGCGGGGACTGTGGCTATCCGGGGATGGTCCTCCATCGCGGCATCCTGTGGATCAGCTATTACTCCTCGCACGAGGGAAAGTCCAGGATATACCTGGCGCGGGCGCGCCTGACGCTGCGTTAGGCGCTTTTAGCCGAAGGCGGTGGCGAGAAGTTCTCTCGTGTAGGGGTGTTGGGGGTCGCGAAAAATCCTCGACGCGGGACCCGACTCGACGATCTTGCCGCCCTTCATTATCGCCAGCTCGTGGCAGAGAGCCTTGAGCACCTTGAGGTCGTGGCTGATGAAAATGTAACTCAGGCCGTATTTCGTTTGGAGGTCCTTCAGCAGTTCGATGACCTGGAACTGAATGGTCCGATCGAGCGAGGAAGTCGGCTCGTCGAGGACCAGAAGGGAGGGCCGGAGGACGAGGGCTCGCGCGATGGCGATGCGCTGCCGCTGTCCCCCCGAATACTCGTGGGGATAGCGCTGCCGCTGCTCGGGATCGAGACCGACGTCGCCCATCGTGTCGCGGATGACGCGCTCGCGCTCTCCGCGGTCCGACATGCCGTGGACCTCGAGTCCCTCTCCAATGATGTCCTCGACGGTCATGCGGGGATTGAGGCTTCCGAAGGGATCCTGGAAGATGATCTGCATCTTCCTCCTGAGGAGGCGCAGCGGCTCGGGCGCGAGGGCGTCGATGCGTTCGCCGTCCAGGAGAATCCGGCCCTCGCTCGCATTGAGCCTGAGCAGGGCCTTGCCGATGGTCGTCTTGCCCGAGCCCGATTCTCCGGCTATGCCCAGGGTCTCGCCCCTCCGAAGCTCGAGGTCGACCCCGTCCACGGCCTTCACGTAGCCGCTGGTCCTCCTGAGGACGCCTCGCTGGATCGGGAACCACACTTTGAGGTCCTTCGCTTCGAGAAGGATGGGCCGCGTCGCATCGGGCTCGGGAGGCTCCGACTTGGGCTCGGCGTCGAGGAGACTCCTGGTGTAGGGATGCTCGGGCCCGGCGAATATCGCGGAGCTCCCCTTCGTCTCCACGATGAGGCCGTCGTGCATCACCGCGACGCGATCGGCTATCCGGCGCACTATCTCGAGGTTGTGCGTGATGAAGAGAACCGCCATGCCGAGCTCGCGCTGCAGCTCCTTGATGAGGGCGAGTATCTGGGCCTGGATGGTCACGTCGAGGGCGGTGGTCGGTTCGTCGGCGATGAGGAGGCTCGGCTCGTTGGCGAGGGCCATCGCGATCATCACGCGCTGGCGCTCGCCGCCCGAGAGCTGGTGCGGATAGGCCGCGAGCTTTTTCTCGGGCTCGGAGAACCCTACCCTCCGCAGCCAGTCGAGGCTGACGGGACGGGCGGCCGACTGAGACAGGCCCCGGTGGAGAAGCAGGGTTTCGCCCAGTTGCTTCTCCACGGTGTGGAGGGGATTGAGCGAAGACATGGGCTCCTGGAAGACCATGCCGATCTGGTCGCCCCTGACGGCCTGGAGCTCCGGAATCGTCATGCGCAGAGTGTCCCGCCCCTTGAATGCGATCTCGCCCGCGGGGTAGGCGATGAGCGATTCCGGAAGCAGGCGGAGGATGGCTTGGGCGGTCACCGTCTTGCCCGAGCCCGACTCGCCGACGAGGGCGAGGGTCTCGTTGGCCTCCAGCGAGAGGTCCACGCCGTGGACGACCTCGCGGATCTCCCGCCCCCGACGAAAGCCGACGCGGAGGCCTCCGATGGCGAGTAGGGCCCCGTTGGCGGGGCCGTTCACGGGGCCGCTGGTGGGGGCGCTCACGCCGTCGCCCTCCGGGGATCGAAGGCGTCGCGTACCGCCTCGCCCACGAAGACGAGGAGACTCAGCATTCCCGCGAGCACGACGAAGGCCGAGATTCCCAGCCAGGGAGCCTGGAGATTGTCCTTGCCCTGGGCGAGGAGGTCGCCGAGGGAAGGAGAGCCCAGGGGAAGGCCGAATCCGAGGAAATCGAGGGAGGTCAGCGTCGTGATGGACCCGCAGAGGATGAAGGGCATGAAGGTTAGTGTGGCGACCATCGCGTTGGGAAGGATGTGGCGGAAGATGATCCGAGAGTTGCGGAGGCCCAGGGCCCGCGCCGCGAGGACGTATTCGAAGTTGCGCGCCCTGAGGAATTCGGCCCGGACCACTCCGACGAGGCTCATCCAACCGAAGAGAAGCGTGATGAGGAGAAGCCACCAGAAGTTGGGCTGCACGACGCTCGAGAGGATGATGAGGATGAAGAGGGTCGGCATGCCCGACCATATCTCGATGAAGCGCTGGCCAAGGATATCGACCTTGCCCCCGTAATAGCCCTGGATCGCTCCGGCGCTCACGCCTATGCCCGAGGACAGGATGGTGAGCGTGAGGCCGAAGAGCACGGAAATCCGAAAACCATAGATGACGGTGGCAAGGACGTCGCGGCCCTGGTCGTCCGTTCCCAGGGGATTGTCGCGGGTCGGCGGCGAGGGAGCCGGGCTCGGCAGGTCGTAGTTGATCGTGCCGTAGCTGAAGCGGACGAGGGGCCAGACCATGGAACCTTTGGCCTGGATGAGGGACTGCACCTGGGGATCACGGTAATCGGCCGCGGTGTCGAACTCGCCCCCGAAAGATTTCTCCGAGTAGCGGGTCAGGAAGGGGAAGTACGGACGGCGGTCGTAGACGACGAGGAGGGGCACGTCGTTGGCGATGAGCTCGGCGAAGAGACTCAAGCCGAAAAGGACGAGGAATATCCACAGCGATATAAAGCCGCGCCTGTTCGACTTGAAGCGCCTCCAGCGCTCGCGGTTCAACGCGTTCATGGTCCGAGTCGCCTTCATGCCTGCCTCGTCTCGAAGTCGATGCGCGGATCGACCAGGGTATAGGTGATGTCGCTCAGCAGCGTGAGGAAAAGGCCGAGGAGGGTATAGATGTACAGGGTTCCGAACATGACCGGGTAGTCGCGCTGCATCGTGGCCTCGAAGCCCAGGAGGCCGAGGCCGTTGAGCGAGAAAATGACCTCGATGAGGACGGAGCCGGTAAAGAACATGCTGATGAAGGTCGAGGGGAAGCCCGCGATGACGAGGAGCATCGCGTTGCGGAACACGTGCTTGCGGAGAATGCCCTTCTCCGTGAGCCCCTTGGCACGGGCCGTCATCACGTACTGCTTGTGGATCTCGTCGAGGAAGGAATTCTTGGTGAGCATGGTAAGGGTCGCGAAGCCGCCGATCACCTCGGCGAGTACCGGGAGGAAGATGTGCCAGAAATAGTCGCCTATCTTCGCGAGGAGGCCCAGGGAGGCGAAGTCGGTGGACACGAGGCCGCGCAGGGGGAACATCTTGAGGTAGGAGCCGCCCGCGAAGAGGATGATGAGGATGATGGCGAAAAGAAAGGTGGGCACGGTATTGCCAAGGACGATGGCCGAGCTCGTCCACACGTCGAAGCGGCTCCCGTGGCGCACCGCCTTTCGGATGCCGAGGGGAATGGAAACCAGATAGATGATGAGAGTGCTCCACAGGCCGAGGGAGACGGAAACGGGCAGTCGCTCGGCCACGAGGCCCAGCACGCTCTTGCCCTTGAAGAGGCTGTCGCCGAGATCGAAGGTGAGATAGCTCTTGATCATGTCTACGTATCGGACGAGGAGGGGCTTGTCGAAGCCGTAGCGCCTCTTGATCGCATCGATGACCTCCGGGTCGAGGCCGCGGGCGCCGCGATAAAGGGAGCCGTTCTTTCTCACGCCCGTCTCGGCGCCGCTCGACGAGGATCCCGTTTCATTGCGGCCCTGCCCCGAGATGCGCTCCATCGCGCCCGAAGTGCCCATGCCGCTCAGCTGGGCCACGGCCTGGTCCACGGGCCCTCCCGGCGCGATCTGCACGATGAAGAAGTTCAGCGTGATGATAGCCCAGAGCGTGGGGACTATCAGGATAAGCCGCCTGAGGACGTAGCGCGCCATGGTTGGGCTACTTTTTTGGAAGCTTGGCCTCTTTGGCCGGATCGATCCACCAGGAATCGAGGCCGAGGCCGTACTTGGGCCTGAGCTGCGGCCGCGCGAACTTGTTCCAATAGGCGATGCGGAACTTGCTCAGGTTCCACATGGGGACGACGTAGTAGTTCCAGGTCAGGACTCTATCGAAGGCCCGTCCCCAGGCGAGGAGGGCCTTTTCGTTAGTCTGGTTGGCGGCGATGCCGTCTATGAGATAGTCCACCGCCTTGTCATCGACTCCGGCCATGTTGTAGGTCGAGTCCATGTAGTCGGAGCGCCAGGCCTGCTTGAGGTCGATGCTCGGATAGGGGTTGGCGTCGTAGCCCCGATCGATCATGTCGTAATCGCGATTGCGCATGCGATTGACGTACTGCGACGTGTCCGTGAGGAGGCGGATGTTCATCGTGATGCCCATGCGCGCGAGATTCTTCTGGAAGGGAGCGGCCACTCTGGCCATCGAGGCGCCGTAGGTAAGAAGCTCGAAGGCCATCTTTTCGCCCGTCTTCACGTTCACGAGCCTCTCGTCCTTGATCTCCCAGCCCGCCCGCTTGAGGAGCTCCATGGCCGCGCGGATCTGGTCCCGGATGTTGCCCGAGCCGTCGGTGACGGGAGGCTGATATTCCTTGGTGAGGACCTCGGGAGCTATCGTGGCCCGGATCGGCTCCAGGACCTTGAGCTCATCGGCGCTCGGCAGGCCCCGGGCCTCGTAATCGGTGTTCGTGAAGTAGCTCCGCGTTCGCCTGTATTGGCCGTAGAAGAAGTTCTTGTTGAGCCACTCGAAGTCGAGGGCGTAGCCCATGGCCTCGCGCACGCGCCTGTCCTTGAAGAAGGGTCGCTGGATGTTGAAGACGAAGGACTGCATGCCCTGGGGGATCTGGTGGGGCAGCTCCTCCTTGACGATATAGCCCGCCTCGAAGGGACGGCCCGTGTACATGGTCGCCCAGTTCTTGGCGATATTCTCCTGGTAGAAATCGTACTCTCCGGCCTTGAAGGCCTCGAAGGCCACGGTCTCGTCGCGATAGTAATCGTAGCGGAAGACATCGAAATTGCGCAGGCCCTTGTTCACGGGCAGGTCGGCGGCCCAATAGCCGGTAAACCTTTGGTACACCAGGTACTGCCCGATCTTATAGTCCTTGACGGTATAGGCCCCCGAGCCCACGGGTATTTCCGTGAGGGGGTCGGAGAGCTTGTGCTTGGACCAGTAGGCCTTGGGAAGGATGCTCAGAGAGGCGAGGGATACAAGTAGCGCTTTGTCGCCGGTTTTGAGCGTGAACTTCGCCCTGAGGGGGTCGAGGGCCTCGGCCTTGACGCCGGCGTTGTACTGCTTGAACTGGGGTACGCCCTCGGCCATGAATTTGTTGAAAGTGAAGACCACGTCGTCGGAGGTGATGGCCTTGCCGTCCTGGGCCCTGGCCTTGGGATTGATATGGAAGATGATCCACGAATAATCGGCGGGATATTCCACCTTATCGGCGATGAGGCCGTAGTAGACCTCGATCTCGTCTTCTGAAGGCGCCATGAGGGGATCGAAGAAGAAAGCCTCGCTCCCCTGGGCCGCCAGGCCGCGGGGGGCATAGGGGTTGAAGTTGTCGTAGGTGCCGATAGCCGCCTGACGGAGGGTGCCGGCCTTGGGCGCGTCGGGATTCACGTAGTCGAAGTGCGCGAAACCGAGGGGATATCTGGGAGCTCCATGGAGACTGAGCGCGTGGGAAACCGTCGCCTGCGGCACCGCGCGGACAAGGGCTCCAAGAATGAGAACGGCGATCGCCAGTTCACGCTTTCTCATCGTGCCTCCCGGATTTCATCGGCTCCTGTCGCCCCAACCCGTCGAAAACCCATTTCCCGATGCACAACGCGAGGGCTATCCCGGCGATTTCATCGGCTATGTAGTGCTGCTTCACGAAGAGCGTGGAAAGGACGACTCCGATCGCGACGGCAAACATTACGATGGCTATGGCCTTGGTGACCGCATTTGATTTTATCCTCGAATAACGGTACCATGCATAAAAGCAAATGACCGAGACCGCCGCGTGCAGGCTGGGAAAGCAGTCGAAGGATGGATCTTTCGCATAATAGGCGTTCATCGCTTCCGCGAATCGGTTCCCGACGAGCGGGTGCGCGGCTATCTGCGCCCTGTAGATATCGGTCGTGACCGGGAAAACGAGATAGACGAGATCCGCGACGAGGTTGATGAACACGAGCGACCATGCGAGAGCGTAGCCCCGCTTATAGTCGAATACGGCGAAAAAGACCATGGTGAGTTCCACCAAGTAATAGAAGAGGTATAGGTAAAATATCGCCCATTCGGGTCTGAACGGGATGACGTTGTCCAATGCCGTGTTGAGGTGAAAGCCCTTGGCATAGAGGGCCCCCGTCCAGTCGTACACGATATTATTGAGGACGATGTAGAATACGACCACCATCAAGAATAGGTTCGCGACGATGTATACCAGCGCCTCGCTCACCTTGGAGCTTTGGCCTTTAAAAAACAATCGTTCGATAAAAGTCTGTATGCCTTGGATTCCTTTCATCTCACCGCCCCTCTGATGTTAATGAAGTATATTTCGCGAAAAAAGGTCGTCAAGAGCGCGTATGGCTGCGCGAGGCGGACTTCTCGATCATCGCCGCGCATCTGATGGGCATGCCGGCGATGCCCGTGTAGCAGGACCCGTCGGGGATATGCTTGCCTCGCCTGATATGCGCTCCCAGGCCTATCGTACAATTCTTGCCGATAACCACGCCCGGCGAGATGTAGGCGTTGGCCCCGATGAGGCTTCCCGACCCGATCTTTATCCTGTCGAGGATAAGATGGTCCTCCTCATAGAGATGGCAGGATATTTCGGCACCCCCGCCCACGATCACGTTGTCGCCGATTTCGATGAGATAGGCGTCGTTGAGGATGTAACTGTTGAGATAGACGTGCTTGCCGAAACGGCAGCCGACGATTCGGAAAAACAGGTTCGAGAACCACGTGACCGGAATCAGGGGAAGGACGAGTCTATACGCAAGCGTGTAGATGCCGCTGTAGATAAGCCAGCGGAGGGTAGTCGGATGGGCCTGGGGATAGCGGCCGGGCCCTATTCCCAAGCTCAAGAGCCTGATGGAAACGCCCATGACAAGAACTGCGGAAATCAGGAATACATAGACCGCCGCGCCCAGACAGAGTCCGAAGAGCAGGACGGGAGCGAACGAGATGGATTCCATCGGCCGGACTATTGCCTTCCATGCCCAGATGACGAGGGCCGAGGGCGGCGTAAGGCAGAGGCCGAGAATGGAGGCGTAGAACGAATACGTGACGAGCGTGATGAGGAGCTGGGCCGCTTGGGAGTCCACGATTCCCTGCATAGTCGGTTTCATCGCTGGCGATTCCTTTATTGTTTACTTTTCCATCGAACAGGGGAGACTCATCTCCGCCCAGAAACCGGGAGGTCCACCGAAGGACATTTCGGCGTGGAGCTGGCTTGCCAGTCCC
This sequence comes from Rectinemataceae bacterium, assembly GCA_049513895.1. Taxonomy (GTDB): domain Bacteria; phylum Spirochaetota; class Spirochaetia; order Treponematales; family Rectinemataceae; genus UBA1306. Next base: position 54,315 of record JBEKVO010000017.1, on the reverse strand, counting down.
CTCACGATGGTAAAGCCCATGCTGGCGCAATTCGAGGGATCCGTACCGGGCGGAAGGCCCCTGCCTTCGTCCTCCACGCGAAGCAGTATATCCGCCCCCCGCCGTCGGAGGCCCACTCTGATCGGGCCGTGCCGGGCCTCGGGATAGGCGTACTTCAGCGAGTTGATCAGGAGCTCTCCGGCTACGAGGCCGAGGGGCAGAGCCTCGTCTATCCCTATCGAAATGGATTCGGCCGAGCAGGCGATGTCGGGCCAGGCATAGCCGAGGGAGAGCTCGCGAGAGATCGCGTCGAGGTATTCCGCGGCGTCTACCGAGCCGAAATCCCTCGAGTGGTAGAGCAGTTCGTGGAGTTGGGCCATGGCCTGTATCCGCTGTTGGATATCCGTGATGAGACTCTGGTCCCCTTTTAGCCGCGAATCTCCAGCCTTCAGCTGGATGAGGCTCGAGATGATCTGCATGTTGTTCTTGACGCGGTGATGGACTTCTTTTAGGAGGACCTCCTTCTCGGCGATGGAGGCGCGGTTTCGTTCTTCGCTCCGCTCGAGGAGGGCCACCTTTTCGCGAAGTTCGATCGTCGCCGCACGAACACGGCGGCGCAGCCCCCAAGCAGCCACGAACAAAATGATGGCGAGAGCCAGGACGGCGACCACGACAATGGCGACGACGCGGAGGTCCAGGCCGCGCTCGAGCTCCGATCCGAGCCATTTCCTGTCGATCGCCGCGTAGACCGAAGGTGAAATCGCGGCGAAGCCTTTCTCGACGAGGGCGAAAAGCTCCCGCCTTTCCTTCTTGACCGCCCTATGGAATTCGCCCTGATTGAGTATAAAGGCTATCTTGAAATCCCGGTCTATCCCGCGCTTGTACAACAAGTAGAGGGCCGGCGGTTTATCGACGCAGAAGATGCGCGCGTCGAGCTTCGCGGCCGCGTCGATGATCGCCTCGTAGCTGTCGTAGGGCGCGAGCTCGGTCACGCCCTTCTCTATGAGTTCGCTGACGGCGGCGTCGCCCGACTTGACCGCGACCTTGAAGCCTTTGAGGTCGCGGACCGATGCTATGCCGGAGATCGATCTATGTATGAAGACGGGCACCTCGATGCGAGCGTATGCGGGGGTAAAATCGTAGTGCAGGCGACGCGAGGGGGTCTCGAAGATGGTATCGATGACGTCGGCCTGATCGAGCCCGATTTCATCGAGGGCCTCGGCCCAGGGCAGGCCGCGGAGATCGACGGACAGACCGGTCGCCTTTTCCCAGGCCTTCCAGTGGTCGGGAACGATACCCTCCAGCGTACCGTCAGCCCCGACGAAGGCGTAGGGCGGGTAATTGTTGTCGCAGACCACCTTGATGCTCGAGACTTTGGCGCTCGCGTCTCCGCTTGGAGCTCCTCTGGCCCGAGCTCCGAAGAGAAAGAACGAGGCGCAGATCAGCAAAACGCCCAAACCGCGGCGCGAAAGCCGCTTGCGCGGCGGGTCGACCTGCCCGTGACCGATCATCGTTGAATAATGAGTTAAAAACTGCCGCCTTTCAAGTCTGCACCCGTGCCGATATACTCGAATCCATGACGAATATCCGATCCCTCTGTGTTTTTTGCGGCTCGAGCAACGGGAAACGCCCCGAGTACGCATCCGCCGCCGAAACCTTGGGGACAGAGCTCGCTCGCCGCGGCATAAGGCTGGTCTACGGCGGCGGGGACGTGGGGACCATGGGCCTTCTCGCCAGGGCGGCCCTGAGAGCAGGCGGCAAAGTGACGGGCGTGATCCCGCAAAAGCTTTATGAACTCGTCGACCACGTCGAGCTCACGGAACTCGTCGTGGCCGCGAACATGCACGAGCGCAAGGCGAAGATGTACGACTCGTCGGACGCTTTCATCGCCCTGCCTGGGGGCATAGGCACCCTCGACGAGCTCTTCGAGGCATGGACCTGGCGCGGAATCGGTTACCACGACAAGCCGCTGGGAATTCTCGACGTCGCAGGTTATTACGCGCCCCTCCTCGCCTTCCTGCGAGCGATGGTCGACGAGGGTTTTCTCGGACGAGAGCAGCTCGAGGATCTCGTCGTGGATACGGAGGCGACCTCCCTCCTGGACCGGCTCGCCGCGAAGGAGCCGCTCACGGTGTTCAAGCGGCCGGAGCGGTCGAAGCCGCGCGCATAAACGCTACTACACCGCAGCGCTTCCAGCCTTCCACGCAAAAGCGTATACTTGCCTCATGCCGTTCAATAAGAAACGCAAGCCGCACATTCCCCCGGGAGCTCCGGGCCATCCCAGAACCGGTGTCGAGTCGAGAACGGCCCAAGCCCCTCGGATGAAGACGCGGGAGCGCGCGCACCCGGCTCCCAAGCCGATTCGACCGGCCACGGCGAGGGCGGACGCCCGCCTCGTCTACGAGGACGAGGCCATTCTCGGCTACGACAAGCCCGTGGGTCTGCCGGTGATCGCCCCCGACGGCTCGCGCACGCGCTGCCTCCTCGACGTCGCGACGGAGCGCGTTGCGCGACACAATTCCAAGGGCAGGGCCGCGGTCGTCCACCGAATCGACCGCGACACCTCCGGCGTAGTGATCTTCGCCGTCGACGGGAGAACGAAGAAGCTTCTGATGGATAACTGGGACGAGCTGGTCACCCAGAGGCTCTACGTCGCCCTCGTCGAGGGATCGATGGCGGAAGGATCGGGCGTCTTCGACTCATGGCTCAAGGAGAACAAAGCGGGCGAGGTATACGGCGCCGAGCCGAACGAGAAGGGGGCGAAGCGCGCCGTGACGCGCTGGCGCGTCCTTAAACAGGGCGGGGGTCTCAGCCTCCTCGAGCTCGCCCTCGAGACGGGGCGCAAGCACCAGATCCGCGTCCAGCTGGCCGACTCGGGGCACCCCGTGGTCGGCGATGGGCGCTACGGTTCGACGCGCACGGGCGGCAGTAGCCGAGCGATGGACCTGGGTCGCCTCTGCCTGCATGCGCGATTGATAGAGCTCAAGCTGCCCGGCCGCGATGCGCTGCGGATAGAGAGTCCGCCTCCCCCCGAGTTCGATGCCGCTATAGCCGCCGCCATTAAAGCCACGGCTACGGCCGACACGACAGAGGCGAAGGACCCGAGGCGCCGCGGCCCCGGAGTGCGGCCCACGCGTCGCATTCCTCACGAGAAATGATTCCGATATCGCCTATTTGCTCCTACTGAGAGCTTCGGGGATGCCTAAAACAAGAGTAGGAATGCTCCGACATTCATCGATCGACTTGCTACTGGCCTTCGGCAACAGGGCATACTCTCACCTTTTCGCGATATATCTCGAAAGGTGCAAGTTGTTCGTCGGTGATATTGGAGTCAGTATAAATATAGGAGAACGCGTTTAGGGTAGCAACTTGAATAAAATCCTGAACGCCAAATTTCGTCGAATCCATCATCAGATAAGTTGCATCCGCGACTTCGATCATTTTGCGCTTGACCATGACCGCTAACTCGTTCGGTTCACTGGCCCCCAGAGCGTTGTGGATGCCTCGGCAGGAGATAAAGGCCTTATTAACATGGTAGTTGCTCAGCGTAAGAGAAGCCGTATACCCCACAAAGCATAATGAGCTTCGAAGCAACGTGCCGCCGATTGAAACAACGTCAATTTTATCTTTGCCCGCCAACTCATTTTCCACAAGCAAGGAATTGGTTAGGATGGTCAGGGGCATATTGGGAAGGGCTTGTGAAACACACAGGGAAGTTGAACTTGCATCAAGTATGATTTGATCATAGAGTTCTATCTCTTCGATGATCTTCTTTGCGATCCCGATTTTCAGTGTCTTATTCGTCAATTCGCGCTGCAGATGAGGGGTTTCGTCATGAAGCGCCGACTTGATGGCTCCACCATGCCTTCGCGTAAGCAGGCTCATTTTTTCTAGCTTCTTTAGGTCGGAGCGCACCGTTTCGCTCGTCACATTGCATAGCGCTACCAATTCATTGACGGTAACCGTAGGTTGCCTGCTCAAATGATTGATGATCAAGGACATACGCTCTTCTTGCAGCATGCTGCTCCTCTTTAGGCTGTCGAAAATCCCGTGAACGACTTTTTTCATTGGCAATGCCATTTGATGTCCGCAGTTTTGATCAAAGGAGCTTAGAGAACTCTATCTTACGCTGCAGATCACAATCGCGGCACGAACTCCGAGGCGGGATTCGAACTTAAAAACAGCGAACTGTAGATCTGAATTCAGCATATTCCATATAGATAGGCGACGACAAGAAGGGGCCTCATCGTCGTAATGCCCGCGAACCGTTTCGCCTGACACTGAATGAGCGGCTCCGGAGCCCCACGGGTTGCAAGACCAGGGTATGGGACCAGGGCGGTGCTGTATTCCCTTGGTTGGGCTGACAGATCAGGCGCTAGACTCGCTCGCTCGCTCACTTTTCGCCTCGCCTCTTTTCATAAAATGGGTCAAAAGACGAATATTCGGCCAAACTGCACCGTTAGGAGCTGGCTTGAAGTTGTTCGAAAACCAAGCGAATAATTGGTATTGCTTTGTTATAATAGTTGAATTAGCAAAAAAGCTTTGTATAATTTTGTTTTTTGGTTGCCAAATCCGTGAATCTATGGAATAATGCCAAATACAAACAGGAGAGCCAGCTGAAGACTTGGAGCCGAAAACATGTATACCTTGGGAATCGATATCGGTACGACAAATATCAAGAGCGTGCTCTTCAAAGAAAGGGCTACGCCTATCGCACAAGCGGTTCGTGAATTCAAAACGAACATTCCTCGTCCTTCCTGGGCTCAGCAAAGGGCAGACGATTGGTGGGATGCTGTCGTCGATACCATACGCGGGGTTCTGAATGAGAGTCGCATCGATGCTGGAGAAGTGTGCGCGCTTGCCGTCAGTTGCCAAGCGCCGACCATGCTGCCGGTTGATGAATCCGGGGAACCCCTGTATGACGCGTTGATTTGGATGGACAGACGCAGCACTTCGCAGTGCGAAATGCTCTCGGACAAAGTGGGCGATCAGCGTATTTTTGAAATAACTGGAAATCGCGTTGATCCTTTTTATGTGCTCGGCAAATTGATATGGTTTCGGCAAAACCATCCATCCCTGTCAAGGAAAATCTATAAGCTCCTCTCTCCCAACAGCTATATCAATCTGAAACTGACGGGTGAATATACGCTCGATCCCGTGCATGCGTCCCTTACACAGGCCTATGACGTGCGATCGCATCGCTGGTCCGACGAACTGCTAAATGCAGCTGGCGTTGAATCTTCCCTTTTCCCAGTCATAACCGATGGGCATGCGCCCATTGGACAGGTAAGCGTTTCCGCCGCCGCTCTTACCGGCTTGAAGGCAGGCACAATTGTCCTCACGGGTACCGTCGATGGCGCGGCCGCGGCTCTTGAAGCGGGAGTCGTCGGGAACGGGGCAGCCGTCGAAATGACGGGCACTTCCTCGGTTCTTCTGATGAGTTCGACGCGGCCGATGCCCTCCTTGAATCTTACGTATATGTACAGCGCCGTGCCTGGCCAGCATTTGACTTTGGGCCCCATGAGTTCAACGGGCTCGGCCCTGAAATGGTTTCGAGATACGTTATACGAAAAAAAAGATACCGATATATACGCTTGCATGAACACCGAAGTCGCCCAGAGCGCCGATGACCCAACCGGCATCATTTTCCTGCCTTATCTGTCAGGAGAGAGGGCCCCGATATGGGACAGCGATGCGCGCGGAACATTCGTGGGCCTGACACTGCTAACAAACCGCGCCCAGGTCATTCGTTCAATCATGGAAGGTGCAGCATTCGCGCTCCGGGATAATGTTGAAGAAGCCATCCATGCTGGCAATAGCTTCGATCAAATCCGCAGCGTGGGCGGTCAGACGAACAGTGATATATGGCTTAAAATCAAGGCGTCCGTGCTCAACCGGGAAATAATGGTGGTCGATGCCTCCCTTGGAGCCCCCGGAGGCTTGGCCTATTTGCTCGGATCATATATAGGCGAGTTTCGCTCCATTGAGGAAGCATCATGCCAGTGCTTGCGCATCAAGAAGACCGTCAAGCCTGTTAAAGAATGGGTTGAGCGATATGACGAACTTTTTGGACTCTACAAAAACATCTATAGCCACCTAAAAAACGACTTCGCAGTTCTTGCAAAGATCGTTCAGCCATCAGAGCGAGACATATCCATCAAGAGGTAGAACGTATCATGGCGAAAAATCGAGTTGCGCTTGTGACCGGAGGAAGCAGAGGGATCGGAAGGGGAATATGCATGGCTCTGGCCCATGCCGGTATCTCCGTCGCGCTGAATTACAATGTGAGCGACTCTTCCGCCGAAGATGTCAAGAATGCGATCGAGGTTTTCGGCGGACGTGTAATCATCGTCAAAGCCGATGTTTGCGATGAAGATTCGGTTAAAAACATGGTCAAGAATGCCGTTGCGCATTTTGGATGCCTGGATATCCTGATCAATTGCGCAGGAATCATGCCTACTGACCCTATCGAAGCCATGTCGTTCGATTCGTGGAAGAAGGTGCTTGATACCAACCTCACGAGTTGTTTCCTGACGATCCGTGAAGCAATCCCTTATCTAAAGAATAGCGCCTGCCCAAGAATAATCAATATCGGTTCGCAGGCCGCTTTTACGGGATCGAGCCATCACTCTCATTATTCTGCGTCCAAGGCGGGCATCCTTGGGCTCACATATTCACTTGCAAAAGAACTGGGGCCACTCGGGATCACCGTAAATGTGGTTTCTCCCGGACGGGTGGACACCGAACTTCTTGCCTATTGCTCTCTCGAAAGAAAGCAGGAATGGCTTGCCAGTACACCCCTTAACAGGCTCGGAACAGATAGTGAAATCGCGAATGCGGTGGTGTTTCTCGCCTCGGAAAGCGCCAGCTACATTACTGGAGCAAACCTGAATGTAAACGGCGGAATGTTGATGGGGTAGTACTGAGAAGTAAAAGGATTAGCAGCATGTTTTGTTTGGCTATAGGTGATTTCTTACTTCCCGCTAAGGCCTTTGACTCGGCTTTAGAGAGCGACAAATTGTTCAAGCAATACCATTCCCTCGAATGGCGGCAGGGGCTTGATGGCTCGCGCGCGCAATTTCGGGATATTGTGCGTCGAATAGAAACCAATGGGTCAAAGGCCTACGATATACAAAGAGACATCCTGGAAAAGATCGAAGAAGTAGAGGCTCTATTCATTCATCTGTGCCCAGTCCCCGCTGAATTGATCGATCGGGCCGAAAGGTTAAAATACATTTTGACAGCGCGGGGCGGCTTGGAAAACATCGACGTCGAGGCTGCGAAGAAGAAAAACATTACCATCATTAACTGCCCCGAACACAATGCCTTCGCCGTCGCCGAATATACGGTTGGATTGATAATAAGCGAGATGAGAAATATCGCTAGGTCATATCTCGCGCTAAAAGGAGGAACATGGCGGGAGTTTTATGACAATACCTCGGCTATACCAGAGTTGAGCGATTCGAAAGTAGGCCTCATAGGATTTGGAACCATCGGCAAACTGGTCGCCAAGCGGCTTCTGTCTTTTGAATCAAAGGTAATGGTATATGATCCGTACGTCGATCCTGCATTGATCAAAACAATGAGTTGCATTCCGGTAAGCTTGGGAAAATTGCTCGAGAATTGCGATGTCATAAGCCTGCACGGACGCTTGCCCAAGAACTCGCCGCCATTAATAGGACGCAAGGAATTGTCCATGATGAAGCCGAATTCCTTGCTCATCAACACCGCGAGAGCAGCATTGATTGATATGGATGCTTTGTACGAGGCGCTTAAAGGCAAGATTATCATGGGCGCAGCGCTGGATGTTTTCCCTGTGGAGCCGCTGCCGGAAAATTTTCCGTTGTTAAAACTCGACAATCTCACGATCACCAACCATCGTGCGGGCGATACCTTGAATTCGTACATAAAAGCTCCGGAATTGTTGTTGAAAAAATTGCATGATAGTTTACCCATGGTTACAGGACGGAAAGCCGTCTGGTAATAAAAAACACCGGTCATTTTTAAAGACCGGAAGATTTTTAAGGAGGAGAGAAGGTATGAAAAGAGCATCCAGGGTGTTGGTTTTCATGCTTGTGATGGTAGTCGCAAGCGGCCTCGTTTTCGCTCAGGCCGGCAAGGCAGTAAAGGAAATCGCGTTCTTGCCACCTGCCATGATCAGTCCGTATTATGCATCTTGCATAAAAGGAGCTGAACCAATCGCTAAAGCATTGGGCTATAAACTTGTCGTCGCTTCTCCAGAAAAGGAAAGTGATTATGACGCGCAGGTGCGTCTTGTCGAAGACATGATTACCCGTGGCGTTTCCGGCGTAATTCTCTGCGCCATTAATGCCGACGCCATTGTAACGGCCGTGAAAGAATGCAATACCGCCAAAATCCCCGTAGTCATGTTTAATACACAGGACAAGCTCGCCGGCGGCAAAGTCGATAGCTACGTCCGTTACGACCAGTACACTGGTGGCGGGAAGATAGCGGATTTCGTTGGACAAAAATTCAACGGAAAAGCCAATGTCGCTATTATCGAAGGCTTGCCGAGCATACATACTACCTCTCGCATGGGTGGCTTTATCGATGAGGCAAAGAAAAAATTCCCCGATATCAAAGTCGTAGCGACGCAACCCGGTGACTGGGAACGCGAAAAGGGCATGAACGCGGCGGCGAACATGCTCCAGGCGCACTCAGAAATCAATGTCTTCTTTTCTCTTTCTGATGAAATGGGTCTTGGTGCCGTAAAGGCAATTGAGCAAGCGGGAACCGATACGAAGGTCGTTTCCTTCGATGGTAACCCGAATGCGATTGAAGCGGTAAAGGCGGGCCATATCCTCGCTACATTGTCCATCAACGGCAAGGAGACCGGGAAATTGTGCGTTCAGGCCATCGACAAGATCATAAAACATCAGAAGGTCGACGAAATCATTAATGTCGAAACGGTAGTCGTGACTCCGCAAAACGCTGATTTATTCCTGAAATAAATCCGCCTCGTGAGGTTTGATGAAGGTGTGCGGCGGTTATAGAGTCGCACACCTTCTAAATTGAATAAGGGAAAAGAGAACTCCATGAGAGAAGATATAATCATCAGCATGAAGGACATAACCAAGCGATTCCCGGGCGTTGTCGCCTTGGATAATGCCAATCTTGAGGTGATAAAAGGCGAAGTCCATGTTCTGGTAGGCGAAAATGGAGCCGGCAAGTCCACGTTGATGAAAATCTTAGCCGGTGCATATATCAAGGACAGTGGTACAATCAAGTTCAACGGTGAACAGGTGGATATCGTCTCCCCAAAGCAAGCAGAACAGATGGGAATTAGCATTATCTACCAAGAACTCAATCTCATCCCCGCACTGACGGTTGCTGAAAATATATACATGGGTCGGCATAGGATGAAGAATAGTATCCAGATTGACTGGGTTGAGATGCACAATAGCGCAAAAAATATTCTGGATGATCTGGAAATCGCCATTAATCCAAATGAGCAGGTAAAGCGTCTGGGTATTGCACAGCAGCAGATGGTTGAGGTTGCAAAGGCTCTATCGATCAATTCCAAGATAATCGTAATGGACGAACCGACTTCCGCGTTGACGATTCCCGAAATCGAACACCTGTTCAAGGCGATAAAAAAACTGAAAAACAATGGCGTTTCAATTATATATATCTCACATAGGCTCGAAGAAGTAAAAGAAATCGGGGATAGGGGCACCATCATGCGCGACGGAAAGACGATCGCGCGTGTTGACATCCAAGATACATCCATAGATGAAATCATCAGATTGATGGTCGGGCGTGAATTGAAGGAAAAATTCCCCAAGATCAAAGTCGATGTCGGGAGAGAGCGATTCCGGGTAGAAAATCTCTGTTGCGGAAAGTTGGTGCAAAACATCAATTTTTCCGTTAATGCAGGAGAAATACTGGGGATAGGCGGTCTCGTCGGAGCGGGTCGCACCGAGACTGCCCGCGCCATCTTCGGTTTGGAAAAAGGCGTTACCGGCGACATTTTCGTCGATGGGAAAGAATGTAAAATCAAATGCCCCCGTGATGCCATCGCGGCGGGAATTGGATTTGTCACCGAAGACAGGAAAAGCGAAGGATTGGTGCTCACGATGGACGTGGGCAACAATATATCTTTAGCCTCCTTGAGTATCTTCGAGAAAGCCGGCGTGCATGTTAATCTATCAAAAGAACGTAAAACTATAGAAGAATACATAGCAAAATTAAAAATTCGGACTCCGAGCTCATATCAGAAGGCCCGCAATCTGTCGGGCGGCAACCAACAAAAAGTCGTCTTGGCAAAATGGTTATTACAGAATTCTAGTGTGTTGATATTAGATGAGCCGACGCGCGGCATAGATATCAACGCAAAAATAGAGGTTTATAACCTTATTAACAATCTCGTAAGCGCCGGCAAAGCCATAATCCTAATTTCCAGCGAACTTCCCGAGCTCATCGGAATGTGCGACCGAATCGTCGTCATGTGCCTAGGGGTCATTAGAGGGGAGCTTTCGCGCGATGAAGCTACGCAGGAGCGCGTGCTCCAGTATGCCGTGGGAAGCGATAAATAACCTCAATAAGCGAGGAAGGGAATATCACCAATGAAACAGAAAAAAGCGATTATAACTTCAAACAGCAATACGCTGGGTATCACATTGGCGTTTATGGCCCTTTGCGCCATACTCGCCGTTCTGAGCAAGAATTTCCTGAAGCCGACAAATCTGTTAAATATCTTGCAGCAGGTATCAATCAATTTTACCATCGCGATAGGAATGACTTTTATCATTCTTCTCGGCTCCATTGATCTGTCGGTGGGATCGAATGTTGCTTTTACGGGCCTGGTCATGGCAATCATGATGAAAACATTGCTGATGCCTGTCTGGATAGCTCTATTGACGGGCTTGGTCGTTGCAATGCTAATAGGATTGTTCAACGGCTTCCTGGTTACTTATTTTGATGTTCCCCCTTTTATCGCGACGTTGGGTACAATGTCGATTGCCCGTGGTGCAGCGTATACGATAACTGCCGGACAGCCGATTTATACTTTCCCTCATCAGTTCCTGGTAATAAGTGAGCGCGTTGGAGGCATTCCCCTATTTGCAATCTTGATAATGCTCGTATTGTTTGTACTTGGCTGGTATGTGCTCAAGTACACGCGCCTTGGACGATATACCTACGCCATTGGCGGCAATGAGAATAGCTCAAAACTGTCCGGCATCAACGTAAAAGCCGTAAAATCAACGGCCTTCGCAATCATCGGACTATGCTGCGGTGTAGCATCAATACTGCTGACTTCGCGTCTTGATAGCGCCGTGCCTACAAATGGGGACGGTTACGAATTGGATGCCATAGCCGCTGTCGTAATCGGTGGAACGAGCATGTCTGGCGGTGAAGGTTCTTTACTGGGTACCTTGATCGGCGTACTGATCATCGGTGTAATTGGGAATGGTCTTAATCTCCTCAGCGTACCACAGGGCGCGCAGCGAATGGTAAAAGGCATGATTATCGTCATCGCGGTAATTATCGATGTGATGCGGCGAAGGAGTGTCGCCAACGCAAAATGAAATATGGCCGCGTCTATCCTGCTCTATTGGATATGCGCGGCCGTCTCGTTTAAAATCGTTTACGCCTGCGTGTCTATGAGACTCCCCGCCTCTAAAGGCAGGGGCGAATTGGCTCGCTGCGCCTCAGCGGCTTCTTTGTCCGGAGCGCGCTCCGCCGCTTCGTTCTCTTGAAGGGACGCCACCGGAGGAAGGGCGGCCTCTCGAGCTCCGATCGAACCTAGTTCCATGGTTGGACTCCTTATTGGCAAGTATAGGTCGAGAGGAGGATGAAGTCAAACTCGCGCGCTTCGCGGCTGGCCTGCTTTCTGGCCGGCGACCGGTCCTGGTCCTAGCCCGAGGGTCGATATAGCGATCGCGGTCGCGGTCGACTAAAGCCGGATTGGCGCGGGCCGCGGCGGCTTCGGCGACCATCGTTTTCCTGCCTTCTTCGGCCGCTTTTTCGAACAGGGGACCGGAAGCCACGGGGACGCTCGTCCTGAGGAGCTTCTCGATGGCCTTGAGGAGGGGCCGTTCCTCGCGGTCGCAGAGCGCGATGGCGCAGCCGCTCGCGCCGGCCCGCGCGGTGCGCCCGATGCGGTGGACATAGGTCTCGGGCACTTCGGGAAGCTCGTAGTTGTACACGTGGCTTATGCCGTCGACGTCGATCCCGCGGGCGGCGAGGTCGGTTGCGACGAGAACGCGCAGGTTTCCCGCGCGAAAGCCGTCCATCGTCCGGGTCCTGGCGTTCTGGCTCTTGTTGGCGTGGATGGCCTCGGCGGGTATGCCGCCGACGCCCAGGGCGCGCGCGAGCTTGTCGGCCCCGTGCTTGGTGCGCGTGAAGACTATCGCGCGCTCGTCGCCCTGCGCGTTGATGAGGGCCGCGAGGAAGGCCCGCTTCTCGGCCTTCTCGACGAAGGCGACCTTCTGGTCGATGAGATCGATGGTGGGCTTCTCCGGCGTCACGAAGACGCGGACGGGATCGCGGAGAATCGAGTTGGCGAGGCCAGAAATGTCGTTGGGCATCGTGGCCGAGAAGAGGAGGGTCTGCCTGTTCTTCGGGATGAGGGCCATGATGCGCCGCACGTCCCGAATAAAGCCCATGTCGAGCATGCGGTCGGCCTCGTCGAGTACGACGATCTCCACGGCGTCGAGGCGGACGTGGCCCTGCGAATGGAGGTCGAGAAGGCGGCCGGGCGTGGCGACGAGGACGTCGACGCCCCGCCCAAGTGCCTTGACCTGCGGCGCCTTGCCGACGCCGCCGAAGACGACTGCGTGAGTGATGCGCGAGTTGGCCCCGTAGGCCGCGAAGCTCACGTCGATCTGGGCCGCGAGCTCGCGCGTCGGAGCGACGACGAGGGCACGGCAGCTGCGGGGCGCCGGCCTGACGGACCCCGCTAATGTGAGGCGCTGGATTATCGGGAGGGCGAAGGCGGCCGTCTTGCCCGTACCGGTCTGGGCGCAGCCGAGAAGATCGCGGCCCGCGAGAAGGGCGGGAATGGAGGCGGTCTGGATGGGAGTCGGGGTTTTATAGCCCTGCCGCTCCACGGCGGACAGGATGGTCTCGGCAAGGCCGAGGGAGGAGAAGCTCTGGTCGTTCATGTGAATCCTTGAAAAAAAGATGGGGCACGTGCCGATTAAAAGCTCTTACTTTTAATGAGGGCATCGTTCTCGCCCCCGGTTCACCGACCGCGAGCGAGGCCGATACGAGCGAACCAAAATGGTCAGCGATCAGCTTGAAACGAATATACTTCAAAATGGCCCTTCGCGCCTAGCACGTTTGGAAGTAGTTCTGCGCATTAGCGCGAAAATGATGTTTTACGCATGTACGGCGCGCCCCAGACCAGCCCTTGCCCCTTCCATCACGAGCTCCGAGAGGCTGGGATGAGCGTGGATCATATCGGCGATGTCGTCGAGGAGGAGCTCGGAGCGGGAGGCGAGGAGGAGTTCGTGTACGAGCTCGGTGGCGCCCGCGCCGACTATCGAGGCGCCGAGGATGGCGCGCGTGCGGGGGTCGTAGACGATCTTGGCCTGCCCCTCGGGCGATCCGATCGCCACGGCCTTGCCGACGCCGCGGTAGGGAAAGCGCGCGACCCCGACCGCCCTGCCCTCTGCCGCCGCCCTCGCCTCGCCGAGGCCGAAGCTGCCGAGCTCGGGCTCGCAGTAGACGGCGCTCGGCACGAGGAGGGGATCGACGTGGGCCTCGGCGGGAGGGGGCGTTCCCTTGAGAAGCTGCGCTATCCTCTCGGCGGCGATCTCGCCTTCCTTGGACGCGACGTGGGCGAGGAGTGGCGTGGCGACGATGTCGCCTATCGCGTAAATCCCGGAGACCGAACTCTCCTGGTAGTCGCCGACGGCTACGTAGCCTTTCTCCAGACGGAGGCCAGCCTCCTCGAGGCCCATGCCGCTCGTATTGGGGCTTCGTCCCACCGACACGAGGACGCGGTCCGCGGTCAGGGAGAGCTCGGTTCCGTCCTTGGCCTTCAGAGCGAGCTCGAGGGTCTCGCCCGTGCGAGCGATGCCTTGGGCCGCTCGACCGGTGAGCACTTTCGTACCGCGCTTCGCGAAGGCGGCCGCGACGAACGCTGCGGACTCCTCGTCCTCGAGGGGCAGTATCCTATCCAGAAGCTCGACCACCGTCACTTCAACGCCGAAGGCGCCCATGACGTAGGCGCTCTCCATCCCTATCGCGCCCGCGCCGAGGATGGCGAGGCGCCGCGGCAGGTCGCGGGACATGAGGAGGCCGGTCGAGGATAGTATTGTTTTTTCGTCGAAAGCGAAGTGTGGCAACTCTCTCGGCCTCGAGCCCGTGGCGACCACGATCGCCTTGGCGATAAGACCGACCTCGCCTTCAGTGCCCGCGCCCGAGGCGCGAGCTACCTGGATCTTCCTCGGCCCATCGAGGCGGGCAGAGCCTTCGATATACTCCACGCTGTTCTTCTTCAACAGAAAACGGACGCCCTTCGAGAGGCGATCGGCGGCATCGCGGGATTTTTTCCAGACCTTTTCGTAATCGAAACCCGAGAGGTCGACCTTCCCGCCGGCCGACTCGATGGCGGCCCTCCCCTCGATAAAGAGGGATGCCTGGTGTATGAGGGCCTTGGAGGGAATGCAGCCGACATTGAGGCAGACCCCTCCCGGGGCATCCTTCTCGACGACGGCCACCGAGAGTCCCAATTGAGCCGCCCGTATCGCGCAGACGTAACCGCCCGGACCGGCCCCTATGACGACGGCGTCGTATTCTTTTTCAGGCATTATTCCTCCTAATCAAACCAAGGCCTTGCCGGGATTCTCGATAAAAGAGACGAGGGTCGAGAGGAAGCGCGCCCCCGCCGCCCCGTCGATGACGCGATGGTCGCAGCCGAGGGTAAGGGCCATCGCGCGCCTGACTCCGATGCTTCCATCCTCGCGCACGAAGGGCTCCTTGACGGCGGCACCCACAGCCAATATCGCCGAGCCCGGCGGGTTGATTATCGCCGTGAACTCCTCCACGCCGTAGCTGCCCAAGTTGCTTATCGTAAAGCCCGCTCCCTCGTACTCGTCGGGCTGAAGACCCTTGTCCTTCGCCTTGGCTATGAGGAGGGACAGCTCATCGTCTATTGCCGCGACGCTCTTGCGCGCGCAGTCCCTGACTAGTGGCGTGATGAGGCCGTCGGGCAGGGCCACGGCGAGGCCTATGTCTATGGATGAGCGCTCCACGATCGAGTCGCCCTCCCAGCTCGAGTTGACGTAGGGATGACGGGCTATGGCCTCGGCGGCCAGCTTGACGAGGAAGGCGTTGAGCGAAATAGCCTTGTCCCGCCCGGCGTTTGCCGCCTCGCGCAGGGCCATGAGGGGCCCGGAGTCCGCACGGCGCTTCAAATAAAAATGCGGGGCCGTGAAGAAGGACTCGGAGAGGCGCCGGGCGATGACCGCGCGTTTGCCCGATACGGGAACCCTGCGCACCGGCGACGGGCCGGGCTGAAGGGAAGCGGGCGCGGCGGCATGCGGCGCCGCAGTCTGCGGCGCGGATGAGCCGCGCGACGCGAGCCCGCGAACGTCCCTCTCCACGACGCGGCCGCCCGGACCCGAGCCCGTGACGCCCCTGAGGTCGAGGCCGAGCTCGCGGGCAAGGGAGCGGGCGAGGGGCGACGAGGGAGGATATGAGGATGGCACCGAAGGCCCAACGGCTGCCGAAGGCCCTTCGGCGGCGGGCGTGACAGGCGCAGCCGCCGCGCCGCCCGCAAATGCTACCGGGGCCATCGGCGTCTTGGGCGCTTCGCGCGCTTCAGGGATGGCCGCTGAAGCCGTCGCGATGGCGGGCCCCGGATCCTCGCCGGCCGACCCGATCACGGCGATCGGATCGCCGACTGCCGCCTTTCCGCCCTCGGGCAGGAGTATCTTCAAGAGCACGGCGTCCTTGGGCGCCTCGTAGTCCATGCTCGCCTTATCGGTCTCGACCTCGCAGAGCAGGGCTCCCGCCTTGAACGCCGCGCCCTCGGCTACCTTCCACTTCGTTATCGTTCCCTCGGTCATGGTCGGCGAGAGGGCCATCATGAGAAGCTTTTCGGCCATGCTATTCCTCCCGGTAGAGGGCGCGCAGAACCGCCGACTCTATCTTCGCCGCCGAGGGCTGGGCCGCGAGCTCGAGGGCGTGGTTGTAGGGCATCGGCACGTCCTCGCCCGAGACGAGGGCGACGGGCGCGTCGAGGAGGTCGAAGCAGTCCCGCGAGACGAGGTAGGCGACGTGCGAGCCGACGCTCGCGACGGGCCAGGACTCGTCGACGACGACGCAGCGCCCCGTCCGCCTTACGGATTCGTACAACGCGGCCTCGTCGAGGGGCCTGATGCTCCGGAGGTCGATGACCTCGGCCTCGATGCCCTTGGCGGCCAGGGAGTCGGCGGCCTCGAGGGCGGCGCGCATCGGCTTGGAGAAGGAAATTATCGTGACATCCCCGCCTGGGCGCACCACCGACGCCTTGCCCATCGGTACCAGGAACTCCTCGTCGGGCACTTCGCCCTTCCATGCGTACATAAGCTCGTTCTCGAGAAAGACTACCGGGTCATCGTCGCGTATCGCGCTCTTGAGGAGGCCGCAGGCGTCCGCGGGCGTCGAGGGAGCAAGAACCTTGAGCCCCGGAACGTGGGCCCAAAGGCTCGCCAGGGCCTGCGAATGCTGGCTCGCGAGATACTCGGCCGGGCCGTTGGGACCGCGGAACACGATGGGCACGGAAATCTGACCGCCCGACATATAGCGCATCTTGGCCGCCTCGTTGACCACCTGGTCCATCGCGAGGAGGGCGAAGTTATGCGTCATCCACTCGACGACCGGCCTGAGTCCCGCTATCGCCGCGCCCACACCCGCCCCCGTGAAACCGAGCTCGGCTATCGGCGTGTCCCTGACCCTGTTGGGCCCGTACTTGGCGAGGAGGCCCTTGGACACCTTGTAGGCGCCGTCGTACTCTCCCACCTCCTCGCCCAGGAGGAAGACCCTCCCATCCCCGGCCATCTCCTCGTCGAGGGCCCTGTTCAAGGCTTCGCGGTAGGTAATGACTGCCATCGCCCGCCCCTAGCCCGCCGCTCGCGGCAATCCCGAGGTCTGAGCCGACGGGGCATAGACGTCCGTATGGAGCTCGCCGGGCGAGGGTTCGGCGCTCTCTTCCGCGAAAGCCACGGCGGCCACCACTCTCGCCTCGGCCCGCGCGACGATCGACTCCCACTCGGCCTCGGAAAGGCTTCCATCGTCCATCATACGGCCCCTAAGCGAGGCTATCGGGTCCCGCTTGCGGTATTCGTCGATGTCGTCGCGGCTGCGGTACTTCTGCGGGTCGCTCATCGAGTGGCCTTTGTAGCGGTAGGTCCGCGCCTCGACCAATCCCGGCTCGCGATCGTCGCGCGCCCGAGCGACGGCGTCGCGCAACGCGTCCCGCACGCCCACCACGTCCATGCCGTCGCAGGAACTGCCGTGCATCCCGTAGGCGGCCGCCGTGCGCGAGAAGTCTTCCTCGGCGGACACGCGCTTCCAGTTGGTGCCCATGCCCCACTGGTTGTTTTCGACGACGTAGACGATGGGCAGCGACCATATCTTGGCGAGGTTGAGGCTCTCGTGGAGAGCGCCCTGGTGGAAGGCGCCGTCGCCGAAGAAGCAGAGCGTGACGCCGCCGTCGCCGCGATATGCCTGGGCGAGGGCCACCCCCGTCGCCACGGGTATCTGCGCGCCCACGATGCCGTTGCCCCCGAGCATGCGCTTGGCGGGATCGAAGAGGTGCATCGAGCCGCCCTTGCCCCTCGATACGCCCGTCGCCTTCCCGAAGAGCTCCGCCATGATCGCGCCGGGGTCCAGGCCGAGGGTGAGGGCGTGGCCGTGGTCCCTGTAGCCGGTGAGAACGTAGTCTTTCTCGAGGTCGAGGACGGAGATCGCCCCCACGGCGACGGCCTCCTGCCCCGTATAGAGGTGGCAGAATCCGCCTATCTTGCGCAGGCCGTACATCATGCCCGCCTTCTCCTCGAAGGCTCGGATGAGCTGCATCCTCTCGAGCATCGCGGCGAGGGAGTCATCCACGGGTAGCCTCCTTCGAAAGCGGCGCGATGGCCGAGTAACGCTCGGCGCGCGCGGGAAAAAGGATGGAGGCCGCCTCGACCTCGGTCTCGATCACTCGGATCGCCGAGGGATCCATATTGAGGCGCCAAAAAGTCGTGAGATTGGGGCCTATCGCCTTGATGACCTCCGCGGAAAAGGAGGGGTCGTCTATCGTTCGCGCCCTGCCCCTGAGCTCCGTCACCTCCGAAAAGTCCGCGGACTGGAAAACCCACGCCACGCGCGGATCGGCCTCGATCTCGGCCACTTTCGCGAAATCGCGCGCGGTCAACGCGTAGACCATCCCCCTCAGCCGCGGCAGGGCGCAGGGAACCATCCAGCGCGAGCGCGGATAGCCTCCCTCGCCCAGGGTCGTAAAAATCGCGGGACTGCCCCCACCGATCAAGGCGAGGGCACGATCGAGAATCTGGAAATATTCCATGTCCGTCTCCTAAGAGGTTGGGCGGCCTTCCAGGGCCAGGGCGGCTGCCGCTGCCGTCTCGTAACCGAAGCGCCGGCCCGCGATGCCCGCTATCCTCTCCGCGCCCGGCCCCGAAACCGCGGCTACGATGCCTCCCTTGATTTCCACGCGAGCCGCGCCGCCGCTCCAGGGCAGGCGAAGGGAAAATGCGGGGGTAGCTCCCCAGGTCCATTCCCAGCTGGCGAGCCGGAGCGCTGCCTCTTCGGCGTATGGTCGATCGGCCAAGGCTTCGGCCGCCTCGGGTTCGGCGCCCGAAAGCTCCCGAGCGATAGTCAGCCCGGCTTCCTCGACGCGGAGGCCGGGGACGAGACTCGAGACGTTGACGCTCGCTGACCTCACCGAAGGAAGGGCTTGCGAGAGTTCCACCTCGATGCCGGAAAGGGAAGCGGAGAGCCGGCCCAAGTCGGCGTCGACGAGTAGTGTGCCGTGATGCAGGACGCGCGTGGCCGACAGCCTCCGCGCCGTACCCGAAAGCTTTGCGCCTTTCCAGGGGCCGTCGGCGGCGGCGAAGAGCCCGCCCCTCGGCCCCGGCTCGGCCTCGACTCCCAGCTTCCGTAGGGCGCCGACGATGAGGGCAAGCTCCGCCTTCTGGTCATGTCGCGCCCGGGGGACGAGGATGCTCCAGTTCAGGTTGCCGCGGTCCTGATAGACGGCGCCGCCTCCCGATACCCTTCGCAGCACCGGGAGCTCGGAGCAGGCGGAAACCTCGACCCAGGGATTTTGGTTTCGACCGATGACGACGCAGGGATCGTTTATATAGACGAGGACGGCGCTCTCGAAAGCGAAGCCGCGCTCGAGAAGACTTTCCTCCAGGGCAAGGTTACGAAATGGATCGCGTCCAGCGGTACGCAGCGCTGCATCGTACATATATATAAAGAATATACTAACGAGAAGCAGCGGCACAAAGGTCGTATGGATCAATGCCTGATGCAGAGATCGACTTCGAAGCTCACCGAGGGCCCCTTTACGGGGACCTTGAAACTGAGGGCGACGACGGGCGCTATGGCCGGCCAGTCGATGATATGATCGGGGCCGCGCACGACGACGGGGGGCGCGATCTCGATATCGAGGTCGCGGATCGCCGAGATGGCCGAGCCGGCGATTATATTGGTCATCTCGCCGACGAGGCCGCTTTCGAGCTGCCTGCGCTCCTCGTCGCCGCCGGCGGCTACTCCCGAATCCGCGAGCAGGCCGGCGGCGAGAGACTGCGTAAGCCTGATCGCGACGACGCCCTGCGCCTGTCCCGCGAGCCCGAGGAGACCGGTCAGGTCCCATCCATGGTTTTTGGAAGCGCCCAACTCCCGTGATCCCGATTCGACGGCGTCCAGCCCGAACATGTCCTTGAAAGTATTCTTGACCGCCTGGCTGAAGGCCGCGACGATGCTAGCGTCCATGTGCTCCCCCGTATTGACAATAGTCCCTCCCGGACGCGGACGCAAGGCCGCGGGTGGACGCAACGCGGCCCCCGGCGCGGGTATCCCGTTGCGCAATCCTCTCTCTCCGGCTATATAATGACAAATCCTCGGAGGGACAATATGAAAGTCATAGGCATAAATGGGAGCCCCAGAAAGGGCGGTAACACCGATTATATCATCAGGGTCGTATTTCAATGTTTGGAGGCGGCCGGGATCGAGACTGAAATCGTCCAGATCGGCGGGAAGATCGAACGCGGATGCAATGGTTGCTGGGTCTGCAGGAAAACCAAGAATTGTAAATGCATCCTGCCCGATGACGGACTGAACGACCTACTGTTAAAAATTAAAGACTGCGATGGAATACTATTGGGCTCGCCAACCTATTTCTCCGACGTTACCACTGAAATGAAAGCCTTCATGGATCGAGCGGGGACCGTATCCAACGCCAATGGGGGATTGTTTGTACATAAGGCGGGATCGGCCATAACGACGGTTCGCCGGGGGGGAGCTTCACATGCTTTAGATACGATGAATCATTTCCTTCATTGCCAGCAGACATTCATGGTGGGGTCTTCGTACTGGAACATGGTCTATTGCAGGGACATAGGCGAGGCCGAAAAGGATGATGAGGGAATCAAGACCATGAAGGCCTTAGGAGAGAATATGCTGTACCTTCTCGAACGACTAAAGGAGTAGTTCCATGAAAAAAATAATTCCCCTTTTGAGCCTACTGCTGGTCTCTTTGAGCATAGGCGCACAGGAACTACAACCGCTTCGTGTAGAAGTTGAATATAACCAAGGTCTTTGGCTTGAGGCCGAATATGCCTTCCCCATCGCCTCGATGACACTGGCACCGGCGCTTTGTTTTGGAGAGTTTTCGGCAAACTCCGTAGGAATAGGTATAGAGGCTCGCGTATATCCCTTCAGTTCCAGGGGGGATGGATTCTACGTCGCGATAGGCGGTGTTTATACCTACGATTCCACTCAAATTCTGAGTCATACGTTGGACTCGGAGAAACTAGGAGTCGGGTACCGCCTGATTCTGCTCAAGGTCCTGACCGGCAATCTGGAGCTGGGATTAGAAGCACAAAACGATGGAAGCGGTCCGCCTGAGCTCTTCTACGGGCAGTTTGGAATCGGAGTGGCACTATAGAAAAATTCAATATCGGGGTTGCGTATGGACAAACTTACGAAGAAAGAAAAGAATGAAATATTCCGCTTTCTGATAGTGCTATTAGTGATCGGTGCAATATTGGTCGTTATGTGTCTTGTACTCGGCTATTTGGCGTCAAAGCTTCCGGTAGGATCAGGAGAAAACTAAATTCCGTATTTACGGTTCATGATTACCCCATACATTTAGCCCTCGGCTTCAATCGCGCAGGCTTCTTCGAACCGTACAACAGTCGAGGTGGATATGGCTAAATTCGGCATCACTCCCTGGGGGGCCTGGTTCGCCGAGGCCCTCGAGGGCTACGACGAGTCGGGGCGACTTTCCCGCGGCAAGAGCTACGCGAACACGGGCAAGGTAAAGGAGCTCTCGATACGGGACGGCGTTGCGACCGCCAGGGTGGCGGGCCATTCTCGGCCCTGGTATACGGTGACGGTACGTTTCAAGCCGCTCGGGAAAACCGAAAGCGAAAGCCTTTCCGCGATATTCAGACAGGATCCCCTCCTGTTGTCCCGCGTCGAGGCGGGCGAGCTGCCCGGAGAGCTCGTGGAAAGATTAAAGGTCGGCGGCATCGATCTCATTCCGAGGCGCTGGAAGGACATGCATCGCGAATGCTCCTGCCCGGATTGGGGCGACCCATGCAAGCACATGGCGGCCGTCTATTATCTCCTCGCCAAAGAGATCGATCAGGACCCGCGCATTCTCTTCGCGTTGCGCGGCATCGATCTGCGCACTTTCGCCGGCCCCGGGGCGGCGGCGCACACTGTATCGACCGAGGACCTCGACAGGCCGCTCGCAGACCCTTTCACATGGCAGATCGAGACCGAAGGCGGAGATGAATTCATCCCTCTGCCTGAAGGCCGCGACTATCCTTTTTTCGCGGCCGGCGAGAATTACACGGGGCTGATCTCGGCCCTCCTTCCGAAGGAGACTGCCTTCGCGGACGGCGATTTCGCCGCCGCCCTCATCGCCCTCTACCACAGGACGGCGAGGCGGGCCAGCGACCATGGCTCCGAGGCCGATGAACGCGTCGAGAGGCGCTGCTCTTCGGCCCACTATCGCCTGGCCCTCCCTGACCGAAGGTCAGGCCCAGCACAAAGTTCGGGCCCCGAATCGGCACCCCTCGATTCCCCTCGCATCGTGGCCAGCCATCCCTCGGGAGAATCGCGCTCGATGAGGCTCGCCGAGGCGGCCGGCCTTTTTCTAGGCTTTTCCTGCGACGCCGGAACCGAGGAATATCGCTACCTCTTCCATTTCTTCAGATTTCTCGCGGACCTATGGAAAGCAGGGGCATTCGTCCCTGCTCCCCGCCTCGCCGAAGGGCTTTTATCGGTCGTCTGGCGGCCCCTTACCTACCTGCGCGAGGTAAAGGCCCTCATGACGGGTTATGCGGAACTGTTTCCGCCGGGACTCGTTCCGACGGCGCCACCGGGACGGGGCTCGGCGGCGAAAGGCACGGGTCCATCCCGCGCCTCGCTTGCCGAATACCTCGCCGCGTCCTGCTTAACGCAATGGGTGCGTGCTCTCGCCTCGGAACTGCCGGCGGAACGCTCAGGCCTCGAGAAAGCATGCGGTCTCTTCTTTCGCGGCGAGTTCGTCGACGTTTCCAAGCCGGGCAAAAAATCGATGCCGCGCGCCCTCGCCGCCTGGCTCGCTCCCCTCTCCATCGATTTTTCCAGATGCGCCTTCCGTTTCACCTTGGGGTATAAGGCCGCCACAGGGCCCAAGGCCGACACGGGCGACGGCACATTCTCCCTCTCCCTCGACTATTTGCCGCGAGGCGACGACTTTGCCGCGGCATTGAAGCCCATACCCTTGACGGACGCCGCGGCGTCTCCCGGAGGGAAGACGGCCCTTCGCAACGCGGCGGTCCTGCGCGCCTACCTGCCCGAGCTGGACACTCTCGCCTCGAAAAAAAGCGTCCGGCTCGAGGAAAATAGACTCGTCGGCTTCCTTTCCGAGGCGGGCCCGGTGCTCAGGCGCATGGGCGCCGAGATCATCCTGCCCAAGGCCCTCCATAGGGAATTAAAACCGCGTCCCGCGATAAAAGTAGAGGCCAAGGGAGCCGGCGCCCTGAACTCCTATCTCGGCCTCGACGCACTTCTCAGCTACGAGAGGGGCGTCGCCATCGGCGAACGAATCCTGAGCGCCAGGGAATTCGAGGGCCTCGTCGGCGAAAAGCGGCAGATCGTCGTTTTCAAGGATGGCTTCGTTCGCCTCGATCCCGTCGAGGCGGCCCGCCTCCTGGAAGGGGCGAAATCCCGCTCTCCTTTGGACGCCCTCGATCTCATACGAGCGCGCCTGGCCGGCGACGCCGTCTTCTCGGCGGACGCCGAGGAGCTGGCCGCCTCCCTCTTCCGCGAACTGGCCGTACCCGTCCCGAGCTCGCTCAACGCGAAGCTTCGCCCCTACCAGGAACGCGGCTACCGCTGGGCCTATTCGAACCTGATGAACGGATTCGGCTGCGTCCTCGCCGACGACATGGGCCTCGGCAAAACCGTCCAGGCGATAGCCGTCATGCTCCGGCTTCGCGAGGAGGGCCTCGCGGGCATGGGTGTGCTCGTAGTCGCTCCCGCCGCCCTCCTCACGAACTGGGAGCGGGAGCTCGCCCGCTTCGCTCCTTCGCTGACTGTCGCCCGGTACCACGGCGCCAGGCGCGCGCTGCGCGATATCGACGGCGTCACCATCACCACCTACGCCACCGCCGTCCGCGATGCCGCAACCCTATCCAATCGAGGCTTTTCCCTCCTCGTGGCCGACGAGGCCCACCTCCTGAAGAATGCGGCCACGAAGCAGTCGCGGGCCCTCAAGGACCTGAGCGCTCGATACAAGCTGGCGCTCAGCGGCACTCCCGTGGAGAACAAGCTCGAGGACATGCGCTCCCTCTTCGACCTCGTGCTGCCCGGTTACCTCGGGGGCCCGGCGGAGTTCAAGAAGGCCTACCGCGTCCCCATCGAGGTCGAGCGGGATCGAGGAACGGCCGATCACCTCAAGCGCATAACCTCTCCATTTCTCATGCGCAGGCTCAAGACCGATCCCGATATCGCCTCGGAGCTTCCAGACAAGACCGTCATCGACGAATACGCGGGCCTCGCCAGGGAGCAGGCGGCCCTTTACGAAAGCATAGTACGCAAGGGCCTGGAGGAAACGAGGGATACGGCGGATCGCTTCGCGCGGCGTGCCCTCGTGCTGAAGCTGATAACTGGCCTCAAGCAGGTCTGCGACCACCCTCGCGTCTACGACAAGGAGAGCCCCATGACGGCGGCCCTTTCGGGCAAGGCCCAGCTTTTGGTCGAGCTCCTCGCTCAGATTCTCGAGCGCCGCGAAAAGGTCCTCGTCTTCAGTCAGTACGTCGAATGCCTGGATGTCCTCAAGCGGATCGTCGTGGATGAGCTGGGCGAGGACTGCCTGCTTTATACCGGGCGCATGGGCCAAAGCGCGCGGGTCAAAGCCGTGGAAACCTTTCAAAAAGACGGAGGCCGGCGGATCATGCTCGTCAGCCTCAAGGCGGGCGGCGTCGGACTCAACCTCACCGCCGCCAGCCGCGTGATCCACTACGACCTCTGGTTCAATCCCGCCGTGGAGAACCAGGCGACGGATCGCGCCTTCCGCATCGGCCAGACCCGCAACGTGTTCGTGCATCGCTTCATCACCGCGGGCAGCTTCGAGGAGAAGATCGACGAGATGCTCAAATCCAAGCGCGATCTCGCCGAGCTCAGCGTGGCATCGGGAGAGTCCTGGCTCTCGAAGATGAATGACGATGAGCTTAGGGATATTTTTGGCAAAAAACAATATTGACATCTATTTACTTGAGTATTAATATGTTTTTATGCGTACCACAGTGATTATCGAAGATGCTTTAATGGATGAAATCGCATCCACGGCACAAAAGGAGCATTCGAGCATGAAAGACGTACTTAACCGTACGGTCGCCAGGGGTTTGGGCTATTGCGCCGAGAAACCAGCTGCCTTTATCTGTGCGACCCACAACCTCGGCCCGGCTCGGCTCAACATCGACAATGCCACGAAAATCGCGGATATGCTCGAGGAGGAAGCCGTCATCGACAAGCTGGAACTCCATAAATGATCCTGCCTGACCTGAACATTCTCCTTCACGCGGTCAATCCAGCTTCCACCCATCATTCTGTCTGCAAGGAATGGCTCGAGGCGACCTTAAGCAGCGGGGACGAGCAGCTGGGCCTGGCCTGGGTCGTCCATCTCGGCTTCCTCAGGCTCACGACCTCGGCTCGAGTTTTTCCAAGCCCGATGAGCGTGGAAGAAGCCTGCGCCTGGCTCGATACCCTCCGCGCACAGCCATTAGTCCGCCCCGTAGAGCCCGGCCGGGGCCATGCAGCCATTCTGCGACACCTCCTCCTCTGTGTCGGCACCGGCGGCAATCTCACGACCGACGCCCATCTCGCCGCCCTGGCCCTCGAGCAGGACGCCACCATCGTCACCGGCGACCGCGACTTCCAGAGGTTCCCGGGGTTGGGATTAATGCTTCTATATTGACGACATACAACAATGTCATTCCAGTAATTACATGAAAACCAAGGAGCTAAAGATTACCCGAATCGGCAACTCCCGAGGGATACGGATACCAGCGGACATTCTACGACGCTACCATATGGACTCGTCGGTTCTCATGGAGGAACGGAGCGAGGGCATCCTTCTACGACCTGCTGGACTCATCCAAGAAAAGCTGGGGCTTCGGACTTTCGTGTGGGTTGATCTCGCGCCAAGGCGCAAAGCGCGCAAAGGGAATTGGGAGGGAGTAGAAGAATACTCATAACTCCATTCATTCTTGGCGATTTTGGCGTCTTTGCGCGAGAAAAATGAAGAGTCTTCCTGAGCCTTGGGGCTTTCGCGTGGATAAATTTCGCGCCAAGGCGCAAAGCACGCAAAGGGAATTGGGAGGGAGTAGAAGAATACTCATAACTCCATTCATTCTTGGCGATTTTGGCGTCTTTGCGCGAAACCTCTTTTAGGAAGGGGTACGATCTTGGGCAGAGGACCCAGGAAATGCGAGTAACCGGCCTTGAGCTAGGCCTGCACCTCAATTTCGGAAGCGAACTTATGAAAAACAGAATTGTCCGCTTCGTAAATGGGTTGGATGAATGGCTAAATGCATTAACCTTAGCATTTCATCGGACCCACATAAAGCCTGAAGCCCCTGAATAATTAGTCGATGCAAATTCCCAAAACACCCTTTACCAATTGACATTCCATGTTAATATGTTACATCTCGAACAAAAAGGAGAACCTGGAAATGAGGAAGATTGCCCTCGCTCTCGTGTTATTGTTCACGGTCAGTTTATTGGTCCTCGCCGACGACGGCTCTGTATTGCCCGCCAACGTATTTCGCGCGCGAGTGATACCTGTCTTTGCATGAGCGCCGGGAAGCTACGACAATAGCGGCAACTATACGGCCTTCTCGAATACTAGTGCATTTACTGGCACGGTAACGGTCCCCGCCGTAGGATTCGCCCTCGAGTACGGGATCATCGATTGGGTTTCCATAGGTCTCCAGTGGGCCCCCGCGATAACCTTCAACTCGAACATTCCACAGTCCAAATTTCCTGGCGCCGCGAATCTAAACGGCCTCTCCGACCTCTTTGCCGGCCTTGAGATCCAAATTGTCGGGCCCAAGGCCCCGGTGGTCAGCGATGTTGTGCGCTTTACCATAGCACCTGGGATCAACATTCCTTTCGGAGGTGCGAATTTTGCTACTCAAGCCGGAAATCTCACCTCCGCTTTTACAGCGGAAAACCCCGATATCCAGGTCTTGGGCTATGGCGGGCGCGTGTGGCTCGACTACATCTTCAACAAGAGTCTTTTCATCGATCTGTACTCGCAGTTTATTGATTATCCCGGAACCGTCGCGCTCAAGGACTCCTCCTTGAGCGGGTATCTTTATTATAATGCAACAGCCTCAAACCCAGACGTCAATTATGGCTACACCCTCCGCTTCGAGCTCGACCCCCACTATAATTTCGACGTCGCCGAAGGGATCAACCTCGCTTTCAACTGCGCCTTCCGCTACGATGGAACCCCCGCCACGACCTGGAGCACGCCCTCCCTTGCCCCCTCCATTTTAAGCTCCGGCCCAGCCACGACCTTGTGGAACGCAAACCCATCGATAGACATTTTCTTCTATAAGAGCCCTTTGCCCTTCGAGGTGGACCTCGACTATGGTCAGCCGCTTTTCGGTACAAACGCAAACGCTGCATACTCCCTGGATATCCAGATAAAGGCCTACCTCAAATTCTGGTGATGGTTGTCTGAAGCAGCTCGGGCCGCCGAGGAAGGGATTTCTTGGCGGCCTATTTCGCTCCAAAAGGGCGGCCCCTACTTTATGTGTCTCCGTCATGCACTATCGCCGCTGATGTATCAATCCATTCCAAGGACCATCTTTATTCCATTTTCAACTTCAGCCAGAATGTATTTTGGTATCCTATTCGCCACTTCCACTTCAAGCACTCTTTTTTTGTCGATTGCATATAACTGCGAAACCACGATTACGGATTCTTTTGACAGCCCGGATTCATCTTTTCCGATACGCACATTCCCTGGCGCGTTTTCGAGGAGCAGATTCGTGGTCAGAGGAATAACGATAACAGTATTGATCCTGCTAGTATTGAAAGCGTCATCTTGAATGATCAAAACGGGATGACGAAAGCCGGGCTCGCTTCCGAATGGGATCCCGAAATCCGCCCACCAAATCTCACCACGCGTCATCTTTTGTAAGTTCCCGCACTGAATCCAAGCTTACCGCTGAAATACGCGCAAAATCGGAATTGTCGGCTCCGTCGTATACCTCGTTCAGTCGCTCGGTAATTCTTTCGCGCTTGTGATGATGGATGAATTCCTCCAATGCCTTGGCAAATAGCTGACTTCGAGGGATACCCATGGAGCTGGCTGTTTTTTCGGCATCCGCGTAGAGAGCGTCTGGAAGGGATATCGCTGTCTTCATAGCATTAGTATAACCCCAGTATAACCATTTATCCATCGCTGGAATGTTTTTCGCCTTTAGCCTATGATGCGCACATCCCTCCCCCATAATCCAGGACAGGCCGCAGAATGACCCCGAGAGACGCAGCTAACGAAGGCATCAGGAATATCGCCATAATCGCCCACGTCGACCACGGCAAGACCACCCTGGTCGACGCGATGTTCAGGCAGAGCGGCGTGTTCAGGGAGGGGCAGGAGACCCAGGAACGGCTCATGGACAGCATGGACCTGGAGCGGGAGCGGGGAATCACCATCGCCGCCAAGAACTGCTCGGTCATCTGGAAGGGCACCAAGATCAACATCCTCGACACGCCGGGACACGCCGACTTCGGCGGCGAGGTGGAGCGGGCCCTCTCCATGGTCGACGGCGCGATACTCCTCGTGGACGCCTCCGAAGGGCCCCTGCCCCAGACGAGGTTCGTCCTCAACAAGGCCCTCGAAGGCGGACTGTCCATCGTCGTCGTCATCAACAAGATAGACAGGCCCGACGCGCGGCCCGACGAGGTTTTAAGCGAGATCATCGACCTCTTCATCGACCTCGGGGCGACTGAGGAGCAGCTCGAGTTCCCCCTGATCTACGCGATCGGCAGGGCGGGCATTGCCCAAGCCAGCCTCGCCGAGGGCACGGAGAACCTCCACCTTCTATTAGACACCATCATTTCCCGGGTTCCCGCCCCCGCCTACTCCTCGACCGAGCCCTTTCAGATGCTTGTATCCGACCTCTCGTACTCGGACTACTTCGGGCGGCAAGCCATCGGAAAGGTGATCAACGGCTCCGTCCACTCCAAGGACAACCTCGTCTGCATCGGCGAGGACGGGATCAAGAGGCCGCTCAACGTGTCCAAGCTGCAGACCTACGTCGGTCCCAAGCTCGCCCCGAGCGAGGGAGCCGAGCCGGGTGACATAGTCGTCCTCTCGGGGATAGACGACGTCCACATCGGGGACACGATCTGCACCATGGAATACCCGAAGGCCCTCAAGCGAATCATCGTCGACGAGCCGACGATCTCGATGCGTTTCGCCATCAACACCTCCCCCATGTCGGGGCAGGAGGGAACGCAGGTCACGACGAGCAAGCTGATCGAGCGGCTGAGGAAAGAGACGCTCAAGAACGTGTCCATCCAGGTGGAGGAGTCGGGGATAGCCGGCTACTACCGCGTCAAGGGCCGCGGCGAATTCCAGCTCGTCATCCTCATAGAGATGCTGCGTCGCGAGGGCTTCGAGCTCTGCGTCGGCCGGCCCGAGGTGATCTACCGGTACGAGGGCGGGAAAAAGCTCGAGCCTATCGAGCACCTCTTCGTGGACTGCAGCGAGGGCTTCGCGGGGATCGTCACGGAGAGGCTTTCGGGACGGAAGGGCCGGATGATCGCCTACCTGTCGCACTCTGGAGGCCGCGTCAGGCTCGAGTTCTCGGTGCCTACCCGCGCCCTCATCGGCTACCGCGATCTCTTCCTCACCGACACGAAGGGAACGGGCATACTCAATTCCTACTTATCGGGTTACGAGGAATACCGGGGCGACTTCATCGACCGCTTCACCGGCTCGCTGGTGTCGGACAGGAGCGGCGCGGCGGTCACCTACGGCCTCTACCACCTGGAGCCGCGCGGACGGCTCTTCGTCGTGCCGGGCGATCCCGTCTACGAAGGCATGATCGTCGGCGAGCACAACCTCGACAGCGATCTCAACGTAAATCCGGCCAAGCCGAAGAAGCTTTCGAACATGAGGTCCGTGCTCAAGGACGAGGCCCTGACCCTGACGCCCATCCAGGCCATGACCCTCGAAAAGGCCATACAGTTCATCCGCGACGACGAGATGGTCGAAGTGACGCCGGCATCCATCCGGATAAGAAAAACCATCCTATCCGTTCAGGACAGGAAATCGGCGCACAGGGGCGATGCGGCGCCCCAGGGTCTCAACCTGCCGGAGCGTCGAAGCTGACCATGGCCGCGCGCAGGCTTCCGTTCGTCGAAGGCGCCAAGCGCACCGACACTTTCATTCCGGGCTTCAGGTCGGCGAATTTAAGCTCCACGGAACGCCGGATCACCGCGTCCATGGGCACCGCTATGGCCGCGCTGAGCATGTCGTACTTGAGGTAGAGGGTCCGTCCCTCGACCTTGTCGACGAGCTTATCGACCTGGGCGTTGGTCATCACCTGGCCCGGAGTCCCCATGTCCCATTGCCCCTTTCGCACTCTCTGCCAAAGCTGGGGTGTGAACACGTTGATGGCAGTCGCCGTAAGACTGCCATCCGGTCCTCGCGTAGCCGTCACGCCCATGGCCTCGCCGCTCATGATCGAATCGAAGGTCGTGGCCTTTCTACCAAGGATGAGGCTGTCCGCCTGGACGAGGACCCTCGACGTCGCGCCCTTCGTTTCCTCGAGCACGAGGGTCGAACCCTTGATCGAGACGATCACTCCCTCGAGCGCGATCTGGGCAGCCGGAGCGGCGGATTGCATCGCCGCGGGCCCCGACATCGTTCCCTGAGGCTTCGAACCGTAGCCGCTCTGGGCCGAGAGCGCGAACAGCGGAACCGCGAGAAGGAGACTGAAGGCTATCGCTTTGACCGGACGAGCCGGCCTAATAAAAACAAAACCCATTGGGTCCTCCCGTCTCTCCTTATATATGGCAGAGACTATATATAGAATATACTCAAGGAGATACCCTCAGTCCATTGACCATTCTCAAGTCTCGCGCCCTTCCTTCAACCGCCCTGCCTCCCGAGGCGCGTATGATGTATAGTGGAGGCATGAAGCGAATGGGAGATCCCGCACTCGAGCCCGACGATCATTTCACCTATCGCCAGTACAAGACCTGGCCCGACGAGGAGCGCTGGGAGCTCATCGACGGTCACGCCTGGTCGATGAGCCCCGCTCCGAGGACGCGCCACCAGACGCTGCTCGGGAAGCTTCATCTGGAATTCGGCACCTTCCTGCGCGGCAAGCCCTGCAAAGTCTTCCTAGCCCCCTTCGATGTCCTCATTCCCAAAGCCGAGGAACCGGACGACGATGTAGACACGGTCGTGCAGCCCGACCTGGTCGTCTTTTGCGACAGGTCCAGAATCACAGACAAGGGATCGCGGGGCGCGCCCGATCGCCTCCGAAATCCTCGTAGGCCTATCGATCGACCCGGAGGATCTTTTCACGGACATAGACTGAGGAATAGACCGCTCAAGTCCTCTCCGAGCTCTGGGTGACCGTGACGAAGGAGCTCGCCGTACCTCTGAGCCGAAACCTGGCTGAGCGTCAGCTCGCCTTCCTTTCGGCCTTCGACGTCGCTCCCATCGATCTCGGCATCGTGCTCTCGGCGGTAAAGATACGGGACCGCTACGGCATCTCGCATTGGGATGGGAGGCCCGGATTATCGCCGCGGCCGCGCTGGCCGCTGTGCGCTTCTCTACTCGGAAGACCTGCAGGACGGCGCAGAGTACGATGGGATACGCGTTAAGAACCCCTACGCCTAGAGGAGACGAAGCTTTGGGTAGAGGCCGGAAACGCGGTCGGATAACGCGGCCGTATCGAGGGCCTCGCCCGTACTCGCGTAACTATATCGAGTCCAGCTGCCAGGGGCCGCCGCCGAGGAGGACGAGGCGCGAATCGTGGTAGGCCAGGAGGCTCGAGCGGTGGCCGACGCTCACGATCGCGGTCCGCGGCAGTAAAGCGATGAGGGCCTCGTACAGCGCGCCCTCGGCGGGCTCGTCGACGGACGAGGTGGCCTCGTCCATGAAAACCCAGGCCGGCCGCTGGAGGAAGATGCGGCCAAAAGCCAGTCGCTGCTGTTCCCCGAGCGAGAGCACCTGCGCCCACATGCGGTTCTCGCCCAGAAGGCCCGAGAGGGCCGACAGGCCGGCGCGCTCGAGGACCTCCAGCAATCGGCCGTCGCTCGTCGCCGGGTCTCCGAAGGGGTAGAGCAGGGCGTCTCGAAGCGTCCCGAGGGGCAGGTAGGGCTTTTGCGGCATGAAGAGGGCGACGTCGCGCTCGGGCATCTCGACCCTCCCTTCGCCGAAGGGCCAAATCCCCGCGATCGTGCGGATGAGGGTGCTCTTGCCGTTCCCCGAGGCTCCCATGATGAGAAGCCGGCCGCCGGGAGCCAGGTCGAGGCTCAGCTCGTGGACCAGCTCGCGGCCGCCGGGCAGTCGGACGTTCACGCCCCGCAGACGCAGGTTCTCGCCGTCCAGGCGGGCGATGTTCGCATGGGTCGCGCACAGGGCATCGATTTCGCGCATCGCGCGATCGAAGGAGCGCAGGCGATCGACGACGGCGTGCCAGGCGGCCAGGTCCGTATAGCTGTTCACGATGAAGGAGAGGGCGCCCTGGACCTGGCCGAAGGCGCTCGAGATCTGCATGATGCCGCCGATCTCTATCGCCTTCGCGAAATAGGCAGGCATGCTGACCAGGATTGGAAATATCACGGCTGCCTGGCCGTAGCCGTTGGCCCACCAATTCAGCTGTCTCGTCCTGCGCATGATCTGCCGGAAGTTGTCGAAGACGTGGGCGAATCGGGCCAGGAAGTTCTCGCGCTCCTGCCTTTCGCCGCGATAGATGGCTACGGACTCGCTGTTTTCCCGGAGGCGCACGAGACTGAAGCGAAAATCGGCGTTGAAACGCTCCTGATCGAAGTTGAGCTTGATGAGGCGTCGGCCAACGACCGCGATTATGACCGTGCCCACAATGGAATACAGTGCCGCCGTCCATACCAGGTAGCCCGGAATGACGATCTTCCCTCCGTGCCAGGGCAGCGCCGCCTGGCTGGAGAGCTTCCACAGCATGGCGATGAAGGCGACGAGGGTCGTTATCGAGCTGATCACGCCGATGAGGATGTTGAGCGTCTGATAGGAGAAGGTCGCGAGGTCCTGGCTGATGCGCTGGTCGGGGTTGTCGGTCCCGTCGCCCAGAACCTGCATGTGATAGTAGGTGCTCCGCGACAGCCAGGAATCGACGTAGCGCTTCGTGAGCGATCGCTGCCAGCGGATCTGCAGCATCTGGGTCAGATAGATTTGATAGACCGCCGCTATGATATAGGGAATGACGAGGATCACGAAGATGAGTATCTGGTGCCAGGCGGCCGGAGCGTCGTACTTCTGAAGGGCGTTCCAAAAGGTATTGTACCACTCGGTGACGCGATACGAGATATATACCATGAGGAGGTTCAGGGCCACGATCGCGAAGAGAAGGCCGCGCGCGGACCAGCGCTCATCCGAGCTCAGCCAGTAGGGCTTGGCGATCCCCCACATGTCGCGGAAAAAGACGCGATTAAACTGTTTCATGACCTATCCTTTGGACAGATGCGAAGATTTGCATCCGACTAACATACTGAATTTCGCCGAGCGAGGCATCGCGTCGATGCGGTCAGCTCGGCTCAAGGAAGGTTATCGCGTTCGCGACGCCGTCGCCGGATGATGTGTGGGGGGGGGCAGCTCGCGAAGCCGCTTCGCGGCTTCGTCGGGGCCGTACGTGGAGGGCGTAGCGTAGGGGAGTGGCGGGATCGGCTATTGGTGACATGCAAACGGCGGCAGGACTCCCCTGGTGCCAAGGAACAGATCAGGACCTGCGGAGGAAACGCGGCGTGGACCGGCCCATGGATGTGGCGCTTTTCGTGGCTGATGTGGGCTGGCGGGTGTCGCGCGAACCACGGGCCCCGCGTAGCGGGGTACGCGGATTCGCGTGACAGGCCCCGCCCAGGGCAGTACCGAAAATGTCCTTTCGCCGTTGACCGATCGATAGTTGGGGAGTCCTGTTTCAAGGAAGGTACTGTACTCCCCCCTATTTACCGTCCTGCATGTACTTCCCTATGAAGCCC
The DNA here is from genome assembly GCA_049513895.1 of Rectinemataceae bacterium. Classification (GTDB taxonomy): domain Bacteria; phylum Spirochaetota; class Spirochaetia; order Treponematales; family Rectinemataceae; genus UBA1306. The sequence goes on along the minus strand of JBEKVO010000017.1, from coordinate 20,385 downwards.
AGCTTGAGGTCGCGCAGGGCCGACGATATGGAAACCTTGTACAGGTGAGGGTTGAGCAGCCGCAGATAGGTCGAGTCGAAGCTCTCGAGCCGGCCGCGGAGGCCCGCGCGGATTTCGGGCAAGGCGGGCAGGGGAGGGCGGATCTTGCCGCCTTCCATGACCTTGGAGAGCAGGGGTCGAGTCTCGGCGGGCGTCAGACGAAGGCGGCGCCAGTCGGCCGAGGGGTGGTGAAGGACGAGTTCTTTGCCGGCACGGGGCTCCTCGTCCTCGAGGGTCACGAGATCGGCCACCGCGAGGCCGTCGGCGCCGTAGAGGCGCCAGACCTGCTTGACGCCCGGGTTGGTGGTCTTGTCGGGGTTGTCGGAAAATTTCATCGTGGGCTCGAATATGCCCGATCGCTCCACCGCGGCGAGCTTGTAGACGCCGGGGAACGACGACTCGCCGCCTCCGGTGACGAGCTTGGTGCCGACGCCCCAGGAATCGACCGGCGCTCCCGCGGCGACGAGATGCTCGATGATATCCTCGTCGAGCTCGTTGGACACGATGATGTGCGCGTCCTTGAAGCCCGCCTCGTCGAGTTCCTTGCGCACCTCGCGCGAGAGGTAGTCAATATCGCCCGAGTCGAGACGCACGCTGAAGCTCTTCCCCTTCGCGGCGAGGGATCTGCCGACGGCGATGGCATTCTTGATGCCGGTCTCGAGGGTGTTGTAGGTGTCGATGAGGAAGGATGTGGCGTCGGGATATATCTCGGCGTAGGCGTCGAAGGCCGCGCGCTCGTCGTCGAAGGACATGACCCAGGAGTGGGCCATGGTGCCCATCACGGGGATGCCGAAGAGCTTGCCCGCGAGGGTGTTGGAGCTGCCGTCCGCCCCGCCGATGAAGGAGGAGCGCGAGGCTGTGATGGCCCCGTCGGGGCCCTGGGCCCTGCGCAGACCGAACTCCATGAGATGGCCGTAGCCCGAGGCGCGCCAGACGCGGGCGGTCTTGGTGGCGACGAGGCAGCCGAAGTTGAGCCGATTGAGGACGAGGCCCTCGATGACCTGAGCCTCGATGATATCGGCGTGAACCCGCGCGAGGGGGCCCTGAGGGAACACTATCTCGCCCTCGTTCACCGCCCATACGTCGCCGCGGAAACGGAAGGAAGCGAGGTAGTCGAGGAAGCCGCGCTCGAAAATCCCCATGGACTCGAGGTAGGCGATATCCGCGTCCGAAAAACGGAGGGACTCGAGATCGCGCAGGAGGGGCTCGAGGCCCGCGAACAGTGAATAGCCACCGCCGAAGGGATGGCGGCGGAAGAAGACGTCGAAGACGGCCCCGCCGCTCCGCCCGAGCTTCCAATAACCCTGGGCCATGGTGAGCTCGTAGAAATCGGCGAACAACGCGCTCGTGACCGCGCCTTCGTCGGCGCAGGTCGCGCCGCTCATGAAAGGTCCTCCGATTCGATGAGGAGGACAGCTGAATCGAGAAAGGTGGCGCCCTTTCGGCGCATCGCCGTCATGGCGCGAGCGGAGCCGCCTGGGGGCAGGTCGAAGCCGCATACTCCGTCTTCGACGACGAAAATTTTGTAGCCGAGGCGGAGGGCGTCGAGGACGGTGTACAGGACGCAGAAGTCGGTGGCGAGGCCGGTTATGAAAAGCTCGGAGGCCCCGACGCCGCGGAGCCAGCCGTCGAGGCCCGTCGGCGTGGTCCTGTCGTTTTCGAAAAAGCCGGAATATGACTCGAGCCTCGTTCGCATGCCCTTGCGCAGGATAATCGAAGCCCTGTCGGTATCGAGGCCGGGATGGAAGGCCGCGCCCTCGCTGCCCTGCACGCAGTGGTCGGACCAGAGAACCTGGGGTATGCCGTCGGCCTCGACGGTGTCGTAAAGGCTCCGGCCGGGCCAGGAGGAGGCGAAGGAGATGTGACCCTTCGGATGCCAATCCTGGGTCAGGACGACGTGATCGAAGAGGGGCGATATCGCGTTGATGGGCCCGACCACTCGATCTCCTCCATGGACGGCGCTGGAACCGCCTTCGCAAAAATCCTTCTGGAGATCGACGACGATGAGGGCGGATCGCTTTCTATCTATTTTCACTAGCTTCCTCTTAATTATCAATAGTAGCGATATCGGCGGGGAACGGCTATGCTCTGGCCCATGATCGATCGTAAGCGTCTCTTGGCGGACATCCGCGCAGTCGTCGCCGAAGTCGGCGCCTTCCTGGTCTCCGAGTGGAGGAAACGGCCCACGGGGTGGGCCTCCGAGAAATCGGCGAAAGACTTGGTGAGCTTCGTCGACATCGAGGCCGAGCGCCGCCTGGCAGCCGCGCTCAAGCCTCTGGTGCCCGGATCGGCCTTCTACGGCGAAGAGGGCGAGAGGCGCCGCGGCGAGCTCACCTGGGTCGTCGACCCGGTGGACGGCACGACCAACTATGTGTCGGGCCTCGACTGGTTCTGCGTCTCGGTGGCCCTTTTCGAAAACGACAGGCCCATCATCGGCATCGTCCACAGGCCCGCGGCCGACGAATGGTTCTGGGCCCTGCGCGGCGGCGGCGCCTGGGAAGAGAGCCCCAGACTCGCCGCGCGACTCCTCCCCGCGGCCGTTCGGACGAGGCTGCGCGGGAGCCTCGTGTGCACGGGCACGCCCTTCCGCTCGCCCGATACGGCGGGGGCCTTCTTCGGAGCGGCGGCGGCCGTCACCGAGGCCGCCCTCGACCTGCGCAGGCTGGGCTCGGCGGCCCTGGACCTCTGCTCGGTGGCGGCGGGGAGGCTCCAGGCATTCTGGGAGGTCGACCTACGGGCCTACGACGTCGGCGCCGCCCTCCTCCTCCTCGAGGAAACGGGTTGCCCGATCTTCACTATCGGGGGAAAACCCTACGATCCCTTCGAGAGCGCGAGCATAGTGACGGGCGTACCCGGCGCCGCCGAAGAATTGCGCGCCCTCGTGGCGCCCTTTTACGCCGCCGTCGGCCGCGTATAGACTGGCCATATGCGCATCGCCTCTCCCCTCCTCGCCCGCGCCGCGACCGAATACCGCTGGCTCCTCGACCGAGGCTACGCGGAGTCGGCGTCCTTGAAGCTCGTGGGCGACAGGCACCAGATGACCCGCGACGAGCGGATGATCCTCTTCCGAGGCGTGGCCTCGAGCGAGGCCTCGTCGTCGAGGGCGGCGATCCTTCGATTCGAGACGGAGGGCCGCGAAATCCTCGTCGACGGGTACAACCAGGCCCTCACCGTGATGCACTACCTGTCGGGAAGGCCCCTTTTCGTCGGCACCGACGGCCTCGCGCGCGACGCGGGCGGCTCCCACGGCCGCATCGCCGATGCGGCCCTCTTCGGACGGGCTGTGGGCCTCCTCGTCGACCGGATTTCCCTCTCCTCCCCGTCGCGAGTCGCCGTCTTCCTCGACGCCCCGGTCCCCGGCAGCGCGGGCCACGCAGGGTTATTCCGCGATCTTCTCGCGGCGGAGGGGGTGGATGCGGAGGTAAGGCTCGAGAGGAGCGCCGACGGCCCCTTGAAGGCGGCCCCCCGCCGATCCTTCGTCGCGACGAGCGACTCGGCTATTGTCGACGCCCTCGCCGCCTCTGCGCCCACCCCCCACCGATCCGAGAACGACGGAGCCGCCATCGGCGACGGGCCCTGGGTCTACGACGCGGCGCGTTGGGCGATCGAGCTCGCCTTCGGGAAGACGGATATCCTCGACCTGGGCCGACTCCTGATCGAGGGGAGGATTCCCGATACCGAGGCGCGGTAGCGGATGCAGAAGACGGGCCGGGCGGCGTGGACCTCGGCGCAAGATGGGGCGAGGATGACGCCCTTTTCGGGGAGCGCGACATCGAGCGCGAGGGAGGCCTCCCTGCCGAAGGGGAATTCCACTCGCAGGGCGCCCGTCGCGAGGACGGGCGATTCGAGCCTCCCTCTATCGAAAAGATCCAGGGACAGATCGAGGCCGAGCGCCGGAAGGCCGTCCTTCCCCGCCAATTCCGTCTTCAAGCTGAGGTTTACGCCCGAGAGGACCGAGTCCCATCGCAGCGAGCCGCCCAGAGTCGCCGAGCTCGAGGCGGGCCGTTCGTCTGTTTTTCGGACCAGGGCCATCGACCAACTTCCGCAGCTCGTGCCCTCGCTCGGGCTATCGGCCTCGAATCGAGTCTCCACATAACTTCCCGCTCCGCCGCCCGTAGGCAGGACCAACGAAAGGCCGCCCTTCCTTCCCCAGAGGGGCGCGTACAGAAGACTTTCGCCCTTCGCCTGCGTTTCCAGGGAGGCCGTGAGGGAAGAGGCACGGCGCATCGCGATGCGCGCCTCGGCGCTGGCATCGAGGAGGCGCTCCTGGCGCGGCCCCACGAGCTCGCGAAAGGACGAGCCCGCGGCTCCCGCCGCGAGCCTCAGCCTGACGGGGCCCAGAATTTCCCGAGATTCTAGCCTGAAGGCGATGCCGGGACCAGCGAGGCGGCCATGCGAGGCGGCAAGCGCAAGAAGGGAGGCGGCCCTGTCGTCGTGCCTCTCGGCGACGAGGGCGGCGCTGAAACAGGGTCGGTCGATGCAGTTCGAAGCGGGGCAGACGGAGGGATCGGGGCGCCAGCCGGAGGCCGAGGCGGCGGCCTTGCCGTAGGAAGCGGCGGCTATGGCCGAGACGCTGCCGCCCGGAGCCGAAATCCCATATGAGAGGCCCGCCGCCGCCGCTTCCAGATCACGCGCGACGCCCTTCCCTTTGGCCAGGGCGAAGAGAGAGACCGGCCCCGCGCGGAGGCCCAATATCGAGGTCCTGGACTCGAGGGATTTATCCAGCTCGACGAGGGGGCCCTGGGAAAGCGAGGTCGGAGAGGTCGGATCGACGAGGACGCGCGTGATTCCCGAAACCGAGCCGGGTCCCGCGACTATGCCGGTATCGGCTTCATCGGCGGATTCGACGCTAAAGCAGGCTGCGAGGCCCCTATCCTCCCCCTTCGCCTCTAGGCCGAGCCCAAGGTAGGAGGATGACCCGGCGAGGGAGATCCGCATGGCGAGCTCGTCTTCGCAGAGGGAGGAATAGGCGGAGCCTCTCAGGGCGGCCCCGCCTTCGGAGGCCGCGGCCATGCTCGACGCGAGGAGGGCGCAGGCGAGGCGGAGCGCGAGCGAGGGCCTCGGGTAATAAGGCGACATAGCCGAGTATCGCCCGCGCCGATCCCCCACGATTGAAGCCGAGGCCGTTTATCTTTAAGATAGGCTACGCATGAACCAGGACCGCGTGAGGGAAATTCTCCTCGACATAGCCGAGCCCAAGACCGAGTTCTCGCTCATCTTCTCGGGCAAGGAGAGTTCCATCGTCAACGGGCTCTATAAGCCGCAGAGCCGCGAGATCATCATCCATAACCGCAACTTCGCTTCCGACGACCAGCTCGTCTACACGGCCATACACGAATACGCCCATCACCTTCACTGCGAGCGAAAGGGAGGCCTTTCCTCCGGAAGGGCGCACACCAACGAGTTCTGGGGCATTTTCCACGATCTCTTGGTGGAGGCCGAGGCCAGGGGCCACTACCGCAACCTCTTCGACGCCGAGCCCGAGTTCCTCGAGCTCACGCGCAAGATTCGCGGCGCCTGCATCGCCGAAAACGGCCGCGTCATGCTCGAGTTCGGCCGCCTCATGATAGAAGCTCAGGCCCTGTGCAGAAAATACAAGGCTCGCTTCGAGGACTACGTCGACAGGGCCCTCGGCGTGGCCCGCGCCACCGCCAACTCGGCCGCCAAGGCGGCGGCGTACCGGATAGACCCCGACGTGGGCTGGGACGGAATGCGGATGGCCGCCGGAATCCGCGATCCGGGGATGCGCGCCGATGCCCTCGACGCCCTCCGCGGGGGCCTGAGTCCCGCCGCCGTTAAGTCCCGCTTCGCCGCGTCCCGGCCCCCCGAGGAGACGGCGGAGCGCCTGGCCAGGGAAAAGGAGAGGCTCGAGCGCACGATTCGGAATCTCCGTGAGCGTCTCGGCGAAGTCGAGCGGGCCCTCGCCGAGCTGGATAAGCTCGGCACCGGGACGGAGGAGGCGGAGTGATCGCCTTCAGCTTTTTCGACCTCGTCGTTTTCGGCGCCCTCTTCCTGTTCTTCGTGTCGGTCATCTTCCTCTCGAGGGCCGGCTACGATCTCGCGCCCAACAATCCCAAGGCCTTCCGCGCCTTGCGCGACGCGACGCGCGACGGGTCGCGCGGTTCGGCCGAGGCCTGCGAGAGCCCGCGCGAGCGTCGGCTCGCCGTATGCGCGGGCGATTCCATTACGCGGGGAGCGGTGAGCGTGAACTACGTCTCGATGCTCGAGGCGAGGCTGCCCGACTGGGAATTCGTCAACGCGGGCGTGAACGGCGAGCTCGCCTACAACCTCGCCCAGCGGATGGAGGACATAGTCGCCCTCGATCCCGACGCGGTGACGATCCTCATCGGCACGAACGACGTCAACGCCACCTTCGGCTTTCAAGCGGCACTCGGCTACATCGCGACCAAGCGCCTGCCCGAAATGCCGAGTCCCGACTTCTTCCGCGAAAACCTGGTCGGCATCGTGCGCACCCTCAAGCGCGAGACGAGGGCCCGCATCGCGCTCTTCTCGATCCCGCCCATCGGCGAGGAACCGGAGCACTATGCCTACCTCAGGACCGAGGATTACGCGAAGATCACCAAAAGCGTGGCCAGGGACGAGGACGTCGAGTACCTGCCCCTGCGTGAGCGGCTCTGTACGTATATCGAGGGCCTGCCGACGACGGCCGATCGCCCCCTAGGCTTTCGAAAGATACCCTCGGCCGTGCTTCGCGCGGGGCGGACGCGGCAATTCCTCGGCAAGAGCCTCGATGAGATATCGGCCTCCAACCGCTTCCATATTCTCATCGACGGCATTCACCTGAACACGCACGGCGCCTCGATGGCGGCCGACCTCGCCGAGTCCTTTCTGCGGTCGCGGCCGGCGCCGGATTGACGCTGACGATTGACAGGGAGAGGTCCCATCCCCCTATCATGTCGCCGTGATGCAATTTTTGGCCGAGATCCTGGGAAACCGGGCCGTCGCCGAGTCATGGCGGGAGCTCGTCCTCTCCTGGGACGAAGCGGCGGGCGATCCCGAGCCCGGGCAGTTCCTCACGCTAAGGGTTTCCCCCTTCAGCGATCCCCTGCTCCGCAGGCCCTTCGCATTTGCAGGCTATAGGCGCGCCTTTGCGGGCTATGGGCGGGCCGGCGAGGCAGGCTCGGCGCGCGTTTCGATCGTCTACCAGATTCGCGGCAAGGCCACGCGCCTTCTTTCGGAGCTCGCCCCCGGTTCCCGCATCGACGCGATAGCTCCTCTCGGCAAAGGCTTCCCCAAGCCCGCGTCCGACGAGACGCCCATCCTCGCGGGGGGGGGCATCGGTCTCGGGCCCCTGCTGTTCCTCGCTGACGTCCTGTCAGCCGCTGACGTCCTGTCAGCCGCCGACGTCCTGTCGGCCGCGGGCAGGGAGGCGCCGCTCGTACTCGGCGTTCGCAACTCCTCCCTTCTGCCCTCGATAGCCCTACCCCCGGGTACTGTCCTTTGCACCGACGACGGCTCCTCGGGCTTCCGCGGCACACCCGTGGATTGGCTTGCGCACAACGCGCCCCAAGGCCGCGTCCGCATCTACGGCTGCGGTCCGGGTCCCATGCTCGCCGCTCTCGCCGCCCTGGCGGCGGAGCGCGGATGGGCGGCCAGTCTCTCGGCGGAGCAGTGGATGGCCTGCGGAGTCGGCGCCTGCATGGGCTGCGCCCTCCCCCGCGCCGACGGCTCGGGCTACCTGCGCGCCTGCACGGACGGCCCCGTCTTCGAGGCCTCCGATATAGACTGGGGAAATCGCGATGAGACCTGAGACTCGCGAGCCGACGAGGCCCGACCTGCGCCTGCGGATAGGCCGCCTCGAGCTGGCCAACCCCGTGGGCCTCGCCTCGGGAACCTTCGGCTACGGATCCGAATACGAGGAGCTCGTGGATGTCGACGCGTTAGGCGCCTTATATACGAAGGCGGTGACTCTCGCCCCGAGGCCCGGCAATCCGGTGCCCCGCATCGTGGAGACGCCTTCGGGCATGCTCAACTCCATCGGCCTCGCCAATCCCGGGGTCGAGGCCTTCATCGCGGACAGGCTCCCGACGCTTCGCGCGAGGCGCTGCGCCGTGTTCGTCAACGTCGCCGGCGCCTCCGAGGAGGAATACCTCGAGGTAGTGGAGAGGCTCGAAGAGGCTGTCGGCGTCGACGGCTACGAGATCAATCTGTCCTGCCCCAACGTCAGGCAGGGCGGACTCGCTTTCGGCACCGACCCTGCCCGCATCGAGCGCCTGACGCGCGCGCTGCGCGATCGAACCGATCGCCCCCTCGTCGTCAAGCTCACGCCCAACGTGACGGACATCGCGGGGATCGCCAAGGCGGCCGAGGCGGGCGGCGCCGACGCGGTTTCCTGCATCAACACACTCGTGGGCATGGCGATCGACGTGGGGAGGAGGAGGCCCGTCCTCGCGATGGGCTCCGGGGGTCTCTCGGGCCCGGCGATCCGCCCCGTCGGCGTCGCCTGCTGCTACAAGGCTTCACGAGCCGTGCGCATACCCGTCATCGGCCTGGGCGGCATCGGCTGCGCCGACGACGCCCTGCAATATCTCCTCGCAGGCGCCCGCGCCGTGCAGGTGGGCACGGGCACCTTTGTCGAGCCCCGTTGCGCCCTGTTCGTGCTCGCCGGGATCGAGAGATGGATGGAGGAGCAGGGGGTTCTTAAGGTCGAGGACATCGCCGGCATGCTCGAGGTATAGAGCCGATTCCAAAAACAGGTTACCTTACCGGGTCGATACTGGAGGCCAGGATTAAAGCTGAAGCGACATTACATATTACGGGCGACCGTTATGAGCCGACGGGAAGCGCCACGGTCGACATCGAAAAGAAGGCCGAGGGCTTTTTCTTTCGATGGAAGGCCAGGGATTCCGAGGAGACGGAGATTGCCGAGGATTCCAAGATCATCCTTTTCACCAATATAGATGATCCGACGAAACCCCATCCCTACCTCGAGCAGTATATCAGGACCAACATCCAGAAGACCCAGCTCAAGCGGAAGAACAGGCTCAAGGTGGTGAAGTGGACCTGGATCGAGAGATAGCGATTCCGTAGGACGAGACGCAGACTCGAGCACGTTTCATCGAGGAACTCAACGACTGGGGCCAAGGGAAAAGCGGCGTCTTTTATTCAACGGCGGACGAAGGTCGCGCGGCCCTCCGCATCCACCGATACGAGAAGCTCCTCGCCGGGGCTCAGGAAGCGCCACAGTCCCTTGGAAAGCGCGGCGACGGAGGCGGTCGGAGCGGCCGCGAATGGACTCTCGGGAGCCCAGGGTCCGCCTCCGGGGAAACTCACCGGCCGGCGCAGCGGCTCCTTGAACGCGTCTATCCTGAAATCGAGATCGGCCAGGCGCTGCGCCGTCTCATGGGCCGGGATAAGCCAGGGATCCCCGCAGCGGGCCAAAGCCTCGCCGGCCAGCCTCGAAAGGTCGTAGCCCCATGGATCCACTCCTCCGGCCAAAAGGGCGAGGGCGACGCTCGCCGCGTAGCCTCCCCTCCAATCCAGGACAAGCTCTTCGCCGGCGTCGGCGGCCATGGCCTCGGGATAGAGCGCGCCCGCGGGCATGAGCTCCCTTCCCGCGGCAGAGGGCCGGGCGAGGATCGACTGGGGCAGCCCGCGCTCCACCTCGATGCGCAACGCCGATCCGGGAAGAGCGAGAGCCGAGCGGAGACGCCCGCCCGGCCCCTTCCAGGTCAGGGTCATCCGAAAATCGGGCAGGGATGCCCAAACCCGGGGGAGTGGCGGGAGAATGAGGAGGATATCATGGCTCCCCATCGCCCCGTAGGGAGAGCCGGAGAGAAGGGAGCAGGATGCCGGCGTGAGCGTCAGCAGGGAGGACGAAACCGCGAGAAAGAGGGATTTGACGGCCTTCATGCGGGTATATCGCGCTCGAAACGGCCGCGCGCATGAGGCCCGAGCGAGAATTCCTCGCTTGCCTCGACAGGTATTTAAACGATATTCTTTATAGTATGGAAGATCCGCAGGCCTTCTCGCGCCAACTCGAGGAGCGGCTCGACGCGAGGCGGGAAAAGCTGAATGGCGTCGAACTGCCAAGGCTCAAGGATTCCTTCAAGAACTTCCAAACGGCCTTCGTCGGAATGAGCGTGATTTTACGCAAGAAGGGCGTGCTCCACGACGATCCCTACAGATTCGACCTGAAGATTTCCGATGTGACGATCCCATCGGAAAGCCACTTCTCCGATGCGGAGAAGGTCGACCAGATAAGCATTCGAGTCTCGCAGCTCGAGGCCTACCTGGAATTCCTCGACAATTACTACGAGTTCAGCTGCGACTTTCTCACGCTTGGCCGAATCAAACGCCTCCTCGCCCTCGTCATGTACTTCAATTTCACTCAATTCAGCGAGATCAGCGCCAAGCTCAATACAAGGGCCCTCTGCGAGATCGCGAGCATGGTCAAGAAAGGGAGCGACCAACTCTCCGCCGGCCTGATAGCCGACTCGATCCTGCGGCTCGAAAAGGCGAGCCGGGACATCATTATCCGCATCAAGGACCTTACCGAGTACTACAAGGAACGCTACAAGCTCGAGCTGCGCCGGAACGTCATGTCCGGGCTTTCGATGGACGTCGGTCTCGCGATCGGCAGGCGCGAGGAAGCCATCAAGCTTATCAAGCGCAAGTTCGCGGAGGTCGCGACCGGGCGACCGTTCTATCCCGAACTCGTGGATGAGGTTCTCCTCGAGGATTTCTCCTCCGACGGCCCCGCTCTCCGAGAGGAAAGGCTCCGGCGCTTCGCCGCGGCCGAGGAAAACAAGGCAGGCGAAGCGAAGGCGAAGTCCTTCAAGTCGATGATACTCGACGGCATTCGTTCCATCTCCGCCGCTTCCTTCGCGCTCGAGGAGGCGATCTCGAAGCTCGAGGAAGACTCGGTACTCCTCTCCTCCCTCGACAAGGGCCTGGGCGCGCGGCTCGGGCGCGCGTTCCGCAAGGTCTTCCCGTCCAAGAAAAAGGGCCTCGTCTATGAGCTGCACTTCGTCGATCCGGTCACAAGGGGCTGCACGAAGGAGACCTTGGATTTCGGCGTCTTCGTCGATGAGATGTGCAATAAGGCGCGATCCCTATCCTCGCTCGCGCAGCGCGGCGGGGCCTCGGCCAAGCAGTTGGAGGGGATGTCGGACGCGCAGGCCTACGATTTCCTTCAGCGCAACATCGAGGAGCTCCAAAGGGCGCTCCGCGTCCTCGCCGCACTCGAGGACTATTTCAAGTCCGAGTCACCCGAAGAGGCGAGGACCCGCGTACGGGGAGTCCGCGGCGAGATCACCACGATCAAGGGAGCCGTGATCAAGGCCAACCAAAAGAAACACGAGTACGTCGCGCAACGCGAGGAACTCGAGCAGATGAAACGCCTCGGCATCAAGGATTCCGCGTCCTGACCCAAGGAGACAACATGAATACAGGGATTCGCACGACTACGCCGTTCCGCGCCCTTCTCAGGGTGGCGTTTGCGGCCATAGCCCTGACGGCGGCCATCGCGCCCGCTGCGGCCCAGGCGGCCGAGGAGGAGGCGCCCAAGCCCGAGGAGTTCGTCGTAGCCTTCAACGTACTCGACCTTCAGCTCGACCCCCACCACTCGATCTACTCGGCGGAGGCGCAGATATTCACGGCCGTCTACGAAGGGCTCTTCGCCTACGATCCGAACAGCCTCGACCCGGTCAAGGCCGCCTGTCGCTCGTTCAGCCGCTCGCAGGACGGCAAGACCTACACCTTCTATATCCGCGACGAGGCGCGCTGGTCCGACGACTCGCCCCTTCTCGCCCGCGACTTCCGCGACGCCTGGCTGCGCGCCCTCGACCCCGGGACCAAGGCCGACTACGTGGAGTTCTTCGACGTCATAGCCGGCGCTCACGACTATCGTACCGGCAAGGTCTCCGACCCATCCTCTGTCGGGGTTACGGTCATAGCGGACAAGATACTGCAGGTCAAGCTCGAGTCGAAGGCCGATTACTTCACTCGCCTTTTATGCCACCATTCCTTCTCGCCGATACACCCCTCCATGCTCGCCGCGAAGGATTGGCGCGCCGCCCTGCCCTTCCCCGTCGACGGTCCCTACGTCTTCAAATCCTTCGACTCGTCGGGCCTCCTCCTGGAAAAGAACGAAAAGTACTGGGACGCGGCCTCCGTGAAGATCCCCCGCATCCGGGCGATCTTCACCGACGACGAAGCCGACGCGACGAGGCGCTTCGACGACGGCGAGATACACTGGCTCGCGGGACCCATGAACTTCGACGCCCTCCTGGCCCAGCGCTCCATCCAGATAGGCCTCATGTTCAGCACGCACTACTGGTTCTTCGACTGCGGCAAGGATCCCTGGAACGACAGGGACATACGGCGCGCCCTCGCCCTCCTCCTGCCCTGGGACGACCTTCGCTCGAGGGACAAATATCTCGCTCCCGCCAAGACCCTCGTACTCCCCTTCTCAGGTTACCAGTCCGCCAAGGGCATCGCCGCGGCCGATCAGGAAGAGGCCATGAGCCTGCTGGAAAAGTCGGGGCATAAGAACGGCGCGGGCCTGCCCACGATGGTCCTCCTCCTTCCCGAGGGAAGCGACGACGCCGCTCGAGTGACGACTCTCATCAAGGACGCGTGGGAAAAGCTTCCCGACTTCACCGTGGAGCTCAAGACGGTGCCCACCGCCTCCTACTTCTCCGTCGTCCGCTCGGGGCCCGACGCGGGAGGCTGGACCCTCGCCTCGACGAGCTGGATCGGGGACTTCTCCGATCCCCTCGCCTTCCTTCAGATGTGGGCGGCCGATTCCAACCTCAACGACGCGCGCCTCGACGACCCGGAGTACGACCGACTGCTCGCCGTCGCCGCGACGAAATCGGGCAACGAACGGCTCGACGCCCTCGGCCTCGCCGAGACGCGCCTGCTTTCGGGGGCCGCCGTCCTGCCCCTCTATCACAGCCTGGCGGCCAACGTCGTGGACACCGACTTCGTAAACGGCTGGTACCCGAACGCCCTCGACATCCACCCCTTCAAGTATCTGGTCTTCGGGGAGCGCAGGGTCAGGTCCAACGTCGCGACGCTGAGCCAGGCCATGCCCGAGGAACGGGAGTAGATGGCCGAAGACAGGGACATGGGGGCCCCATCGAGTAACGAGATGGGGGAAGTCCCGAGCCTCCTGCGCAATCTGGGCTTCCCTCTTCTCCGGTTCCATCATCCCTTCAACCACTTCGACTTCACCAGGCCCGGAAGGCGCATACTCGTGATCGGTCCGATGGGCTCCGGCAAGACCGAGTTCTCCGCTCGGATGTGGCGCGACAGCAGGGTCGCAAAAGCCAAAACCGGAGCCGCACGCGCGTCCACCTGCACGGCAGGAGCAGACAGGCGCGACATCTTCGTCCTGCGCTCGAGCCTCGACTCCGCGCGCTTCCCCGACTACCCGAGCGACGCCCTCGCCTACCGCGGCGGCTACGAGCGCTGCGGCGACAGGATCGGCCAGGCCCGCGACTCCTTCGAGCTCGAGAGCCTCCTCGTGGAAAATCCAGGGGTGGGCACCTGGATCATCGACGAGGCCGCCTTTTTCGACGAGCGTCTGGCCTATCTCATGAAGGACGAATCGAACCGCCGCGGCCTCGTGTTCGTCTGCCCGACCCTCGTCCTCAATTTCCGCAGGGAGATTTTCAACCAGACGGCGCGGCTCCTTCTCGAGATCGCGACGGACGTCTTTCCCCTCACCGCCTACTGCGAGCAGGCCGAGTGCCTCGCCGATTCGCTGTACACCTACCGCTACTACCTCGTGGACGGGATGGAGTGCCCGGCCCCCTACTTCGACCCCCTCATCATCATCGGGGGCGACAGGACCAAGGAGGACGGGCGCGAGCCGAACTACTGCACGCGCTGCGACGAGCATCACTACCTTCCGGGCAAGGAGTACACTTTCTTCTCGCTGAAGCCGATGGGCGAGTCCGCCGCCCGCGGCGACATCAAGCCCCTCCTCGCCGAGCTCGCCGCAGTCGCCGACGGCTCGGAAAAGTCGCGGCTCGCGGCGAGCCTCCGCTCGCGGCACCTCGAGTGCCCCGAGCCCTGCCCCGAGATGCTCCAGGCCCTCCGCCTGCCCTGCCTGGCCGAGCGTGAGCTCGCCTACCTCTTCGCCGAGCAGAACCTCCTGTCGGCGGAGCAACTGCGCTCCATCGTCTCCGACCTCGGCCTCGACCGCGGCTACCTTATGCGCCGCCTGTCGGACAACAGGCGGCCGATCGAATTGTAATAGGCCGTCCGTCCGACGGGCGGCGCCCAATCGGCCCCGACGAAGCGCTCCAAAATCCGGAGCGCTTCGTTGCGCAAGCGCGGCATAGACGCGCTTGCGACGGACAATAGACGGCCGATCGAATTGTAATAGGCCGTCCGTCCGACGGGCGGCGCCCAATCGACCTCGACGAAGCGCCCCAGAATGCGGAGCGCTTCGTCGTCGTGGCGATGAAGAGTTTATACTAATACTTTCGATAATAGTGCGACACGCCTAGCGTGTCGCGAATTAGTGGAAAGTATCAGTGAAAGGCCTCCAGGCGCTGAATAATGGCCTATGCCATTTTCAGCGCCTGCTGGTCCTTGGCCGAAGGCCTAGCACCAGCGTTATGTCGTACTACCAAGTAAGGCCTTTATAACTTCAAGGTATAGAAAAGTTTGACATAGGGATCGTATTCGGGCTGCTTGTAGTTCGTGCCGTCGCTGCCCGCGTAGTCCAGGTAGTTCATCTTCAGGTCGGCCTCGAGAGAAAGCGCGCCCAGGCTATAGCTGAGGCCGGGAATGACGTTGAGCCCCTTGTTGTAATAGTATTCCGTCTTGACGGGAATCGAAGCGCTCGCGAAGGCCTTGAGACCCTTTACGCCGAGGCTGTCGAAGCTGACGGTCAATTTCGGATCGATCGTGAGGACATAAGTGTTATAAACTATTCCGGAAGATGTAGTGATTTTTATGCCCTGGCCTTCGGCGATAGGATAGTAGCTTGCCTGGGCGTTGAGCGCGACGGGTCCATAATTGAAGGCCACCGCCGGTTTGATGTCAGCAGTCGCGACTGCGGGGGAGAAGATGAAGTCGCACTGGACGACGGGAACGATGGAGAATTGCTGCGTGACGACGATTTTATAGGAAATCGTGTCGTAGTTGGTGAAAAGGGCGTTGTTCGCGGTGACAAAGTCCGTGGCACCCGTAGAGTAGTATTGTAGGCCAACGCCCTTGTACATCCACTTGAGGGCGTTCCTCGGGCCGTTCTGATCCCCACTGGGGCTGTTGGGCGTAAAATAGTAAAGGGGAAGCCCGACGTGGATGCTCAGGGCGCCCATGTTGAGCTCGGCATAGGGCTCGCCCCTGCCGACTGTGATGAACTCCGCGGTCTGGGCGTTCTTTGACGCCGTACTGCCCCAACTGAGCCCCGAATAATTGATAAGCGCATCCTCGGCGGCGAGGCCGAACTTGAGGGCGAGGCCGTCCGTTTTCATCCCGTAGCCCAGATTGAAGGCCGGGATAATGGCCGGGTAGACCGCCGCGTTGTTCACCGCGGCGGCGTCGACGCCCCAGGCCGTGACGCCGGCATTCAGCGTGAGGCCGTCGGCGAACAGGACCGCCGGCGCAAGCACCGCGAGCGCCGCCAGAGAAAAGAGAATTCGTTTCATGGATCCCTCCTATAGATTTTTCGCGCCGCGGACAATGTCGGCGGGCAACGATTGCCTCGTAAAAAAGATTCGGCCTGATCTGGATATTCCTAGTCCCTTCGCCTCAGGCCTCGTCCATATGCGGATATCGCCACTCTATCGGCGGGGCGAAATTCTCCTTCACGGCTCCGGCGCTCGACCATCGCATCAGGTTGAGGAGAGAGCCCGCCTTGTCGTTGGTGCCCGACGCCCGCATGCCCCCGAAGGGCTGACGGCCGACGACGGCCCCCGTAGGTTTGTCGTTGACGTACAAATTGCCCGCCGCTCCCTTCAGTGCCTCGAGTCCTCGAACTATCGCGCGGCGATCCGAGGCCATGATCGAACCCGTGAGGGCGTAGGGCGAGGTCGAATCGACGAGTCGGTACGCCTCCTCCATGTTCGCGTCGTCGTATATGTAGGCGCTCAAGAACGGGCCGAAGAGCTCGGCCTCCATCGTTTCGTAATGCGGATCCTCCGCGAGGAGGAGGCTCGGCTCCAGGAAGAAACCATCGGTTTTGTCGCCCTTCCCTCCCGCGAGCACTCTAACCGAGCTCGAGCTTCGGGCGCGCTCGAGCTGGGACTCGATACCGTCGAAGGAGGCCTCGTCGATGACGGCAGACATGAAATTCCGGAAATCGTCGACCTTCCCCATCGGGAGGGCGCGGACAGCCTCGGCGAGGCGATCGATGAAGCGGGGAGCCATGGACGCCGGCACGTAAAGCCGGGAGGCCGCCGAGCATTTCTGGCCTTGGTACTCGTAGGCCCCCCGCAGCGCCGCGACCAATGAAGCATCCTCGTCGGCCGAGGGGTCCATGAAGATGAAATCCTTGCCGCCGGTTTCCCCGACAAGTCGTGGATAGGAACGGTAGATCGAGAGATTGGCCGCGGCCTGTTTCCACAGCCCGTTGAAGACCGGGGTCGAGCCGGTAAAATGAAGTCCCGCGAATTCCGCTCTCGACAGGGCGATCCTCGAAATCACCCTCCCATCGCCGGGCAGGAAATTGATCACCCCGGGCGGCAGGCCCGCTTCTTCCAGTATCTTCATGAAGACCCAGTTCGAGAGGATGGATGTCGAGGATGGCTTCCAGACGATCGCGTTGCCCATCATCGCGGGCGCCGTGGTCAGGTTGACGGCGATCGCCGTGAAATTGAAGGGCGTCACCGCGTAGACGAAGCCTTCGAGGGGTCGGTACGAAAGGCGGTTCCATTCATCGGCGCCGCTCCTCGGCTGCTCCGAGTAGATGCGCTCCATGAAGAGGGGATTGATGCGGAGAAAATCGATAGTCTCGCAGGCCGCGTCGATCTCGGCCTGCTGCACGGTCTTCGCCTGCCCGAGCATGGTCGACGCGACGAGGACGGAGCGGTACTTTCCCGCGATGAGCGAGGCCGCCCTGCGGAAGACCGCCGCCCGCTCCTCCCAGGGAAGGGCCGCCCACTCGCCCTTTGCGGCGAGGGCCGCCTCGACGGCCGCCGTCGACTCGGCCTCGCCGGCCCTGTGAAAATGGCCGAGGATCGTGGAACGCTCGTCCGGCCTGACGATGGGCGTCAGGTTCCCGGTGCGAATTTCCTTGCCGCCGATGATCAGCGGAATATCCTGCGTCTCGCCGAGCAGCCGATCGAGTTCCGCCTTCAGCTTCTCGCGCTCCGGGCTACCTGGACCGTAATTCAACGCCGGCTCGTTTTCGGCCGGCGGCGCCTTGAGGACAGCGTCGTTCATGGATACTCCTTTCCAAACACGGGAGGTCGAGGGCTTTCGCCTCTCGGCCCTTCGGCCCTACATCCGTGGCGTCGCAAAAGAAGCCGCTTCGCTTTAGGTAAGAGGACTCGGGGTGATCCATAGATCATGTGGGTTGTGGTGGAACTCTGCGGTTCCGGGGAGCCGACGGCTCCCGGTCAGAAAGACAAATTGCCTTGACGCCTCCTAATGGTTTTCGATATTAACACGCTTTACGAGGCGGGATAAGCGGACGCCGTCAGGCAATCCGTCCTTCCGATAACTCCAACACTTCCGTGCATAGCCGCGAAATCTCCTCCTGCGAATGGCTGACGAGTATGGCCGTCACCCCCGTTTCGCGTTGTATCCGACACAGCTCGTTGCCCAGGGTAAAACGCAGGTCCTCGTCGAGAGCCGAGAGGGGTTCGTCGAGGAGGAGGAGCCGGGGCTTCCTGCCCAGGGCGCGCGCCAACGCCGTGCGTTGCTTTTCACCGCCCGAGAGTTCGCGCGGGAAATTACGGGCGAGCTTCGTCAATCGCGTGAGGTCGAGAAGCTCCATCGTCCGTTCCCTGTCCTTCGTTGCGTAGTACACGTTTCCGTATACGGTCATGTGCGGGAATAGCGCGTAATCCTGGAATACGAAGCCGATGGACCGACGCTGGGGAGGAAGGAAAAGACAGGGCTGCGAGCCATACCATTTTTCCTCGCCAATTTGGATGAAGCCGGAATCGGGGCGGCAGAGCCCGGCCAGGCAGCGCAGGATGGTCGTCTTCCCGCTTCCGGAGGGGCCGCGAATGCCGAGAAAGCTCCCTTCCTCCAGGTAGTGCGCGGCGTCGAGGCGAAAGACGCGGTCGCCTGCGCGGAACCGCTTCTTGAGATCGAAATGAAGCATGCTCAACGCTTCGCCTCCCGACGCTGTATCCGATTCAGCAGCAGCACTCCGAAATAGCTGACGACGACGAGGATCACGGCATAGACGTGGGCGCTTCCGAAATTGAGACTCTCGACCCGCTCGTAGACGGCGATCGACACGACCTTCGTGACTCCCGGGATGCTGCCGCCGATCATCAGTACGACCCCGAATTCGCCGATGGTGTGGGCGAAGGTGTTGATTATCCCAGCCACGATGCCCGATTTCATGTTCGGCAAGACGACGCGGAAGATCGTTTCCAGCCTTCCCTTGCCGAGAGTATAGGATGCGTCGAGAAGGTGGCTCGGCACCCCGAGAATGCCGGTCCTGAGCGCCGACAGCATGAAAGGCAGGGACGAGACGCAGCCTGCTATCACGATACCGGCAAAAGTGAAGGCGAGGCGGAGGTGGAATACCGTCGAGAAAAACCTGCCGACCGGCCCCCTGGGCGACAAGAGGATCAGGAGATAGAACCCGAGCACGGTGGGGGAAAGGACGAGGGGCAGGGAGGTCATCGATTCGACCCAGGGCACCCATGGCCCCCTCGACCGGGCGAATATCCAGGCGAGAGGAAAACAACCGACGAGAAGAAGGGCCGTCACCCACAGCCCGAGATGAAGGGATACCCAAAACGGGACCGGGTCAAAGCTCACGGAATTCCGTAGCCGAATGCGGTGAAAATTGCCCGCGCCTCGGGCGAGAAGAGAAATTCGGCGAATGCGGCGACCGCCGGCGCGGATGCGGCTTCCTTCATGACTACGAAGCCCTGCCTGATGGGCGCGTAGAGGGCCGGATCGACGGCGAACCAGTACACTCCTTCCTTGTCAAAAGGTTTCACTTCCTTGGAATAGAGCGCCGACTTGTTGACGAAGCCCGCGTCCGTGCTCGTCAGCGTGAATTGCAGGGCTTGCGTGACGGTCTGCGCCACGACGAGCTTGGATTTTACGGCGTCGAAGAGTCCCGCCTTGACGAGGGCCTCCTGCGCCGCGCGTCCGTAGGGAGCCGTCTCGGGATTGCAGTTCGCGAACTGGGCGACCGAGGGATCGGCGAGAAGGGCGAGACCTTTAGCGAGGTCCAGTTTCTTCGTGGTGAGAAAAATCAAAGCGCCGACGGCGTAAACCTTTACCGGTCCGTCGGTCGCCTCCGCGTCCACGAGTTTCTGGGGGAAGGAGGTGTCGGCCGAAAGGAAAACCTGAAAGGGCGCGCCGTTGAGGAGCTGTGTGACCAAGGCCCCCGACGCCCCGAAAGTGAACTCCGCGGCGTAGGCCGGATATTCCCTGTGGAAGGCGGCGCCCAGCGAGGGCGCTACCGAGCTGATGTTCGCGGCAGCAGCGATCGAGACCTTTTCCTGTCCGACCGCGAGTGTTAAAGACAATACAAGTCCGAGCGCGATGAGAATCAACTTTCTCATGATGTGGACCTCCGATGTTCATGCTTTTTTCGCCCCGCGGGGATTGGAATGCCGAGTGAAAAGTCTCTGCCTCGGCGAAGCGCAGGAAGGGCAGCGACCATAGACGAGAAACTGCTTGCCGCCGACTTCCGCACCCTGGGGAACGCGGACATGGGGGAGGGCTTGGTCGGCGAGGCAGGTCATGGTTCCGCAGGCTACGCAGAAAAAATGGGGATGGCCGCCCGGGCAACCCCGCTTTTCTCTCGGATTGACGACGTACCGAAGAGTCCCGTCGATGCCCTGTACTCCGTGCACGAGACCCGCCTTCTTGAGCAGCTTGATGGAGCGGAAAATGGTCACCCGGTCGAGCCCGACGAGGAGATCGGTCAACTCGCGATGCGACAGCGAGGACCCGGCGGCCAGCAGCGAAGACAGGACCCGTTGTCTGACCTCAGTGGGGCGCAGTCCCGCTTCCTCCAGCATCGCCCAGCTTCCCCGATCTTCGGCCATGGGCGCTTATATCATGTTTTCGGGAATAATGCAACAGAATTGCATTTCTCGAGGCATTTGCGCTGTCAGCCTTTTTCGATGGGCTTTTCGCCGGGGCACGAAACAGCAGCCGCCCAGGTCGGCTTGAAGAGATGATCCAGGACAATACATCATCACACTCCGGGGAAACTGC
>JBEKVO010000016.1:0-66309 GCA_049513895.1 Rectinemataceae bacterium | reverse complement strand
TAATCCAGCGAAGGGCATATGGTATCCGTGACGAGGAGTACCTCAGGCTCAAGATCCTGACTTCTATGCTTCCAGGGCTTTGAAGTTATGCGAATTCACCCACACGACTATGCGATGAGCCAATTTTATATTTACGCCATCGATATGAGCAGCGGCTACTTCACCCGGATTTCCACTATCCACTTGGCCCATGCGTATCCGTTGAGGCGAGGGAAAACCGCTCGAAGGGGGAAGCCCTGGAGTACGGGAAGGAGCCTGCCTTCCAGCTCGTAGGCGAGGAAGGCGTCCGGCGAACGGGCTTCGGCCATGGTGAGGGAGGTGGAATAGCCGTCGGCGCCGATCAAATCGACCTCGCGGGCCCCCGCCCGGACTCCCGCCCGATTTAGAAGGGCGGTCAGGGAGGCGCCGGCCCAATTCGCGTAATCCTCGAAATAGCCCTCGCAGATCAACGCGGGCTTGGCGGCGAGGCGCGGCAGGCGGCGCAGCTCGTCGAAGGTCAAGTTCAGCGGTTTATCCACCTTTCCGGTGACCTTGAGACGATAGCTGGCGATATCGATATGCTGGGGAGTGCCCGTCATGTGCAGTCCGGTCGCGGGATCGACTTCCGTATATCCCGGTATTCGCTTCGGCCATGGCGGCTGGCTTACCGGAGGGAGATTCCCCGCGGCATCCGGGCCGATCCACTGGCCGGAGCAGTACAGCGGGGCAAGTATCGCGAAGAGGGCAAAAAACAGGATAATCCGGACGTCTTTCATGGCTCCGTACCTCCACGCGAGATGCGGTCGATCGAATCGAGCTCCGCCGCCGTAAGTGTAAATTTCATCGCCGCCGCCGCTTCGGACGCCTGGGACGGCTTCGACGCGCCCGGTATCGCCACGACCGTATCGCCCCAGAAGCTTACGAGCCAATTGAGGGCGACCTGGCTGGGAGTCGCCGCATGGGCGGACGCGACCCTCTTGAGCTCGGCCACGAGGGGGGCGGTTCTCCTTATTTTTTCGGGCCGGATCGAGCCCGACATCCGTCGCAATCTCTTGACGGACTCGATGGCGCTCGGATCGTCGTGGAAGCGGCCCGAGAGGATTCCCTGCGCCAGGGGCGAATAGGCGATTATGGTGACGCCGAGTCGCCTGGCCGCATCGAGGAGGCCGTTTCTTTCTATGGACCGGTCGAGGAGGCTGACCCGAACCTGGTTCGAGGCGAGGGGAATGCCCCGCTTCGCGAGGACGGAATGGGCCTTTTCCATGGCAGACGCGGAAAAATTGCTGACGCCCACGGCGCGCACCTTGCCGGCTTCTACGAGATCGCCCATCGCGTCGAGTTGCCTGTCGATGGACGACAGGCTGAAGCGCTGGTGGATCTGGTAGAGGTCGATGGGGTAGGGCGAAAGGCAATCGATTCGAGTGCCGATGGTGTCGAGTATGCTCCGCGCCGTCCGGAGGACGGGCCACCATTTCGTCGCTACCCGGACCGATCCCGGGGCTACTCGGAGCGAGGCGAGGGCCGCGCTCAGGCCCCTCTCCGAGTTTCCGTTGCCGTATATTTCCGCGGTGTCGAACCAGTCTATTCCTCCGTCGAGGGCCGCCTCGACCACGGCCCTGGTCGCGCCGTCGTCGAGACTTTCCCAGAAGCCGCCTCCCAGGCCCTTTCCCTTCGAGAACTGCCATGTGCCGAGTCCGATGGGCGTCACCTCGATGTCGCTTGTCCCCAGCCTGCGCCTGGTCATGTTTCTTTCTCCCTGCCTGTGCCTATTCTTGGAAGCCTGCCGTATGGCTGCTCTATTAGAGTTTCCATATTATTGCGCAAAAAGGCAAGTGCGGCCGACGCGAGCCGGGGTTTTAAATCTAGGGGCTTCGAACTTTCGTGTGGGTTGATCTCGCGCAAATTGGCGCGAGACATCGTAGCGCCAACAAAGGGCGCTAAGAAATTGGGCGGTGAGTGCATATGGTCCCGATTTTTTAATAATACTATCGCGCTACGATAACCAAGAGCTATTCGATAAATACCGACTTCGGTTTTCATCTTTGCGATCTTCGCGCCTTTGCACGAAACCTCTATTAGGAAGGGGTACGATCTTGCGCAAAAGACCCGGATAATGCAAGTAACCGTTCTTAAGCTTGGCCTGCTCCTCAGTTTCGAAAGCGAACCTATGAAAAACAGCATTGTCCGCTTCGTAAATGGGTTGGATGAATGATTAAAAGCATTACCCTTTGCGTTTCATTTCGGACCCACACAAAAGCCTGAAGCCCCAAAATCTAAAGCAGGCTTGCATAATGAGGCGTTCGCGACATTAGGATTTCAGCCTTCTAAAAAACCTATTTCCAGCAGAGATTGAGGGTCAACATGAAGGCTCCGTACTGCTCGCTCTCGATCGTAAGGCTGTCGTATTTCGCTTCGAGTTCGAGGCCGAAGCCCCGTAGCCTGCGGTTGAAGTCGTAGCCTACGGCGATGCCATAGCCGAATCCTTTATCCGATGGATAGGATCCTTCACCAGAAATATCGACTATCGCCTGCGAAGATCCAACATCGCCTTCGAGATAGAGTCCGGTGACATACGGGTAGTAGCGGGCGCCGAGCGAGAAAAGGTAAAGATTCAGCTGGGAGTAGTCTCCGGAAGAATAAGTGATCCTGTCCCCGCCCCCATCCATCCGTGCCATGATGTAGGCCCGCTCGGAGATCGAGAAGCCGAGCGCCAGGTCCACCGCCACCTGTATCCTATCCGCACCGGGCGTCGAAGCGTCAAGAGACATTGCTGATTCCAAGCCATCGGGGTAGGAGGGGAAATATAGTCCGGCTCCAATTTGAAAAAGCAGCAAATCCCGTCCCCGTCCCTGAGCGGCCGCTATGCAGGGCAATGCGAGGACTAAGACGATTGCGAGCATGATCCTTACATGGGTCTTCATGTTAGCCTCCGCTTCGATTATTCACTGTTTTCGCAAATGAAACCATGGGCAGTTGTCGCTTTACTATTCTCCTGTTGCGACCCATAATCATTCGAGGAAAGCATCGATTCGCATCGCGGAGCTCTTCGATTTTACCGGCAAGACCGTACTGGTCACCGGCGCCTCGGGCGGCCTCGGCGCCGGCATCGCTCGAGTCTTCGCCGAGGCGGGAGCCTCGGTCCTGCTTCATTTTCGCGCGGACCGCGCCGAGGCGGAGCGCATCCGCGCCGGCCTCCCCGGGCCGGGGCGCCATGTCTGCCTGCAAGCCGAAGGCAGCGACGAGGAGGGGGTGAAGCGCTGCATCGAGCAGGCCGCGCGCCTCGCGGGCGACTCAGGCCTCTCGGTACTCGTCAACAACGCCGGCATCTATCCCTCGATGCCCCTTCTCGACATCGACCTCTCCGCCTGGCGCGAGGTTTTCGACGCCAACCTGAGCTCGACCCACCTGTTCACGCGGGCCGCAGCTCGCGTCATGCGGCCGGGCGCGGCCATCGTAAATATCGCATCCGTCGAGGGACTGCGGCCGGTCCGCGCGCACGCGCACTACGCTGCCTCGAAGGCGGCGGTGATTCACTACACCATGGCCGCCGCCCTCGAGCTCGCTCCTCTCGGTATCCGCGTCAACGCGGTCTCGCCCGGGCTCGTGGACCGTCCCGGCCTCGCCGAGGATTGGCCGGATGGATACAGGCGCTTCGTAGCCGCCGCGCCCCTAGGGCGGGTCGGCTCTCCGGAGGAGGTCGGTCAGGCCTGTCTCTTCCTCGCCTCGGGAGCGGCCGCGTGGATCACGGGCGCCAACCTCGTCGTCGACGGCGGCGCCAGCGTCCGGGCGCCGCAGGACGCCTGAGGTTCTTTCAAAACCCGTCGGCATTTTGAAAAGCCTCCCGTCTTAGCCTCGGGTGAGGGCGTCGATGATTGCAACCTGGCCGGGATGAGCCGCGCAGAGTTCGGCGCGGTCTAGAAGGGTGAAGTCCTCCGGGACGAAGGCGGGAGCCATCGTCGTGCCGAGAAGGGCCCAACGGCCGCCCGGGACGAGGCGCGAAGCCTGGGCGGCGAGGGCTGGCACGAGGGCCTGGGGTAGTTGGCCCTTTTCGAATTCGGGGCCGAGGCGGATGAGGTCGTACGACCCGTCCCTCCTGAACAGATGGAGTTCTACGGGATCGCCGCGGTAGAAGTGATAGAGTTCATCGGTCTTGAGCCGGTGAAAGGCCGAGAAGCCCTCCGGACCCTCGGCGAGGAGATAATAGATGGCCGACCCGCAGGACCTGCCGTCGATCGAGAGGGGCGAGCTCCAGGTGCGGCGATAGAATCCGCCCTCGCCGGAAAGGCGCTCCAGGTCGAGGGCGAGGGCCACCTCCTCGGCGCTGATCGTCGGTTTCACCCTTTGCTCTCGCATCGCGCCGCCAGATCGCGGGCGCATCTCGACGCGGCCGCCCGCACTTCCTCCTCCCCATCCACCCTGCCCGAGCGCATGATCACCCTGCCCGCGCAGATCACCGTATCGACCGCGGCGCCTCCGCCCGCGTAGACGAGGTTGGACTTAAGGTCGTGGAGAGGGATCATCCCCGGCCGGCTGAGGTCTATGAGGAGGATATCGGCGGCGCGCCCCGCGGCGACGAGGCCGGCGCCCGTGCCGAAGGCCTCGTGGCCGATGGTCGTCGCCGCGGCGAAGAGCTCGTCGACGGGCATCCGCCTCGGATCTCGGTAGTGCTGCTTTTGAAGGAGGGCCGCGATTTTCATGTCGGCGAAGAGGTCGAGGCCGTTGTTCGAGGCGGAGCCGTCCGTGCCGAGGAGGGTCCTGATGCCTCGCCTCCGGGCGGCCTCGTAGTCGTAGGCCGGACCCGAGGCGAGCTTCATGTTCGAGACGGGATTGTGGACGAGGGCGACTCCGCGCGCGCCGAGGAGGTCGAAATCGGACTCGTCCAGCCAGATCGCGTGCGCGGCAAAGAGGTCCGGGCCGAGGAACCCGAGCGAGTCGAGGTAGGCCGCCGGACTCATGCCGCGACATTCCTTGCATCGGCGAATCTCATCCTCGGTCTCGGCGAGGTGTATGTGGCGGCTCAAGCCCCGGTCGCGGCTGAATTCGGCGAGCCAGCGGAGGCTCCCCTCGCTCGTCGAATACACGGAGTGCGCGGCCAGGTTGAACGAAACCAAGGGACCGCAATCGGGAAGATCGTCGAAGAACTCCATGCAGGCCCGTCGCTGGACGGCTCCGACCGCGTCGTCCATCCCGTCGACGAGCGGATAGTTCACGACAAAGCGCATGCCGGAATCCCTGGCCGCTCGGGCCTGGGCGCGGGGATTCCGGTACATGTCGTGGCAGAGCGTCGTGCCCGACTTGATCATCTCGAGGGCGGCGAGACGGGTGCCCCAGTATACGTCGTCCTCGGTGAGCTCGGCCTCGCAGGGCCAGATGGCCTTATTGAGCCACTCGTCGAGCTCGAGATCCTCAGCGCGGCCACGCAGGAGGGTCATGCCCGAGTGCGCATGGGCGTTGACGAGGGAGGGCAGGGCGGCCATGCCCCGCGCGTCTATCGTCTCTATCCCGGCGGGGGCCTCGATGGACGCCGCTATCTTCGCGATGATGCCATCCTCGACGAGGATATCCCTGCGCTCCCCGTCGAGCAGGGCGCCGCGAATCAGGATGCCCATCAGCCTATCTCCCTTCGATGATCGCGACGGTCCGCTTGATAAAGGCCGAGAAGCGCGGCTTTTCCCGCTCAGATATCTCGAGGACCTCCTCCGACGTGATGGGCCTGTCGCTCATGCCGGCGGCCATATTGGTGATGCAGGACAGGCCGAGGACGCGAAGACCGCAATGGGCGGCCGCTATGGCCTCGGGAACCGTGGACATGCCCACCGCGTCGGCTCCGAGGGTCCGTGCCATCCTGATCTCGGCCGGGGTTTCGAAGCTCGGGCCGGAGAACCAGGCATAGACGCCCTCGCGCAGCTCGATGCCGAGCTCGGCGGCGGCGCGGAGGGCGTCGGCGCGCAGGCCGGGGTCGTAGGCGTGGGACATGTCGAAGAAACGGGAACCGATGAGGGGATCGTTCTCGCCGATGCAGGGGTTCTGGCCCGTCAGATTGATGTGATCGGTGATGAGCATGAGATCCCCGGGAGAAAAGCCCGGGTTCGCGCCGCCGGCGGCATTGGTCAGGATGAGGCGCTCGATGCCGAGCTCCCTGAAGACCCTAATCGGGAAGGCGATGCGAAACGCGGGATAGCCCTCGTAATAGTGGAACCTGCCTTGCATGACGAGGACCCTCTTCCCCGCGAGGCGTCCCGCCACGAGGCGCCCCGCGTGCCCCGGAGCGGTCGAGAGGGGAAAGCCCGGGATTTCGGCGTAGGGCAGGGCGACGGCCCCCTCGACCTCTTCGGCGAGGGAGCCGAGCCCGGAGCCGAGGACGAGGGCCGTCCGAGGCGCCTCGCCGATCCTGTCCGCTATTGAATTCGCGGCCGTCCGTATCTCGTCCCGGGCCATATCTCCTCCTCGAAATCGGAAATTACAGCTTGAGGCCGAGCTCGGCCACGGTCGATGGGACCTTTATCTTGCCTGAGGCGATGTCGGCCTTGGCCTTGGCCACCGCGCTCTTCACTTCCTGGGGGACGATCTTGTCGTGCTGGTGGAAGGGAGCGATGTCGATGGCGCCCTCCGCGAGGCCGAAGACGCGGTTCTGGCCGCCCTTGATCGTGCCGGCGGCGAGCTCCTTGATGAGGACGTAGGCCGAGGCGGTCGTGCCCTTGAGGGCCGAGGTGAGGACGTAGTCGGGAGCCGCGGCGTTCTGGTCCACGTCGGCGCCCATCGCGAAGAACTTGCGCTCGCGGGCCGCGTCGATCACGCCCATTCCGGTGAGGCCGGCGATTTGGAGAACGATGTCGGCGCCCTGGTCGGCGAGGGCGAGGGCGGCTTCCTTGCCCTTGGCGCGGTCGGAGAAGGTGCCCGTCACGATGTAGCGGACGTCGACCTTCGGGTTGACGGACCTGGCGCCCGCAACGAATCCGGCGAGGTAGCGCTCCACCGGCGGGATGGCCATGCCGAGGACGGCGCCGATCACGTTCTTATTGTTGAGGAGGGGGGAGTTCTTCGCGTACTTCTGGGTCATGTATCCCGCGACGATGCCGGCGAGGTAGCCGGCCTCCTGCTCCTTGTAGGATACGCCGATGAGATTCGAAGGGATGTCGTTGAAATAGAAGTGGTCGATGCCCGCGTAGTAGGTATCGGGATTGGCCTTGGCCGCCTCCTGTATCTGGTCGACCATGAGGAAGCCGACGCCGAACACGAGCTTGGCGCCGTCTTCGGCGAGGCCGGAGAGATTCGGGACATAGTCAGTCATCGCATGGGCTTCGAGGACCTTCACCGTGGCGATGCCCTCGGCCTCGGCCTTCTTGAGACCGGCCCAGACGCCGTCGTTGAAAGACCCGTCCCCGAGGCCGTTGGAGTCGGTGGTCATGGCCACGTAGGGCTTGGTTTGGGCGCTCGCGCCTGGAGTAAGGCCGCCGATTCCGAGGACCATGGCGAAGGCCACGAGAGCGACGATGATTCGTTTCATAGCAGAACCTCCATATGTGAAATGCGCGCCCCTTTTTCGGGGGCTGCGTGGATGCCATTAGCCGCGGGGCGAAAAGCTATTCGCCGTCGCCCTCGACCTTGAAGTCCTTGCCCACCGCGGCCGGAGGCCTCGAGCGTTTAACGAGGCCCGCTACGGCGATTATTGTAGCCACATAGGGGAAGACGAGGAATATCTCGGAAGGGAGCCTGATGAGCCCGAGGCTCTGGGCGCGGAGCTGGAGGGCGTCCACCAGGCCGAAGAAAAGGGAGGCAATGAAGCCGCCCGTCGCCGTCCATCCGCCGGCGATATTGGCCGCCAGCGCGATGAATCCGCGGCCGCCCGTCATGCCCTCGGTGAAGGAGTTCGAGTTCTCGATGGAGAGGAAGGCTCCCGCGAGCCCGCAGAGGACTCCCGAGACGATGATCGCGGTGTAGCGGACCTTCACGACCGAGCGTCCCATCGTCTCAAGGGCCATGGGGTGCTCGCCCGAGGCCAGGATGGAGAGGCCGAGCTTCGTGCGCTTCATCGTCCAGGCCAGCACGAGCACGGCGACGACGGAGAAAAAGACCAGGGGCGTTTGGTTGAAGAAGGCGGGGCCGAGAAAGGGGATGTCCGAGAGAAGAGGGACGGCAAATTTGTAGTCCTGGAGGCTGTGGGCGACGGCCTCCGAGGTACCCTGGCGACCGTAGAAGACCATCATGAGGTATCGCGTGAGGCCGAAGGCGAGGATGTTCATGATGGCGCCCGCGACCACGTGGTTGATGTGGAGGCTCACCGCCGCCCATGCGAAGAGGAGAGAGAAAAGGGCGCCGGCGGCGACGCCGCCCAGGACGCCGATCCATGGGCTGCCCGTGATCCATCCGGCCCAGGCCGCGAAAAAGGCGCCGACGAGCATGACGCCTTCCATCGCGATGTTCGTGACGCCGCTCCTCTCGCAGACCACGGCGGCGAGGGTGGCGAAGGTAACCGGCGTCGAGAGGCGGACGGTCGCCTCGAAAAGCTGGGGCGTGAGGAGAGAGGCGAGGAGCTGGCTCATGCCGCGCCCCCTTCGGTCCCGGCCGCCACGGCTCGCCTCCGCGTCCGCGCGCGCAGGGACTCGCGCAGCTTCGATCCGAAGTGCTCGTAGATCGTTTCGGCGAGCATGAGGAAGAGGACGATGCTCTTGATGATCTCGATGATCGCGTTGGGCGTATGGGCGGTCCGGGCCATGTACTGGCCGCCCGCGTCGAGGACGCCCCAGAGCAGGGAGGTGAAGATGATGGCCACCGGATTGTTGCGGGCGAGAAGGGCGATCGAAATTCCATTCCAGCCGTAGCCCGCACTGAGGTCGCCGTACATGCGGTGATCGAGACCGAGTACCTGTGTCGCTCCGGCCATGGCCGCGAGGCTGCCCGAGATGAAAAGGCAGACGACGGTGATTTTCGCGACCGATATGCCCTGGGTCCTCGCGGCCACTGGGTTGTGGCCGACGGCCCGTATCTTATACCCGAGGTTCGTGCGCTCGATGATGAACTTGACGGCGAAGGCGGTGAGGATGGCGAGGAGGATGCCGACGTGGAGGCGGTAGTTCGCGCCCGGGAGGAAGGATTTGAAAAGCGGGAGGAAGAGCTTGTCCGAGATCTGGTCCGTCGTGAGGGGATGGCTCGATCGCGTGGGGTCCCCGCCGTTCGCGCGGATGAACATGGGCGCCAGGGTTTTCATCGCGTAGGCGAACATCATGGTCGTGACGACCTCGTGGGCGCCGGTCTTGACCTTGAGGATGGCGGAAACGGCGTTGAGGGCCGCGCCGAAGACCATGCCCGCGATGAATATGAGGGGGATACCGAGACCGGGCGGGAGGCCGAGCCTCAAGCCCAGCCAGGTGGCGGCCATGACGCCGGCGTAGTACTGGCCTTCCGCGCCGATGTTGAAGAGGCCGCCCTTGAAGGCGAAGGCGATCGCGAGGCCGGTGAAGAGGAGGGGAACCGCGTTGAGGATGGCGACGTTCCAGTTCTTCACGAGGCCGCCGTAGAAGAGGGCCGAATAGGAGGAGATGGGATCGTAGCCCGTCGCGATCATGATGATGGCGCCTATCGCGAGGGCGCAGCCTATCCCGAGCAGGGGGACGAGGGCGCGGGACAGGAGCCCCTTGATCCAGGCTCCGGCCGTCAGGCCTTCCCGCAAGCCCATAAGACGGCCTGATCCCGCGAGGATGGCGGCCCCGACGAGGAGCCAGGCGCCCTGGAAATACGAGGCGAGGTAGAGGACCGTACCTGGCAGGGCGAAAACGACCGCGAGGGCGAAAAGGATGGCGGGCCCTTTCTTGCGGCGATCGGGCGAAGCCTTCATGAAGCCAGCTCCGCCGCCCGGCCGCGGATCATGTACTCGCCGATCTCGGCCTCCGTCGTGGCCGCGGCGGCGGTCTCGAAGACCACTTCGCCGCCGTGGAGGACGGCGATCCGGTCGGAAAGCGCGAATATTTCCTCGAGCTCCATGGAGACGAGGAGTATGGCGCTGCCCTTCTCCTTGAGCTCGAGGATGCGCTTGTAGACGTATTCGATGGCGCCCACGTCGAGGCCCCTCGTCGGCTGCGACAAGAGGAGGAAGGGGGGGGAGGTCGAGAATTCCCTCGCGAGGATGGTTTTTTGCTGGTTGCCGCCCGAAAGCGTCGAGATCCTGGCCTCGGGTCCCGAGGCCCGTATGTCGTATTCTCTCATGAGGCTTTCGGAGCGGGAGCGTAGCGCCCTGAAGTCGAGGAATCCGCAGCGGGAGAGGGGTCGGCTATCGGTGCGTCCGAGGACGAGGTTCTCCTCGACCGAGAAGGGCATGACGAGGGCCGAGCCGCGACGATCCTGGGGCACGTAGCCCATGCCCTTTCCCATCCTTGTCTTCACGCCCCAGGAGGCCAGGTCCCCGCCGCGAAGGAGGATACGGCCGGAATCCGCTTCGGCGAGGCCGGTTATCGTTTCGCAGAGCTCCTTCTGCCCGTTCCCCTCGACGCCGGCGATGCCGAGGATCTCGCCCGCGCCTATCGCGAGGTTGACGCCCTTCAGGATCGGCAGTCCCCTTGCGTTCCGGGCCGAGAGCCCTTCGATGCGGAAAACGGGAGCGGGCGCGGGAGGGGGAGGGCGGCGCTCCACCTGTAATACCACGTCGCGGCCCACCATGAGGTTCGCGAGCTCGGCGGCGCTCGCCGCTTCCGTGCGGCGCTCGCCCCTCATCTCGCCCCTCCTTAGGATGTACACGCGTTCGGAGAGGTGCATGACCTCCTCGAGCTTATGGGTGATGATGATGATGGAAGTCCCGTTTTCGGCGAGACGTTTCAGGACCGAGAAGAGCTCCACGACTTCCCGCGGCGTGAGGACGGCGGTCGGCTCGTCGAGGATGAGCACTCGGGCGTTCCGGTAGAGGGTCTTGAGTATCTCGACGCGCTGTTGGAGGCCGACGGAGAGGTCCTCGATCCTGGCGTCGGGATCGACTACGAGGCCATAGCGCTCGGAAATCTCGGCTACCTTGGCCCGCGCCTGCCGGTAGAGTACGTGGCCGCAAAGCAGGGGCTCGTCGCCGAGAATGACGTTCTGGGTGACGGTCAGGGTCGGCACGAGCATGAAGTGCTGGTGAACCATGCCGATGCCCTTCGCAATCGCGTCACGGGGAGAGTCGAAGGTGACCGGGGAGCCGTCGATCAGGATCGAGCCCGAGGTCGGTCGATAGAGTCCGAAAAGGATGTTCATGAGGGTGGACTTGCCCGCCCCATTCTCTCCGAGCAGGGCGATGATCTCGCCCTTGTCCAGTCGAATGGAGATATCGCGATTCGCCCCGACGCCGTCGAATTGCTTCGATATTCCTCTCGTCTCGAGAACGGGCGAATTCATTTCGGAAACCGGCATGCCTTCTCCTCGAAATCGCTTAACCGTATAGCAGCATCCACGAAGCGTCAACTTGACAAACGGAGGAATTACTTCTAAAAATGCATTTGTTTTGTGGTTCATCCTTGTTTTGATCACAAAATGTCTCGAGGAGCCCGTCGTGAACGAGAATAGCTCCATCAGTGGTTATACGGTCCCGCGGAGCCTCCGCTGGGTGGACGGCGAACTCTTTCTCCTCGATCAGACAAGGCTTCCCCTCGAAGTCGTCGAGGAAAGGCAGGAGAAGGTCGAGCAGGTATGGGACTCGATCAGGCTGCTCAAGGTGCGAGGCGCCCCAGCCATCGGCATCGCAGGGGCCTATGGCCTCCTCGTCGGGTTGAGGCCCTTCGTCGATCTCGGCCTCGGGGCCTTCCTCTCCCATGCCGACTCCATCGCCGCCTACCTCAATTCCTCGCGGCCGACTGCGGTCAACCTGAGCTGGGCTCTCGGCCGCATGCTCGCCTTCGCGAAAGCCCACGCCGCCGAGGCCGCCGACGCGTCGTCGCTCTACGGGCTTCTGGTGGGCGAGGCCCAGCGCATCCACGCCGAGGACCGGGCGATCTGCCGCGGCATAGGAGAGAGCGGCGAGGCCCTCATTAAGGATGGATGCGGCCTGCTGACGCACTGCAACGCGGGCGCCCTGGCCACCTCGGAGCTCGGCACGGCGACCGCGCCCATGTATATCGCCTTCTCGAGCGGACGACGCTTTCGCATATACGCGGACGAGACTCGGCCCCTCCTCCAGGGCGCCCGCCTCACGTCCTGGGAGCTCCAGAGCGCCGGCCTCGACGTGACCCTCATCTGCGACGACATGGCGGCCTACGTCATGTCCAAGGGCCTGGTCGACCTCTGCATCGTCGGCTGCGACCGCGTCGCGGCCAACGGGGACGCGGCGAACAAGATCGGCACCCTCGGCGTCGCCGTCATCGCGAAGCATTTCTCGATCCCTTTCTACGTCGCCTGTCCCTCCTCCACCTTCGACCTCGCGACCTCGAACGGGGGCGACATCCGCATCGAGGAGCGCGGCGCGGAGGAGGTGACTTCCTTCGGCGGTCGCCGCACCGCGCCCGAAAGCGTCAAGGTCAGGAACCCCGCCTTCGACGTGACGCCGCATGAGCTTATCTCCGGCTTCGTCACCGAGAGGGGCATCATAGGGCCCGACTATCGGGAAAACCTAGCGCGGGTCTTCCGCAACTCGATGGAATGAAGGAGCTCAACGCAATGCTCTACGGCAAAGGCTATTCGGTGGGAAGGGATATCTGCGAGATCGGCAGGCGAATGTACGCGGCCGGCTTCGTCGCCGCGAACGACGGCAATATCTCGGTGCGCGTCTCCGAGCAACGGATCATCGTGACGCCGACCCTGGTGAGCAAGGGCTTCATGAAACCGAGAATGCTCGTCGTCGTCGACCCGGAGGGCCGCGTCGTCTCCGGCAGGCTCCGGCCCTCATCCGAGCTCAAGATGCATCTCGCGGTCTACCGTGCCGAGCCGGGGGTCGGCGCGGTCGTACACGCCCACCCGGCATGCGCCACGGGTTTCGCGGTCGCGGGCCAGGCCCTCGACCGCGCATACATGCCGGAGCTCCTCGTAAACCTCGGCGCCGTCCCCCTCGCGCCCTACGCGACCCCCGGGACGGATGAGATCCCGCGCTCGATCGAGGGCCTCATCGCCGGGCACGGCGCCGCCCTTCTCGCCAACCACGGCGTCCTCGCCTGGGGCCGAGACCTCGACGAGGCCTACAGCCGGCTCGAGACCGTCGAGCTCTACGCCAAGATCCTCATCGCGGCCCAGGCCGTCGGCACGCCGCAGCCCATCCCGGGCGACAAGCTCGAAGCCCTTCTCCGAATCAGGGAATCCCTGTTGTCACGACCCGCCGAGCATTGACTCGACCTCGGCTTCCAGCTCGGCCTCGATCCTTTTCTTTTCCTCAGGATAGCTTTTCGCGATATCGTAGACGGATGGCCTGCCCAGAGTGATGCGCCTCCGCTTTCGATTCACGCTTACGGGATAGATACTGATGGACCTGCGTTCCTCTTTCTCGAATTTTTTCGCGATCTCGAGAAATCCCGTATTAAAGCGATTGATATAGCGGCTCAGGTAAGCGTCGGGAATCTCCGGGAAGATGAGGATGTTCCTGCCCTCCTCGAGGTAGACGATGCTTTTCGAAATGGTTTCCATGATCCTGCGGCTGTTGTGATACACGGGGATGGCCTCGATATAGCGGAAGAGGCCCACGCAAAGGTCGGACATGAGGAGGGAGAGCCATGTCCCGAAGGGTCTGGGCAGCTTCAGCTCCTTGGAGAGGAAATCCTTCTCCAAATAGCGCGCGCAGCTCCGCCTCTCGGTCATGTTGCAGATGACCCAGGGGTAGACCTTCACCGGCAAATAGAAATAAAGCGCGAGCGGCCCGAAGGAATCGGCGTGATTGGCGACGAAGATCGCCGGCTCTTCGATCTCGATCCCGTTCGCGTCGAAGGCGATTTTGGGGAAAAGGAGCTTGACCGTAAGATAAAGCGCTCGGTAGAGGCCCATGCTGGCTGGCCTTATTCCGATTCATCCCAGAGGCGGGCGAACTCCCGAGCGTACTCGGACGCGATGGGCGGTACGTTCCAGAGGACGAGGGCGTTCTCGGCGTTGTGCTTTATTGCCGCCGTCGTGTAGTTGAAGGAGCCGGTCTCGATGGAGACGGAATCGATGACCAGGAATTTATGGTGATGGATTTCGTAGTGACGATCGAGGCGGACGGGGATGCCCGCGGCCTTGAGGATCGAGATTTGGGAATAGCGGGAAGCGGCGGCCTTGAAGTCGGCGACGACGTGGATCTTGACGCCGCGGTGGGCGGCGATTTCCAAGGCCTCGGATATCTCGCGCGAGGTGAACTCATAGCAGGCGACGAGGAGATCAGAGCGAGAGGAAGCGATGGCCTTGAGAACGACGTCGAGCGAGGAGCCGCCGGGCGAGAAGCCGAGGTCGAAGGCTGCGCCGGTCGGGATGGGCGTCTGAGCGTGGAGACTGAAGGGCGTAAGAAGGCAAAGAACGGATGCAAGACAAAAGAGGAAACGCGAGACTGATCGCTTAGCTGTGGCGTGCATGGGAATCTCCATGGTAACTCCGAGTATGAAATATGCCCATACGTTGATTCATTTTTCATTATCGGCGTCTTCGGGTCAACAGATCGAACGGTTCCCCACTTCCCGGACAAGTACTCGGGACTCTATGAGTATACCGATAAGGTATGCAAAACCTCGAAAATGATATTCGACATTTTAAATCCCTGATCGTAACATTCACTAGTCTGGCTGTGATCCAGCGACGAGGAGTCGAAGATGGCGTTAATAGTGACGTGCAAGGACTTGACCGATACGATCGAGGTTCTCCACCAAATAACCAAGGCGATCGAAAATAATAAAATAACCGATTGGGAAAAGGTGGGGACGAATCATTTCCAGAATTCCAAAACCGAATATAGGGACCGGGCCTGCTTTTCCCCGACGATAAAGGACAACAAACTCTATTTCGGGCTCATCAATTCCGGCGAGCCTCCTTGCTCGATCACTCAAGAGATCTACGACGACTACCATTCGATGTTCTATAGCATCCTGGTCAAACTGTCATGGAGATATTTTTTTACCGTCGAGCAAACACCAGACAGGCTATTAAATATTGACGCGAAAATAAGCTGAGGTCGCGGCATGTACCCCAGTATTCCTTATCCTTGGTGAATACCGAAAAGGTATGAAAGCATAAAAATTAAGTATTGGACACTCGGTCCTTGAAACCGTAACGTATTCTTATCACCCTCCTCCGTAGTGATAATTTAAAAAATAGGATGCGAAAATATTTTTTCTTCGCATCCGGCCGGCGAGGAAGGGCCGCTCTCTACCTGTCTCGCCGGCTCATTTTATCCCCAACTCTGTACACTTGGTTTTGATTAACGGGAGGAACCATGAATCTTAAGTTCAATCGTGCGTGTCTTGTGTTCGCCGCTATCGCGATCATCATGGTGGCGGCATGCCAGACGAAACCGGTAGTGAAAGCCCCGGCAGCTGCGAATGAGAGCACGATACAGGCCGAAGCGGGCGGGATCGCGCCGACCGGCGATGAGCATTTCAAGACGATCAACTTCGCCCTTCTGTTCGGAAACGCGGAAGCGGTGAAGACGTGGGCCGTTTCCATCGTCGCAAAAAATAAAGCGGTTCGAACCTTCTCAGGGCAGGGTGCGGATCTCCCCGATTCGCTTGCCTGGGACGGCAAAGACGATAAAGGCGCCTTAGCCGCAGAAGGAATCTACACTGCCGTCCTTGCCGTCGATTACGGAACGGCTTTCTCTCAGGGCGGGGCGACGTCGAAGAGTTTTGTCCTCGATATTAGCCCTCCTTCGGCTTCCTTCAGCCCGAATCCGGCGCAATTCGGCTACGCTCCCGATGGAGTCAAGGCTCCGATTTCCATCACGATATCGGCTAAGCCCGGCTTGGCCGCGATAGCAGGCTGGACGATGGACATCATCGATGCCGGGAGAGCGCCGATCAAAAACTTGGCCGGCGCGTGGCCTGCTGCATCCACGGTAGGATGGGACGGCAAGACGGACGGGGGTGGCATGGTCACGGCGGGCAATACCTATCCCGCCACGCTCACGATCCGCGACGAATTCGGGAACGCCGGACAGTTCAAGGGAGCCTTCACGGTTGCCAATGTGCCGACGGCGCAGCCGAGCTCGATCTCGGCGCGGAGAGGGGGCTTCTCGCCGACGAGCGTCAGCGTCAAGAACACGCTGGACCTTCTCACGACCTTCGGCTCTAAGGAAGCGATTGTGGGATGGAAGTTGAGCGTCATGAGCGTAGCCAAAGGCCCGATCAGAACATTTACCGGCGATGGGACCGGCCTGACCGACTACTCTAGCTGGGATGGCAGGGACGATGCCGGAGTCTTGGCGCCCGAAGGTTCCTACTATGCGACGCTCGCGATCGATTACGGGAAAGCCTACAAGTCATCGCTCGTCAAGAGCGGCAGCTTCTCGCTTGTCACGACGCCGCCGACCGGATCGATCACGGTCGATCCGCCCAATGTCACGCTGGCCAGCCTCGGGCCTAAGAAACCGGTCAATTTCACCGTTCAGGCCAAGTCGGCCTTCGCGCAAATCGCCAGCTGGATATTGGCCGTCTACGATCCTTCGAACGTCTCTATCATCGTCTTCAACGGCAATTGGCCGAACAATAGAGTCGCATGGGACGGGAAGACCGTCGAGGGCGGCACCTTGATTCCCGATGCATCGTATTCCGTCGTGGCGAAGGTCCAGGACGAGTACGGCAACGTCGGCGATCTCAAGGGGAGCATGGTAGTGGAAGGCTTGGTCTCGCCGACCGAACCGAGCGTCATAACCGCCCTCACGGCCGGATTCGCGCCGACCGGCGACAAATCCGCGGAGGCGATGAATTTCAGGGTCGAGATCGGCAACACGGCTTCGATAAGCGCCTGGCGCGTGGACATGAAAAGCGCTGACGAAACCGTCCGGAGATCGTTCAAGGGAACGGGGGCCAACGTGCCCGGTTCCCTGACTTGGGATGGAAAGCAAGATGACGGTCGATGGGCGCCGGAAGGCATCTATACCGCCCAGCTTCAGGTCGTCTACGGCCTTAACTATTCGTCGTTGACGTCGACGTCATCGTCTTTCATTCTCGATTTGACGCCCCCGAGCGGCACGATAAACCTTTCGACCGACCTTTTCTCGCCCGACGGCGAGGGAACGAGCGACACGGTGACGATATCGCTCGACGCTGCGTCGCCCACATCGAAGATGTCCGGTTGGTCGATGAGCATTCTCGATCCGGCCAACAATCCCTTCACGTCCTTCAAAGGCGATTGGTCGTCTCACGCTGTAATCTGGGACGGCAAGGGCCAGGACGGCGACTTGGTGGAATCGGCCTCCGACTACACCATCGTCGCGCGAGTGAGGGATGAATTCGGCAACTCCGGCCAAATCAAGAAAGTGCTTCCCACGGACATTCTCGTACTCAAGACGGCCGACGGCTACCGCATTCGAGTGTCGAGCATAGTGTTCAAGAGTTTCACGGCGGACTACAAAAACGTGCCTCCTGATCGGGCGGCTCGTAACTTGGCGACTCTCGATCTCCTTGCGAAGAAGCTCGCCCGCTTTCCCGACTACAAAATACGGCTGGAGGGCCATGCCGTCATGATCAATTGGGACAACAGGGCGAAGGGGAACGCCGAACAGAAGGCCATTCTCATTCCGCTCTCGGAGGCTCGCGCCAAGGCGATCGAGGCGGCGCTCGTCGAGCGCGGCATCGACGTGGCGCGAATGTCATCGGTCGGGATGGGCGCGGACAATCCCGTAGTTCCGAACAGCGACTACGCGAACCGCTGGAAGGACAGAAGGGTCGAATTCTACCTCGTCAAATAGGCTGAATGGCGCGGCTTCCATTCGTTTCAGGAGGGAATATGCTCGAGTTTCTGCAAAAGGGCGGTGTCGTACTATGGATACTCGTTGCCATCTCCGCCTTCGTCATCGCCCTCTTACCAAGGCCTGCGATAGTAAGGCGACATGCTCCGCATGTCGCAAACTTAAAGAAGGCTTGGTGAGAGGCCTTCATTGCGACGCTCCCTTTGGTCGTGTCGCCTTATTAATGAAGGCCGCTATAGATGAGTCCATGCCAAAGGCATGAACTCCAGCGGAATCGATTTTCTTTATTCCTTCTCGCCGAAAATTGCCTCGGCCGCTTTCGCCGGAAGGAGGGAACGCAGCCTATCGCCGATCGGCGGCAGGCTACGACCTTCGCGTTGCAGACGCGCGACGGCGGCGAGCACGATGGCGACGGGATAATTGTTCGGACCTAGGCCGGCGCAGGAGGCGCAGGACTCGAACCATCGATCGGGCACCATCGGCTGGCAGTTTATTCCCATGGCGAAGAGCTCGGCCCCAGCCTCGATTATATTGCAGCGAGCGTAGTCCCTCACCCCCGCCGCAACGAAGGCGGCCCGTGCGAAGCTTTCGAGCCGCCTTCGCTCTTCGGGATTTTCCACGGGCGAGGCTGCGGCAGGCAGCACGAGGCCCTGCTCGGGGGACCCTATCAAAGCGATGGCGAATTCCCGGATATTCAACTCGAGGCCGAGGAAGCGCTCGATGTCGAAAGAGTCTGGGCCGGGGATTCCCGCTTCGAGCCATCGTTCCTTGAGCGCGTCCGTGGAAAGTACGAGCTCAATCGCCTCCGAGGAAGAGCCGACGAAGGGGAAGCCGGTGGCTTCCAGAGAAGCATGCGCGTTGCACGGCATTCCACGGACATCTGGAAGGTGGGACGTCGTGCAGAAAACGAGATCGGGCGATTTGGCCGAGAGGCATTTCAGCATCTGGCTCTCTGACTCGGCCCGCTCAAGAACAGCTTCCAGGCCGGCATCCTTGAGTATCTTGACCAAGGAGGCCGAGCGTTCCAGGCCTCCGAATGAGGAATCTCGATGTCCTCCCTCAACAACCACGACCTTCAAAAAGATCCTCCCCCTGATAAAGCCCCATGCCGGTGAGCCCTGTCTCCATTAAAAGAATATCCCTCTGCGCGAGGAACGATCCAATACAATTTCGACGTTTTAGGATACCCATAGAGTATGAGCACAGACCCCACATGTATTGGACCGATCATCGACCCAACAGGTAGCTTGTATTCGATGAGGTCATACTGATGAGCGAACCAGTCAAGCAGAGACATCTACGAGTTCTACTGCTCAGCTCGAGGCATACATCCGAATCGGATAACAAGCGGGAGAAGAAAATTTTCGAGGCGATGATCGAGGCTCTCGACACGGCCGGAATAGACGCCGAGCATAGAGCCATTCGGTTCGAGAAAGATCTCCTCAACGCCATCGATCACGCGGAACCCGATGTCGTTTTCAATGCTCTCTGCTTCTCCGACCCTGCCATGGGACTATCGCAAGGCATTCAAAAGATACTGCAAGACAAGGGCTTTGCCTGCATCGGAACCAAAGCCGATTCTCTGGCTTTTATCGATTCGCGAGACGAGCTGCGGGATCGATGGCGAAGAAATGGCGTCAGTACCCCTCTTTCTTTTTCGATCCATAGATTGCAGGACGGTTCGCTCGACGGGATGGATAAGGCGGGATCGGCAAAAAGATTTCCCTATTCAATCAAGCCAAATAGCGTAATCGAAGGCAGCGCCATTCGTCCCTTCTCTATCGCAAATTCAAGAGCGGATCTACGAAAAAAAATAATCGCTCTTTCGCGACGATTCGACGGCATCCTCGTGGAGGAATTCCTCGGTAATAAAAAGGACGCTCGCCTTTTTACCGTCGGCATGATCGGCAACGGCGATAGAGCCATTCTCATGCCTTCGGAGCTGCATCTCGCCAAAGGCAAGTCCGTCGAATCCATCACCGATCGGGATATCGCGAGAAATCGCGCCAAGGCCCTGCCGGTCGACGACAGAATACTCGAAAGGGAGCTCAAGCGCTTTGCCAGAGCCGCAATTCACGCGGCCGACGTCAGGGATTTCGCCCGTCTGAACGTCATCCATGCGGATGGGAAATTCTACGCCATCGATATTCTGGCTCAACCGCTGGTTCCCGATTCCCTGTTCGATGCTTGCGCCGCGATCGCAGGCCTGGACCGGAATCAAAGGACGATTGCCATATTCATCGCCGGTTTCGCGAGATTGTTTCTGGAAGGAAGCGCTTTTATCGCGATACCATCGCAAATGAGGACTTCCCTGCCACAGCCGTTTTTCTCGATGCTCTACGGGTGATCGACTCGAGCGGGAGACTTGCGGTCGGAATTGTTTTGCCATACCCTGTTGGTATGGAACTTAGGCATATTAGATATTTTCTCGCGGTCGCGAAAAATCTGAGCTTCGTCAGAGCCGCCGACACCCTCCATATATCGCAACCCCCCTTGAGCAGGCAGATCCAGGAGTTCGAAGAGGAGATCGGTACGCCGCTCTTCGATCGGAAAGGCCACAAGACCACCCTCACCAAGGCCGGCGAGTATCTGCTGGTCGAGGCCGAGCGCAGCCTCGAGAGATTGGAGGCGATCTGCCGCACCGCGAAGAATATCGGCGATGCCAGCCCGACGAGCCTGAAGATCGGATGCGTAAGCTTCCTCCTCTATTCGATACTCCCCCCGTTCCTGGAAGTATTCCGGACCGCATTCCCGGAAATAAAACTCGAGATACTGGTCATGTCCACGGAAGAACAAGAGACGGCCCTCCGTTCGAAGGCGATCGATATCGGCTTCGCGAGATCATGGATACACGAGAAAGGCATCGTGTACGAGCCTCTCATGGAGGAAAAGCTCGCTCTCGTCTTCCCGACCGGTCTCAGTAAAGCAACAGATCCTGTAAAGTGCATGGCCGATCTCGCGGGCCTTCCGTTTATTGCGTTATCGCATACCGTCGCCCCGGGGCTCACCGAACGTCTCCTGGCGATCTGCGGCGGATACGGATGCCAGCCGTCGGTCGGTTTCGAGAGCAACGACGCCTATTCGATCATCAAGCTCGTCGCCTCGAGCCTGGGATGGACAATAGTGCCGAATCTCGAATTCCAGGAGGCTTCGATTGCAGGAGTAGCGTCCATCCCGCTACCCGAGACGATAATCCTCGGGCTCTGTTACCACGATACGGATTTGATGGAGCACGAAAAAAAATTTATCGCGCTCGCGGAGAGTTACTTCTTCGAGCGATTCGCGAAGGACCCTTCTGCCGCGAAAGCCCGGAATACCTAGCGAGTATCCTCGCAAATAAAAGTAGTATTGGACATCGGCCCTTCCCGGAAATACGTTTGCCTTATCCAAATCCGGGGAGGAGTTTATGAAGAGACCCCAGACCTGCTTAAGTCTTATCATCCTTGGGCTCCTCGTCGCGGCTATCGGCAGTTGCGCGTCGAGGCCGAAGTCCGTCGAGTCTGCCCCGTCCGCGGTAGCTGCCGAGTCCCACGATGCCGCGGCCAGCTCCATCCAGGCCGAGGCGACGGGCCTTGCGCCCGCCGGCGACGCGCGTTTCCAGCAGATCGATTTCGCGATCTCGTTCGGCAACGGAGACGCGGTGAAAACTTGGGTGATGGCGATATCCGACAAAAAGAAGACCGTCAGGACGATGAATGGCGACGCGACGAGCCTTCCCGAAAAGATTTCATGGGATGGCAAGACCGATTCAGGCGCCCAAGCGCCAGAGGGCAACTATAATGCAACGCTCGGCATCGACTATGGAGAGGCCTTCAAAAAATCGAGCGCCTCATCGAAGCCTTTTCTCCTCGACATCAATCCTCCGATGCCGAGCTTCAGCCCGAATCCCGCGAAGTTCACATATTCCCCGGACGGCGTCACGAAACCCATTTCTACGACAATCAGCGTCAAAGCCGGCCTCGCTAAGGTCAAAGACTGGACGATAGACGTCTATGATGAGACGGGAACACGGATGACAAACCTTGGCGGGACCTGGCCGGACGCCCAAGTCGGCTGGGATGGAAAGACCGACCAGGGTATGTTCATCGAAGCCGCCAAGAGCTATCTCGCGGTGCTCACCGTCAAGGACGAATACGGCAACGCCGGCTCCTTCAAGGGGTCTTTCTCGGTCGTCGACGTCCCGGGAGCGGAAAAATCGACTATCGCCCCCATGCGCACGGGCTTTTCCCCGACGAGCACGAGCGTAAAGAATACCCTAGACTTGCTGATTACGGTTGGTTCGAAGGCGAGTGTTCAGGACTGGATGGTTCAAGTAATGAGTGCCGCGATGGGAGCCGTAAAGTCCTTCAAGGGCGGACCGGCGGGACTCCCAGAATACACCCGATGGGATGGTAAGGACGATTCGGGCAATCCCGCACCGGAGGGATCCTACTACGCGGTTCTCGCCATCAATTACGGCAAAGCGTACATGCCCTCGCTCGTCAAAAGCGGCCCATTCTTCCTGGTTACCACTCCGCCTGAGGGTTCCATCGTCGTGGATCCTCCTACCGCCGCGCTTTCGACGCTCGGGCCCAAGAACCCGGTGAACCTTACCGTGCAGGCCAAGTCCTCCTTCGCCCAGATCGCGAGCTGGACCATGGGCATTTTCGACGACAAGGGCGGCTCAATCGCCTCCTTCCAGGCAAATTGGCCGAATAATA
Organism: Rectinemataceae bacterium; assembly: GCA_049513895.1. GTDB lineage: Bacteria > Spirochaetota > Spirochaetia > Treponematales > Rectinemataceae > UBA1306. The sequence goes on along the minus strand of JBEKVO010000016.1, from coordinate 43,818 downwards.
AAGTCGCCTGGGACGGGAAGAGCGTCCTCGGTCAAGCCCTCGTTCCCGGCGCCGCGTATACCCTGTCTGCCAAGGTCCAGGATGAATACGGGAATGTCGGCGAGCTGAATGGAACCCTAGCGATCGATGAGCTCGCTCCCCCGACCGAACCGAGCGCCGTCCAAGCGCTGTCCGCAGGCTTTGCCCCGACGGGAGACGATGCCTCTTCCCAAGAGGATTTTTCCTTCGAAATCGGAAACCCTGCTTCGGTGGATTCGTGTAAAGTCGACATCGTCGACGATTCCGGAAGCATCGCCAGGTCCTTTAGCGGCGTCGGTAAAGCGTATCCGTCCATGCTCTCTTGGGACGGGAGGAAGGCTAATGGGGAATACGCACCCGAGGGGAAGTATAAAGCGGTTCTGACGGTCGGCTACGGGGTTGCCTTCGCGCCGATATGCCGCGCGTGCAAGGAATTCGTATTGGACCTCACTCCCCCCGAGGGGACCATCGGCCTTTCGACCGATCTCTTCTCTCCCGACGGCGACGGGACGAACGACACGGTGACGATCACTTTGGAGGGCTCCTCGAAGCTCGCCCGCATCGTCGGCTGGTCCATGACTATCTATGATCCCGCCAGAGCCGTCTTCGTCTCCAAGGAAGGAACCTGGCCCGCAAACCCGATCGTCTGGGACGGCAAGGACGCGAACGGCGACCTGATCGAATCAGCGTCGGCATACCCGATAGACGTCAAGCTCAGGGACGAATTCGGCAACGTAGGCGAGATAAGGAAGGATTTGAACACGGATATCCTTGTTCTTAGGATGGGAGACGGGTATCGAATCAGAGTCTCGAGCATCTATTTCAAATCCTTCACCGCCGATTATAAAAACGTGTCTCGCGACCGCGCTGGCCAGAATTCCAAGACTCTCGATCTCCTTGCCGCAAAACTCGCGAAGTTCCCCGAGTACCGGATCAAGCTCGAGGGACATGCGGTGATGATAAATTGGGACAATAAGGCGAAGGGAAACGCCGAGCAGAAGTCCGTCCTCATCCCGCTTTCCGAGGCCCGGGCAAAGTCGATCAAAGATGCCCTCGTCGAGCGCGGGCTTTCAGGCGATCGGCTTATTGCCACCGGCGTAGGTGCGAAGGATCCGGTCGTCCCCAACAGCGATTACGCAAACCGTTGGAAAAATCGTCGCGTGGAGTTCTACCTGGTAAAATAACTTCGAGGGACTCCGGGCGAGCGCGCCCGGTAATCGGCCAGGAGGGGATACAAGCATTCTCACCTGGCCTTTATACTATGATTGACTTTATTTCCCCCTAAAAGTAAGGATGATGAGAATCGTAGCATGATGAAGATGAGCAAGCTGACGAGGGCGATCGGCAGGATTCGGCCAAAGCAGGCCCTGCTTATTTTAAGCTTCGTCATCGGCATAGTGGCGGGCTGCTCGGCCCTCGTGCTCAAGATCCTCGTGGCCAGGATCGAGCTCCTGGTCACGACGATTCCCTGGAGTCTCGGGGTCAATCCGATATACCTCGTCTCCCCGGCGATAGGGATACTCCTCACCCTCTTCTTCATCAAGGCGGTCGTGAAAGACGACCTGAGCCATGGCGTCAGCAGGGTCCTGGAATCGATCGCGGTAAAAAACGGCGACATGCCGAGGCACAGCGTATTCTCGTACATCATCGCCTGTTCCCTCACGGCGGGGCTGGGCGGCTCCGTCGGGATGGAGGCGCCGATCCTGGCCACCGGAGCCGGCATCGGCTCGAACATCGGCCAACTTTTCTCGCTAAACTACAAGCAGAAGATAACCTTGATCGGATGCGGGGCCGCGGCGGCGATCGGAGCCATTTTCAAGGCGCCAATCACCGGCGTCGTCGTCGCCCTCGAAATCCTCATGCTCGACATCACCGCGGCCTCGATCATCCCCGTGCTGATATCCTCTGCCACGGGGGCGCTCGTATCTCTCCTCGCCTCCCATCAAGCGCTCGAGTTCGGCTTCACCGTCATGCAGCCCTTTCAGCCTAAAAACATCCCCATGTATGTCATCCTGGGATTGGTCTGCGGCTTCTGTTCGGTCTACTTTACGCGTACGACCTATTCCATCGAGGGCGCCATGCGGAAACTGAGCAAGTGGAGAAGATTCGCCATTGGCGCCATCCTTCTCGGGATACTCATCCTCGCCTTCCCGCCCCTGTATGGAGAGGGCTATATGGCCATGAGGGCCATTCTTTCCGGCCGCTTGCAGGATATTTCCATCCCCAGCCCTCTCGTGGGGATCGTATCGAGCGGCTGGGGACTCGTCGCCTACCTTGGGGCCATCGTCTTTCTGAAGGCGGTCGCGACGACCCTGACTACGTCGTCCGGCGGCGTTGGAGGCATTTTCGCGCCGAGTCTCTTCATCGGATCGTTCACCGGCCTCGCCTTCTCTCGGGCCCTCAATCTCACGGGGCTCCTGGCGCTGCCGGAACGCAATTTCTCCCTCGTCGGAATGGCGGGAGTCCTGGCCGGGGTCATGCACGCGCCGCTGACCGGGATATTCCTCATCGCCGAGATAACGGGCGGCTACCATCTCATCATTCCGTTGATAATCACGACGGCGATCTCATACTATACCGTGGGCCTATTCGAGCGCTACTCGATCTATACGAAGGATCTTGCCGCTCAGGGACGTCTGATCACGAGGCGCGTGGACGCGAGCGTGCTCACCCTCATGAACGTGGATGAGCTGGTCGATACGAGCGTCGACCCCATATTGCCGGATACTTCTCTTGGGCAGATCATGGAGTCCATCGCACGGACTCGGGACAGGGTCATTCCGGTCCTGGGCGCCGATTCTCGCTTCATGGGCCTCGTCTTCATGGAGGATATAAGCCTGCTCGGCGTCGAGCAATCTTCCCTTTCCCGTCTGCAGGCCATCGACGTGATGCGGACGGCCACGGATTCCGTCGATCCGAAGGAGCCCTTGCAGAGAGTCATGGACACGTTTCGCATAGTGCGATCTTCGGCCCTCCCCGTGATCGAGGGCGGGCGGTTTGTCGGTCTCATCCATAAAGAGGACATAGCCGATGCCTATCGGCGTTCGATACAGGATCTCTACGACGAGGAGTGATGCATGCCCAAATCCACGGCGCCCATCGCGCAGTATGATTTTCCACTGGAGAATTTCACGTCGATCGAGAAGTTCCAGAGGCTGAAAGCCTTCGCCTCCGGCAGGGAAACACCCTGCCTGATCCTGGATCTCGAGGTGATCAAGGCCAAGTACGAGGAGCTCAAGGCCAATCTCCCATACGCGAAGATCTATTATGGGGTAAAGGCCAACCCGCACGACGAGGTGCTCGCCCTCCTCCGCGACCTCGGATCCTGCTTCGTCGTGGCCAGCCGTTACGAGCTCGACCAACTCTTAAAGCTCGGCGTCTCGCCGGACCGGATGACTTTCGGTAACACGATAAAGAAAAAAAAGGATATCGCGTATTTCTTCGAGCGAGGTGTGCGTCTCTACGCGACGGATTCCATAAGCGACCTCAATATGATTTCCGATGCCGCTCCGGGTTCGAAGGTCTATTTTCGCCTCCTCACGGATGGGCTCGGCGCGGATTGGCCGCTGTCCAAGAAACTAGGCTGCCAACCCGATCTGGTGCGGCAGCTCGTAAAGACGGCCGTCAGGTTCGGGCTCCAGCCCTACGGCATCTCGTTCCATCCGGGCTCGCAGCAGCGCGACGTGGGGCAATGGTCGACGGCGCTGACGACGGTGGGGCAGCTCTTCAGGTCGATCCGCGAAGAGATACACGTCGACCTGAAAATGGTGAACATGGGCGGAGGCCTGCCCGCCAACTACCTGGAGCCTTCCGACTCGATCGCCTCCTACGCCGAGAACATCAGGCGTTTCATGGACAACAGTTTCAAGGAAGGCTGGCCCGAGGAGATCATCATCGAGCCGGGGCGGTCGATGGCCGGCGACGCGGGGGTCGTAGTGGCCGAGATCGTGAACATCGCGAAGAAATCCGTCCATGAGCGCTATACGTGGGTATTCCTCGATGTAGGCAAGTTTGGAGGCTTGATCGAGACCCTCGACGAGTCCATCAAATATCCGATCTTCTTCGAGGGCTCCGGGAAGGCGATCGATACGATCATAGCGGGCCCTACCTGCGACTCGATGGATATCCTCTATGAGAAACTGACCTACACCATGCCCGAGAGCGCGCGAATCGGCGATCGAGTCTACATTTTTACCGCCGGCGCCTATACGCAGAGCTATTCTTCGATCTATTTCAACGGCTTTCCGCCCTTGGCCGTATATGTGCAGAAATAGCCGGAGGGGCCGGCCAGTCCGCCCCTAGCCTCTGGATCTCGACGATTCTGCCGCCTCGCGCAGCGCCAGAATGCGATCTTCCTTCACCTCGTCGCCGAAGGTGCATCCGGGCGCCAAAATGAAGCCGCGTCCTCCGGTCTGCCGTATGGCATCACGCGCTTCGGCGAGGACTTCTTCCTTCGATCGCGTGGCGGCCTTGACGTGGTCCACTCCTCCGATGAGGCACTTGGCGCTGCGCTTGCGGGCTTCGGCGAGAGACGGTCCGCCCAGTCGGTCCTCCCAGCTGAGCGCGTCGCATTCGTAATCCTTCAGGAGATCGAAGTAGGAGCCCTGTTCCCCGTGGATGTGGAGCATCAGGATAGAGCCCTTTCGCAGCGCGGCGAGCACGGACTTGTCGTGCCGCATCGCGATATGCCCGTACTCCGCTTCGCCGAGCCACGAGGGCTCGCAACCGTATGCGCCGAATAGGAATCCGTCGATACCGGCCTCCTGCAGGGCCAGGAGCCCGAAGGCGATGATGTTCTTCGCTATCACCGCGAGCCCGCGTTCGACGAGCTCCGGCTCTTCCCGGTAGTGCGCCATGATTTGGCGCCAGGCCAAGCGGACGCCCCAGTGGAAGGGCGAATAGAGGGTTTGCACGACCGGCACATCGGGCCCGACTGAATCCTTGATGATCTTGAGCGATTCCATCTGGCGGCCGAATGCTCCCTGCCTCGGATCGAGCTCTTCGAGAAGGCCCCAGACCTTCGGGTCGACGGCGAACTGGAAATTCACCGGCGAGTCGTAGTTCTCGTCGTACATGACTTTGACATAGTCGGGGTCATACTTCTTGTGGAAGGCGAGGGTATATTCCGCGAATTGCCCTGCGCCTCGATTATGGACGTTGGAGTGCTGATACACGGAAAATGGCACTCTATCGGTCGGCTCCCCTCGCAGGGCGGCCCGAACGCGTTGAAGTTTGGTCATGGCGAGTCTTCTCCTTTGAACCTATGGCGCTGTCATCAAAGAGATGCGATGAGCTCCGGCTTGTCAAGTAATACCGGACTGTCCAAAGATTGCTATTGACGTGTCGGCCAAACAGTGGGATAATTAAAAATTACAAAATTAGTCAGGATTGGTACATTTCGACGGCTTTGCCTGATCGATTGTGATGGAACTGCGTTATTGCCTATACTTTGTGAAGAGAGCACACAGATTTTTAGGTAAGGAGCAAACGAATGAGGAATCAGGGCATCGCGAAAGTCGTGGGACTTCTTGTTTTGTGCGTCCTTCTGATATGTCCTGTCATGGGTCAGGACAACGGCGTCAAGACCTATAAAATCGGCGTTCTAGCGCCAATCACTGGGGTCAATGCCGAATACGGAAAGGGATTTCAGGTTGCCACAAAAATGGCCGCCGACGAGATCAACGCCAAGGGCGAAATGAAGATCGAGCTCATCGTCAAGGATTCCAAGGGAGATCCCAAGGAAAGCGCCGACCTGGCCCGCCAATTCGGCGACGATCAGAGCGTGATGGCTATCATCGGCGACTTCACCAGTTCCTGCTGCATGGCCAACGCGCCCATAATAGACGAGGCCGGCATCGTGCAGATTTCGCCGACGGCATCGAACCCGGCTTACGCATCGATGAGTAAATTCGCCTTCGGGATCATGGGCCGCCAGGACGGCGAAGCCCCGTTCTTCTCCACCTATCTCCTGAAGAAATTCGCGAAAGCGAAGGATGTCGGGGTCATGTGGGTCAATTCCGATTGGGGCAAGTCGGCCCACGACAATTTCGTGAACCAGGCCACGAAGGACGGCCTCAACATCGTATCCGACGTCAACTATGTCGCGGGCGAGACGGATTTCAGCTCATCCATCGCGAAGCTCCGCAGGGGCAATCCGGATCACATAGTCCTCATGGATCAGGGCCCGGTCCCGACCATCATCAATCAAATCGCACAGGCCAACTGGAAAAACGTGAAAATAACGACGCTCGGCCCCGGCACATCGCCCCAGATACTCGAACTCTGCAAGGGCAATGCGGAAGGCCTGCTGCTGACGACCCCCTTCTTCATCGACAAGCAGAACGCCGCGGCCTCGGCCTGGTCCGACAGGTACACCAAGATCGCCGGATTCGCGCCCACCGTGCACCCAGCCTGCGCCTATGATACGCTCTACCTCCTTGCGGCCGCGATAAAGAACTCCGGCGACAAGGTGACGAGGGATTCCATCAGGGAAAACCTCAAGAGCATAAAGGGCTTCGTCGGCCTCACCGGCCCCATCAAGTTCAACCCCAATGCGGGCGACGTTTTCAGGAAGTACCTGATAATCCAAGTCGAAAACGGGCAGTATGTCCGCAAGACGGAATACAGCTACGCCAATTAAGCCGCGCTGACGTTGCCGGATCCATCTGGATTGACTGAAAGTCAAACCTCATGGATCCGGCACTTTTGTTTCCATAGGGTAGTTTATGGACTATTATCTCTCGCAGATCATTAATGGCATCTGCCAAGGGTCGATCTACGCCCTGATGGCGATCGGCTTTTCGGTCGTGGTCGGGATAGTCGGTCTCGTCACCTTTGCCCACGGCGAGGTGATGATGCTGGGCGCCTTCGCGGCGTATTTTACCTTTCAATTCTTCGGAAACAATCTGGTTCTCGGGGTGATCGCGAGCTTCGCGGCTTCCGCCTTCGTCGGCGTCTTTGTCTTCAAGATAGCCTACGAGAGATTCTTCAACGCGCCGGAGCATATCTCGCTTCTATGCACCATCGGCGTGAGCATGTTCCTGAAAAGTCTCGCGCAGATCATTTTCGGCCCCGACAATAAACCCCTATTAAACATTGTGCCCAACAGATTCTACGGCAGCGGCGTAGTCGGGGTGACCCTGGTGCAGATCGTCATCATCACGACGGTGATATCGCTTTCGCTTCTTCTATTCCTTTTTTTCAACAGGACCAGGTGGGGCGTCATGCTGCGCGCTGTCAGCCAGGATCGCAAGGCGGCCGCATTGATGGGAATCAACGTGAAAATGACGAGCCTCATCGGCAACAGCATCGGATGCGGGCTGGGCGGCGTCGCCGGCATGTTGATGGCCATCTACTATCAAACCCTCGTCGCCACGATGGGGGGATCGGCCGGAATGAAGGCCTTTTCTGGTGCCGTTCTCGGCGGCATGACGGATGTCCCGCGAGCGGCCCTGGGCGGCCTCGCTCTCGGCGTGATCGAGAACATTGGAATTACCTTCGCCTCGGCGAGCTTCAGGGATATTTTCGGTTTCGTTTTTTTGGTCCTTGTCCTCTTGGTCAAACCCCAGGGATTCGGGAAAAAACTGGGTGGCAATGCATGAAAAAAACGGGTCCCAAGGAACTACAGGCCCGATTCGCCCGGCTGCCTTCGTGGCTCAAGGTCGCGATCCTCGTCGCCTCCTTCCTCCTGCTTCTGGCCATGCCCAAGATATTCCCCAAGGCCTATGTCATGGGCATCATGTGCAGAGTTCTCATGTATTCGGTCCTGGCAGGCTCCCTGAATGTCATAAACGGATACACGGGGCAATTCAACATCGGTCACGCCGGCTTCTATTGCGTGGGCGCCTACTGTGAGGCGATTCTCTCGACGAGGCTGGGCCTGAGTTTCTGGGTCGCCGCGCCGATCGCGGGCCTTTCCGCCGCGCTGATAGGCCTCGTAGTCGCCTTGCCGACCTTGAGGCTGAGGGGAATATATCTCGCGGTGACGACCTTGGGGGCATCCGAGATCATACGGCTCGTGGCATTGAACTGGGAATCGCTGACGGGAGGACCGAACGGCATCAAGGGCATCCCGGCGCCCCTTCTATTCGGGGCAAAGATTTCCCGTTCCATGGACTACTATTACATTTTCCTGTTCTTGGCCATAGCTTTCTTCTTCATCACCAACCGGGTCATCAAGTCGAGGATCGGCAGGGCATGGATTTCGATTCGGGAAGACGATCTGGCAGCACGGTCGCTGGGCGTGGAAGTATCGAGATACAAGGCGATGAACTTCATGTACGGCGCCTTCTGGGCCGGTTTGGCCGGCGCCGCCTTCGCTCCCTATTTCAAGTTCATTTCATCGGACATGTTTTCCCTGGATGAGGGCTTCAATATACTTTCCATGGTGATACTGGGCGGTCAGGGCACTCTCGCCGGCCCGATCGTCGGGACGGTCATCGTGAATTATCTCAACGAATTCCTCCGCCCCGTCTCGCAATACCGGACCTTGTTCTATGCGGTACTCATCATCCTCATGATGTGGCTCAGGCCACAGGGATTGCTGGGGGCATCCAATTCCATCCTGGCGGAAGGCATCATACGCAGGGGCTCGAGGTCCAGACGGAAAGGCGAGAAGGTCCGCGATGCGGACGGCCCGGCCGTGGACGTGAAGGAAACGTGAATATGGCGCATATATTGGAAGCTCGAAGGATAAGCAAGCATTTTGGCGGCCTCAAGGCGCTGGAAAATGTGGATATGGCCGTGGGCGAAGGCGATATCTTCGGCATCATCGGCCCGAATGGCGCCGGAAAGACCACCTTTTTCAACATCTGCTCGGGCGTGTTCAAGCCTACTTCCGGGAATTTGAGTTTCCTGGGACAGGACATAACAAAAATGGCCACCGAGCGGATAGCCAGGCTGGGGATGGCGCGGACCTTCCAAAATATCAAGCTTTTCAAATATATGACGGTCCTCGAAAATATCAAGATCGGCTTTCATGTCCATACGAAAACCAACCTCATTTCGGCGATGACGCGCGATCGGACCTATCGGAAAGATGAAAAACTCGTGGAAGAAAAGGGCATAGAGATACTGGAGAAGGTGGGACTCGAGCGCTACAGAGAGACGCTCGCGTCCAATCTGCCCTACGGATTGCAGAGGAAGGTCGAGATCGCGCGGGCTCTCGCCCTCGATCCCGCGATACTTCTGCTGGACGAGCCGGTCGCCGGGATGAATCCCATGGAAACCCAGGAGCTGTCCGAATTCATCCTCAAGCTGAACTCCGACGGCTACACCATCGTCGTGATCGAGCATGACATGAAATTCGTCATGGGCACCTGCAACCACGTGCTGGTGCTCAATTTCGGCCAGAAGATCTGCGAAGGAACGCCCGAAGAAGTCCAAAAGGACAAAGAGGTGAACGAGGCCTATTTCGGGAAGGGGATACTATCCGGCGGAGGCGTCGCATAATGCTCAGAATCGACAATGTTTCGGTCAATTACGGGCATGTAATAGCCCTCACCGATATCAGCATACACGTCGACGAGAATGAGATCATCACCCTGATAGGCGGCAATGGCGCCGGCAAGACGACGACGCTGATGGCGGTTTCCAACCTCGTCGGCAAGAGCGGCGGGACCATCACCTACAAGAACAGGGACATAAGCGCCATGCCTCCGCACGAGATCGTGAAGATGGGAGTCTGCCACGTGCCCGAGGGGCGCAGGGTCTTCCCCGCGCTCTCCGTCAAGGATAATCTGCTGGCCGGAACGGTGGGGAATCCCAGGAGTTCGAAGGCCGATATCGAGCGGCTCTACGACGAGGTCTATGCCCTTTTCCCCGTGCTCGGAAAGCGGATGAACCAGAACGGCGGATCGCTGTCCGGGGGCGAGCAGCAGATGCTGGCGATCGCGCGGGGCTTGATGATGGAGCCTGACCTCATCATGCTGGACGAGCCTTCCCTGGGCCTGGCTCCCATCATCGTAGAGGGGATTTTCGAGCTCATCCTCAAGATCAAGCGAAAAGGGAAGACGATACTGCTGATCGAGCAAAATGCAGCCATGGCCCTTCAGTTGGCCGACCGGGGCTATGTCCTGGCAAACGGCCGCATCGTCATCAGCGGGACGGGCAAGGAGCTTCTCGAGAACGATGAAGTCAAGCGGGTTTACCTGGGATCGTGAAGATGGCAAGGAGTGAAATATGACGAAGATCGAGCGCCTCGACGCCGTACTGCGGGGCGAAAGCGCGGACAGGCCCCCCCTGTCGATGTGGTATCATTTCGGGAACCAGCATGGAAGCGGCGAGAAGTTCGCGACTATAGCGCTCGAGTGGTTCGAGCACTACGATTTTGATTTCCTGAAGCTCATGAACGACTATTTCTATCCGATGCCCGAGGGCCTCGAGGAAATAAAGTCCGCCGCCGATCTGAAGAGGATGGATCGATTCGAGCCCGAGTCCTGCGACTGGAAACAGCAGCTTTCGGCCATCCGGATCGTCGCGGAACGACTGAAGGGGAAGGCCTATTTCATCGACACGGTCTTCGACCCCTGGCAGAGCCTGCAACGGAGCATCGCGGGAGAGCATCTCCCGACTCTCGTGAAGACGGCTCCTTCCGAGTTGAAGGAGGCGCTGGACGTCGCCGCGGACAACCTCATCGCCTACTGCGGGAAATCCCTGGCCCTCGGCTCGAGCGGGATCTTCATGTCGGTGCTCGGCAGCGAGAATCAATTGGATCGCGCCCTGTTCCTCGAGTTCGCCAAACCCGCGGCCATGAAGGTATTCGAGGCCATCAAGGACCTCGGCAGGATGAACACCGCCCATATTCACGGCAAGAAGATATATACCGACGACGTGCTCGACTTCCCGGTGGCGATCATGAGTTGGGAGGACCGCATCGACGGCAATCCCTCCCTCGCCGAGATGAAGGCGAAATGGCCGGGAATCGTCATGGGCGGCATCGACAACGAGCGCGTGACCCGGGTTTCGACCGCCTTCTGCAGGCAGAACGTGCGCGAAGGCCTGAGACTCGGCGGAACGTCCCGCTTCATTCTGGCCAACGGCTGCTCCACACCCACCTGGCTCGACCCCCACGCGCTCGCGGCCATGGTGGAGACCGCGAAGTCGGCGGGGGCCTGAGAGACTCAGGGTGGTCTTCCTCATCGTCGATCTCGGCACGACGAGCTGCCGCGCCTGCCTTATTCGCGAAGACTTTACCCTTCTGGCTCAGTCCCGAGAAACCGTATCGGTGAGCCGCGGATTCGGGGAAGTGGCCGGCGCGGCAGAGATCGATCCCGAAGAAGCCCTCGCCGCCGTGCTCCGGACCTCGGCAGCGGCTATCGAGTCGGCGGGCGGCGAAAGGCCCGACGGCGTTGGGATCTCGGCGATGCTCGGCTGGGTTTTTCTCGACGGGGAAGGCCGACCGCTTCGCCCTGCCATGATCTGGGCCGACAGCCGGGCACTAGGCGAGGCCAAAGCGCTCGCGGCCGCGATCGGCCCCGAGGTCTTCTACGCTCTGACGGGACGGCGACTCTCGTCCGAGCTCCTTCTCCCCAAGCTCCCCTGGCTCGCGGCGCACGAGGCGCGCACCTTCGAGCGCGTGGTAAAGGTTCTGAGTCTCAAGGATTATATCGTCGCGCGCCTCACCGGCGCTTTCGTCACGGACCGCGCGACGGCGAGCTATTCGGGCTTCTTCGACATTTCGACCCTCGCCGAGGATCCGGGGCTCCTGGGAGCGGTCGGATTTCGAGACGGCCTCCTGCCGGAAGTCCTCGCCGCGACTGACATCGCCGGCGGGGCCTCGGGCGAAGCGGCGCGGGCAGCCTTCCTCCCCGAAGGCATGCCGGTCATCGTCGGTTCGGTCGACGGCTCGACGGCGATGTACGGCTCGGGCGTCCTTCTCGACGGCGTGGCGGCCCTGGTTTCCGGCACCACGGACGTGCTCATGACCGCATGCGACGAGAGGGCGCGGGATTCCACGATGGCGCTTACCGTCAATCCGGCCATGGTGGACGGCGCCTTCCTGGCCGGAGGAGCCATGGGACTCGCCTGCGGAGCCATCGACTATTTTTCCTCCCTCTTGGGGACTAAGGTCCAGGATTTGGAAGAGGATATCGCGAGCCTGCCCTTCGATCCCGACGCGCCTTTCGCCTTGCCCGGCCTGTCCGGAGAACGCTCCCCCTATTGGGAGGCCGAGGCGCGCGGCGGCCTTTTCGGCCTCGGCCTCGGACACGGGCCGGCGCATATTCTGCGCGCGGTGATGGAGTCGACCTGTTTTCGAATCGCGGCCCTTGTCGAGCTGCTGGGCGATTCTGGCCTCGCTCCGCGAAGGATAGCGGTCTCCGGCGGCGGAAGCAGATCGGGCGCCTGGAACAGGTTGCGCGCCGACGCGACGGGAGTCCCGGTTCAGCGGGTAGTCCACGACGAGGCGACGGTCGCCGGGACTGCCCTTTTCCTCGAGGCGGCCCTCAGCGGGACGGGGCTGCGCGAGCTTTCCGCCGCGCGCCTCCGATTCGGCGAACGATGGGAGCCCGAGAGCTCGCTCGCCGGGGCATATCGGGGTCGTCGCCGCGAATTCGAGGCGCTCATGAGATCGAGCTCGATGCCTCGTCATCAAGGGAAAGTGGGGCTTCGATGAACGTCTACCTCTGCGGCATGATCGGATCGGGCAAGACCACCATCGGCGAGCGCGTCGCCGGAGATCTCGGCCTCGGGTTCCTGGATTTGGACCGCGAGATGGACAATCGCCTCGGGTATAGCTTTCATCGTCTCGTCGCCGAGAAGGGCTGGCTGGCCTTCCGCGAGCTCGAATACTCGATCTGCAAATATTTCGCCGCCCGGAGCGACGCCATCATATGCCTGGGCGGCGGAACCGTCCGCTACGGATGGAACACCGACCTGCTCAAGCCGACCGGACCCTTCATCCTTTTCGAGGCCTCGGTGGAATGCCTCATCGGCAGGGTGATGCAGGCCGACCGCCCCCGCGTCAACACCGGCGCTTCGCTCGAAGAGGACATCAGGTTGATGTGGGAGAACGAGAAGTACAAGTACTACGCCGCGGCCGATATCGTCTACCGGACCGACGAAAAGCCGATAGACACGGAGATACGGGAGATCGATGAATTGCTTTTCAGCGACAGTCGTTTCTCGGGGCTGCGCTTCGGCTCCGGGGCGGACTCTGGAATTGCGTCCCTTCGCCCACAAGACCCTAATTGAAGTCTCCGCTTCGTCCGATAACAAGTGTGGAAACCGATTGATGACGCAAAATCCGAATTTCGCAGTATCGGAAAGCGACCGGAAACTCATCCGCGAGAACGCCCACTATATACGCGAGGCCCTTTTCACCTGCGTGACCGAAACCCAGGTGGAATGCTCCGTCGGGTTCGCGCGTTTCCTCTCCCGCTGCGGGCTCAATGGAGAGAATTATTGGCTTTACCTGCGCCTCATCATGACCAACAATTCCTGGGTCATCGATGAATTGATAGCCGACCGCGAAGCCAGGCTCCTGTTCTCGACGATCCAGCCGACGCCCGAGCTCACCGAGGCCGCCTTCCGCATGCTCTACTCGCGTCACCCGGAAGAGATGTACCCCAAAGCCCTGGAGGCCCTGCTCGGTATCGTGGAGAGCGTCTACTTCGACCCGGACGACGGTTTCCGGATCCGCCGCCTCTCGATCACGGACATCAACACCCTGGGGAAATTCCTTCTCAAGGATCAGCCGCAAGACGTGCCTCTCAACAGACTGATCCTCGAAATTCTTGACAGGATAACCCGCATGGGAGAGTATTATCAGGAGCCGGACAAGAACGTCCTTTCCAAGCAGGCGTTCAGAGTCAGATATGCGTATTTCGACAAGACGCGGCAGCTTGTAGACGCCATTCCCCATCCATTGCTCGTCCGCATGCCGGACAGCAACGCGGCCGGTCCCGAGGACGATTTTGCCGATCTCGTCGTGAGGCGCAGGGAGCGCAAGCGGGACGCTCGGGGGAGGTTCGTCAAGGAAGAGCCTCTCGCCCAGGCTCCGGCTCCCGCTCCCGCAAGGCGGAGCGGCGACCGTGAAGCCGAGGTTCCGAAGGTGAAGGGCCCGGCCCAAGCTGCTCGCGCGAAACGACGAAAGACGTAAAATAAGGCTGGATGGGGAGAATTGATGGTCCGCAAAACACTCGAGTCGCCGCAAAAAGCACAGCCTCCAGCCGATCGGCAGAAGCTCACCGGCGTCAAGCTTCTCAAACACGTCAATTCCCTCATCGCCGCCTATCCCGGCAGGGCCAAGGACTCCAAAGGCCGACCGGGCGGCCTCATCATCCTTCCCGCGAAGCCGCGGCCGATTATCGTGGGCGATCTGCACGGAACGAGTCAGAATCTTAAATTGATTCTAGAGCACGACGGCAATGCCGCCGACCTCGAATCGGGAGCCGCGGTGCTCGTAATCGTCGGCGACCTCGTCCACGAGGACCGAACGGGGTACATGAAGGACATGTCGACCTCCATCGTCATTTTCGACGAGTTCCTGGCCCTGTTCGCACGCTATCCCGGCCGCGTCTACTATATCCGGGGAAACCACGATACATTCGACGAGCGTCTTCGCAAATCGGGCATTGCGCAGGGCGAAGAGTTCCGGAAGGCCCTTCTGGCCGCGAAGGGCGAGGAGTTCGTCGAGGAAACCAGACGTTTCTTCGAGGGTCTCCCGTATTTCGTGATCGGCAAGGGCTTCGTAGTGACGCACGCCGGCCCTATACGCGGCGGATGCACGCGCGAGGAGCTCGTCAACATAAAGGACTACCCCGAGAAGGAGATGCAGCTCGTATGGAATAGGGTCAACGAGTTCAACGGCAATCCGAGTCCCAAGGAATATGGGGAGAAAGATATCCGGATGATGCTGGACTTCCTCGACATGCCTCCCGATACCCACTTTATCGTCGGCCACAACCCTCTCTGGAACGACGGCGGTAAGACGGGCGTGTGGCTCGATGTCATCGGGATCAAGAATCACCACATCATTTATTCCGGTGCGGGCAGCCGGGCGCCCTATTTCACCTTCATCGACGGCGAGATGAAGGTGGAGCTTACGATGCCTAAGGAGGCCGAGGTGCTTTATTTTGGGTGAGCGGGAACGGCTGTGCGCCGCCATCGAAGACCGGGACCTCATCGAGTATTTCTACCTCGATCAGGACATGAAGGGCGTCTTCCACACTCTCGAAGCCCTCGATCTCAGGCTCGACGAAAGGCCGGACGTCGTGCCCTTCAACGCCGCCGTAAAAGGCTATATCGGCGCCGTGGACGGGCAGGGCAATCCCTGGATCGCGAAACGGGCGGAAACGAAGGAGGCGCTTCTATACTTTCGGCTTTGCACCCTGGCCTATCTCATCGATCATAGGCTCGGCACCCTCGCTGCGCCCACGGGAGTGGCCAAGATCGACTCGAAGCTCTATCGCATCACCAAGGTGGTCAGGAATTCCATACAGATCGGCTCGTATAACTATCTCGAAGAACCGTATCTTGAGATCCTGAGGAAGGACCTTCTCAACCGCTGGCTATTCTTCGACGAAGACCGCAACCCGAACAACTACCTCGTGGTACGAAACCGGAAGGAAAAGCCTTTCGTCGTGGTCATCGACTACGACAAAGCTGACCTCGCCTCCGAAAATATGAAAATAACGGGAGATCCCGACAAATTCGGCTGGTTCCGGACCGAAAAAACGAGGTTCCTCTCCCCACTTCGGCCGCCCAATTTCGAGGGAGTTCCCATCGATGTCTTCGAAAACCGCCTCAAGGAGATGGTTTCCATAACCCGAGAAGAGCTTCTTGGCGTGGCCATGCCCCTTCTCGAGGGTCATGCATCCTCCGATTTCGCGGGGAAAATCGTGGACCTCCTTCTCGCCAGGGTGAAATACATAGAGGAATATTTCCGAAGGATGTTCAAGAGCGCCACCGAAACGAAGAATAAATGCAACGATTCGGATTATTCCATGTTCGGAGCGAGTTTCATCGACATGTATAAAGGGAAAAAGTGAAGTTTCAATGGTTTGGAAATTGACAGGCTGTCGTAAGTAGCTATACTACTTAGATAAGCGCTGGGATGCCAACCTAGACTTACGTGTATGGGGAGGTTACGTAGAATGGATAAACAGACCGAGAAGGTGATCGAGAGGACCTGGTCTAAAGAGACCATTATGAACGTCGAACTCGGCATCTTACAGAACATGATGGGTTGCCGCACCGAGGAGGCCGTGGAAGCGACGATCAGTTACTCCCATTTCCTCAGCACTTCGGGACTCAGCAACGAGAATTATCCTCTCTTTCTAAAATTGCTCGAAGTCGAGAACCACTGGGTCATCGACACGATAGTGGCCAAGAAGGACCCTTTCCTCCTTATAAGTCCCATCCAGCCCGACAGCTATCTTCTATACACCGCGTTCAAGCTACTCACCAAATGGCATCCTGGTGGTATCTATCCGATCACGCTCTCCATCGTGCTGGGCGTGCTTCAGGGCGCCTATGCGTCCCCCAAAGACGGGTTCAAAATCTACGAGGTATCGATCAACGACGTGAATAACCTCGGCAAGCATCTCAACAAGGAAACCGGTCAGGACGATCCGAACAACCGCTGCATCCTGGACATCATCGACAGGCTGGGCCACCTCGCCGGAACCTCGACCGACCAAGGCAAGGAGCAGATGGCTCGCCAGGCGAACAACATCCGGACGTTCTTCTTCGACAAGCGAAAAAAGATGGAAGATGTCATTCCGCAGGTCCTTCTCGTAAAGTCGGACTACATCGCCAAGGAAGTGGCTCCCCGCCAGGTATTCGTAGGCTAAGGGGAAAGGAGGACGCACATGAATGAACTTTTCGAGAAGAAACAGGATTGGACGGAAGAGGAAGTCTCCCAGATAGAATACAGGATGCTTACGGGTATCATGGGGACCCGCACTTCGGAAGCCGTCGAGGCCGGCATCACCTACGCGAGCTATCTTAACTTCACCGGGATCACGAACGGCAACTACCCGGTGTTCCTCAAAGTGCTGATCACGAAGAACCACCACGTGATAGACGCACTCCTCGGCACCCGCGACCCCTTCCTTTTCATGAGCTCGATACAGCCGAACCACTTCATCGTGGCAACCTGCTTCTCGATCCTCACGAAATACCGCAAGGGAGAGATCTATCCCAAGACTCTCGGCATCATCCTCGGCGTATTCCAGGCGACCTACAACTCGCCGCTCGACGGCTATAAGATCTACCCGGCCTCGGTGGCGGACGTAAACGCCCTCGGCAAGCACCTTAACGAGGAAAAGGGTCAGGATGATCTGCTCAACCGGAGCATCCTGGACATACTCGACAAACTTTCCTCCCTCGAGGGCCAGAATATCGACGAAGACATGGAGGACCTCGCGGTCCACGCGCACAACATCAGAAACAACTTCTTCGACTCGACGAAGCGACTCGTCGACGTCATCCCCGAAGTGCTCCTCCGCCTCGAGCCGAACCTCGACAAGGACGTGCAGCCTCGGACCCGGCAGGCGCTCGCGGAAGCGGAGGGCGCCCCAAAGGCCTAATGACGGTCTGACAACGGCCACGGCGGGGGAACTCCGTTGTGGCCTTTTTTTTGAAGTGGAGGGAAAGAATGGCCGGACAACCTTGGCCCATGTGGTCCGAAAAAGAGATCGACGTCCTCAAGCTCGGATATATCAACGATATCATCGCTTGCAAGACGGGATACGGCACCTTCGGAGCTCTGGCCTTTGCCCATTATCTCATCAACGCCGTGGGTGTCAATTCCGACAATTACCCCCTGTATTTTCGCCTGATCGAGGCGGGGAACAGGTGGGTCGTGGATATCCTGGTGCAGGACAAGGACCCCGCGAAATTTTTCGGCAGCATCCAGCCGAACACCTTCATGCTCCAGGAATGTTTTCGGATGCTCACGCAGTGGAAGGCGGGCGAGGCCTACGAGAAGTCCCTCAGGATCATTTTCGGCCTCATCTCCGTCTGTTACGAGATACCCGAAGAGGGCTACAGGATGTACCCCTTTACCGTGAACGACGTCAACAACCTGGGCAAGCATTTGGATAAGTCCAAGGACCAGATGGACCCGCTCAACCGCATCGTCCTCTCCGTTCTGGACAGGGTCTCCAGCCTTATAGAGCCCCAGAGGGCGATGCCCTCGAAGGAAGTGGGGGACGTCGCGCTCCAGGCTAACAATATCCGCGGCAAGTTCCTCGACATGACCAAGAAGATGAACCAGGCGATCCCCGATATACTTCTCGAGCGCGGGGATTACAAGACTACGGAAGTGGCTCCGGACATCCCGAAGATCATCGTGTAACCTGAGCCTGACGTCTGGCGCGCGTCAGGCCGGAGGAATGCCACATGATCGAAGCGCGTTGCGTCATCAACAACTGTTATATACTCCAGGAGCGCGTCGTCTCCGACGGTGTATCCGATCTGTGGCGCGCTTCCGCGATTTTTTCGGCTTCGCTTTTCCTGATTCGGTTCTTCAAGGAGAGCGTCCCCGAATCCGTAATCGAGGAATACAGGCGACTCGTCATACGAACCTACGACATCGCCAACGACGCGGTGCTGGACATCGTCGAGGCGGATCGGTTTGAAGGCCGTTTCTTCGTGTCCTTCGAATACGACGGGGCCACGAGGCTCTGCGACCTTTTCGGGACGGGGTTCACCGCGAGGCTCGATCAGATCTGCGGGTACGCGATCGAGCTCGCGAAGGGCTTGGACGCCTTCCACAAGCAGGGTTTGACCTACGGTACTCTCACCGCCGCCGGCATCTGGATCGTCCAGGAAAGCGGCATCATAACCGACATCAGGTTCATGAAGCCTGGCGACCTTCTCTTCGTGCCCCTTCAGCCGCGAACGGATTCGTCTTTCGTCCTCGAGCACTTTGGATATCTGGCCCCGGAAGTGAAGGGCATCGCGGATTATCCGGTCGACCCACGGAGCGATATCTACTCCCTCGGAATACACCTCTACCGATTTCTTACCGGGTTCATGCCGTTCAGGGGATCTCAGGCCGCGGTGAGGGTCCTCGGCAACGCGGTCTCCCTCTCCCACGTATCGAAGGCCCTCATGCGAAGAGGGATCCCCGAGCAATTCGTGCTCATCGTGGTCCGATGCCTGCGCCGCAATCCGAAACTCAGGTACCAGACCGTGGACGATCTCATCGCCGATCTTTACAAGTACGTCGAAATGGGGGGAGCCGAGTTTCGCCTCGCCGGAAAGGGCGACGAGGGTACCGAGCGTTTGCATCTCAACAAAACGCGAAAGCCTCAGCCCACGACGCAGATCCTGCGCGCCATCGACAGGGTCGGATATTTCAAGACCGCCGCGGCCTCCGCGCCCGTGGACGAGGCCGCGGGAAATCGTGAATCGAGTTCCGCGTCCCCGATCGTCTGGAAGCCCGAAGAAAAGACCGACCGGGCCCTCCTCGAGCTCGAGGAGGGCGAAAGCCTCGAACCGGAAGACGGAAACGATTTGTCCACGGAGGATTATATCTCGATGAGCCGCAAGGCCGTCGCGGGGTTTTCGGTCCTCCAGAAGGCAGAGCAGGTGATCGTTGAGGAACGGGTACGACCGGCACCTGAAGCGGAGCCGCCCGCGGCGAAAAAAGCCCCGCAGCCCGTCGAAGCGACGAAGTCCCCGGAGGCCGCCCCGGCCCCGCCTTCCGTGGGCCTGCCGAGCGCCACGATGGAGGGAGTTGCTAGCCCCACCCGGGTTCTCGAAGACGCAAAAGACTTTTCAGCGGCGTATCCCGTAGCCTGGAACCGCGAGAACGTTCTCGCCAACGATGTCGCGAAGACCCTTCTCGCCGCGTACAGGAAATCCGGTTCCGGATCTGGTTGCTTCAGCTTCGTCGAGGATCGGGACGATGCGGCCACGAAGGGCGCCTGTGCTGCGGTTTTCCGCACGATGTCGGAGAGTGCCGTCATGGCGGTGATGGACCTTCGCGGGGAGGGGATATTTGGCGTCCGGCTCTTCGAGGCTTTCTCCCTCGCGCTCGGCGCTATGCCGAGCAGGGAGCGCAGACGCGCGGCCTCGCGGATAGGGAAGGCGGAGTCGTCGGGGCTATTCGGCATGGTGGCCAATGAGGGGCCCGAGACCGCGAAGCTCGATGAGGCCGCGGACGCGCTCGTGGACATCGCGACCAAAAAGCACCCGCTCGTGCTTGTGCTTCGGAACGCCCAGGACTCCGACCGCGCGACCTACGAACTGCTCATGCGCATCGCGGCGAAGTCCAGGCGCAAGCCCATCTGCGTCTTCGCGTTCTATCGGCGCAAGCCGAGCGCCGCCTGGCACGTGCTCTCGTCGATGCCCGATTGATTCCCACGCGGGCTCGTTGTAATGAGTCCTCGCTATCCGCTAGCGATCCAACGATTTCTGCTTTGGCAGATAAACGATCGCTTCCACGTTCTTCCTGGTATTCTTTATGTGCGCATTGAAGAGCTTCAGGACTTTTCCGATATCCACGGCTTCCAGCGCCTTGAGCATATGCAGGTGGTCCGTGTAAATGGATATCGACATGTTGCGATAGATATTGGACTTGCGGATTTCCTCGAGGGTGAAGGATTTAAGGGTTTCGAAAAGGATGATGAATTGCTCGTTCCTCGATGCCGATATCACCGACTCGTGAAAGCTATAATCCGCCTTTTCCAGCTTTTCTATCGCCTTTTCGCGGACTGCCTGTCTCATTTTATCAACTTCGCTTTTGAGCTTATCGATCGTTTCTTGCGTGTCGCCCGGATTTTTTTTCCGAGATTCGCAGAGCATTATCCAGGCTTCCTGCTCTATGGCCTTCCTTAGCTCGAGCAGATCGTCGAAATCCTTCTTTCCAAGGAGAAAAGTCCAGGTGAGGGCCTCGTTGGAGATGCTCGAGTGGCTGCATAGAATCGTTCCTCGCCTCGTCTGAGTCTCGAAAACGCCAAGGTATGAAAATATTTTTATAGCCTCGCGGATCGAGGAACGACTTACCCCGAAGGTCTTCGCGAGCTCCAATTCGGTGGGCAATCTGTCCCCCGGTTTTATCTCGCCCGACGCGACGAATTCTTTGATTTTCTCCATGACCTGCTGCACGATCGTCTTCTGACGTATCTGCACGCTTTCCATTCTGTCCGACACGTTCTGCCTCTATTCGAAAATAAGCTGTGATCGGATTCCGGGGTCGGGACAGGAGGAGTATAGCCTCTTTTTCCGCGATGGCACAAGGTAAGGACGGGAGGAGGCGAGGATGGAGACGGCGATCGATAAAATGTCTTGACAAGTAATACGCATCGGTGCACAATGATAATATCAGACAATACAACAATAAGGCCTAAATTCGCCAATCGCTTCCCGTGGTTCGAGCTCGTGCGGTCAATCCTTCCGTGGCGGCTTGTTTCTCATTCGGGGCGCGGAAGCCGCGATAGGGCCAGATTGAGGAGCGTGCCATGGAATCAGGATCCCCGATTTTTCCGCTCACGCAGATGGCGCGGAGCACTCCGACGGAGTTTTGGAACGATTCTTGCGCAATCGACGAAATGACCTACGCGATCGCGAACGGCGCGGTCGGCGCGACGACCAACCCGGTCATCGTTGCTGCGGTTCTCAAGAAAGAGTTTGCGAAATGGGAACCGCGGATACGGGAGATAATGGCGAAGAGGCGATCATGTACGGAAGACGATGTCGCCTGGGCCATCATCGAGGATATGGGCGCGAAGGGAGCAGAACTCCTTTTGCAGACGTTTAAGGCGTCCAAGGGTAAGAAGGGGCGGCTTTCAATCCAAGCCAACCCAAAGTATTTCCGCGATTCGCAGAAGATGGTCGAACAAGCGCTGCGCCTCAACGCCCTGGCGCCCAACCTGAACATAAAAATCCCGGCGACGCGCGCCGGCATCGATGCGATCGAACAGCTCACCTACCTCGGCGTCAGCACCAACGCTACCGTCTGTTTCACGGTTGCGCAGGCCATGTCGGTGGCGGAGGCCACGGAGAGGGCCCTTCGCAGGCGCGAGAAGGAGGGCAAGAAAGTCGAGGAGATGAGCCCGATGTGCGCGATCATGGCGGGGCGCCTGGACGACTGGCTCAAGAAGGTCGCCGATAAAAAAGGGATAATCACCAACCCCGGGAATTTGGAGTGGGCGGGGGTCGCCGTGGTCAAGAAAGCCTATGCCCTTTACAAAGAACGGGGATACCGGACGCGACTTCTGGTCGCAGCCTACAGGAATCACATGCAATGGTCGGAGTTCATCGGCGGAGAGCTGAGCATGACTATTCCCTATGAGTGGCAGGTCCGTTTCAACGCGAGCGACGTGGCGGTAAAGGCGAGGATGGACCTGCCCGTGGACTCGGAAATAATCGACGAATTGAGTCGAAAATTCCCGGACTTCCGGAATGCCTACGACGAGAAGGGACTTTCCATCGACGACTTCGACAATTTCGGGGCGACAAGAAGGACTCTCAGGCAGTTTTTGAAGAGCTATGACGACCTCGTTTCGTTGATTCGAGATTCGCTGCTGCCGGATCCGGATGTAAAGGGAGAATAGTGATTGGTTCAGAAAGGAGACGGACTTGGAAGATCGTGAGCAGAAGACGCTGTACGCCATTGCGACCAAGCTGCGCATGGATGTGCTCGAGATGATGGGCGTTGGTAAAGCCGGTCATCTTGGTGGGTCGAATTCACTGGCGGAGATCGTCGCGACCCTCTATTTCCATGAAATGCGGATCGACCCGAAGCGGATCGAGGATCCGACGCGGGATCGGATCATCTTGAGCAAGGGGCACGCCGTGCTCATACAGTATGCGGCACTCGTGGAGCTCGGCCTCATCCCTTCGAGCGAGATGGCGAAGACGAAGTCCCTGGAAGGCATTCTCCAGGGTCACCCGGACATGGCACATACACCGGGCATCGAGGCGGTGACGGGCTCGCTCGGGCAGGGACTTTCGATCGGAGTGGGCATGGCGCTCGCCGCGAGACTCGACGGTCGCAAGAGTCGCATATTCGTGGTGATGGGCGACGGCGAGCTGTCAGAGGGCCAGGTATGGGAGGCGGCGATGGCCGCGAGCGCCTATAGGCTGGGCAACCTCGTCGGCATCGTCGATAGGAACAGGTTCCAGGCCACAGGGCCGACGGCGGAAGTATTCGATATCCCGCACATCGAGGAAAAATGGCGGGCTTTCGGCTGGAATGTCGTGACTGTCGACGGACACGACGTGGCCCAGATATCGAGCGCCCTGCGTGAAGCCGGGAAAAACGAGGATAAGCCTTTCGTCATCGTCGCCGATACGGTAAAAGGCAAAGGAATCACCTACGCCGAGAATTCGGCGGCCTTCCACAATGCGGCGCTCACGGAAGAACAGCGGAATCAGGGGATCCGGGAGCTCGAGGTGCTTATGGCGGCACAGGGCCTGGACCAGGGAGAGGGCAAACGGCATGTCGCAGTCTAACAGCATTCGCGAGACATATGGACTCGCGCTCGTATCGCTCGGATCGCGGAACAAGGATATCGTCGTTCTCGAAGCGGATCTCGGAAAATCGACCAGAAGCGCGTTGTTCAAGGAGAAGTTTCCCGACCGCTACTTCGATGTGGGGATCGCCGAGCAGAACATGGCTTCCGTCGCGGCGGGGTTTGCGCTGTCGGGTAAGATTCCCTTTATCAATTCTTTCGCCGTGTTCGCATCCGGAAGGGCCTTCGACCAGATCCGGGGAGCGATCTGCATTCCCAACCTTCGCGTCAGGATCGGCGGATCGAGCTGCGGCCTTTCCGATTTCGGCGACGGCAAGACGCACCAGTCGCTGGAGGATATGGCGATTATGCGGGCCCTGCCGAACATGGCGGTGCTGTGCCCGGTCGACGCGGTCGAGATGGGGAAGATGATGGACTGCCTGGAAAGCTGGCCGGGGCCCGCTTATATAAGGATCAATCGGAACGATCTGCCGAATTTGTACCCGGCGGGCGAGCCCTACCATATCGGAAAGGCGACGCGGTTCCGAGACGGAAAGGACGTGGCCATCTTCGCCTGCGGTACCATGGTGTCGCGGGCCCTCGATGCTGCCGAGAGCCTCGAGAGGGACGGAGTCGGCGCGCGGGTCATGAACGTGAGTTCGATCAAGCCCCTCGACAGGGAGGCCGTGATCGATTTTGCCGAGGGAGCGAAGGCGATCGTGACCGCCGAGGAACATACGGTGCTCGGAGGCTTGGGTTCGGCGATAGCTGAAGCCCTGCGCTCGGAGCGTGGCGCGCCGATCGACTTCATCGGCATTCAGGATCAGTTCGGCAGGTCCGCCAGGAACTACGAGGAGCTGCTCGAGGCCTATGGGTTAACCGCCGCGGCGATTTCGGCTGCCGCTAGGCGATTACTGGGCTGAAATCACGGCGATTCTCAACTCTCCGGACGGTCCCTGCCTCCGAAGGCGGGGACCGTTTTTATATAGCTCAAATTACTTCTTGTCGGGGAAGGACATCATCCCATCCCAGCTGTTGAGGACCTTGCCGGCGCGCGCCTCCTCGTCCGAGAACCAGTGCGCGGTTACGCTCTTCAGCTCGGTATAGAAACGAATCCCATCCGTGCCCATCGCGTGAAGGTCGCCGAAAAAGGAATTCTTGTGGCCGGTGAAGCCGAAAATGCCGAGGGGAACGGGAATTCCGACGTTGATGCCCACCTGCCCGCCGTGGGTTCTCTTCGCGAACTCCCTCGCGTAGTAGCCGCTCTGCGTGTAGATGACCGAGCCGTTGGCGAACTCATTCGCGTTCATCAGAGCGATCCCTTCCTCGAAATCCTTCACCCGCTTTATGCATAGAATGGGTCCGAACACTTCCATGTCGCCGATGCTCATCCCGGTTTTCACTCGATCGAAAAGGGTAGGACCGACGTAAAAGCCCTTTTCGTAACCCTTCACCGAAACGCCGCGTCCGTCGAGCACTATCTCGGCGCCTTCTTTGATTCCCTTCGCGATCCACTCGGTCACGAACGCCCGATGTTCGGCGTTGACCACGGGTCCCATCTGGCTCGACTTCACATAGGCGGGCCCGACTTTCAGCTCGGACATCAGCCTCTTGAGGATCGCCACGAGTTCGTCCGCGATCCCCTCCTCTACGACGACGGCAGGCAGGGCCATGCAACGTTCGCCGGCGCAACCGCAGGCCGAGTTGACGATGCCGCGCGCCGTGCGCTCCAGCGCCGCGTCCTTCAGCACGAGAGCATGATTCTTGGCCTCGGTAAGACACTGGACGCGTTTGCCGTTCGCCGCCGCCGTCTGATAGATGTGCCGGCCGACGCCGGTGGAGCCCACAAAAGAGATACCCTTGACGTCGGGGTGCCGAAGCAATATCTCGGCCTCATTCCTCGAACAGGTGACGAGGTTGAGGACGCCGGGGGGCAGTCCCGCCTCCGCCCAGAGTTCCATGATCCGCATCGAGGTCTGGGGAGTGTAACTCGCCGCCTTGATGACCATGGTATTCCCCGTGGCTAGACACAAAGGCGCCATCCAGCCCATGGGTATCATGGCCGGAAAATTCCAGGGCGCGATGCCGGCGAATACGCCCAGACTCTCCATGTATTGCGACGTATCATAGCCTTTCGTGCAATTCATGAGCGCCGGTCCCTTCAGCAGGTGGGGGATGCCGCAGGCGAACTCCACAACCTCGGTAACTTTGAGAACGTCGCCCATCGCCTCGTCCAGCACCTTGCCGTTCTCGCGGGCGCAGAGCAGGGTCAGCTCCTCGAGGTGCTTGTCCAGAAGTGCTTTCATCCTGAACAGGACCTGGACTCGCCTGTTGGGCGGAGTATCCGACCAGGACGGGAAGGCTTTCGCCGCCGACGCGACGGCGGCCTCGACCTCCTCGGTCGTGCACTGGGGGGCGCGCGCTATGACCTCGCCCGTGGACGGATCGTAACAATCCATATACTTAGCGGTCTTGGAGGTCTTCCATCCGCCGTCGATCCAGTATTGAAGCAGCCTGGCCTCCGCTTTTCCGTTGGTCTTCAAGGTATCCACGACTCTCTCCTTCGGCGATGCTCTATGTGCTTCGACGCGGATGACCGCGCCAATACGTATTGGCATCGCCGCAAATCCACATGATGGCTACCGATAATCGATAGCAAATTACTGGAACACCGGCTTAATTACCGATTTATCTTGGAAACATTCAGTTGCGAAACCATTCGGCCTCCTCAAGTAATTGACATATTGTAGGACATATCAGGTTACCATCAATTAAATGTCGCGTCAACAGGAGGAATTTCATGTGAGGAGTTGAGACTCGTTTGGCCTTAGTTTCTTGGTGGATGGAATTATGGAAATCAGAATTCCGCTAACCGATTGTTTTTTTTATCCGTCGAGCCTCGAAGAATGAGTTCCATCTTCAACACGAGTTTTCTTTTCTGGGAGTGCGGCTTTTCAATCCGCTTGATGAGCATCCTGACAGCCTCCGGACCCATGTCGGCGATCGGAATGCTGACGGTCGACAAGGCCGGTTCGTACATCGCGGCTATCGGCTGATCGTCCAGTCCGATTACCGCCACGTCGTCCGGTATACGGAGCCCTTTTTGAAGGAGATATTTCATGCATCCTATCGCGATGGCATCGTTGGCCGCCACGATCGCCGTAGGGGGATTCGGAAGCCTCAGGAAGCCCCTCGCCGCCTCGTAGCCCGTCTGGAACCTGTACCGTCCTTCGTGGAAATATTCGGCCTTGAAACCGATGCCCGCTTCCGCGAGGGCCTTCTCGAATCCCTTCTGCTTCTCTTTGGAAATCCTCGAATTGGCGGGGCCGCCGACGTAGGCTATATCGCGGTGGCCCAACTGAATGATATGTTTCGTGGCCGTGTTCACGCCTTCAAACAGGTCCACGACCACGCTATCGGTCTTCGTATTCATGTCCCAGCTCAGTAAGACAAGGGGTATCCTCGCTTGGATGCTCTCGAAATCGGATACTATCTCGTCCTCGTCGAGGAAGCAGAGAATGATCCCGTCGACCTCGTGTATATAATCACCCTCGAGGTAATCCTTGAGTATTTCCAGATCGTCTTCGGTGGTGTAGAGGATGGGTTTGTATTTGTATTGGGACGCGGCCAGGCGCACGGCGTCGTAAACCGAAGCATAAAAAGGATTGACGATGTCGGGGACGATGAGCGCGATTAGGTTCGTCTTCTGGGTCCGCAGGCTCCTCGCGATATTCGAAGGGCGGTATTTCAGCTCACGAACCACCGTCTCTATTTTTTTTCTATTCTCTTCTTTGAGGGTATCGGGGTTCGAAAAGTATTTGGACACGGTTCCCGTGGATACTCCGGCTAGTCTGGCGACGTCTTTTATTACCGCCATCGAGATTCCGTCTGCTGTCGTTTAGCGTTCATTTTCAATCGAAATAATAAATACTGCGGACAAAATATGCAAGGTCAAAATGCAATGATTTCAGTTTTACTAATAAAATATGATAATAAAAGAAATTGCTCTTCTCCACAAAGTAAAAAGAAAACCTTGCGCATTTAGAAACCTATGGTATAATGAACGGAAAATATGAACCGTTTCATTAAACAACAGGCCCTGGGTGCATCGATGATGTCGAGGGTATTTCAGGGCCGTGCGCGCCGATCGGTCATCGCTGAGGATGAGGGAAGGATGCCATGTGGTTGAGCTGCTTGCCCGTCTCTTTTTTCCGGGATATTCAACAAGGGAACATGAGCATCCGCGAATGGGCGGCGTTGGCGCGCTCCGAGGGTTTGGATGCGATAGACCTGAGCGCCATGCTCGTATCCAGCCATACGCCCGTCTATCTCGAAAAATTGAAAGCCGACTTGACCCAGGAAGAGATGGGCATAACGATGATGACGACCTATCCCGATTTCACTCATCCGGATCGTCTGCAGCGCGAGCGGGAGATGGAGTACGCCAGGTACGATGTCGCAGTCTCGGCCGAACTGGGGGTCAAATACCTTAGGATTCTAGCCGGCCAAGCCTATCCCGAAACGAATGTGCGAGAGGGGATATCCTGGGTCGTCGAGAGCTTCAAGCGTTTGGACGAGGTCGCGAATAGGCACGGACTGAAGCTGTTGTTCGAGAACCACTCGAAGCCGGGGGCATGGAGATATTCTGACTTCAGCCACCCGACGGACATCTTCCTGGAAATACTGGCGAAAATTTCTGATACGGGAATAAGGGTCAATTACGATACCGCGAATACACTGGTATTCGGCGATGAGTCATTTCGCCTGCTGGAAGCGGTCGTGGATAAGATAGAGACCGTTCATGTTGCCGATACCGGTGCGCTGGGCAGGCTGGAAGCGGTGGTGATCGGCGAAGGCATCGTTCCGTTCGGAAAGGTATTTTCACGGCTCAAGGAGGTTGGATTCGATGGCTGGCTTTGCATAGAGGAAGCGAGCGGAAAGGGCAGGCGAGGATTATCGAAGGCAATTGAATTCGTAAGATCATGCTGGAATGCGAAGTGAGGCTGTATGAGAGGATTGGTTTACTATGGCCCTGAACATCTCGAAATGGCGCAATTGCCGGATCCCGAAGCCGCGGAAGGAGAAGTGCTCCTGAAGGTGAAGGCTACGGGAATATGCGGCTCCGACCTTCACGGCTATCTCGGGAAAACGGGCCGAAGGATCGCCCCAATGGTGATGGGCCACGAATTCGCCGGCGAAGTCCTGGAGCTGGGGCCCAAGGTGAAGGGATTCAATATTGGAGATCGGGTGGTGGTTCAACCGGTGATCTTCTGTGGGAAATGCGAGCCTTGCAAACGAGGAGCGACGAACCTCTGCGGCAATAAGAAGCTCTTCGGCGTCATGGACCTCAACGGTTCCATGGCCGATTTCATCAGCGTGCCTCAAAGGTTGCTGTATCGGCTGCCGGAGAATATCGATTATCTCTCCGGAGCGATGATCGAGCCGCTTGCCGTTGCGTACGGCGCGACCCGAAAAGTCGATGTTCGGGGGAAAGACGTGCTGATAGTCGGATCGGGAACGATCGGTCTATTGCTGTTGCAAATCGTCGTTGCCTCCGGGCCGCACATGGTTGCGATGTCGGATGTCAATGATTTCCGTCTGGGGCTCGCAAAAAAGCTGGGTGCAGATCACACGATCAATCCCGGAAGAGAGGATTTCGCGAAATCGATCGGCGAGATGACGGAAAAGAAGGGTTTCGACGTCGCCTTCGAGGCAGTTGGAATCACTCCGACGGTGCAGCAAGCCATGTCGTCACTGAAGATGGAGGGTTCCTGCGTGTGGGTCGGGAATTCGGAAAAAGATATCACGCTCAACATGCAGGAAGTCGTGACGAAGGTGCTTCGGATCTTTGGGACTTATACGTATACGCACGCGGAGTTCGGAGAGGCGCTGGATATGGTAAAGCGGGGCAAGGTTGATATGGCCCCTCTAATAAGCCGAGTAGCGCCGTTGGAGCAAGGGCCGGAGATGTTCAAGTTGCAGACAAAGACACCAGGAAGCCTTGTCAAGATAATCCTGACGGAATAACGGGGAGAGGGAAATGGCAGAAAAAGCTCTGAGCGGCAAGATCATCGTCGTCAACGGCGGAACGAAGGGAATCGGGCGCGCGGTCGCCATCGAGGCCGGCAGGCAGGGCGCCACGGTCGTGGTCGGGGGCCGAAACGCGCAAGACGGCGGCGATGTCGTAAATACCATCAAGGCGGCAGGTTCGTCGGCCATTTTCGTGCAAGGTGATTGTAGGAAGGTCGAGGATTGCGAAAGGCTGATTGCCACGGCCGTGAAGGAATATGGCAGGATCGACGGTCTTGTCAATTATGCGGGAATCCTCCCGGCCAGCCTCCTCACCGAAACAGAGGAGGAACTCTTCGACGACGTTCTCGCCACGAATACGAAAGCGCCATTCTTTATAACGAAATTCGCGGTTCGCAGCATGCTGAAAACGGGCGGCGGCTCGATCGTCAATGTAGGGTCGATGCACGGTTACGGCGGCGAGATAGATCGCGCCGCGTACGCCGTCTCCAAGGGAGCGCTTCTTACCCTGACCAAACACATTGCCCGCAATTACGCCAAGGAGCATATCCGGGCGAATTGGATAACCATCGGCTGGGTGGCTACCCCCGGCGAGCTCGCTCTTCGCCATAAACAGGGCCGTGGAATGGCCTGGCTCGAGGAGATGGCCCGCGAAGCCCTGCCGATGGGGCGATTGCAGACCTATGAGGACAACGTGCCGGCCTTCATCTACCTGCTTTCGGACGCTTCGGATCAAGTGACCGGCACCGAGATCCATGTCACCGGCGGAAGAATCATGTAGGCGGATAAGCAAAATGAAAAACGAGCTTGAGCTTGTCTTGGACGCTCGCGCCTATCTGGGTGAGGGCCCGTGCTGGGATGAGCGAGAAAACCTGTTGTATTGGATAGACGGTCTCGGCAAGTCGGTGCATGTCTACGATCCCGTTTCCGGTATGGACAAAGTAAACGAGTTGGACCAATTCGTCGGATGCATAGTCTTGAGGGAAAGAGGCGGATGCGTACTCTCGCTGCAAAACGGTCTGTATTTCTTTGACGCTAAGACCGGCTCGGTCGACCTCATCCTGAACCCCG
Source organism: Rectinemataceae bacterium (assembly GCA_049513895.1). Lineage (GTDB taxonomy): Bacteria > Spirochaetota > Spirochaetia > Treponematales > Rectinemataceae > UBA1306. The sequence goes on along the minus strand of JBEKVO010000016.1, from coordinate 13,291 downwards.
AGGCTGACATCGCAGGTAACAGGTTCAACGACGGCAAGTGCGACGGCGCAGGACGACTTTGGTGCGGGTCGATGTCGCTGAAAGAAAACGAGGGTTCGGGCAATTCCCCGCCGGCCGGCTCGCTGTATTGCCTGGATGTGGATCTCAAGGTCAGGAAAATATTCGGCGGAGTCGGGATATCCAACGGGCTCGGATGGAGCCCGGACGGTCGGACGATGTATTACATCGATTCTCCGACGAAAAACGTGGATGCGTTCGAGTTCGATCCGACTACCGGCAGCATCGGGAAACGGCGTACGGTCGTAACAATCCCAAAAACAGGAGGGATCCCCGATGGGATGTGCGTGGACGCCGAAGGCATGCTATGGGTCGCTCAGTTTGGCGGAGGGCAGATCTCGCGATGGGACCCGCATACGGGAACGATTGTGGATCGTGTCCCCGTCCCGGTCCCCAATGTAACCTGCTGCGCTTTCGGAGGGGAGGATCTCGAGAATCTGTATATTACGACCTCGCGCATCGGCGTTGACGAGCACAACGAAGCCGAATTCCCTCATGCGGGGGCGCTTTTTAAAGTGAAGAGCGATGTGGGCGGTCTCCGCGTGAATCGATTCAAAGCATAAAGCGGAGCTGCTGCATTTAAGTTCCGCCATCGCCGGGGACGATCCCGAGGAAGCTGCATGGAGCGCACGAGATGAAAATCAATGGCATGGAGATGTCGCGGAATGAAGTGCAAAAAAGAACCGGCAATCTGAGCCAGCTTGGCACTCTCCGTCACTATCAGCTCATTGAAGGCAAGGCCTGCGGGGTAGTGGCCGCCGATTTTCGGAACTACTCGGGTTTCGAATTTACGGTCCTTCCCGGCAGAGCCATGGATATCTCCTGCGCCTCCTACAAGGGCACTGGCCTTGTATTCCATACCCCATCCGGGGAGGTCCACGCCGGGTTCTATAATTCGGCGAAAGATGAGTGGCTCCGCTCATTCTTCGGCGGCCTGCTTACGACTTGCGGATTGACCTATTTTGGGCACAGCGGGAAAGACGGCGACGAGGAGCTGGGATTACATGGGCGGGTTTCGAATATCCCCGCGAAAAAAGTCTGCGATAATTCGAGATGGGACGGAGACGAGTACGTACTGAATCTTTCGGGAGTCGTCGAGGAGGCTTCGCTTTTCGGCCATAAGCTAAGGCTTGAGAGGTCGATCACTTCCCGGCTCGGCGAAAAGAAGCTCGAGATCCATGACAAGGTAACTAATATCGGGTTCGAAGATTCCCCCTTCAACATCCTGTATCACCTTAACATGGGCTATCCCCTTCTTGACGACGGATGCGAGCTTTGGCTCACGTCGGATCGAAAGAAGGGCGGGGAAGCAAGCCGCGATGATGCCATGGCATTCTCGGGCCCGATCAAAGGCTTTAAAGAACAGCTTTTCCTGCATTCCATGCTCGGGGACGCGCAGGGATACGCGCTTGCCGGGTTCATAAACAAGAAGCGCGGCCTCGGCCTATACATACGGTTCAAGGCGGATACCCTTCCTTATTTGAACGAGTGGAAAATGCTGGGCTGCGGGGAATACGTCGTCGGAATCGAACCGATGAACTCGAGACTCATGAACAGGGGCCTGCAGCGCCAGCTCAACATCCTACCGATGCTGCACCCGGGCGAGGAGAGAGAGATGAGGTTGGAAATCGGCATGTTGGATGGCTCAAAGGAGATCGAAGCGTTTCGCATCCGGATCGAGGAGGCGGTCCGAAGGCCTTGCGCGACTCGCGAAGGGACACCCGTTTGATGGACGATATTTTTATAGAGACGAGACGTTCCGTTGAAGGACGGCTTGCCGAAAGGAGGAGCTCGGCGTATCGAGATTCATTGATCCGATGGGTAGGTGGGAAAGTCAGTCAATCTTGCATTAAATGGAGGCTTTGGCATGGGTAAGAGAATAGCGTTTATCGCGTTAATCTGCATGATGTTGCTGCCGGTCGGCTCCGCATGGTCACAGCAGATGAAATTCGGTTTTTCAGTCGCGACGATGGACAATCCTTACTTCATCGAGGTGGCGAAGGGTTTTACGGACAAATGCAAACAACTTGGCGTGACTGCCGTAATATCCGATGCTAAATACGACGCGGCGACGCAAAACGATCAGTTCGAAAACTACATCGCGATGGGATGTAAAGCGATGGGCGCCTGTCCCGTCGATCAGCGAGGGCTGCAGGCCGTGACGCAAAAGGCCATAGACAAGGGGATGATCGTAGTCAGCGAAGCGCAGAAGATAGACAACGCCAGCGGACATATCATCGTCGACGATTACGGATACGGCGTCGTCAATGGAACGAACGCGGCAAAGTGGATCAACAATAAACTGGGCGGGAAGGCAGAAGTGCTCCTTATTACTCTCGACCACGTCGAGGCCGTCAAGCTCAGGGGAGACGGCATAGAGGATACGATAAAGAAGCTTTGCCCCAACGCCGTCATCGTCGCTCGCCAGTATGCCGAAAGCATGGAAAGAGCGATGAACATCGCGGACACCGTCCTTACCGCGCATCCCAAGGTCCAGGTAATTGCCTGCGTGAACGACCAGCTCGCTCTCGGCGCCTTGGCGGCGATTCAGAGCAAGGGAATCAAGGATAAGAACTTCTATGTAGGCGGAGCGGACTACACCGCGGAAGCGCAGGCGAAGATGAAGCTTCCGGGGAGCTACTTCAGGGTCACCGTCGACATCGGCCCGCGCCAGGCAGGTATGGACGTGGCCCAGATGATGTACGATTATATCAAAAATGGGTCGAAGGGCGAGACGAAGTTCTTTACGATGACGTCTCACTGGCAGGATGGCTGTGGGATAACGGAAAAAACGCCCGCGACGAAATAGTTTAAGGTCCTATTTGTGGGGAGTCCCAACTCCCCACAAAAGGAGGGGGGCTTGGACGACATAATTCTCAGGTTTGTGGATATTACGAAGGTCTTTCCCGGTGTGCGCGCGCTCGATCATGTTTCCATGCAGTTTAATAGAGGAGAAGTTCACGCGATCGTCGGAGAGAATGGGGCAGGCAAATCGACCCTCATAAAAATACTTTCGGGGGCGTATAGCCCGACGGAAGGCCAAATCGAGATAATGGGGAAAGTCTATGACCATCAATCCCATTATACGCCTCACGAATCCCTGGAATTGGGAATTTCAGTCATATACCAGGAATTCAACTTGATTCCATCCCTTAGCGTGGCCGAGAATATTTTTTTTGGAAGGGAAATTTCCAAAAGGGGTTTCATAGACAAGAAAACCATGAACAACGAGACCAGGAAATTATTCCTGGAAATGGAAGTGGAGCTCGATCCCAACATCGAAGTCAAGAATCTGAGTATCGCATATCAACAAATCGTAGAAATAATAAAATCTCTGTCTCGGAACGCACAAATAATAGTAATGGATGAACCTACTGCCCCTCTGACCAACAAAGAGATAAAATCCCTTTTCACCATCGTGAAGAAACTTAAGGATAAGGGAATAACCGTCATATACGTTTCCCATAGACTTGAAGAGGTGTTCGAGATTTGCGACAGGGTTTCCGTAATGCGCGATGGCATGTTCATAACTACGCGCGAAACGAGTGAAATAAACAAGACGGATTTGATAGGTTACATGATTGGGCGTGAAATATCCGATAATTTCCCCGAGCATATAGAAAAGCAAAAAGAGGTAATCCTGGCAATCAGCGACATGTCAACCGAAAAAGTCAAACATATATCATTCGATCTTCATAAAGGGGAGATCCTCGGATTCGGCGGACTTGTGGGTTCCGGGAGGACGGAAACCGTAAGAGCCTTGTTCGGTGCCGACGACTCGAGCGGCGGTGAAATTTATCTTGACGGGAAAGAGATTAGAATCTCGTCGCCCAAGGAGGCGATTAAATACGGGATAGGCTTGCTCCCCGAAGATCGCAAACGCCAGGGTCTGATTATCGGACTCCAGATGAGGGTAAACGTCACATTCAGCATACTTAAGAGCCTTTCGCACTATGGCATGATCCTGGGTATCAAGGAAAGAAAATTATGCGATGAGCTCAAGGATAGTCTTCGGATCAGAACGCCCACCATAAATCAGGTGGTACGGAATTTATCCGGAGGCAATCAGCAAAAGGTGGTTATCGCAAAGTGGCTGGCCACGAAATGCGACATTCTCATTTTCGACGAGCCGACCCGAGGCGTTGATGTCGGGGCAAAACAGGAAATATATCACTTGATGAGGGAACTGACCGAGAAAGGTAAGAGCATTATCATGATATCTTCGGAAATGCCGGAGCTGATCGGAATGTCGGACCGGATTGTAATTATGCATGAAGGTCGTATCAACGCAATTATTGAACGAGAGGAATTCTCTCAGGAAAGGATCTTGGAGATAGCCTCGAGAAATGGGGGATAATTGGTTATGAAGAAGACACGGTACGCAAATATACTCGCAAGATACGGCATCCTGATAGTGCTGATAATGCTTTGCATTCTATTCACGTTGACGACGGGCGGAATGTTCTACTCGGTCGAGAATATATTCAATATTCTGAAGCAAGTCGCCGTCGTAGGGATAATCTCCGTGGGCATGACCATGGTTATCGTCTCCGGTGGCCTTGACCTTTCCGTCGGTTCGATCGTCGGCGTAAGTTGTGTTGCCACGTCGGCGTTGCTCCTGGCGGGAACGAACGTTTTCCTTACCATCGCAATAGTTTTGGTCCTATGCGCAGTATTCGGTTTTATAAATGCCTTTTTCATCAATGAAATGAAGATCCCACCCTTTATTACCACTCTCGGTATGATGACCTCCCTTCGCGGTGTGGCATATCTCATCACGGGCGGCATGCCGATTTTCGGTTTTAAATCCGATATTCTCGTTCTGGGTCAAGGGTATTTATGGTTCATACCCATTCCTGTAATCGTGATGATTATCGTATTTATCGTAGGGATCATTTTCTTGCAGAGCACTCGTTTCGGACGATATATCTACGGAGTCGGTGGAAACGAGGAAGCGACGAGGCTTTCCGGGATAAACGTCAAGAAGATGAAGTATCTGGTTTACTCGATCTGCGGCCTGCTCTCGGGATTGGCGGGGATGGTGATGCTCGCGAGAATCAACAGCGGTACCCCTAAAATGGGGCAGGGCTATGAAATGGACATAATCACCGCGGTCATACTCGGCGGAGTGAGCATTTCCGGAGGCGAGGGGAAGCTGGGATTCGTCATTGTAGGCGTGCTCATAATGGGCGTCTTGACGAACGGTCTGATCCTGATGAACGTCCAAGAATACGTCCAATGGGTCATCAAGGGACTGACGCTTCTCGGGGCGGTGGGGTTCGATCGGCTCATACAGAACCGGAGAGTGAGCAGCAGCTCCGTCTGAAAGAAGCATCGTCATCGGTTGATCAAGGTTTCGAACCTTACCCGGCAAACGCAGCCGCGGTTTCTTTCAGGAGCGCGCGAATCGGGAGTTTCTGCGGGCACATGTCCTCGCATTCGCCGCATTCGATGCAGGCCTCGGGCTTGCCCTTGATCCGGCTAAAGCCGGTGAGCCACTGATCCTTCGTATCCCACATCGCGGCGGCATTGAGCGCCGCCAAAAGCTCGGGGATTTCCACGCCCTGTTCGCATGGTTGGCAATAGCGACAGGCGCTGCAGTCGGCTTTCATCCGCGCCTTCATCGCCACGCGCGCGGCCTCATACACGGCACGATGCCCGGAAGTCAGCACTCCGGGCTCGGCCGCCTCGGCGATTCGCAGATTCTCCTCTAGCTGGGCAGAATCGTTCATCCCGGACAAAAGCAGGCTGACGCCGGGCTCGTTCCATACATAGCGCAATGCCCATTCGGCGGGGCTCCAGCCCTCGGGTTGTCCGTCGAATACGGCCTTCATCTCGGGAGGCAGGTTCCTCGCGAGGCGACCGCCCTTCAGCGGCTCCATCACTACCACGCCGAGACCCTTCTCCGCCGCGTAGCGCAGACCGGAATAGCCCGCTTGGTAGTCCGTATCCATGTAGTTGTACTGCTGCTGGCCGAAGGCCCAACCCTCGTATTCGTCGATGATGAGGGGAAAGTCGTCCTTGTGGCCGTGGAAAGAAAAGGCCGGGAAACGGATCAGGCCGCGCTCGCGCGCCCCGTCGAGGAACTCCCGCACGCCGAGATCCCGCATGCGGTTCCATGCATCTCCGTCGAGTCCGTGTACGAGATAGAAATCGACGTGATCCGTCCGGAGCCGCTCGAGCTGCTGCGCGAGAAAACGGTCCATGTCCCCCCGTTCGCGGATGATCTGCTGCGGAAGCTTCGTCGCGAGCAGGATCCGTTCGCGCCATCCGTCCGAAAGGGCCCGACCGACGAAGGGCTCGCTCTGTCCCGCTTGCCCGAAGCTCGTGGCATGGTAGAACCAGGCGGTATCCACGTAGTTGACGCCATGCTCGATCGCGTCGCGAAGCAGTTTCGTGGCGGTCTCTTCATCGATCTTGTCCGGAGCGCCCAAGGTAGGCAGGCGCATGCATCCGAAGCCCAGTACCGAGGCTCTGATTCCCGTGTGGCCTATCGTGCGGTAGTTCATATGGAGCCCTGCCTTTCCTAGAGAAACAGGAAGCGCATGAGGCTCGACCAGTCGTTTTCGATGCCCCATCCGTCCAGAATCGTCGATACCCCGCCGCGATGGTGTATCTCGTGGGCATAGAGCGCGAGCAGGTTGCCTCCGTAACTCAAGGTCTTCTGCTGATTGTCCCGACCCATGAAACTGAAGGTCTTGTCCAGGTCTTCGACCGTGGCCGCGGCGCAAGCCGCGACGAGGGTATCGTCGGCCTTCGCGCGCAGGGTTTCGAACTCGGAGAAAGTCGCAAATAGCCCCTCGCCCCAGGAGGCTTGAGGAAAGGATCCGATGACGGGAAGGATGAGATCCGGCAGGAAACCTCTATCGGCGCAACGCTTGAGCGAGCCGGCGGTCGTTTGGAGACCGTGGTTGAGAAGCCCCGCCATCGTTTTGTAGTACGTCCCTGCCGCCTCTTGCAGGCGGGGCTCCGGCAGAGCTTTGAGAATGCGAACCATCTCAGAGTTGGCGTACTTGTTGTACTTGGCATAAAGATTGAGGATTTCCTTGAAGTCCATGATGCCCCCCTTGCGACCGGAATCTTGACGCGATGCTTAGAGAGAATACAATGAATCGGAAATATCGGAAAGCATCGATGGACGACGGGAGGTTACAACAATTGCCTGATGCACGATACAAATGGTTCGCCTTATCCGCAACCAGCCTCGGTGCGTTCATCTCGATCATGACAGGCACATCGCTTCTGATTGCCCTTCCCAAGATTACGAAAGACCTCAATGCATCCATGAATCTCGTCATATGGGTGATCATGAGCTATATGCTCGCCATCACGGTTCTCGTTCCAGCCATCGGAAGAGTCGCCAACATGATCGGAAGAAAACGTCTTTATGTCGGCGGATTCGCCCTCTTCACGCTGACTTCCCTGTTCGCGGGAATGGCGCAGACCGGCGCCGAACTCCTCATCGCCCGGATAATCCAGTCGCTTGGCGGCTCCCTCATCATGGCCAACAGTACGGCAATCGTCACGGACGCCTTCCCGAAGGGAGAGCTGGGAAAGGCCCTGGGAATCAATACGATGATCATCGCGGTAGGCTCCGCCATCGGGCCCGTGATCGGCGGTTTCGTCACCGTCGCCCTCGGCTGGCGATGGATCTTTTTCCTCAACGTCCCGCTCGGAGTCATCGGCACCCTGTGGGCATGGATTCAACTGCGCGAAACCGCAATATTGCCGAAGGGACAGCGATTCGATTTCCTCGGGACCTCGTTATTCATTTCGGGACTCTTCCTCCTTCTCATGGCCCTCACTTTCGGGGGTTTTATCGGATGGGCTTCGCCGCTGGTGCTCGGAGGAACCACCGGGGCCGTCCTGCTGCTGGGGCTGTTTTTATGGATAGAGACACGAGTCGCGCAGCCTCTTTTCGATCTGAACCTCTTCAAATCGAGGCTTCTCGCCTTCGCCTATACGTCCAACTTTCTTAACGGAATCGCCCGAGGGGCGCTCACGTTTCTATTGATCTTCTACCTGCAAGGGGTGCGGAACATGGATCCCTTGACCGCGGGACTCTACCTCACCCCATTCGCCTTCGCGATGATGATAAGCGCCCCGGTGAGCGGGAGGCTCTCGGACAAATACGGCTCCAGGGTCTTAAGCACAATCGGACTTTGCCTGACCGCGATCGGTATTCTCGGCTTTATCTGGATCAGGAAGGAGACTTCCTTCGTAGAAATAGTGCTGTGGCAGGTGGTGATAGGAATAGGCTCCGGAATTTTCAACTCTCCCAACACGAATGCGATCATGGGCGCCGTTCCGGTCGAGCGCCGGGGAATAGCGGCAGGGACCCGCACGATGATGAACAACGCCGGTTCGGTAATCAGCATCGCCATGACCTTCGCGATCGTTTCCTCGGGCATGACCCCGAAGGCGATGACGGCTCTTTTTGCGGGGGTGCAGATCGGCTCGGAAGGAATCATCATCGATACTTTTATGCGCGACCTGCAAATGGCCTTCTTCGTTTCTTTCCTCGTCAGCGTCGCAGCCGCGATCATCGCATATATGAGGGGACCCGCACCTAGATGGGCTCCCTCCAATACGCCTATCGAATAGCGGCTTTCCGTTGATACCCGATGGTCTGGCCGAAGAGCACCCGCTGCTCCGGTCTCAGGCCCAGCTTTTTAGGGAGCTCCGCCTTGTTGCAGTTGTGAAACCAAGCCGCCAAACCCTGAGAGGCCGCGAATAAATATACGTTACCCGCGATCAGACCCGTGTCGACATAATAATAGGCCTTCTGCGTCTCGGGATCCTTGAGGCCCGGCTCCTGAAATCCGGCCGCGCCGAATTTTTCGATATCCGCGACATAGATGAGGCGTACGGGAGCATCCGCTCCGAAGCTGCTTTGCCCTTTTCCGATGGCCAATGCCCGAAGGTCGCCGGCCACCACGGGAATAAGCCTGTGCCGCATGGGCTCATATCGATAGACGCCTTCCTCCAGGGCGACATAGATATCTATTTCCTGTGCATTGCTGGCGGACGCGGCCGTTATCCCCATAATATCGAAGGGCCCCTTCTTGCGATTTACCCCGCAGGCCGACCATAGAAGATTGGACAGCGTTTGCAGGGACAATTTCTTGTCGCCGATGGTCCGCGACGTCTTTCGCCTTTGCAGGGCCGATTGCACCGATTTGTCTCGACTGAAGCCGGGCTTGGGCAGCGCGATAACTTGCAGATCACCGACGATATCGGGCCTTTCCTTCATGAGTATTCGCCTCCTCGTTCAATACAGGAAATAATACACTTCTCCTACTGTTCAACGCCACCGCGATCTCGGCGTCTTTCCCAGGACGGAGCGAGTATGCCAGAATGCCATGGAGGACTTGTCTCCATGCCGATTTGGAAAAGAAACCTGATAGTCTGTTGGTTTGGAATGTTCGTGACAAGCGTGGGAATGAGCCAGATCGCGCCGGTGTTGCCGCTTTATATAAAACATCTTGGAGTCGATAGCGCGGCATTAATTGCGCAATTTTCAGGAATCGCTTTTGGCATCACCTTCATAATTTCGGCTGTTTTCTCGCCGATTTGGGGATATGCCGCCGACAAATTCGGACGAAAGCCCATGCTGTTACGGGCAAGTCTCGGTATGGCGGTAGTTATATCCATCATGGGATTTGCACAAAATGTATATGTACTCATAGGATTGAGATTATTGCAGGGCGCCATAACGGGTTATAGCACGGCCTGTACGACATTGATCGCGACTCAAACTGATAAGGAACACGCGGGATTTGCTTTAGGCACGCTCTCGACGGCGAATATCGCGGGCTCCCTGCTTGGACCGATGATCGGCGGTTATATAGGTGATAACTTTGGTTTACAAAACGTTTTTTTCATAACTGGCGCGCTTCTGCTGATCGCATTTATCACAACCGCTTTTTTTGTAAAGGAATCTTTTACCCGTCAGGCCAAAAAGGCGATCGGCATCAAGGAAGTATGGAATAGTGTTCCGGAAAAAAACTTGACGATCACCATGTTCGTGACATTTTTTATATTATCCGTGGCATTATATTCCGTCGAGCCGATCGTAACGGTATATGTTACTCAGCTATCCAATAATGTCGGTCATATCGCCCTATTAGCCGGAATGGTCTTTTCGGCTTCGGGGCTGGCAAATATAATCGCCGCTCCACGGCTGGGGAAACTTTCCGATAAAATGGGGGCCCAGAAAGTAATAGTAGTCGCCCTTGTAGCGGCAGGGCTCATTTTTATTCCACAAGCCTTCGTTAAAAATCCTTGGCAATTGATGGGCCTTCGCTTCTTATTAGGATTGACGACGGGAGGGTTGGTCCCTTCCGTCAATATCCTGATCAAGAAAATCACACCAGATTCGCTGACGGGCAGAGTCTTTGGCTTTAACATGTCGGCAGGGTATCTAGGAGTATTCGGAGGATCGGTCTTAGGCGGGCAAGTGGCAGCTTATTTGGGCATCAGATATGTATTTTTCATTACAAGCTCATTGCTGCTGATCAATGCGGCGTGGGTCTATCAAAAAGCGTATAAGAATCTTAACATCCCTAATTGTGATTGACATCCAATAAGGCGTCGTCGGAATGCCGACCCTGCACCCTGTCGGCGAAATCATCGGCCGAGCTGCTCGGCTTGCGCGCGCTTTCCGCGAGCGCGGCCTGCCGGTCGTTCTGGTCAACGTCACCGGGCGCGCTCCTGGCCGCACCGATGCCGGTCCTAACAAGTTCGCGCGGCCGGCCGATTGGGCTGAGCTTGTTCCTGAACTGGAGCAGCATCCCGACGATCACCTCGTTACCAAGCAACGAGTGGGCGCGTTCCTTGGCACAACTTTGGATGATTACTTGCGCCAGCGAGGCGTAACCCAGGTCGTCTTGACAGGAGTCGCGACGAGTAGCGGCGTGGAATCGACGGCGCGCAGCGCCTACGATTTGGGCTATAACGTGACGCTGGTCGTGGATGCGATGACCGATCGCGATGCCGACGCGCACCGGCATAGCGTCGAGAAGATCTTTCCGCGGCTGGGCGAGACGGCGACCCCCGACGACGTGCTGAAGCTGTTGAAGGAGCGTCCTGTAGCTCCGACGCTACGAGATCAATACGCTGCCGATCGTCGGCCTGACGACCAACCTCGGCGTTAAATCGGCGGCACGGGCCGCCTGGCGTCGAATTACTCACCTCGATCAGTTGGAGGAGTGGACGGCCGGACACGACGGGCCGAGAAATCAGGCAGCCCGCGTCGCGGCGCCTTGACTGCCCGTGTCCGCCCTGAGTAATGTGACCAAGGAAGTATTACACTAATGGAGGTTTACGCTTGACACAGTCGCATCGATTATCCATTGCGGCAATCGCTATCGGATTTCTGCTGGCGCTTGCGCCCTCGGATTCCGTCTTTGCCCAGGACAATGCGAAGCCTGCCTACACCGTCCAAGATCTCAACGAGCAGACGGTCATGGCCCTCGCCTGGGTGCAGACTTCCGCTGAATATCGCGAACTCTGTTACCAGGCTTTCAACCTTGCCGGCATGCTCGTCGACAAGGCCGTGGCTTTTGCACAGAACGGCGAAAAAGCCCCGGCTGTCATCGCTGACCTCGACGAGACTCTTATCGACAACAGCGCCTACGATGCCGGACTCGTGGGGCACAACGCCTTCTATTCCGGGAAGACCTGGACGGAGTGGGAGCTGGCGGCTCAGTCGAGAGCCATACCAGGAGCCGTCGAGTTCCTGACCGCTGCCGCAAAGCAGGGCGTGGAGATATTCTACGTCACCAATAGAGACCAAGCGGGACTTCGGGGGACTATCAAGAATCTCAGCGCTCTCGGTTTCCCCTTTGCCGACGTCAAGCATATAGTGGTCAGCACGGGTACGAGCGACAAGCAGCCTCGCTTCGACGTGGTCGCTAAAGACTACAACGTAGTCCTGTACATAGGCGACAACGCGAACGACATGCCCATCGCCAGTTATGGCAAGAATATGGCGGACAGGAACGCTATCGTCGACCGGAATAGGGACAAGTACGGCAGCCAGTTCATCGTCCTGCCGAACCCGGTCTATGGAGACTGGGAGCCGGCTCTGGCGCCCGGCTATTGGGGTCTCACGCCGAAGGGCAAGGATGAAGCGCGCAGGTCCCATTTCTATACCTGGGTACCCGCTCAGTGAGCGGTTCGACGTAGATAATCCACGTTGTGTGTACATTATACTTGGAGCCAGAAGCGAATGAACGACGCAATAAAACAACCATCTACTCATCATGCACGGAAGAGAAAGGTTCGGGTCGACTTGAGGATTGAGAGTGAATTGAAGGACCGCTTCGTCGAGAAGTGCCGGAACCTCAAGCCGCGACCCGTGAGCCCTTCAGAAATGATTCGAGTATTGATTACCCTCTGGGCCGATAAAGAGACCAAGTGATTATAACTAAAGTTGCGGGCAGTGCCTGGGTTGGGAAAAAGGAAGAAGTCGCACACCAAAGGAAATCGCCATGAAGAAAACCAACAATGGACTGTGGTCCGGGATCATCGCCGCAGCCGTTTTCCTGATCACCTTCTTGTTTCTTGACCTTGGCCTACTGATCTCGCTGATCCTGGCTGCTGTGAGTTTTGGCGCGGGATGGTTCCTTTTACCGACCAAGAAACCCGAAGTTGTGGCTGCCGAGGCCGAAGTCAAAGATTCCCTGGCCGAGGGACACCACAAGCTCGACCAGATACGAGCCTTGGGAAAGAATATCAAAAAAACCGAGATGGCAAAAAGCCTGGCCGAGGTATGCACCATCATCGAGAAAATCCTGAGCACGATCGCCGATGACCCGAAGAAGCTCAACCCTGCCAAGCAATTCTTGAATTACTACCTGGAATCCACGGTCAAGATCATGACGATGTACGCGGAACTGGCGGCCAAGAACATCAACGACGCTGCGATCCAAACAGCGCTGGCCAAGGTCGAAGCCATGCTGGGCACCATCAGGGATGCCTTCGAGAAGCAGCTGGCTAAGCTCCTGTCCGGCGAGGTCATGGATCTCGACGTCGAATTGAGCCTGCTTCAGCAAACCATCAATATGGAAGGATTGGGGAAGACCCCCTAATTCGAATCAGGGGAAAAGGTGAACCGCCCCGGGTTTGCCGGAGACTTTTCTATTTGTGCCCGGCTCCTACGGCCAGACCTTCTTGCTGAGTATAGTACGCCTTTTCAAATTCCGCAGGGGGGATGTTGCCGATCGGTTCG
>JBEKVO010000015.1:0-69319 GCA_049513895.1 Rectinemataceae bacterium | reverse complement strand
CCGTCAGCGACGAAGAACTTGCAGCGTTGAATATCAAGCGAGCAAAATTCCACGGAGACTGGAATTACGCATTGTTGCCAATCAAGAGCAAGAAACAGTCAACTTAATATGGCGCGCCGCCAAAGGCCTTCGTATATAGTACGATTAAAGGATCGCAAAAATATCATCCATGAAAAAGGAGTGGGGTATGAGAATCGCCGAGAACCGGATCATCGGAATGACCTTCCTCCTCGTCATGATATCCTTTTTGTCGGCTTGCGCCTCGGCTCCCGCACCGAAGGTGATCCCCGTTCAACCCGCCCCGTGCGCCGAAAAGCCCGTCTCCGTCGCGCCGGCTCCGACTCCAGTCCCGGCCCCCGTCGCGGCTCAACCGGCGCCAGAGGCTACACCGACGCCCAAGCCGGAGGCTCGGCCCGCCTCCATCTCGGCCGAAGCGCTGGGCCTCTACCGCAGTCCCAAGGAGGCGCGGAAGCCGCCGACGGACGACGAGCTCTTGGTGATCGATTCCGCCAAGACCCTGATCGGGGAGCCGCCGAACGCTAAAGTCCTCGTGAAGGGAAAACAGTTCACGCTCGACTGCATCGGCACCGTCAGCGCGATCTTTTACCGCATGGACATCGACGTCACCAAGGACTTCGACAGGTACTCGGGCAACGGCGTGAACCGGCTTTACATGACGCTCAAGGACCTGGGCGTGCTTCACCGCGACAAATACCCGCGCACGGGCGACGTCATCATCTGGGACAACACCTGGGACGCGAACGACGACGGGGACCGCACGGACGATCCCAGGACCCACGCCGGCGTGGTCCTGGCCGTCGACGAAGACGGTACGATCCACTACATTCACGAAAACATGTTCAAGGGCGTCATTATCGAGATGATGAATCTGCTTCGGCCGACGGTCGCCAGCGACGAGAACGGGAAGAGGCTGAACAGCGGCCTCGCCATCGCCACGAAGGCCGGCGGGCCAAAACCCGAGCATTGGCTATCCGGAGACGTCTTCAACGCCTTCGGGGACGTATTGAGGATAAAGAACGACTTGAAGGTCGCCGAGGCGGGAGGAGACGAAGACGATATCTGTCTGACTCGACAATCGACGGTCGCATTTCCCTAAATTTCAGCGGGTTTCCCTCAATCGAAAGGCCTCCCCGCGCGCGTAATGCGCATGCATACGGAAGAGTGTGCAAGGAGGCGCTAGTGAACTCTCTCAATTCCATCCTGCTCGAGGGCAACCTGGTAAAGGATCCCGAGAGTAAAACCCTGTCCACCGGGTCGCAAGTATGCAACTTCACCGTGGCCAGCGACCGCTTCTACCACCAGAACGACGGCACGGAAAAGGAGGTATCCTTTTTCGACGTGGAGGCCTGGGCCAAACTCGGCCTCGCCTGCTCGCAGAACCTGAAGAAGGGCAGGGGCGTACGAGTGGTCGGAAGGCTCAAGCAGGATCGCTGGACCGACGGCGAGGGGAAAACCAAAAGCCGGGTGATGATCGTCGCCGAGCACGTCGAGTTCAAACCGGTACGGCTGCCGAGCGCGGACGCTGCTCTCGAGCCCTCGGCGAGCGAAGGCGAGGTGAAAGCGGCGGCGGTTTTCTAGAAAGATGGCGGCGGGGTAAAACCCCGCCGCGAGCCTGGTCACGCTCCCGACAACCTGCCTTTCTACCAGATTCTTTGCACCGGATACCTGTCCCATTGGGCATCCGAGCTCAACACCGGCCAATTGTTCACGATTGCTTGGGCAATCAGCAGACGATCAAAGGGGTCGCCATGGTGCATTATCAAGTCCTGTGTTTTCATTATGGCATCCAATGAAATCGGCAATAGCGTAAAACCATTATCCTGAACTGATTCCTTTAACCACACTCCCAAACTAGAGGGAAGTTGCAGTTTTTCCAGGCGCAGTTTAATCGCCAGCTCCCAAACCGAGGCGTGACTGACATACAGAGTATTGTCCGGATTGCTGAATTCTTTTAATGCCGCCGAACCTATCCGCACCGGTTCCGCATCCCACCACAACAAGGCCTGGGTGTCGACCAAGTACTTCATCACTGATACTCCGAGAACTCCGCCAACGGAGAATCAAAGTCCTCGGAGATTACAATTTTTCCCTTATTTCGTCCTGATATCCGCTCGCCGGGCACGACGGCCTTGTGCAGTGTTACTACTGGCTTTGAGCCTTTGGCGATAATTACTTCCTCGCCTTCCAGAACCTTTTGGATCAACCGCGAGAGGTGGGTTTTTGCTTCGTGTATCGTTACTGTCATGGATAATAATTTAGTTTAGTCCGATGACTAAGTCAATTATCCTTCCCCAGAGCGGCCGACGGTGGCGCCACCACGGCGTCGACGCTCGCCGCCGCCTCGAGGGCGGTCTGAGCCTCGGCGGCGGCGCGGGACAGGCACTCCATGAAACGGTCCCTCGTCTCGGGGTCGCGCATCCGCGCCGTCGGCCCGGACACGCTGATCGCGCCGGCGAAGTCCGAGCCCGGCAGGCGCAGGGGCTTGGCGATGCAGCTCAGGCCGATCTCATATTCCTCGCGGTCGAGACCGTAGCCGGATTCACGGGCCTTGGCCGCCTCTTTGATGACGTTCTCGGGGTCGGTCAGCGTCTTATCGTTGATCTTGGGCAGGGGCCCCGAGCCGAGAATGGCGCGTATCCTGTCTTCCGGGAGGAGTGAAAGTATCGCCTTGCCGACGCCCGTGCAATAGAGGGGCAGCCTATCGCCCGGGATCGAACGCATGCGCAGGCTCCTGTCGGCCTCGGCGCGGTCCAGATATATGGCGCTGGAACCCGCGAGGCAGGCCAGGTTGGCGCTCTCGCCCGTCTCTCGGGCGAGCCTTTCCAGAAAGGGTCTTACGCGTTCGACCACGATGGAACGAACGGGGACGTGCGAGCCGAGCTCGAAAAGGGCGAGGCCGAGGGACCAGCTCGTACCCGTGCGCTCGGCCACGCCGCGAGACTCCAGCACCGAAAGGTAACGGAGAGCGGTCGCCTTGTTCATGCCCGTGTCGCGGGAGAGGCGAGCGAGACTGATCGCTCCACTCGTCCGCGCCATATAGAATAGGAGATCGAGTGCCTTGCCCGCCGATTCGCTCATTTTCCCCCGACCTGCCGTGGTTTCATTTAATGAAACGATATTTCACGACTCGAACGATTAAACCACCCATTGAAACGCTCGTCAAGCGCGACAGGTCAGTTCATAGTCGCTCGCGAGCGTCGCGGCAAATGCCTCTTCGCCGGCGAAGCGGAAACTCGACATTCCCGCCCGTAGGGCGCCCTCGACATTGTCCGCGTTATCGTCGATGAAAAGAGTCTCGTTCGGAAGGGCTTCGGCCGCATCCAGCGCAAGCTCGTAAATCTCGATCTCGGGCTTGAGTAGGCCATGCTCGCAGGAGAGGATCAGGAAGTCGAAGTGCGACGTCCATGCCCTGCCCTCGCTCTGGCGGAGGTAGCGAGCCCCGTCGACGTGGATGTTGGACAGGAGGACGAGGCGGCCGACCCGGGTGCGCACGCCGCCCAGGAACTCGAGCATCGGCCCGCGCATGTTGAACCAGCTTTCCAGGTCGGTATGCACGAGCCTCTCGAAGTCGGGCTCGCGGACGACGGCGCCGAGCGGCCGCGCCACGCGCTGCCAATACTCCGACCCCATAATCTTACCCCGATCATATTCGGTGCGCTCGGCGAAATAGGCATCGAAAAAGGCCTCGCGCGAAAATCCCGAGCCGAGTATGCCCATCATCTCGGTCACCTTGTCCTCGCGCTGATCCTGGGTAAGCACTCCACCCATGTCGAACATGAGACAGCGGATATTCTTCATAGTCTCAGGCCCCTAACCCTCGCGGCCGCGGTCCGTCGCGCCGCCACCCGGTCCGTTCGTCTCCTCGGGCATCCAGAAGCCTTCCTTCCAATTGAAGCGTCCCGTATCGGGCAGGAGCCTTCCCTCGTCCGCGGCCCTCATCACCTGTTTATACAGGGGCTTGGTGAGCTTGATGCCGGAGAAGTCGAGGATGAATTTGCCGAAGCCGTCTTTCTGGAGGAAGGGGATGCGATCGATGATGGAAAAGGGTTTCATGGGCGTGACGACCGAACCGCCGCCTTCGGCTCCGCCCGAAGAGGAAAGCTCGTAGATCGAGCCGTCGCGGTCGGAGAATGTCCTGAAGTCGTAGGCGGCGGCGAGGTCGGCGCGGATGCGAAAGAGGGTCGGATAGGAGAAGACTATGGGCATCCACGATCCCGCGGGCGCCGCCTCGGCCACCTTCTGGAAATTCTGCTTGGATATCTCGAGGGGAGGGACGACGAAGCGCGCGCCCTCCTCGAGGAGGAAGGAGGCGGCCCAGCGGTTGAAGGCGTAGAGGTAGGGCCCGGCGACCAGGGTGAGGCCCCCTTGGGCCTTGTGGCCCATGCCCCGGAGCAGGGCGAGGTGGGCCACGTTGTTCGCGACGAAGATGCGCTGGTCGCGGCCTATCCAGTACTCGATCTCGGAAGCCAGCCACTCCGCGTCGGATTCGGGAGAAAAGGGGTCGAGCCAGAGCACGAGGCTGTCGCGCTTGAAGGGCAGTTCCTTCTCTTCCTTGCGCATGATCGCGGCGTTCTTGCGGGTAAAAAGGAGCATTGCCTTCTTGGGCCTAGCCGCGTTGAGTATATGAAGGTCGCCGGTCCTGGCCACGAGGGCGTATATCCCGTCGGGCAACGCCGCGTAAGCGGCCGCGAGCTCGGCCTTGGAGACGTTCACGCGCCCGGGCTCGGGGGCCGAGTCGTGGCTGGGGAATTTGCGGTAGCGGGCGAGGTCGCGCGGCAGGGCGGGATTGTATCGGCGAGCCATCGACCTCGTCTGCACGAGGTAGACGAGGTCGCTCTGCCGGAAATCCGCGTCGGAGCGGACGAGGATGCCGTTCGAGACCTGCATGACCTCGCGAACCTTGGCGGTAAAGCGCTCGGAATCGTCGGGGCGATGGAAGCGCAGGGAGTCTCCCTCGGCGAGGCCGTCGAAGGAGTTCAGCAGGGCATAACGCCCCTCCTCGATGACGCGGATGTCCCGCACCTTGCCGAGGGAAATGCCCGTGCCCCCGGACTGATGCGGCTTTATGAATTCGGGATCCACCCGCCCGGCGAAGAAGAAGCGAGTCTTGCGGCGGGCGAAATCGGATTGGAGCATGGCTTGGGCCTTTACCAGGGCCCGATCGCGGTCGAGCTTCCAATTGTCGATCATGTACCGATAGGCGGCGACGACGGAGCCGACGTATTCGGCGCTCTTCATCCGCCCCTCGATCTTGAAGGACTCGATGCCAGCCTCCATGAGGTCGGGGACGTACTCGATGAGCTGGAGGTCGTCGGGCGAGAACCAGTAGCCCGACTCGGCGTCGTTGGCGTAGAGGCGCCGGCAAGCCTGGGCGCAGGCGCCGCGGTTGGCGCTCTTGCCGCCCAAGTAACTGGAGAACATGCAGAGCCCCGATTCGCTCACGCAGAGGGAGCCGTGCACGAAGACCTCGAGCTCGAGATTGGTGGCGGCGCGCACCGCTCGTATCTCGTCGAGCGAGAGCTCCCTCGCCAGGACGGCTCGTTTAAAGCCGCGGCGCGATAGCAGGTTGACGCCCTTGGCCGAGGCGACGTTCATCTGCGTGCTCGCGTGGAGCTCCAGTTTGGGGAAATGGTCCCGGGCCATCTTGGCGACGCCCAGGTCCTGCACGATGATGCCGTCGGGGCCCACCCGCTCGAGGTACTGGAGGAACTGCCACATCCTGTCGGCCTCGCGCTGCTCGAAGACCGTGTTCACGGTGACGTAGACCTTCTTGGCCTTCTTGTGGCAGATATCGACGGCGGCCTCGAGCTGATTGAAGGCGAAATTGGTCGAGCGCAGGCGGGCGTTGAAGTTGCGCGCGCCGAGGTAAACGGCGTCCGCCCCCTCTCCGAGGGCGGCGTCGAGGGCTTCTGGATTGCCCGCGGGGGCTAGGAGCTCAACTGTTGGCATGGGCGAAGCATATCAGAATTCTAATACTTTGCAAAGCCAGACGCGACGGCGCAGCCGTCGCGACGCCACTACTGTGGCGAGGGTCCCGCGATCGGCAGCTCGATGAGGAAGGTCGTTCCTTCTCCGGGCTCGGATTCGACGGCAAGCTTGCCCCCGTGCTTGGTCACGATAATGTCGTAGGAGATGCTGAGGCCCAATCCTGTCCCCTTGCCCGGTTCCTTGGTCGTGAAGAATGGATCGAAGATGCGCGTCCGTATCGCTTCGGGTATGCCCGGACCGTCGTCGCGTATGATGATCAGTACACAGTCTCCTTTCAGCATGGTCTCGATCTCGATGAGTCCCTTTCCCGAGCGCTTCTGCGCCTCGATGGCCTGGGCGGCGTTGACGAGGATGTTGAGAATGACCTGATTGATCTCCCCTCCCCTCGCCCTGATCCGCGGCAGTTCCCCGAAGGTCTCTCGCGTGTCGGCGACGTATTTGATCTCGTTCCGGGCGACGACGAGGGTGCTCGTTATCCCGCCGTTGACGTCATAGAGCTCGAATTCGCCGCTTTTGTCTATTCGAGAGAAACTCTTCAAGTTGCTGACTATTCGCATGATCCTCGAGAAACCGTCGGCCGACTCGGCGAATATGGTATCGAATTCCGAGAAGACGAAGGATAAGTCCATTTTTGCCTCTATCTCCTCGATAGCGGGCGCCGCGGCGGCTCGCGCGAGTTCCCATGCCTCGCGTATCTTCGAAGTGTATTTCTCGAGTATCGCGTGGTTGCTCTTCAGGAAGCCCACGGGATTGTTTATCTCATGGGCTACGCCCGCGGCGAGCTGGCCTATCGACGCGAGCTTCTCCTGCTGGACCATGAGGACCTGTGTCTGCTGGAGTTTGATGTTCGCCTCGGCGAGCTCGAGGTTGGTCTTCCAGAGCTCGCCTTCGTTCCTTACCCGCTCGCTGATGTCCTTGATGATGCCCTGGATCTCCACGATCTCGCCCTTCGGCCCCTTGAGCGTATGCGCCGTTTCGATGCAAAAGACCCTGCTCCCGTCCTTCCTGACCAGCACGATCTCGTAATCGGCGACGTAGCCTTCCTCTCGGATGCGGCGGATGAAGAATTCCCGATCGGAGGGATTGAGGGCCAGGGCCGAAAAAGGCGCTCCGAGGATCTCGTTCTTGTCGGAACGGCCCGTCAGGGCGAGGCCGGCGGAGTTGATCGAGGTGACGAGGTCCTCTGCGTCGGCCGTGTATATCATGTCGCGCGTGTCCTCGAAGAAGGAGCGAAGGCGCCTTTCGCTCTCGGCCAGGAGGACTTCCGCCTGGTGCCTGACGTATTCCTCACGCTCGCGCTGGATGCGCACGGCGACTATGGGCGCTATCGTTTGGGCTATCGACGTGAGGGCAGTTTCCTCTTCCTCGTTCCAGGGGGCCTCGGACCTGCCGAGGAGCACGTATCCGGCGTTGCTCCCTGAAGAATACAGCTCGGCGGATATCCAGTAGGACAAGGGGCCGCCGAATCCCGGGAGTGCCCAGGGGCCGAAGCGCGCCACCCTGGAATCGGTATGGACGGAGCCCACGCTTTTCTTCCAGCGATCCTCGGATAAGCTCAATGGAAAGTCGGCGCCCGCGAGGCAAAAACGAAATTCACTTTTGCCGCTCACGTAGAACAGGGCGGTCCCTTCGGCGCCGAAGTGGCGCTTGAGCACGTTGACCGCGGCGATATTGGCCTTCTCCGAATCGTCCTGGGCGAAGGTCCTGCACAGCTCGACGGTGGCCTCGAGCGCGCGCGTGGCGTGGACCCTCTCCCGCTCGAGCTCGTCGCCGCTCATGGCCCCTACAGTATCCGCGCGGTGACGATGGTCACGTCATCGTCGAAATCCGTCCTTTCCGACTCCGCGAGCGCGGCTTCCATGAGCCGGCGATGGTAGTCCTGGGAGTACGCGACGCCCTCGAAGAGCTGCGCCGGTTTCACCGGCTCGCAGCCGTCGGCGCCTCCAGGCTCCGTGAGACCGTCAGTATAGAGGGTGATCACGTCCCTCGTCTGTATGTCTACTACCTGCTCGATGTAGGTGATGGAGTTCGCGAAGCCCAGGCCCGATCCCGAGACGGGGAGTTCCATGGCCTTGCCTTGGCGCATGATGACCGGATGGGTTTGCCCCGCGTTCGCGTAGCGGAAGGTTTCCGCCTTCATGTCGAGGAGGCCCGCGAAGAAGGTGACGATGAGCCCCGAGGCGCTGCGAAGCTCGAAGTTCATCCGTTCGTTGAGCCAGCTCAGGAAGGCCCCCGGGGAGAATTCCTTTCCCACCTGCGCGCGGAGGTACTCAGGGTAGATGACCGCCTTGAGAATACCCGTGACCAATGCGGCGCGCACGCCGTGGCCCGCGACGTCGCCGATGAGGAGGAGATAGCGGTCCGCGGAAAGGAATATGACGTCGTAGTAATCGCCGCCGCAGTAGAGATTCGGCACGGGCCTGTAACTCGCCCTGAATTCGACCCCATCGGTGCGGGGAAGGCTGGGCTTGAGGATGGCCTTCTGCATCTCGCCCGCCCACTTGAGCTCCTCCTCCATCGTCTTGAGGTAGCGGGCGTTCTGCCGTTTGAGCTCCCCGTATTCGAAGGCCTTCTGCAGCTCAGCGACGAGATAGTCGGAATCCCAGGGCTTGAGCATGTAACTGAAAATGCCCGCCCTGACGGCCTTGATCACCTCTTCGGTCTCGGAATACCCGGTGAGAAGAATCGTGACTATGTCGGGGTACTTGTCCCGCACCGCCATGAGGAAATCGGAGCCCTTCATCTCGGGCATCTTCAAGTCGGACACCACCAGTACGGTGTCCCCGCCGCGTTCCGAGAGGATATCCAGGCCTTTTTGGCCCGAGGCGGCGGTAAGCACCTCCAGCTCCCGCTCGATGGCCCAATCGTGAAGTTCGCGCCGCAAGGCATTGAGGATGTTCTGCTCGTCGTCGACCAGGATCACGCAACGGTTAGCCTTCGCCATTTTCCCCTCTCTTTCGGTACTCCATCAGTCGATCGGAAAGCGGAGGATCGCCTCGGTCCCCTTGTGGGAGCGGAATTCTATTTTACCTCGAAGCTGCTCCGCGAGGGTATGGATTAGGATCATTCCGAGGGACTCGGACTTATCGGCCCCGAAGGCCTCGGAAAAGCCGATTCCATCGTCGCTCACGGTGAGCTCGATATCCGCGCCTATGCGTTGGAGCAGGACACGGATGGGGCCCGGAGGCGATTCTCCGGGATAGGCATGGCTCAAGGAGTTCGTGATCAGCTCCGTCGCCGCGAGTCCCGCGGGGATGGCCTTCTCGAGCTTGAGAAGAATCTCGTCGCTATCGGATACCACCGATATTTTCGCGAAGAATCTCCCGAAGTCTCGGTAGAGCCTCTCCACCAGCTGATGGATGTAGAGGAGAAAATCGATGCGGGCCACGTCTGGTGAGTTGTAGAACTGCTCGTGGACGAGGGCCATCGATATGACCCGCCGCGAGATTCCCGCGAGGGTCTCTCGGAGAGAAGGATCGGCTATCTTCTGGAAGGAGAGGTTGAGGAGGCTCGTGATCAGCTGCATGTTGTTGTTGATCCGATGGTGTATCTCCCGAAGGAGGACCTCCTTCTCGTCGAGGGAGGCCTCGAGACGCTCCTGCGAAAGCTTGCGCTCGGTCACGTCGCTCTTGATGGCGATGAAGCCGCTGATGATCCGGGACTCGTCGAGCACGGGAGTGATGGTCATCAACTCCGTATAGAACTTGCCGTCCTTCCGCTTGTTGATCAGTTCGCCTTGCCAGACCTTGCCGGACAGTATCGTGTTCCAGAGCGATCGATAGAAACTCGAGTCCTGCCTGCCCGACTTCAAGATGCGCGGGTTCTTGCCTATCGCCTCGGCCGGCGCGAACCCGGTCAGATTCTCAAAGGCCACGTTCGCCCATTGGATGGTCCCTTCGCGATCGGTTATCACGACCGTGTTCGCCGCCGCCTCCAGCGCCTGGCTCTTGAGCGAAAGCTCGCCTTCGATCTTCTTCCTCTCGCTGATGTCGGTGAGCGTACCGACTATCTCGGCCTCTCCTTTATCCGTCTTGACGAAGCGCATCTCGTCGCGGAGCCAGACGATTCCGCGGTCCTTCCTATGGAAGCGGTATTCATGGCCGAAGGCGTTCTTGCTGTACGTGAGCTTGGAAATTCCGCCGAGGGCGCGCATCCTGTCGGAGGCGTAGACATTGCGCAGCCACCAATCGGTCTCGAGCGCCTCCGAGGGCGTGAAACCCAGGAGATTGCGGATATTCTCGCTCACCCACTGCATCGGGGCCTTCCCCTCTTTTATGCGCAGCGAGTAGGTCACGGTGGGGCTCGTGGAGAGGTAATGATTGAGTCGAGACGAGAATTCGTCGCGCTCGCGCTCGGCCGCGACTTTGTCGGAAATGTCGTGGATTATCGCGAACAAGTGCGTCTTGCCGGTCAGGATTATCGGTCCAGAATAGGCCTCCACGTCGATGATCGTCCCGTCCGCCTTCCTGTGTTTCAGTTGGAAGTAGTGATTCTTCCTTTTGACCGATTGCCCGACATTTTTGCGAATATCAGCCTCAATGTCGACGTTGTATTCGGTCATTTTCTTTCCGATCAGCTCGTCCTTGGTCCATCCGTAGAATTCACAGGCCGCATGGTTCGCCTCGACTATTTTTAGTTCCTCGGGATCGATGATGAACATCACGGCGTGGCTTTCCTCGAATAGGGCGCGATAGCGCTCCTCGCTGTCCCGCAACTGCATGGACTTCTGCGCGGACGCAACCATGATCTCGCGGTGCTCGAGGGCTTCCTTGACGGCGAAGGGCAGGCGCGTCATGTGCTCCTTGATCACGTAGTCGCTCGCCCCGGCCTTCATGCACTCCACGGCGACGTCCTCGTTCATCGAGCCGGTGAGGACGATGAAGGGCAGCATGGGGTCCTCCTCCTTCGCGAGGATCAGGGCGGACATGCCGTCGAAGGAGGGCATGGAATAGTCGGATATGACGATATCGGGGCCGAAATCCGACAGGGCTCCAAGGAAAGCCTCTTTCGTATCGACGCGCCTCGATTCCATTTCGAGGCCGCCCCCCCTCAGGGACCTCTCGGCCAGCTCGGCATCGCTCGGGATGTCCTCCACGAAAAGGACCTTCAATTTTTCATCTCCGGTCAAACCGAGCCTCCCGCCGAAAAGGTCGCGCGCGAAGGCAGCGAGAACCAGAACGTCGAACCCACCCCTACCCGGCCTTCCGCCCCGACCCTGCCGCCGTGCCGCTCGATTATTCGCTTTACGATGGCGAGTCCCACTCCCGTGCCCTCGTACTCCTCGGCCGGGTGGAGCCTTTGGAAAACATTGAAGAGCTTTTCGGCGTAGGCCATGTCGAAGCCCAGGCCCGAGTCGGTGACTCGATACCTTGTTTCCGCCTCATCGCCCTCCGCGTCGACGACTATCGACTGGCGCGCCGAGCGGCCGGAATACTTGACGGCGTTCGACAGCAGGTTCCCCCACACCAGGCGAAGCAGGGTTGGATCTCCCTCCGCATCGGGGATGGCGCCGATGGCGAAGGTAAACTTCGCCCTCTCCCCGGAAGGCGCGATTTCGAAAAACATCGCCCTGGCCATCGCCTTCATGTCTATGCGGGACGGTTTCAGCTCGATGCGGCCGACGCGGGAGAGCTCGAGGATAACGGAGATGAGAGCCTCCATCTTCTTCGTATTGTCGTAGACGACGCCGAGGAGCCGCCGCCCTTCCTCGTCCAGGTCGGCGCGATGCTCCTCCATGAGGATGGCGGAGAAGCCCGCGATTGCGCGCAGGGGGGCCTTCAAGTCGTGCGAGATCGAATAGGCGAAGGCCTCGAGCTCCCTGTTGGACGCGTCGAGCTGGGCGGTGCGATCGATGACCCGTTGCTCCAGCACTGCGTTGAGTCGGCGTATCTCGTCTTCCGCCTGCTTTCGCTTGGTGACGTCGCGGACGTTGCACTGAACCACGTCGCGGTGATTCACCTGGTAGATGGTGCAGACTAACTCCACGTCGATCCTACGGCCGTCGATCGTAACGAGGGGCAGGGCCTTATAGCTGACCGATCCCTTTTGCCGCGAGTCCAAGCACTCGGTCTGAGCGGCCGCGATGCCTTGGAGGAATTCCAGATCGCCGAGCCCCTTCCCGAGATATTCCTCGTAGGAGAAGCCCAGCATTTCGATCATATATGGATTGACGTCGAGAATCCTGCAGGACTCGGCATCGACGATAAGGATGCCGTCGTTCGCGGTTTCGAAGAGTCGGCGATACCGGATTTCCGAGGCGCGAACCGCTTCTTCCCGCATCTCCAGGTGAACCTTGATCCTCGATTTCACTACCTTCGAATCTACGGGCTTCACGATAAAGTCCACCGCGCCGGCCTCGAAGCCCTCGGATTCCTCATTGACCCTATTCGTCGCCGTCAGAAAGATCACCGGTATCGCCGAACCCTCCTCGTCCTGTTTCAGCCTGCGGCAGGTCTCGAAGCCGTCCATGCCCGGCATAGCGATATCCAGGAGAATCAAGTCCGGGGTAGGGTCGGCGCGGGCGATATTCAAGGCCTCCTCCCCGCCGGTCGCGGCCCTCACTCGATACTCGTCCTTGAGGATTTCTTTCAGGATGCTGATATTCTCGGGTATGTCGTCGACCACGAGGATGGTTTTCCTCCGTTCAGGCTTCATGCTTCCAATCTCTGTTATCGCCATATTCTAGCGCGATTTCCCTGAATCGAAAGGAAATACCGAGGAAGGCCTCCACAATAGAAGGATCGAAGTGGCTGCCGGAGCCTTCGCGGATGATCGAGACCGCCTTTTCATGGGGAAAGGCAGGCTTGTAGACGCGTTCGCTGATCAGGGCGTCGTACACGTCGGGTACACCCATGAGGCGCGCCGCCAGGGGAATATCGTCTCTGGATAGCCCGCGCGGGTATCCGGAGCCGTCCCATTTCTCGTGGTGGGACCAGGCGATCTCGCGGGCCATCCGGAGGAAGGAATTTGGGGAGTCCAGCCGCTTTTCGGCCTCGATGATGGCGTCTCGGCCCAGGGTCGTGTGCCTCTTCATGATCTCGAATTCCTCGACGGAGAGCTTTCCGGGTTTCAATAGGATGGTATCAGGGATGCCTACCTTGCCGATGTCGTGCAGGGGCGCCGATTTATAGAGAAGCTCGATGTTCTCGTCGCTTAGAAATTCCTTGAAATCGGGAGAGGCCTTCAGACAGGTGGCGAGGGTCCGCAGGTAATGCTGGGTCCGCCTGATGTGGTTTCCGGTCTCGTTGTCCCTCGTCTCCGCCAGACTGCCCATGGCGATCATGGTGACGTCCTGGATTATATTAATTTCCCGAGTCCTGCGGGCGACTTCATTCTCGAGATACTCGTTCTTATCCCGCAGGAAGTCCCTGACGCTCTTGAGATGAAGATGAGTATTGATCCTCGCCAGGACGATGGGTAGGCTCAAGGGTTTGGTTATATAGTCCACGGCGCCGAGCTCGAGCCCTTGCCGCTCGTCCTGCGTGTCCGACTTGGCCGTAAGGAATATCACCGGTATGTCCGCGGTCTTCGGGTCCAGCTTGAGGCGGCGGCATACCTCGTAGCCGTCCATGTCGGGCATTATTATATCGAGGAGGATGAGATCCGGGGCGTCGCCGCGGAGGACGAGGTCTAGCGCGTTTTCGCCCGTGATGGCGACCTTGGTCCGGAACGTGCCCTTCAGGGCCGCGCTCAGCAGGGCGATGTTGTCCGGCTCGTCGTCGACGATCAAGATTGTTGACATATTACTAATTTGAGCCCTCCCTGTGACCCAGCAGCAGCTTCAGGCTACGGAGGGCGGCGGGAAAATCGTATGCCTTCAGAGCCGTTTCCACCCTATTTAGATCCTCGCTCGGGCATGAGTCGGCGATCTGTTCGCGAACCGAGGCGAGAAAGTCGACCGCCTCGCTGTCGCTTTCCTCGATCAATAGTTTGAGTTTCATCCAGATTGCGGTCGGCTCGGCCGGGATTGTCGGTATCGTCGCGGTCACTTCCTTTCTTTCGGCCGACGCGGCCATGGCCAGCCTGATCTCCTCGATCGTCCTCCTCATGGCGAAAGCGAGCCGATCCAGCATCTCCGCGGTCCGCCCCTCGGTTTCCCCATCGTGGATCGACCGCTCGAGCTCTCCCGCCGCGGCCTGCGCCTCGACGGCTCCAATATTTCCGGACAGCCCCTTCAGCGTGTGGGCGATGCGCTCGGCGAGGGCCGCGTCCCCCGCCCTCAATGCTTCCCGAACCCTTTCCACCGCGTTTTCCTGCCTCTCGACGTAGCGCCGAAGCAGATCCATATACAGCCTCTTGTTCCCGCCGATGCGCCTCAAGGCCTCCTTTACTTCTATCCCGTCCATCTCGGGAATCGCCTCGCCCGGCGATGCGGTTTCGGGCCTCGCATCGCCCCGCGGCGCGGCCTTCTCCTTTCGATAGAAGCGGCGCAGCGTATCGAACATGGCCTCCGCGTCGATGGGCTTGGTGATGTAGTCGCTCATCCCGGCTTCCTCGGCCCTGTTTTGCTCCTCCACTAGGGCATGGGCCGTCATAGCGATGACCGGCAAATCGGCGAATCTCTCCTGGGCCCGGATGAGCCGCGTGGCTTCATAGCCGTCCATCTCGGGCATCTGGATGTCCATGAGAACCAGGTCGTAGCGCGCTCCAGGCTCCTCGAGCCGATCGATGGCCTCGCGCCCGTTATTCGCCACGACTACGTTCATCCCCGCGCCATGGAGGAGTTCCACGGCGATCTCCTGGTTCATGTCGTTGTCCTCCGCGAGGAGGACGCGCGCGCCTTCCAGCTCGCCGTTCCCGGACCTTTCCGCGCAGGCATCGTCCGTATCAGGGCAGGGAGGCGGCTCGAAGGTCGCGATGATCGCGTCAAAAAGCGTGGAACCCGTAATCGGCTTGGGAAGAAAATTGACGGCCCCCGCCTCGAGCGCCTTCGAGCGCTCGCCTTCGCCCCCGCCCGAGGCGCTCAAGACTATCACGGCCGGAACATTCTTCACGATGCCTTCTTGGGTAATCCGCCTCGTCGCCTCGATGCCGTCGATCCCGGGCATCAGCCAGTCCATCAGCACGAGGCCGTATGTATCCTTCCCGTCCGCCTCCATCACCGATTGGACGGCCTCCTCTCCCGAGCCCACGACCTCGACCCTGAAGCGCAGAGATTGCAGGATATCGCGAATGACTTCCTGCGCGATGGGATTGTCGTCCACGACGAGGACGCGCATTCCCTCGAGAGTCGGAGGAAGGGAGTAGGAGCGGCGCTTCCCCGGAGAAGCGAAATCCAGCCACGCCGTAAAGTTGAAGGTGCTGCCCTTCCCCGGCTCGCTGTCTATCCATACCTGCCCGCTCATCATCTCGACCAGCCGCCGCACGATGCTGAGACCCAGGCCCGTTCCTCCGTATTTCCGCGACATGGAGCTGTCGGCCTGCGAGAAGGGCTGGAAGAGCTTCGCCACCTGATCCTTCGTCATGCCGATGCCGGTATCCCTCACCATGAATCTAAGCTTCGTTTTCTCGCTCGTTTTCTCGAGAAGGGCGATCTGAAGCTCCACCTCTCCCCTCTCGGTGAATTTGACCGCGTTGCCCACCAGGTTTACCAGAATCTGCTGGAGGCGGTGCGGCTCTCCCGCGAGGTCCATGGGGACCTCGGGCGGCACGTTCAGAATGAATTCCAGCCTTTTCGCGGAGGCGTTCTGGCCCGTGACGGCGACCACGGCCTTGAGAACCTGATCCAGGGAGAACTCGACGCGTTCCATGGTAAGTCTTCCGGCCTCGATCTTGGAGAAGTCGAGGATGTCGTTGATCGTCCCCAGGAGGGAAACGCCGGCGCCATGAATTTTCGAGAAATAATCCTTCTGCCGAGGGCCGAGGGCCATTTTTAGAGCGAGATCGGAGAAGCCGATGATTGCGTTCATCGGCGTCCGTATCTCGTGGCTCATCGTGGCGAGGAAATCGCTCTTCGCACGGTTCGCCGAGTCGGCGGCCGCCTTGGCGATTTCCAGGGCCTCGTTGGCATTCTGTAATTGAGCGGTCCGTTCCATTACCCGATTTTCCAGGACGGTATTCAGTCTCTGGATTTCCTGGGCGGCGAGTATCCGCTCGGTGATGTCCCGGACGTTGCACTGTACGACTTTTTTTCCTTCCACCTCGTAGACGTTGCTGACGAATTCCACGTTGATCTTTCGTCCATCCGAGGCCTCCAGGGGCAAGTCTCCATAGCGCACGTACTCGCGCCGTTGCAGCTCCAAGAACTTATCTTGGCTCATGGCCAAATCCTTGAGAAACCCCAGCTCCCATAGCTTCTTGCCCAGAACATCATCCTTCGTGTGCCCGACAAGATGCAGGAGGAAGGGGTTGATATCGGTGACCGACCCGGTGTCCGCGTCGAGGATCAGTATGCCGTCCTTGGCCGCCTCGAAAAGCCGGCGATAGCGCATCTCGGACCGGAGCAGGGCCTCTTCGACTCGCTTGCTCTCGGTAATCTCCCAACCGAAGAGATTGACGTAATCGGTATCCCTGACCGAAGAGATGAAGATGGACCATGCTCTATCGAGGTGCTCGACCGTAGCCGTATCGGCGGTACTAACGGAGAAAGCCTTGGCGATTAGATCGCGCCAGGACGAGGGAGCCTCTTCGCCGACGGAAGCCCTCCAGGCATTCAGGATGGGACGGCTGGCCTCATTCGCGTAGAGGATGACTCCGTCATGGCTTAGGCGCATCACCGGGTGGGGATTTTCGGCGGGGAATCTCGCGAGGCTTTCGATCCTCCGTTCGGCCAGTTTGCGCTCGGCTACCTCGGCGGAAAGGGCGGCCGTCCTTTCGGAAACCAAATCCTCCAAATGCTCGTTCAAAACCTGCAGATCGTTTTCCGCCTTCAGGACCTCCCTGTTTCGGATAACGGCGGCCTCGTACGAGGAAAGAAGGAGGGTGAGCATCTGATAAGGATCGGCCGCGATGGTCCGTGGTCCCCCGGGGGAGGGCAGATCCAGAGTTACGCGTCGTCGTTCGTGATCGCGCGTCTCACTATCGGCAAGGATCCGCGGAATCATGTCGAGCAGGTAGTCCTCGTTGAAGGGCTTGGTCAGGTAGCCGTCGGCCCCGCACTCGAGACCGGCCAGCACGTCCCCCGCGTCGGATAGGGACGTCAGGAGAATGACGGGTATACGCCGGGTGTTATCCCCGTCTTTAATCCTTCTACAGAGTTCGTAGCCTCCCATGCCCGGCATTATGATATCGCTGATGACCAGCGCGGGAATATTTTCGCCGATGCGCTCGAGCGCCTGGATGCCGTTTTTCGCCGTGCTTACGCGGTAATCGTGCTGCACCAGAAGATGATGTATTTTTTCCAACTGCGTGGGGCTGTCGTCGACGACGAGGATATCCGGGTTCATGTCGCCTCCTCGCCCGCGGCTGCCTTGAGGGCGGATAAGGTCGCCGCGATGCCTTCCGGCGGGAGAACGTAGGTCGCGCCGCCGAGCTTGATCGCCTCGCCGGGCATGCCGTGCACGACGGAACTCGCCTCGTCCTGCGCGATGGTGATGGCCCCTCTGTCCTTCATCATCTTCATTTCCTCGGCCCCGTCCCGTCCCATGCCCGTAAGCAGGACCCCCACTGCGCGCGGTCCCAGGACCTTCGCGGCCGACCTGAATAGGTAGGCGACCGAAGGCCGCAGCCCGTTGCATTCCGGCGGATCGTCGCTCAGCGCTATGCGAGGCCCCTCCGCCACCCCGATGTAAAAGCCGTCCGGGGCCATGTAACCCCGGCCGGGCAGGGGCAGCTCCCCATGAGAGGCGATGCGCACGGGAACGTCGGAGGAGCCCGAGAGCCATGCAGCAAAGCCCCCGACAAAGCCGGCGGCGATGTGCTGAACGATGATGATGGGGAAGGGGAAGTCCTTCCTCAGGCGCGAAAGTATCTCCTTTAATACGGGCGGCCCCCCGGTGGAAGCGCCGATGGCTATGACCTGGATTCCCGATGCCGTCTGCAGCCCTTGTGAAAGTATCGCGGACTTGGGCATGGGCGTGGCTGCCTGACGGGCAATTCGCCGAACGACCTTGATCTCGGACATCAGCTTGACGGTAACGATGAGCCGCTTCGAATCGGCCTTGAAGGCGGCGTGGTTGATGCCCGTCGGACGGAGGACGACGGCCAATGCCCCGGCTTCCATCGCGCGGAACGTAGAGGCGACCTCCTGCGCGCCCGTGCTGCCGCTTACGACGACGATGGGCGTCGGCACGGACTCCATGATTCGGCGGGTCGCCTCGAATCCGTCCATGATCGGCATGTGGATGTCCATCGTTATGACGGAGGGGCGCAGCTCCTTGACCAATTCCAGGGCTTCCGAACCGTTTTTGGCGACGCCGACTACCTCGATATCCGGATCGGACATGAGGATATAGGTCAGGAATTCCTGGGCTACTGGCGAATCTTCCACGATCAGTACCCGTATTTTTTTCATAGCAGCCTCCGAAGCGCGTCCAGCAGATTGCTCTGGTCGAAGCTGCTCTTGACTATGTATGCGTCTGCGCCAGCGTCTATCCCGCGCTCGCGGTCCTCGCGCGACTCCAGGGCCGTCACCAAAACCACCGGCGTCCGGGAAAGCCGTTTGTCGCCGCGGATCTTGGCGGTCAGTTCGAAACCGCTCATGCGCGGCATATCCACGTCGGAGACAACAAGATCGAATTCGCCTTCGCGGGCCTGCGAATAAGCATCGGCCCCGTCCACGGCCGTCGTCACGCGGTAACCCGAGCCTTCCAGGATGTTCTTCAGCAGCGAGCGCGCCGTGATCGAGTCCTCCGCCACCAGGATATGGGCGATCCGCGGGAGGGCCGGCTCGACCGATCGAGGGGCCGCCGCGGCTCGCGGCGCCGACGTTATCAGGTCGGAGGCGTTGAGTACGGGCACGACCTTGCCGTTGCCCAGGATGGCGGCTCCTGCGACGTTTCGTACGCGCCGGAGCTGAGGTCCCAAGTTTTTCAGAATGACCTGCAGTTCGTCGAGAATTTCATCCACGTGGAAGGCGACGCGCCTATCGCCGTACGCCAAGACCGCGATGAACAACCCGGTCGACGGGGCCTGCCGGGCTCGACGCGGCAATCCCAGAACGTCAGCCAAATCGACCAGCGACAGGTTTTGCCCGTCCACCTGGATCATCTCTCGATTCTCTACGCTCTTGATCTCCGCTTGGCTCGCCCTTAGGACACGTTCCACGTTGATCGTGGGGAGGAGGAACGCCCTCTCGTCCACGCGCACTAAAATGCCGCGGAAGGTCGCGAGAGTAAGCGGGAGAACGATGCGGAAAGCCGTGCCTGCATGAATCCGAGAATTCACCGACACCGACCCGCCGAGCTTTTGCACCTTCTCGCGCACGATCGCCAGGCCGAGACCTCGGCCCGAGATGTCGGTGAGTATCGGGCTGGTGGAAATCCCCGATTGGAATATCAGGGCCAATACCGCTTCCTCGTCGAGCTTCTCGGCGGCCTCCCGCGACAGGATGCCGGACTTTACGGCGGCCGCTCGGACTCGGACCCCATCGACCCCCACGCCGTCGTCCGACACGAGTATCTCCATGTCGCGGCTGTCCTTCGCGGCGAAGGCGATGGTTATCGTCCCCTGCGGCGATTTGCCCTGGGCGACGCGCTCTTCGGGCGATCGTATGCCGTGGTCGACGCAATTGCGTACCAGGTGAATGAGGGGGTCCTTCAATTCTTCGAGTATCCGCTTGTCGCTCTCGATATCCGTCCCGAGCAGGACCAGCTCAACTTCTTTCCCCTGATCACGGGCGATATCTCGGACTATCTTGGGAAACGATTCGACGAGGGAGGACACGGGAAGCATCACTGCCCTCTTCATTCCTTCCAGATGCTCGTCCACCATCCGCCTTATCGAGCGGTGATCCTGTTCCAGGGCCCGGGTCACGGCGGCAACCTGGTTTTCAAGGGCATCTAAATCGGTCCCGTCACGATCTTTACGCCGTATCGATTCCTTCCTCCATTCGCGCAAGTTCCGCTGGATCTCGCTCATTTCGGCGATTCGTTGACCGGTCGTCATCTTTATCGCTATCATCTCCTCCGCTTGAAGGAGGAGGGCGTCCAGCCTCTCCATGGGTATTCGTACCGTGCTCGCGGAAGCGCTCCTGTCCTCGGTCGCGTCACGAGGGCGGACCTTTCCTTCCGCGGACTTTTTGGTCGGCGCGCCGCCCGCCGACGCTTCCTTCAATTCTTTTCCGATTCGCCGCGCTTCCGCGCGGTCGGCGTCGGAGCCTTCCATATTCGCGGAAGAGACGATTCGAACGATGGCATCGACGCCCCGGTGAAACAGATCGAACAGGCTCGGCGACGGGCCTATCGACCCGCCTCGCAGCGCCGAGAAGGCACCCTCCAGAGCCTGGCAGATGGACTCGATATCCTTCAGACCGACGGACCGCGCCGCGCCCTTGAAGCTGTGCGACTCGCGGAAGACGGTCTCCATGAGCTCGGCCCGACGATCGGGCGACTCTTCCTTCTCGAGTTCGATGAGGCCCGCGGATATGGTCCGGATGTGCTCTTCCGCCTCGCCGCGAAAGGTGACTTTGAGACGCTTCAGGAACTCGAGGTCGTTTACATCCATCGCCACGTCCTTTCAGGTCTTATACTGCTGGACCAATCCCTTCAGCTTCAGGCCCAGCTCATGCAGGTTTCGCGCCGCGGTCTCCGCCTGGCGCATGCTCGCGGCGGTCTGGGCTCCCGCTTGATTGATGCTCTCCATCGCAATGCCTATCTGATCCATCCCGACTACCTGCTGCTGGCTCGAGGCCACGATCTGCGTCGCGGTCTGCGCCGCCTCCGTGCTGCTCTCCGCCAATGCCAGAATGGCTTCCCCGGCCTGGGCGGACAGCTTTACGCCGGCTTCCACCGCCTTGCTCCCCTGCTCGGTCGCCATCACCGCCGACCCGGTAGCTTTCTGCACCTCGCCCAGTATCTCGCGGACCTGGGTGGTCGCCCGCTTCGACTGCTCGGCAAGGCTCTTGATCTCCGTCGCGACGACGGCGAATCCCCTGCCCTGCTCTCCCGCGCGCGCCGCCTCGATGGCGGCGTTGACCGCGAGGAGATTGGACTGATCCGCGAGGTCGTTGACCGAGGCGATGATGCCGCCGATGGATAGGCTTTGCTCGCTCAAGCTGACGATGGTCCGGGCGATGGTCTCCATATGCTCGCGGATAAGCAGCATGCCGGCGGCCGACTCCTCGACCGCGGTCTGGCCCGATAAGGAGACCTGGGCGATCTGCTGCGCGTTGTCGGAGACGATTTTCGCCTTGTCGGAAGAAAGCCTCGCGGCCTGCCTGACCTCCTCTACGGTAGTCGTGGTCTCGCTGATGGCGGCGGCGGTCTCGGCGGTGCCGGAGGCCACTTGAGTGGTAGAGGCCAGGATCTCGCTCGCCGAGGAGCCGAGGAGGATGGCGGCTTCCGCTATTTCCCCGATCCACCGAAGGCTTTCCGCTATGCGCGACAGGGCCTTGCCCAGAACGCCCACCTCGTCCTTCCGCGGTTCGGCGGTCGTGGCGAGGCTCAGGTCGCCCACCGCGATCAGCTCGGCCGTCCTGGTCAACTTTCGCAGGGGCAGGGCGATGTATCGATTCAGGGCGAGGATCATCAGGATTCCGAGGATGAAGGCCGCCGCTCCGACCGACAGCAAAATCCGGATGGCCCATTGAGCCGAGACCGCGTCCTCGGCGATTTTTTTCTGCACGTCGTTGCTTGCCGCATCCCCCAGCTCCAGGGCGATTGCACGGATTTTCTCGAAACGGTCCTCCTGGATTCCGCCTCCAAGCCGTCTCGCATCTTCCACCTTCTCCGAGCGGATCAAGGCGACCTCCTGCTCGCGCGTCTGGCGGTAGGGCACTAGATTGTCTCTCAATTCAACCAGCCGATTCTGAAACTGCGGATCAGAATCGAGTTGTAATAAGGCAGTGAGAGTATCGTCGATTAATTTGCCTCTATCCTGGATGTTCTTTTCGATCGTTGCTTGCATCGACTTGTCGGAGGTCTCCATCATCTCCAATACCTGGGCGCGGTTGAAATTCTGATTCGCCCTGAGCCCCACGAGATCGAGGGCGATCGTATATTGAACGTCGTGCAGCTCCCGTGCCGATCGGTTCATTCCCGCGATATCCCTATAAGCCGTGAGGATCATCAGCGCCAGCATGAGCCACAGAATTCCAAAACATAAGACCATCTTGGCTCGAGTGGACATATCTATGAACCACTTCATTTCGATGGCCTCCTATTTTTGTTCCACGATGATCCTCTCATCGCGGAGAATCGTATTCGCGTCGAGGACCAGCATCCCTTCGTCGGTGATCCCTATAAGATATTCCGAGCCGATGCCGGAAAGCGTCGGGATGGGCGGCTGAATGCTGATCCGCGGAATCGCCCGGACGCCGGTAACCTCGTCGGCGAGGATACCGAATTCCATCCTCTCGTCGCGGACGACGATGACCTTATTCAGGTCGCCCAAGCCTTTCGCGGGAAGATTGAAAAACACCCTCAGATCGACGACGGAGATGATTTGCCCCCGCAGGTTGACTATGCCGAGGATGAAGGGCGGCGTGCCAGGCAGCGGCGTAAAATCCCTGAGCGGATGGACCTCGCGCACGTAGGAGTATTCGATGGCGTAAGCCTCCGAGGCCAGTCGGAACTCGATGACGTCGATAAGATCCTTCGCCGTGGCGGCCGGCCCGGTTTCCAGTGCCAAGGCTCGCGCCCGCTCCCGCAGGATGGAGCGCCGCTTTTCCTCGGATGGCGTCGCTCCCTGCTCGAGCGCCGCGGCCGCCTCCTCGAGGCGGAGGTGAACCTCGTTCCAGTCTACGCCCATTCTTTTTCCCCTTAGGTCCTGTACTGCTCGACCAATCCCTTGAGCTTCTGGCCCAGCTCGTGCAGGTTTTGGGCCGCGGTCTCGGTTTGCCGCATGCTGGCCGCGGTTTGCGCCCCCGCTTGACTGATGTTCGTCATCGCGATGCCGACCTGATCCATCCCTATGACCTGTTGCTGGCTCGAGGCCACTATCTGCGTGGCGGCCTGGGTCGCCTCGGTGCTGCTCTCCGTCAGTATCTGAATCGCCTCCCCGGCTTGAGCGGATTGCCGTACGCCCGCTTCCACGGCCTTGGTCCCCTGCTCCGTCGCCATCACGGCCGCCCCCGTCGCCTTCTGCACTTCGCTCAATATCTCTCGGACCCGGGCGGTCGCCTGCTTCGACTGCTCGGCCAGGCTCTTGATCTCCAGGGCGATGACGGTGAATCCCTTGCCCTGCTCTCCCGCCCGCGCCGCCTCGATGGCCGCGTTCACCGCGAGGAGGTTGGACTGGTCGGCGAGGTCGGTAACCGAGGCTATGATGCCGCCGATGGATTGGCTCTGCTCGCTCAGGCGCACGATGGTCTGGGCGATGGATTCCATCTGATCGCGGATGCGCAGCATTACCGCGGCCGTATCCTCGACGGCTGCCTGTCCGGATTGCGATATCTGGGTGACGCGTTCGGCGTTGCTGGAAACGTTCTTGGCCTTCTCGGAGGAAAGCCGCGCGGCCTGCCTGACCTCCTCGACGGTCGCGGTAGTCTCGCTGATGGCGGCGGCGGTTTCGGCGGTGCCGGAAACCACCTGCGTGGTCGCGGCCAGGATCTCGCTCCCCGCGGCCGTGAGGACGGCGAAGCCCTCGTTTACGCCGTTCATGTGGCTCTTGAGCCTCGCCACCATCGCCGCGAAGGCGTTCCCGAGGGTATCTTTTTCCGAAAGCGGCGTTACCTTGACCGTGAGATCGCCCGAGGCTATCTTTTCCGCGACCTGGGCCATCTCCTTCAGCGATTTGACCATCAGGGCAAAGGCACGCGATAGGCTGCCTATTTCATCGTACCGGGTCCCAAGAACGAACTCGACGGAAAGATCTCCCGAGGCTATGCCTTCCGCGGCCCCCACGATTTTATTGAGGGGAGCGGTAAGGTTCCGGGAAAAGAGAATCAAGAATACGGCGGCGAGGATTAGGGATATTGCGCCGATCGCGGTAATCAAATTTCGAATAGTTGTGGCCGATGAATATAAATCATCGCGCTGGATGGTAGTGAACACGCTCCATCCGGTCGATGGCACGTTGGCGACGCCCGCCACCTTGGCCACGCCGAAACGCCTGTACTCTACGATGCCGGATTCGCCTTGACTAACCATCTTCGCGATGGGTTCCATACCGGCGACCTTGGAGATATCCTCCTTCAAGATATTTTCCTTTACGGGATTGGCGATCATGATTCCGTTTTTTTGAGCTATAGCAGCATAGCCCGTCTTGCCTATTTTTACCGCATCGATAATATCGGTTAAGTACTTTATTTCCATGGTTATCGTAACGATCCCCGTGATGTCTTTCCCTGCGGAGTCGTATACCGGGCATGCTGTCGAGAGGACAATTCTGCCTGATGCCTTCGATATTACGGCCGAGCCGACATTGGGTATTCCCTTTAATGCCGTTTTAACATAATCCCTGTCGGAAACATCGATTCCAACGTTTGCTTTTCTGTTGGAAGACGCGTAGAATATTCCGTTCAAGTTGATAAGGTTCACGCTCGAGCATCGATCTCCCTCATTGTCCTTTATTCTGATAAGTTCTCTTTCCGTAAGAGTGATTTCACTCCGGCTATTTTTTTCACCTTCCCTTGAGTTTTTTTCTGAAGCTTCGATGATACTATCAAAACTGGCAATATTCCTGACGGTTAATAGCTGTTCATTTATTCCAATTTCCAATGTGCCCGCCAGGCCTTCGGCGATGCTGGACAAATCATTCCGAGCAAGCTTGGAGATGCTGTCCGTGGATTCGACTACGGTAATGATCCCGATGAAGGAGACGGGGATTATGAGCAATAGAAGTCCCCCGATCAGAAATTTAGCCCCTAGTTTCGGATGTCTCATACCGCCTCCTTCGTTCCGATCCGCATGGTCGCTGAAATGATTTCCCTGAATCGCCCCGCCGTCAGCCCCTCGGAGTCGGGCAGGACCTCCTCATCGAGAAGTCCGGCCAGCAGGGTCTGGGCGTTCTTGAAGCAACGCTTTCCAGTCCTCTCGTCGCCGTTTCGCAGCGCCAGGTTGCCCAGGGTGAAGTGGGCGTTGACGGATTCGGGATCGAGGTAGATCGTGCGCTTCAGCGAAGCGATCGCCTCATCCTCGCGATTGAGCCCCTGGAGAATCGTCGACTTCAGATAGTGCAGCCTCGGATCTATCTTGTCGCGGATTATCGCCGTTTCGCACAATGCCAGGGCCTCGACAAGTCTTCCCCTGTCGGCCAGCTCCCTGACCGTCGGGGCGATCGCCGATGGAACGGCTTCGACTCGAGGCATCGGCGGTTTTTTGCCTTTAATTGCGGCGCTGGGCTTGGGCGGAGGTCGGATAAGCGGCATTTGCGCCCGGGCCGCTCCGCTTGACGGGGATTCCTCGGGCCGAGGTGCATCCGCGTCCTTTCGATAGACCGTCGCGCCTGGAAATTGAACCGAGGCGAATTCCGAGAAGAGAACTTGGGAGCATTCGCAGGCGCTGGTTATCAGCCAGCCTCCATCGACGAGGGCGCGACGGAGGCTTCCCACGATGAGCCTCGCGCCCTCGGAAGTAAAATACATGAGGACGTTGCGGCAGAGGATGAGGTCCATGGAATTCGTGCCATTCAAGGAGGCCGGGTAAATATCCTCCGCGAGATTCAAGTACTCGAACGAGACCATCTTTCTTATCTCGGGAAGAATCTCGCGCTTCCCGTCCTTCTTGAGCCGGAAGAATTCTTCAGCGATCCAGGGCGGCGCGTTGCGGAAGGACCATTCGCCGTACGATCCCCCCGCCGCCTTGCGAAGCATTCGGGGATTTATATCCGTCGCGAGGATCCTGATGCTCCAATCGTCGATCGCGGGCAGGGCCCTGCGGAGGGCGATGGCGACCGAATAGGGTTCCTCTCCCGTCGAGCATCCGGCGCACCATATCCTCAGCCGCCTATCTTCGGGCCCGCGCGAACGGATCAAGTCCGGCAGGATCCTGCTTTCTAGAGCTTCGAAAACCTGCGGCTCCCGCCAAAAATAGGTTTCTCCGACGGTGAGATAAGCGGCCAGGATCTCCATCCGCCCTTCGGTCAGGGGCGAGGACAGCAGCCCTTCGATGAAGGATGCCGGATCGGCGAAGCCCATCTCCGCGTAGGCGGAGCTCGCCATTCGCTCCAAGTCGCCCCAGCGCGGGGGCGGAAAGTTCAGGGCCATCCGGGAGGCGACGAAATCGCTCAAACGCGAGAGAAGACCATCGGTCAGGGCTTTCATCATGCCTCGCCTCCCGATAGCGCCGCATCCAGTTGCCCCTCCTCGTCGAGGGAAAGGAATCGGTCGAGGTCGTAGATCAGGACGAGGCCGTCTTCCAGTTTCGCGACGCCTCGAAGACCCTCCGCGAAGGTCAGGGCCCTCTCGGCGCTCACGATTTTCTCTTCGGGCACTTCGCAGATTCCGGTCACCCGATCGACAATAAGGGCCACGACCCGCCTGGGCGTATTCGCGATGATGAATCGGTCGCCGATATCCGTCGCCCGAGGCGGCAGATGGAAAAGCGCGCGGATGTCCACGACGGGCAGGATCTGCCCTTGGGCGTTGATTACGCCACGAACGATCCGTGGGGCCCTCGGCAGAGGCGATATCTCCACGGCGCGGATTACGCGCTCGACGATGGCCAAAGGAAGGGCGTAATGCGGATCATCGAGTGCGAACACCAGGTTGCCCCGCGTCACGGTCGCCCCCTCGCGGCGATCAGACCCGCGAGCAACCGCAGCAATTCCTCGCAATCCGTCTTGACCAGGACATGATCGGCTCCACCCGCTAAAACGGCTTCCTGGAGGGGCAGGAGACCGCTCTCGCAGAGCACGATTACTATCGGCACGCGGGGCAGGGCCTTCAGTCGATGTAGGATGGCAAGGCTGAGCGGCTCCGTCCGTTGTATGTCGAGGATCACCACGTCGGGGCGTAGGCTTCGGGCGAGGGCTAACAGTTTGTCGGGATCCTGGGCGCAACCGAAAACATTGATCCCATCCAGCTCCGACAAGAGCGCGGTGAGGCCGTCGTTTACCGAACTCCCGTTATCGGCGACGAGGATACGGAGGAGAACGAAGTCATCGGCAAGGGACTCCTCGCTCATCATAACTAAAAGTCTAGGTCGCAACGAATCGAATAGCGATGAGGCGAAGGCCGATGACGGCGTAGGCTTAGACTTACACCAGTTTGTGCTCGAGAGCGTAGCGGGTCATTTCGACGTCGTTCTGCACGCAAAGCTTTTGCCATATGCGCGTATGGAAGGTGCTGACCGTCTTGGCGCTCAAGTTCAGTTCCGAGGCCGTCTCCTTGATCGACTTACCGGCCAAGAGGAGACGCAAGACCTCGAATTCCCGATTGGAGAGCGAGGCATGAGGCGCGAACCTGTCCTGGGCGGCCTCCTTGGCCAGAAGCTCGGCTATCGCGGGGCTGACGTAGCGACCTCCCGATAGCAGCTTCCCGACGGCCTTGACCAGCTCTTCCGACGCGGCCTGTTTGTTGAGGTAGCCTCCGGCGCCCGACTTCAGGACGCGAATCGCAAGCTGTTCATCGGGGGCGCTGCTGAGGACGAGGACCGGAAGCCCGGGATATGCGTACTTCGCTTCGGCGAGGACTTCGAGGCCGCCGCGCCCCGGCATAAAGACGTCGAGGATCAGGATGTCCCAGGTCTGCCGCGACAGGCGATCCAGGGCTTCCGCCGAAGTCCCGGCTTCCCCGAATTCCGCATCGGGGTATTTCTCGGCCAGGATCTGCAGGAGACCCTTGCGTAAAACCTCATGGTCGTCGGCGACGAGTATCCTCATCATTCGCCCAATGGGAATCGGCCGGAGTCGGACAGGGGGAAACGCGCCTCCACGGTGGTCCCTAATGCGGGCGGGCTCAGAATGGTGAAGCTGCCGCTCATGAGGAGGGCCCGTTCGCGCATGCCGGCGAGACCTATAGAGGTCGGATCTTTCAGTTTTTCCGGATCGATCCCGATCCCGTTGTCGTGGATTCTCAAGACAAGCTGATCCGCCTCCTCCTCGAGGCGAATCTCCACTTCGGTGGCGCGCGAGTGCCGAGTCACATTAGAGAGACTCTCCTGCACGATCCGGAAGGCGGCCGTCGCTACCTCCTTATCGATCCTCAACTCCCTTTCGGGGACGAATGCTCGACATTCGATCTCACTATGGTACCGGAAATCCCGGGCCAGCCATTCCAGGGCGGCGCAGAGGCCCAGGCTGTCCAACACCGCCGGACGCAGATCCGTCGCTATTCTCTGCACCGTACTCACCGCTTCGTCAACCATCCCGGCCATCTCCGCTACGCGGGGACCCAGGGCCTTAGCGGGCAGTGCATCCCCGAGATTCTCGAGCCGGCGCTGGAGCCAGACCAAGTCGATCTTGAGTCGGGTCAGAGTCTGGGAGAGGAGGTCGTGGATCTTTCTGGCCGTGCTCGCCCGCTCATTCTCCAAGGCCGTTTGCGCGCGCGAGGCCAGGGCTCGGGCCTGTTCGTGGGAGGCGCGGAGCTCCGACTCGACTCGTTTCAGCTCCGAGATGTCGATGTGCGTGGCCTGATAACTTACGAAGTCACCGGCCTCGTCCCGTATCTCGCGCGACGCTACCATGACATGGGAAAGCGATCCATCACGGCGCCTAACCATTATCTCCCTGGGCTCCATGAATCCCCTATCGGAGAGTATGCGCAGTACCTCGGTTCGTTCATTCGGATCCGCATAGAGGCGGCTGACATCGCCGACTTCGTCGATCATCGCCTCTGGATCGTTATAGCCATACATCCGGGCATAGGCGATATTCGCTTTTATAAGATGGCCATCAGTGCCCGTCTCCGATATGCCTAGGGGACTGTATTCAAACAGTCCGCGATACTTCCGCTCGCTCGCACTCAGCTCCAGTTCCGCGCGCTTGCGTTCGGTGAAGTCGGTATGGGCTACGGTGGCCCGGGCAGGACCTCCGCCCGGAAAACGAGTCGCGCGGGCGTAGAACCAGCGCTGCGTCTGTGGCGAATGACAGGGGTATTCGAGACGATAGTAATCGCGCTCGCTTCCGATGATCGCCCGCAGCGCGGCGGCGAATTCGGCCGCCTGCTCCGCCTCGGGGCCCCGGGCCGCGTCGCAGACCGCCAGGTAGTTGGCGCCTTCGCAGACGCTCTCGGGACTCGGGTGATTCGCCTTCGCGAAATCGCGCCATGCCTTGTTGACGGCGATGATGAAGCCCCGTTCGTCTATTACGGCGACCGAGACTTCGAGGGTATCCAAGACTGAACAAGCGAACTCCGACGATTTCAACATGGCTCCTCTACGGAATCTCGGATTAATTGGACCTATATAATTATATCTTAGCCCGGAAGTTCTTACAGTCAAGGGAGGGGACGATTCTTGGATCGGCGGCGCCGCGATTCCCGCGACGAACTCGAGGTAGCTCGCCCTGTCGACCTTGGCCCAGGAGGAGCTTGGGTAGGCCTCGGCCCAGCTCCTCGGCTGGCGCGCCAGCTCGAGGCCTCCCTGGGCCTTGAGAAGCTCGGCCTGGGAAAATGGATGGAGCATGAAGCAGCTTAAGGCATCTCCGTTCCCGACGCTGAAGGTTCTGACCCTTATTTCTTTCGGCGCGAGAGCACGGCGACCAGGATGATGAGGCCTTTGACGATCTGCTGGTAATAGGACTGGACGTTGAACTGATTGAGCAGGTTGTCGATGACCCCGAGGATAAGCACCCCGCAGAAGGTGCCGATCGCCCCGCCGCCGCCGCCGCCCATGATGCCGCCTCCGATGACCACGGCGGCGATCGCGTCCAGCTCGAAGCCCACGCCGAAGCTGGGCTGCGCGATCCCGAGCCTCGAGGACAGGATGATGCCCGCGGCGCTGGCGAAGAAGCCGCAGAGCATATAGGCGAGTATGAGGTGGGCCCTCACGTTAATGCCCGCCAGCCTAACGGCCTCCTCGTTGCCGCCGATCGCCACGATCGCCCGGCCCGGTATGGTCCGGTTGAGGAAGAACCAGACGATGGCGAAGAAGACGAGCATTATGATGGGCGCGGTGGGGATGGGACCTATGAACCCGCCGCCGAGCAGAGAGCGGAAGAGGGGATCGACGGGGGACTGCGGCGTTTCCGAGAATACATAGGTCGCCCCGCGGACTATGCCCATCGTCGCCAAGGTCACGATGAAGGGCTGAAGCTTGAAGCGGGCGATGAAGAAGCCGTTCGCGGAGCCGACCAGCAGGCCGACCGCGAGCGCTACGAGGATGGCGACGGGCGTCGGCATCAGCTTCTGGAGTCCCGTCGCCATGATCCCGCAGAGGGCCACGGTGCAGCCCACCGACAGGTCGACGCCGCCCGTGAGGATGACGATGAGCATTCCTATGCTGATGAGGCCGTTCGTGACGATCTGCCGGGAAATGTTGAGGAGGTTCCTCGAGGTGAAGAAGGT
The DNA here is from genome assembly GCA_049513895.1 of Rectinemataceae bacterium. GTDB lineage: Bacteria > Spirochaetota > Spirochaetia > Treponematales > Rectinemataceae > UBA1306. The sequence goes on along the minus strand of JBEKVO010000015.1, from coordinate 38,829 downwards.
CTCCGATACCAGGGAGCTGATCAGGATCAGGACCGCGAAGATCGCGACGAAGATTATGTCGGACGAGCGTATCTTGAACATCGCCCGGGTCCTATCGATGATTGTTGCGGTCGTTTTCATGCCTTATCCCCCGTCGCGACAGTCGCGTGCTCCACGCCCGCGGCGAGTTGAAGGAGGCCTTCCTCGCTCGCTTTTTCCCTGTCGATGTCGCCCACAAGTCGGCCCTCGCGCATTACGAGTATCCGATCGCTCATGCCCAGGACTTCGAGCATCTCCGAGGAGATGAGGAGGACTCCCACGCCCGCCTCGACGAGGGCGTTGATCAGATGGTAGATCTCGACCTTCGCTCCTATGTCCACCCCCCTGGTCGGCTCGTCGAGGAGGAGGACCTTAGTATCGCAGAGGAGCCACTTGGCGAGAATCACCTTCTGCTGATTGCCGCCGCTCAAGGTCCGCACGAGGGCCCCGATGTGGGGAGGCTTCAGCGCGAGCTCCTTGACCTTTTCCGCGACGAGCCTTTCCTGCAGCTTTCGGTTCAGGAATATCCCGCGGCTCATCTTTGGAAAAGCCGCGAAGCTCACGTTGTCGCGGATCGTGCAGTGCATCACGAGGCCGTCGCGCTTGCGGTCCTCCGTCACCAGCGAGATCCCCGCGCTCACGGCCTCGCGGGGAGTGCGAAGCCGCAGGGGCAGGCCGTCTACCCGGATGCTGCCGGAGGTCGGGGGCTCCGCCCCGAACACGCTCCTGGCCAGGGACGACCTCCCGCTTCCGACGAGGCCGAACATGCCGAGGACCTCGCCGCGGTGCAGGGTAAAGTCGACGTCGCGGAATTCCCCCTCGCGGCCGAGGCCGTGGACCGAGAGCACTTCGTCGCCGCGCCTCGTCCCGCGCCTGGGGTATATCTCCTCGAAGGAGCGGCCGACCATCATGCGGATCAGGTCGTTTTGATCGACGGCTTCGCGCCGCACCGTGCCGACGACCTCGCCGTCCCTGAGGACGGTGATGCGGTCGGCGATCTCGAATACTTCCTCGAGCCTGTGCGAGATGTACAATATCAAGGTCTTCTCGCCCTTGAGCCGCCGTATCAGGGCGAAGAGACGGGAGAGCTCGTCCTTCGAGAGGACGGCCGAGGGCTCGTCCAGGATGAGGATCTTCGGCTTCTCCGCGAGGGCCTTGGCTATCTCCACCACCTGCTGCTGGGAGGTGCTCAGATGATGTACGCGGGCTCGCTCGTCCAAGCCGGAGAAGCCCAGCTCCGCGAGAAGGGCCCGCGCCCTCTCGTAGGCCTTGGGCCAGTCGATCACGACGCGCCCTCCGCCCTGTGTAGGCAGCTTTCCCATGAGGATGTTCTCGGCGATGGTCAGGTGGGGCACGAGGCTGAACTCCTGGTGCACCGCCCGCACGCCCAGGGCGTTGGCCTGGTGAGGAGAGCGCATCGTCACCGTCTGCTGCCCCAGGAAAATGCTCCCCGAGTCGGGCGAGACGGCGCCGGAGAGGATATTCATCAACGTGGACTTGCCGGCGCCGTTCTCGCCGACGAGGGCGTGAACCTCGCCGAGCTCTGCCGCGACACTCACGCGCTTGAGGGCGACGGTGCCGCCGTATCTTTTGTTGATGCCCTCCATCCGCAGGAAAGCATCGGCGCTCATGCGTCCGTCCGTTCAGGACTCGGGGCCTCGGGAAAGGCGTTATGGATGACGATGGCCTTCTGTTCCGTCATGTCGATCAGGGTGTCGTGCAGAGCTTCCCGGCCGTGGCCGCTCATCTTGATTCCCCCGAAGGGCACGTTCTCGGCGCGTAGGGCCGAGGACCAGTTGATGATCACGCCTCCGGCCTCGAGCCGGCTGGCGATGGTCATCGCCCGGGAGATGTCTTTCGTGAAGACGGCCGCCTGCAGGCCGAAGGGGCTGTCGTTGGCCATCCGTATCGCCTCTTCCTCGTCCGAGAAGGACACGAGGGGAGCTACCGGCCCGAATGTTTCTTCCATGAACAGGGGCGCCGAGGTCGGAACGTCGCCCAGAACCGTCGGCACGATGAAGGCGCCGCGGCGGGTCCCGCCGTACAAGAGCTTCGCTCCCGCCTCGACTGCCTCGGCGATCGAAGCCTCGACCTTCTTCGCGGCGCTCTCGGATATCAGCGGCCCGCAGTCGGTGTCCTCCGCCAGCTGGTCCCCTACCTTCAGAAGGGCCGCCTTAGATGCCAGCATGGAAGAGAATTCGGCGTAGACCCGGGCGTCGATGAATACTCGCTTGACCGCGCAGCAGATCTGTCCGTTGCCGCGGGCCAGGCGCCCGAGGACGATGGCGTCGGTCGCCTTGTCCAGGTCGGCGTCAGCGCACACGATCGTGGCGTCGTTCCCGCCGAGCTCGAGATGGACCTTCTGAAGGTTCCTCGCGCCGAGCTCGGTTAGCCTGATGCCCACGGCGACGCTTCCCGTGAGGGAGACGAGCCGCACGACGGGGCTGAGCGCGAGATGCTCCCCGACCATCTCGCCCGGCCCGGTAATCATCTGGTGCGCGGCCCGGGGAAGCCCCGCCTCTTCGAGAATCTCCGCTATCTTGAGGAGGGTGAGGGGACAGGCGCTGGGCGGCTTCACGATGACCGAGTTGCCGGCGGCCAGGGCAGCCGCGGCTTTATGGGCGTACAGCTCCACGGGGTAGTTGAAGGGAACGATCGCCGCGACCACCCCGATGGGCTGCCGAATGGTCATCGCGAAATGGCGCTCGTTGCCGGGGACGGCGTCCATCGGAATGGTGCGGCCGAATATCCGCCGGCCTTCCTCGGCGAAACCGCTGAACAGGCGTCCCGCCACCTCGACCTCGGCTCGGGTCTGGCGGATGGGCTTGCCGTTTTCGCGGGCCAGGAGGGTGCTGAGCTCTTCCCGGCGCCCTTGAATGGCCGCGGCCGCGCGGGTCAATACGGCGGAGCGTTCGTGGGCGGGCATGGCCCGCATCCGCGCGCTGCCTTCGGTGGCCGCCTTCAGGGCGCGGTCGATGTCGCCTTCGGTCGCCAGCGGGACCTCGTCGATGGTCTCCCCGGTCCCCGGGTTGCGGACCGCCTTGGTCCTACGATCGGCGGAATCCGCCCACTGGCTGTCGATGAGCATTTTCATGTGCGGTTTCTCCAAGGGGTGGACCCCCCGCAATGCGAGGGGCCCCGTGGTGTTTAGAAGACGCTCTCGGGGAAATAGAATCTTTGGACGTTGTCGATCGTGATGATGGGCGAGGGCAATACGGTGTTCTTTTCGGCCATGGCGCCGGCGAGGATGGCCATGAGGCGGCCGAAGCTCGCGCGCCCGATCTGGTCGGAGCTGTTGAGGCCCGTCGCGGCGTAGTTGCCCTTCTTCGCGATCTGCTCGAGCGCGGCCTTCTCGCCGTCGACGCCGCAGATGAAGATCTTGTCGCTGCGCTTGGCGTCGGCGATGGCTTTCTGCGCGCCGAGACCCATGGAGTCGTTCTCGGAGAAAACCGCGTCTATCTTGCTGTACTTGGCGAGGAGGTCCTCCATCAGCTTGAATCCGCCGTCGGAGCTCCAGCCGCCGAAGTTGGGGGCGGGGATGGTGACGATCTTGGTCTTCTTGAGCTCGGAGAGGACGCCGTTGGTGCGGTTATAGCCGATGGAGTTGTCGGCCGGCCCGCCCTTCAGGATAACGACGGTCCCGACTCCCTTGAGGCGCTTCGCGATATAGGCGCCGACCTGTTGGCCGATGGCGTAATTGTCCGGGCCGATCCAGCTGGTGTACTCATCGCTGCCGGCCCCCGTGAACATCCTGTCGACGAGGACGACGGGCACATTGGCCTTCTTGATCGCGTCCAGAGCCTCGGGCGCCGACTCGAGCCAGGCGCCGCTCAGGATTATTCCGTTGACGTTCTGCGCCAGAACGTCCTCGACGTCGGAGGTGAGCTTCTGCGCGTCGCCCTTGGCGTCCGTGGTGATGAGCTTTATGTTGGTGAAGTGAGCGGCCTCCTGCTTGACCGCCTCGGCCATGCCGATGAAGTAGGGGCTGCTCTGGGCGAGGTTCACCATGGCGATTTTTATCGGCTTCGCCTGGGCCGATACGGCGGCGGCCGAGAATACCAGCGCGACCACGCACAGGATGATCATAAGGGACCTAAGCTTTTTCATGAGACTTCTCCTCCTTCGCTGCTGTTCGCCGGAAAACTTCCGGTTGTGACGAATGGCTTACCGCAGGAAGCATGCCAGAGTGAATAAATCGCGATAGACGGGGGACCAGTAATGCTATTCACTGTAGCGTAGCGCATTACGCTATTGGCGTCAAAAATCGTTGACAGTATCCTTTTCGACTCCTATAGTGAATGAGTAAATATTACTCACACTGCGAAATCGAATTGAGTAACTACGGCGGCAAAAACATGGGACCAAGCATCCTTATTATCGACGATAAGGTTAAACTCTGCAAAAGCCTGGCGCAGAATTTCGAGCACCTGGGCTACAGGACGGCGATAGCCACGAACGGCGACGAGGCCCTCTCGGCCTTCGTGGCCTTCAAGGCGGAGGTGGTCCTCCTCGACGTCATGCTCGGCGAGGAGAGCGGCATCGACGTGCTGAAGCGGCTCCAGGCCGTCGACAAGACGCTTCCGGTGATCATGATCACCGCCTTCGCCTCGGTGGAGACGGCCGTGCTCTCCCTGAAGCTCGGGGCCTTCGACTACGTCAGGAAGCCCCTGGACTTCGACGAGCTCCTGAAGAGCGTGGAGAAGGCCCGCGAGTTCTCGATGCTCAGGGCGGAGAACAGCAACCTGAGAACCCGGCTGCGGGAGCTTTCCGCGACGATCGTCACCCGGGACTCCCGCATGCTCGCTCTCGGGAACAAGGTCGAGAAGCTGGCCGCGACCGACCTTCCCGTGCTGATCTGCGGGGAGAGCGGGACCGGCAAAGAGGTCTTCGCGGACTATATCCACGCCGCCTCGGCCCGCAGCGCCCTGCAGATGGTCAAGATAAACTGCGTCGCCTTCCCCGAGTCCCTCCTGGACAACGAGCTCTTCGGGCACGAGCGCGGGGCCTACACGGGGGCCGACTCCTCGTTCAAGGGCCTCTTCGAGAAGGCCGACCGAAGCAGCCTATTCCTCGACGAGATAGGGGACATGCCCCTCGGCATCCAGGCGAAGATCCTCCGAACGTTACAGAACAGCGAGATCAGGCGGCTGGGCGGAAACGAGACCATCAAGGTGAACGTCCGATTCATCGCCGCGACGAACAAGGACCTGGTCGAGCTGATCCGCGACGGTCAATTCCGCGAGGACCTCTACTATCGGCTCAACGCGGCCGTGCTCTTCGTCCCGCCCCTCCGGGAGCGCAAGGACGACCTGCCCCTCCTGGTAGAGCATTTCCTGTCGGAGCGCAGCCTCGGCGATCTCGCCTCGCCTCCCGAGCATAGAATGCCGACTGCCGAGGTGATGGCCAAGTTCATGGAATACGATTGGCCGGGAAACGTCCGCGAGTTGAAGAACGTCGTCTATTACGCCGCGGCGATGTCCTCCGGCGATTGCATCGGCATGGAGGACCTTCCCGCCCATTTCCTGGGCGGGAGCCTCGAGGCCGGGTCGGGGAACATCCGCCAGGACATGGAGCGTGACCTCATCGTGAAGATCCTGCAGAGCACCAAGTACAATCGCTCGAGGACGGCCGAGCTCCTCAACATGAGCCGCAAGACCCTGTACAGCAAGATGGAGAAGTATGGCCTCAACGCCTGAGCCCGCGGCCGAGGGAGCCCCGGCAACCGAAGGCGGCGAGCTGCTTCGTCTCACCGGCATATCTCTGGATTATGGGCAAATCGAGGCGCTCAAGGACATCAACCTCGTCCTCTACCCGTCGAAGGTCCACGCCGTCGTCGGGGAGCACGGGGCGGGCAAGACTTCCCTCGGCATGATCATCAGCGGCAACGTGAGACAGAAGGCGGGGAGCATCGAATTCGCCGGCCGGCGCATAGAGGGCTTGAGCACCAACGCCGCGCACCGACTGGGCATCGAGATGGTCTACCAGCAAGTGCAGCTCAATAACTTCTTCTCGGTCGCGGAGAACCTCTTCTTCCTCGACAAGCAGGCAGCGCGCCACGGCTGGATGAGCCAGAGGGGAATCGCCCGACGCGCGATGGAATTCCTGGAGACGAACGAGTTCAGCCTGGATCCGTCGACCGCCGTCAAGAGCCTCAACTTCCCGGACAGGGTACTCGTCTCCATCCTCGCCGCGCTTCAGAAAAAACCGAGGCTCCTCATCCTCGACGAGGCTCTGGAAAAGCTGTCCTCCGCCAACCTGCACAAGGTGCTGCGCCTCCTGGACGCGAGGAAGGCCGAGGGCATGGCGATCCTGTTCATCACCCACCGCATCGACGACGTCTACGACATCGCCGACCGCGTGAGCATCGTCAAGAACGGCGAGATATTGGTCACCGACGAGGTCGGCCACATCGACAAGATGAACCTCCTCCGGCTGACCTACACGCAGGTCTACTCCCTGGAGAATACGGGCAACCGCAAGCGGGAATTCGACCAGTACTTCAAGTACAACGAGGCCGTGCTCCTGAAGCTCCCGGTCAACCTCTTCGTCGTCGACGCGGAGGAGAGGGTAAAGATCGTAAACGAGCTCTGCAAGGAGTATTTCCGCCTCGAGGAGGACAGCTTCGCCAATCGGTCCCTGGCGGAGCTCTTCGGTAAGGGCAACGACGAGATGCTGGCCCTCCTCCGCGAGGCCCTGCGCTCGGAGGAGGGCAGCGTCTTCTACCACGTCCCCCTGTCGATCGGCGGGGCGGACACGGTCAACAACGTGAGGACCCTCCCGATCTACGACGAGGACCAAAGGATCGGGAACGTCATCATCATCGAGGACATCTCGGAGTTCGACAAGCTGCAGAAGCAGGTCATCCTCTCGGAGAAACTCGCGTCCGTGGGCCTGCTCGCCGCCGGGGTGGCTCATGAGATCAACAACCCACTGGAGATCGTCTACAACTACCTGAAATACATAAAGCTCTCCTTCGCCGACGCGAAGCTGCACGGGATGGTCGACGAGCTGCACGAGGAGATAACCTACATCGCCGGGATCGTCCGCAATCTGCTCTCCCTGTCGGGCAGCGCGAAGGCGGAGCGCGAGGAGATCGACATCAACGAGCTGATCAGGAGCACCATGGGCCTGCTGCGCCACAGCGCGGTGGACAAGAACATCTCCTTCACCTTCGAATCCCGGGAGAAGGAGCTCTTTCTCACCGTGAACCGCAACGAGTTCAAGCAGGTGATCCTCAACCTCGTGAAGAACAGCTTCGAGGCCATGCCCGGAGGCGGGGAAATCGGCATATCGACCTCGAGCGATACGGGCGAGGACGGGCGGCCTCGGGCGCGGATCGAGTTTACGGACACGGGGCCCGGCATCCAGGGCTCGAACCTGAACGACGTCTTCATCCCTTTCTACTCTACCCGAAAGGGCAGGGGGGAAAACGTCGGCCTGGGGCTTTCGATCTGCTACGGCATCGTGAAGCAGCACAACGGATCCTTGAGCGTCAGGAACCTCGAGCCCTCGGGCTGTTGTTTCACGATCACTCTTCCCTTGTAAACTCTGCTGTTTTCCGTATATCATCGCAAACCGTATGGACATCCGCAGCACCCGCAACATCGGCATCATGGCCCACATCGACGCCGGCAAGACCACCACGACGGAGCGCATCCTCTACTATTCGGGAAAGACCTACAAAATCGGCGAGGTCGACGACGGCGAAGCCACCATGGACTGGATGGAGCAGGAGCAGGAGCGCGGCATCACGATCACGAGCGCGGCCACCACCACCTACTGGCGCGGCCATCAGATCAACATCATAGACACCCCGGGCCACGTCGACTTCACTGCCGAGGTCGAGAGGTCCCTGCGAGTCCTGGATGGAGCCGTGGCGGTATTCTCGGCCGTCGACGGGGTCGAGCCCCAGTCCGAAACGGTGTGGCACCAGGCCGACCGCTACCGGGTCCCCCGGCTCGCCTACGTCAACAAGATGGACAGGCTCGGCGCCGATTTCGACGCGGTGCTCGAGGACATGCGAAAGAAGCTCGGCGCGACGCCGATCGCCATAATGCTGCCCCTGGGCCGCGAGGCCGCCTTCGAGGGCGTACTCGACCTCATCGCGATGGAGGAAGTGCGCTTCGGCGGCGACGGCTCGGAGATGAGCCGCTCGCCTGTGGCGGCGGAGCGCCTGGGCGAGGCGCGGGCGGCGCGGGAAAGACTCATCGACGCACTCGCTTCCACCTCCGACGAGATCACTACCCTCTTCCTCGACGGGAAGGAAGTGCCGCCCGACCTCATCCGCAGGGAGCTCCGCGCCGCCTGCATCGCCCAGAAACTGGTGCCAACGCTCTGCGGCGCCTCGAGGCGGAACCTCGGCGTACAGCCCCTCATCGACGCCATCGTAGACTATCTGCCCGCCCCCGACGAGGTCCCGCCGGCCAAGGCCTTTCACCTGAAAAAGGAAGAAGAGGTCGACGTTCCCTGCGAAAGCGCGGGCTACCCCCTGGGTCTCGTTTTCAAGGTGCAGTACGACCGCGAGGCCGGCCCCCTCTGCTTCGTGCGCATGTATTCGGGGAGCCTAAAGAACTCAAGCACGGTCTACAATCAGAACAAGAAGAAGCGCGAGCGCATAACGCGCCTCCTGCGTATGCACGCCAACAAGTCCGAGCCCCTGGACGAGGTGACGGCCGGCGACATAGCCGTCATCGTGGGGATGAAGCTCGCGCAGACGGGAGACACGATAGGGAGCGAGGGCTGGCCCGTCGTCCTCGAGAAGATGCACTTTCCCGAGCCCGTCATCATGGTGGCCATCGAGCCCAAGACCCTCTCCGACCGCGAGAAGCTCAAGGAGACCCTCGAGATACTCTCGAAGGAGGACCCTACCTTCACGACGCGGGAGAACGAGGAGACGGGACAGATCGTCATATCGGGGATGGGCGAGCTCCACCTCGACGTCCTGGTCACGCGGATAATCCGCGACTTCAAGATCGCGGCCAAGCAGGGCAACCCCCAGGTCACCTACCGCGAATCGATAACGAAGGCCGTGCCGCACACCGAGCGCTTCCGCAAGGTAGTCGGGGGCAAGGACGTCGCGGCGGGCCTTTCCATCCAGGTCGAGCCCCTTCCCCGGGGAACCGGGAACCGCTACTCGAAGCGGCTCAGGGCGCCCCAGGTGCCCGACGAGATATTCGATGCCGTCGAGCGGGGATTCACGTCGGCCTTCGGCTCGGGCATACAGTTCGGCTACCCCGCAGTCGACGTCGGGGTCACCTTGGTCGGCATAGAGTACGACGAGCTCACCGCCTCGACCTTCGCCTTCGAGGCCTGCGCCAACATGGCATTCGACTCGGCCTGCCGCGCGGCAGGCCCGGTGATGCTCGAGCCCGTGATGAAGGTGGACATCACCTGCCCCAAGGACTTTCTCGGCGAGGCGATGAGCCTCGTCTCCCAGCGCGGCGGCCTCATACACGGCAGCGAGTCGAGGGCCGCCGCCGAGATGATCCACGCCGAGGCGCCCCTGGTCGCGATGTTCGGCTTCACGACCTCCCTACGCTCGGTGTCCCAGGGCAGGGCCAGCTTCAGCATGGAATTCTCGCACTTCGAGCCGAAGCGCGGCTGAGACGAGGAGCATGAACGAACTCTTTGTGCCCTGTCTGAGCTACGCGCTGCTCATGACCTTCACGCCCGGGCCCAACAACGTGTCCTCCTCCGCCCTCGGCCTCCGCGTGGGGTATCGAAAAAGCCTGCCCTACCTCCTCGGAATTACGACCGGCTTCATGGTCATCATGCTCTGCGGCGGCCTTCTCACGGACTTTCTCACCAAAAACTACGCGGCGATATCCCCTTGGCTGAAATGGGTCGGAGTCATCTACATGGCCTGGCTCGCCATTTCCCTCTTCCTCCGTTTCCCCAAAAAGAAGAGCGAGCCCGGCGCCCTTCGGGACGGCTACGTGGCCGGCATCTTCCTGCAATTCGTGAATCCCAAGGGGATACTGTATGGAATCACCATCTATACGTCCTTCTCCTCTCTCCTGGCCGGGAGCCTCGGAAGGACCCTCGGCTCGGCAGCCCTGCTCTCGGCCATCGTCTTCGCTGCCGTCTCGACCTGGTGCCTCGTCGGGAGCGCCCTATCGCGCCTTTTCGACGAGCCCGCTTTTCGGCTCGCCTTCAACATCGTCATGGCCCTGTTATTAGTCTATTCGGCGGTCTCGATAGTCCTGCATTGAGGTTCAGGGGGAGAACAGCTCGCCAAGGTCGAGGGGCCTGAGTACGCGGACGCCGTCGACCCGCGCGAGCGGGGCGACTGGAAAAGCCTCAAGGCCGCATGCGAGCGCATCATGACGAGGTGGCCCGACTATCGGATGATGTGGGCGATCGAGGACATGTACGAGAAGACCCTCGAGGCGCTGAAATAATCTGGTAAGGTCAAGGGCCCGAGAACGACCTGAGACTCTTGCCCGCCTTCATGTGCGAAGCCAATCGGGTCAGCTCCGGCTTCGAATGCAGGAAAAAGCGCTTGTACGCCGCACAGAGATAATTGAGGCCGCCCTCGCCATCGGCGCTCATCGCGAAGCGGTCCTTTGGGCAGCCGCCGTTGCAGGAGGCGAGGACCTCGCAGTCGCGGCAGACGCGGGGCAGGGAGCCGCGCTTGGCCTCGCCGAATGCCAGCATGCGCGGGTCCGAGGAAAGATCGGCCAGGCTCCTCTCCCCCAGGTTTCCGATCAAGTGGCCCGAGTCGACGAAGTGGTCGCAGGCGTAGAAGCTCCCGTCGCTCTCGAGTACGGCGACGTCGCCGCAGGTTTCGCGGTGGACGCACAGGGCGTGGGGGGCGCCGTAGAGGGGGCGCAGGGCCTCGTCGAAGGCCTGCACCACGATGCGTCCGACGTCGTCGCGTATCCACATGTCGAAGACCGCGCAGAGAAAATCCCCAATCGCCTCGGGACTGGCGGCCGCGTCAGCCGCGCCGGCCGGGCCGGGCGCGTCACGGGGTGACCCGTGACGAAGGACCAAGGGCAGGAACTGCAGGTACTTCGCGCCGGCCTCCCTGAAAAAACCGTATACCCGCTCCGGCTCGGCCGCGTTGTCGGCGTGGAGAACGCAGAGGAGGTTGCAGAAGACGCCCCTTTCTTTGAGGAGGCCGAAGGCGCGCATGGCCCTCGCGTGGCTGGGAGAGCCGTCCGGGCCTTTCCGATGGCGGTCGTGAAGATCGGCCGGGCCGTCGATGCTCAAACCCACGGAGAAGCCCTCGCGCGCGAGGAAATCCGCCCAGGCCTCGTCGATCAGGACGCCGTTGGTCTGCAGGCCGTTGGTGAGGGTTCTTCCACGCGGCAGCTTCCTCGCTTGAATGCGCCGTATCAGACGGAAGTAATCGAGACCGAGGAGGGTCGGCTCTCCCCCGTGCCACTCGAAGTGCGTCGCCGCGTCGCGCGGCGAAGATCCGGGCGAGGATTCGATGCGTTGAGCGATATAGCTTTCGAGGAGGCCCTCGGACATGGGCCAGGGCGGCCGCGCGGGCGCGCGCGCGGCCGCGAAGACCGCTTCCTTGTCCAGGTAGTAGCAATAGTCGCAGCGCAGGTTGCAGCGCGGCCCCGCCGGCTTGGCCATGACGAGGCAGTCGCGGGCCGAAGGCATGCGTCCTTCAGCCCGTGAGGACCTTGGCGAAGAAGCTCAGGAGACGCGGATAGGAGTCACGCACGGCGGCCTCGTCGTAGGAGGGGCCGCTGTCGTTGAAGAAGGCGTGGTTGGCCCCGGCGTACACGCGCTTCTCGAAGCTCCCGCCCGCGGCGCGCAGCGTTTCCTCGAAGGCGGGGACGCCGGCGTTCACGCGCGCGTCCTCGCCGCCGTAGAAGGCGATGACGGGGCAGCGGATGGCGGCGGCCTTCTCCTTCTCGGGGGAGTTGCCGTAGAAAATGGCCGCCCCCGCCAATTCGGGTTCCTCGCAGGCGAGGAGGGCCGAAAGCCCGCCGCCCATGCAGAAGCCGACGCAGGCGACCTTTTGCCCCTTCGTCTCCGGCCGCTCCCCTACGAGATAGCGAAACGCCGCGCGAAGGCTCGGTACGAAGCCCGCCATCCTGCCGAAGATCCCGTTGATGCCGGCCTGGGTCTCTTCTATCCTGCTCCTGTCGGGCTCGGGTATCTTGGCCATCTCGGCTGCCCGTACGGCCGGGTCCAGCCTCGCCGCGGGAGGCATCTTGCGCATCCCGTCCCAGGCAGCGGCGAGACGCTCGCGCGTGAAGTGCGCCGGCCTTTCGCCGTTCACGGCGAAGAGGTCGGGGGCGAGGGCGGCGTAGCCGGCCGCGGCGATGCGTCGCGCAACGTCTTCGATATGCTCGTTGAGGCCCATTATCTCATGTATAACGATAACGCCCGGCAGCGGTCCCTTGGGCCGCTCCGGCGCCGCGAAAAAACCGACCTGGTCGCCGTAGCGAACGTTCTCGCACTTGATCGACATCGAATGCCCCCTTAGCCGATGCCTTCAGCATTGACATTATACACTATGTACTCGGACCATGACGCCCCCATTGCGATCGGCGCCGTCGTCGCGGATACTATGGTGCACATTCGACATATCTTCGGGAGGGACGATGCGCGTATACGAGGGAAGGATCGTCACATGCGAGGACGGAGCTTCGAAGGACACGAGCGCCACCGGCGCCCGCTACCTCGTCGAAGATAAGGGGAGGATCGCCTTCGTGGGCGACGGCCTCCCCGAGGAGTACCGCTCCGCGCCCAGGGTGGAACTCGGATCGCGGGCCCTTCTGCCTGCCTTCGCCGACGCGCACCTGCACTTCCTGTCGTACGCCCTGTTTTCCTCGAGCGCGGCCCTCGACCTCCGCAACGCCCGATCCATCTCGGAGATCGTGGAGATGGTGCGTGCCGAGGCGAGGCCCAAGAAAACCGTGCTCGGATTCGGCGCCTCCGCGCACTCCATGGCTGAGGGCAGGCTCCCCGAGAAGGCCGACCTGGACACGGCCCTGCCCGGCGTCGCCGCCTACCTCATCAAGTACGACGGGCACGCGGCCATCGCGAGCTCCGAGCTCCTCGAGCGCCTGCCCCCTCGTATACGCTCCCTGCGCGGCTACGAGGGCGAGAAGGGCCAGGTATTCCAGGAGGCCTACTTCGCCACGACCGACTACATAACCTCGACGGTGTCGCCCATCGCCCTCGTCGAGGCGATGCTTCGCGCCTTCGACCTCATGGCCGAGAAGGGCATAGCCCTCATCCATCCCGCGGAAGGCGTCGGGTTCCCCCGGGACATGGACGTCGGCCTGGTGCGTACGGTGGCCCGAGGCGCGCGCACACCGATCGCCGTCCGCGTCTTCTTCCAGACCATGGATACCGCCAAGGCGCTGAAGCGCGGCCTGCCCCGCATCGGCGGCTGCTTCGCCACCGCCCTCGACGGCTGCTTCGGCTCCGTCGACGCGGCCCTCCTCGAGCCCTATTCGAACGATTCTTCCAACCGCGGCATCCTATTCTATCCCCAGGAGAGGGTCGACGCCTTCGTCGCCGAGGCCGAGAGCGCGGGCCTCCAGGTGGCGATCCACGCGATAGGCGACGCCGCCTTCGACCAGGCGGTGACGGCCTTCGAGCGAGCCCTCTCGCCCGCCGGAGCGGGAAGGCCGCGACGGGATCACCGCCACACGATCATCCACGCCTGCCTGCCCACCGCGCGCGGCCTCGAGAGGGCCGCCGAGCTCGGCCTCTGCGTCTCGGCCCAGCCCGCCTTCAACGATTGGCCCCTCGAGCCCCAAGGCTATCTCGAGGGCATACTCGGGAAGCGCGCATCGCGCCTCAACCCCATTCGGACCCTGCTCCGCGCGGGCCTGACCGTCGCGGGGGGATCGGACGCGCCCTGCACCCTGCCCGACCCCATCGCCGGAATCCACGCGGCATGCAATCACGGCGACCCCGCGGAGTCCATCGACGTGATGGACGCGATACGGCTCTTCACGATAAACGCCGCGAAACTCTCTTTCGACGAAGCCGAACGCGGCAGCCTCGAGGCCGGCAAAATCGCCGACATGGTCATCCTCGACCGCGATCCCCTCGCCGTAAAGGTCGCCGAGCTCAAGAGCCTCAAGGTCGAGTCCCTCCTTCTGCGCGGGAAGCCCTACGAGAGCGGGGGGAGCGTGGCGGGAGCGCTGGCGAGGGGACTGCTGTCGCGCGCAGCTACCTACCTGATGCAGGCGCGCTTTCGCAATACCTATTCAATACGAAAATAGACTTGCGTTTGGTAATGTTCGACAGTACTATTGAGCTATGATCCAGCGTCTGTGGTGGCAAAATCGCCTCGAGGAACTATGGCATAAGAAAAATGTGGTCTGGCTCTCGGGGGTCAGAAGGGTGGGGAAGACCGAGCTATGTCGAAGTATTCCGGGTTCACGTTTTCTGGACTGCGAATTGCCCTCGACCCGGCGCGAACTGGAAGACCCTGAAGCTTTCCTAAAATCGGCAGGCGAGGGCATCCTTGTGCTGGACGAGATACATCGCCTGGGCGATCCCGCCCTCATTCTAAAGATAGCGGCGGATCATTTCCCCAAGCTGCGAATCGTGGCTACGGGCTCGTCAACGCTCGGCGCATCGGCAAAGTTCAGGGACAGCCTCGCGGGCCGTAAGGCCGAGCTCATGCTGACGCCTCTCTGCGAAAAAGACGAAGCCTTCCCCGGCTATGCCGACCGCAACCGCCGCTTCCTGAACGGGGGCCTGCCGGGCTTTTTCCTGTCCGAGACGCGGGACGATCGCGAATACTCCGAATGGATGGAAGCCTTTTGGGCTCGGGATATCCTGGAGCTGTTCCGCCTGGAGCGCAGATCATCCTTCCTCAAGTTCGCCGAGCTTCTCCTCGCGCAGAGCGGCGGACGCTTCGAGGCCAGTTCATTCGCGGCTCCCTGCGCGGTCAGCCGTCCCACGATCATGAACTACCTGAGCATCCTCGAATCCACGTATCTTGTGCACGTGATTCGTCCCTACCATGGCGCTTCGGCCGCCGAGATCACCTCTACGCCCCTCGTC
Organism: Rectinemataceae bacterium; assembly: GCA_049513895.1. Classification (GTDB taxonomy): domain Bacteria; phylum Spirochaetota; class Spirochaetia; order Treponematales; family Rectinemataceae; genus UBA1306. The sequence continues at coordinate 23,814 of JBEKVO010000015.1, read as the reverse complement.
TATGCTTTCGATACCGGCTTCATAGCCTGGGCACAGGGGCTTCACGAAATGCCCGCCAAGGATCGCGGTTTTTTCTGGGAACATCTTGTCCTGAACGAGCTCATGGCCGCTCTTCAGAGCCGAGACATCGGTACCTGGCGCGACAGGCAGCAGCGCGAAGTCGATTTTATATGGGCACCTCGCGGAAGGGCTCCCGTGGCAATCGAGGTCAAATGGACTGCCGCGGCATTCGAGCCGCGCGGCATGCGCGCCTTCCGCGCCATCCACCCCGGCAGCCCAAACATAGTCGTCGCTGCCGATATCGTCGAAGCCTACACGAGGGAGGTCGGTGGATTGAAGGTGACCTGGTGCCCCATTAGCCGCTTGGCCGAACTTGTACAAGCAGCCGAAGATCAGGGATGAGCGTGCGCTTTCAGCTCTCGCTCCCACTCGTCCAGTTCCTTCAGGTCGACGTCCAGGCCGATCTCGGCCTCTGCGTCTCGGCCCAGCCCGCCTTCAACGACTGGCCCCTCGAGCCCCAAGGCTACCTCGAGGGCATACTCGTTGAGTATCCGACTTTCCGAGCCTTCGAGGGGAATCAATCGCATCGATTTGTGAACCTTTTATCCGTCAAAGATGAAGAGTTTCACACGGAGTACACGGTGGGCACGGAGAGAAAAAGCGAAAGATTACTTATACGGCCGAACGCTTGCCGCGCATATTATCAGAAGCTCGACAGCACGTAGACCCCGATGAGGGTCTCCACGGTAAGCAGGTCCTCGATGTATAGGCCCTCGCGGGCCTGCTTTTCGAGCTCGCTCACGTACCAGAAAAAAAGGCCGAACTTGGGATCGATGCGAAAACAATAGGCGAGAAAATCCTCGGCCCTGCTCTGATGGCCGAACAGGAGGCTCGCTATCGAGTTGGCGAGAGCGACGAAGCGCTTGAAGGCGGGCGTCACCGCTCCGTCGCGAAATTCGCGCTCGAAGGCGCCGAGATCGTCGAGTAGGCGGGCCTTCGGCCTCTCCTCGGACTTCTCGACCCAGGTCTTATGAACCAAGAGTTCGGTGTTCTCTCGAAAGACTTTGAGGAGCCTGTCGATGCGCGCGAGACGATCGGGCGCGAGTCCGGACAGATATCGCTGGAACTCGCCGGGATTACCCAAGATATCCGCCAGTTGAACCGCAAAGCGGTCCCTGTTGGCGTCGTCGGCGCCGACGAGGAGGGGCAGGGCCGCGAAAGCCGCCTTCTCGGTATCGGTAACAAGGCGATCGTCGATAACGGATTCAAGGAAACTCATGGCCTACCATGTCAAAAAACGCATAGCTTGGTCAATACCCTCCTCCGATCGAGACCTTGCGTGCCCATCTCCAAAAAAGGTATTCTTATTCCCCAAATGAACGATATACGAATTCTCAAGGATGGAGTCTACGGCCTCGGTTTCGTGCCGCCCGAGATTCTTGGCCCCGGCGAGGACGAATACCGGATCCGCGACATCCAATTGGGCACGGTGCTGAGACGGCAGCCCTCCTCCTACAGGCGCCTCAAGCCGCACGAGATCGAAGCCTTGGTAAAAAACGGCAACGGCTGCGAAGACTGGGACCTCATCCGCGTCACCGATCCCTTCGTCCCGGAGCTCGTTCGCAATTCCGAATTCGCGGGCCTCGTGAGGCTGGGCAAGCTCGATCGCGCGGTAATCGAGCACCACGACCTCCGAGTCCCCGCCGGAATCACGAACTCCCATATCATAGCCTGCGACCTCGGCGACTATTTCGCGATCCACGACTGCGCCTATATCGCCCACTACATCGTCGGCGACCGTTGCCTGCTCCTGTCCAACGACGAGATTCACGTTTCCAACCACGCCAAATTCGGGAACGGAATCGTGATGGAGGACGAGGCCGAGGAGCTGAGAGTCCAGCTCGACCTCATGAACGAGGCCGGAGGCCGGTCGGTCCCTCCTTTCCAGGACATGACCTGCGCCGATGCCTACCTTTGGGCGAGGCGGAGGGACGATCCGCGGCTCCTCGCGGCGTTTAAAGCGATGACCGACGCGATGTTCGACCACAGGCGGGGCAGGTACGGCTCCATCGGCGCGGGCTCCGTCCTGAAATCCAACCGCATCGTCAAGGACGTCGCCATCGGCGAATCCGCCTATATAAAAGGCGCCAATAAGCTGAAGAACCTCTCCATCCTCTCGAGCGACGAGGAGCGCACCCAGATCGGCGAAGGCGTCGAGCTGGTCAACGGAATCGTGGGGCGCGGCTGCAGCGTCTTCTACGGGTGCAAGGCCGTCCGCTTCGTGATGGGACCCAACTCGTCGCTCAAATACGGGGCGAGGCTCATCCATTCCATGCTCGGCGACAATTCGACGGTCTCCTGCTGCGAGATACTCAACAACCTGATATTCCCCGGCCACGAGCAGCACCACAACACGAGCTTCCTCATCGCGTCGCTCGTGCGCGGCCAGTCCAACATGGCGGCCGGCGCGACGATCGGCTCCAACCACAATTCACGGGCCAACGACGGCGAGATCGAGGCGGGCCGTGGCTTCTGGCCGGGGCTTTCCACCTCGGTCAAGCACTCCTCGCGCTTCGCCTCGTATTGCCTGCTCTCCAAGGGCGACTACCGCTTCGAGCTCGACATCGGCCTGCCCTTCTGCCTCGTCGACGACGACCGTTCTCGCGACCGCCTGGTCCTCGTCCCCGCCTACTGGTGGACGCACAACCTCTACGCCCTCCTGCGCAGCGAGGGCAAGCTGAAAGCGCGCGACAGGCGGGTAATAAAGACCCCACGCATCGAGTTCTCGCCCTTCGCCCCGGACACGGCGGATGAGATGATCGCGGCGATCGACCTCATCGAGTCCTGGTCCCGCGGCCTGAAGCCCGGAGAGGATCCCGAATTCATCGAACTGCCAGCACGCGCCGTGGAGAACTCGGACAGGCAGGCAGTGGTCAAACGCCCGCGGCGCGCCGTCGCCGCCTATCGCGAGATGCTGCTCTGGTACGCCGCGAACGCCGTCCTCGAGACGCTGGAGAAAGTCGGCGAGGGGAAGGGCGGGCTCGCCTCCGCCGCGGCTTCCCTCGATGCCCGCTGCGCCTCCAGGCAGAAAAGTTCGTGGGAGAATTTAGGCGGCCAGCTCGTTCCCGCGGACAAGCTCGAGGCCCTGCTCGACAAGGCGCGATCGGGCGGAATGCGCGACTGGACGGACATGCACGCCGAGTACGGCGTCCTGGCCGAGGAATATTCGTCGGACAAGACCGCCCACGCATGGGGGGTACTGCGCCTGCTCTACGGCCATGCGCCCGAGAACCCGCTGCGTTCGGCTTTGGACGACCTGATACCCCTGAGCGAGCGCGTGGAAGACCAGGTCCACGCGACCCGTGCCAAGGACTACGCCAATCCCTTCCGCAAGGCTACCTTCCGCGGCGAGGCCGAGATGCGCGCGGTCGTTGGCCTGCCCGAGGACAACCCCTTCGTGAAGAAGACGCGCAGGGACATGGCGGCTCTGCGCGAGCGCGCCTCGGCCCTCATCGCTCGACTGTGATGGCCGTCAGCCGTTGCGCTTCTGAAAGGCCTTCATGAAATCGGTGGAGATCTTTACGTTCTCGACGAGGTTCGCGTTGTAGATCGAGAAGCGTATGCCCCCGACCGACCGGTGGCCCTTGACGCCGATGATGCCCTCGGCCTTGGCCTCCTTGACGAACCTTTCCTCGAGCTCCTCGGTCTTGAGGCGGAACACGACGTTCATCTTCGAGCGCGCGTCCCTGTCGACGGGACAGTTGTAGTAGCCGCCCGACGAGTCGATCGCGTCGTAGAGTATGCGCGACTTCTCGTCGTTGATCTTCTGGAGACCGGGGAGGCCGCCCATCTTCTTGATCCAGTCGAGGGTGAGGTCGAGGATGTAGATGGGGGAGCAGGGGGGCGTGTTGTAAAGGGAGTTGTTCGCCTGGAACACCTTGTATGAAAGCATGGTGGGGACGTCTTCCCTGGCCTTCGCGAGGAAGCCGTCCTTTATGGCCACGACGGTGACGCCCGAGGGCCCCAGGTTCTTCTGCGCGCCGGCGTAGATCATCGAAAATTTGTCCGTGGGTATGGGACGGGAGAAGATGTCGCTCGACATGTCGGCGACGAGGGGGACGCTCCCGACCTCGGGCCAGTAGTTCCATTGGGTGCCGAAGATCGTGTTGTTGCTCGTCATGTGCACGTAGGCGGCCGCGGGATCCAGCTTGATCTCGGACTGCTTGAGAATGGAGCGGAAGACCCCGTCCTTCTCGGTGGAGATCGAATTGATCTTCCCGTAGCGCTTGGCTTCCTTGACGGCCGCCTTGCCCCAATGGCCGGTGACTAGGTAATCGGCCGTCCCGCCCTCGGGCAGAAGATTGAGCGGCAGCATGAAGAACTGGGAGCTCGCCCCGCCCGTCATGAGGAGGATCTTCCAATCCTCGCCCATGCCCGCGATCTCCTTGAAGGAGGCCTGGGCATGGTTGTGCATCTCCTCATATTCCTTGGAACGGTGGGAGACTTCCATCACCGACATGCCCGTGCCCTTCCAGTCGAGCATCTCGGCCTGCGCCTTCTCGAGGACTTCCTGGGGTATCGCCGCGGGACCGGCGTTGAAATTGATCGCTCGCTTCATGTTGGGCTCCTACTTCTTGCCGTATTTCTGCATGCGCTCGACGATGCAATCGCCGAGCCTGATGAGGTTCTCTTCGGTGGAGGCGCCGAGATGGGGCGTTAGAATGACCCGGGGCGCGGAGAGGAGGGGCGATCCTTCGGGCGGCTCCTTGTCGTAAACGTCGGTCGCGAAGCCGCCGAGGGCGCCTTCTTTTAGCGCCGCCGCGACGTCCCCGGGCTTTACCACGGGGCCTCGGCAGGTGTTGATGAGGTAGGCGCCCTTCTTCATCTTGGCGATCGCCTGGGCATTTATCATGCCGCGGGTTTCGTCGGTCAGCGGCGTGTGCAGGGAGACGTAGTCGGATCTGGCGAGTAGGTCGTCGAGACTCGTCATGGCGGCGGCGTCCGAGGACTGCACGTATTTGTCGTAGGCTATCACCTTCATCCCGAAGGCCTTGGCGCGGAAGGCGAGCTCGCGAGCTATGCGCCCGATGCCGATAAGGCCGAGGGTCTTGCCTCCGAGCTCGGTGCGCTCGAGCTCCTTCTTGAGCCACTTGCCCTGCTTCATCGAGGCGTCGGCCTCGGCGATATGGTTGGGCAGGGCGATCATGAGCGCGAAGGCCAGCTCGGCCACCGCGAGGCTCGAGGCTTCGGGCGTATTGTCCACGACTATGCCCTTGGACTTGGCATAGTCGACGTCGATCGTGTCCACGCCGACGCCGCCGCGGATTATGTACTTGAGCTTGGGCGCCGCGTCGATCATCGCTTTATCGACCTTGGTCTTGGAGCGGACGATGATGACCTCGGCCTTGGATACGCGGCCCAGGTCCGTGACCACGTCGCCGAAGGGCTTGAGCCTCGCGGGAAGATCCGAAGCGAAGGCGTCCGCCAACAGAATGACCATGGGTTCCTCCTGATCAGGAATGCGCTGCTAAGCTGATGGAACTGCAAAGGCTAAGGCTCATTGTATCGGATACGAGGAGCATGTCAAGCCGAGCTCATTCATCGCGTGATTCTTCTCGCCTCTATATAAAATCTCTTTTCAGGCGCTTCTCCCATCGAGAAGGTTTTTCTGGGCATCACGCCGTCGCGGATCACGGTGGCGAAGAAGCCCGACTTGTCGATGGACGGGAGATAGAGGCCGAGATTGCCCGGCTTGGCGGCCAGGGCGAGGAGGCTTTCGGTGCCGTGTATATAGTCGATGCCGAGGCCCGGCCTGGACTTGAGGAAGGGATCGAGGAAGTCCTGCAGGGTACCGGCGGCGAGCTTGGCCTTGGGGCGGGGGAAGGTGATTATCAGGGAGCCCGCGGACGAGACGCAGGCGACGCGTTGCGCCGCGTCACTCGTATCGTGGGCATCCACGACCGCTATGGCGGCCTCGGGGGAGGAATGGCGATCGATCTCGAACTCCTGGCGGCCTTCCAGGGCGCCGACGAGTTCGCCTTCCTCGACGCCGACGAGGATTCGGTGAATCGGATGGAAGGGCAGGCCCTCGTCGTAGACATTGACGAGCTCCACGAGGGCATAGCGGGCCGGATGCTCCATGATCCCGGCCTCGCCGGAATGCGCGGTCTTTATCTCTTCCCACACGGCCTTGGCGGTCGCGAGGGAATGGTTGCCGTCGCCCACCGCGAAGAGGAGGGGATTCAGTGAGCTTTGCTCGGCGAATCCGTATCGCGCGCGGAAGGCTGCAGGGTCGGCCAGGACGGCGAGCGCGTTCGCCAAGGCGCCGAGAATGGCCGGATCAGCTACCTTCCAGCCCCGCGCGTGGCCCGAGCCGAGCATGAGATCGAAGTCGTAGAGCTTGGGCAGGCCTTCGCGCGCGGCGTAGATCGGCTCGATTACCGAGCGCCGGGGGTCGTCCAGAAGGAGCATGATGTGGGGCAGCTCGAGGACGGCGCCGCGGCGGATGCGCATGCGCGGCGGGAGGCGCTCGACTATGGTGCCTTCGCTGGGGCGGATCAGGGACGTGGAATCGGCGCCGTAGCGGTAGGCCTCGAGGTCCACGGCGAGGACCAGGCCGACCCGAGGCTTCCTCTCGAAGGGCGTGAAGCGCTCGACGAGGACGAGGCCCTCGCCCGCGGGGGCGAGCACGTCATGCGCGATATACTCGCGCATGTTGGCCTGTATCCGCGCGATCCTGGCTTCCGCGTCGGCGTCCTCGAGGTAGGCCTCGGGGAATATGAGGCCGAGGGCCGAGGGCGCGCCCGCTACCGCCGCCTCCATCCGCTTCCAGTACTCGCGCTCGGAGGAGTACTGATCGCAGGCGACGACCGCCCACGTGGCGTAGTCCGTCCCCGCCGCGGGCAGGTAGACCTCGGGCACGCGGACGCCGAGGTCGGCGAGCTTGTCGACATATCCGGCCATGATCGCTCTCCTACTTGAGCAGCCCGAAGCGCTCTTCGAGATCGGGGCGCCTGCGCATGGCCTTCAGAACCTTGCTGTAAAGGAAAAAGGACAGGATTACGCCCGCCAAAAAGGCGATGACGACGACGAAGGAACCCGCGTTCCTGAGGCCGATCAGCGGGAAGAGCAGGCTCAATCCCAACCAGACGATCACGATGATGATTATGGTGACCAGCATGTTGGCCGCCGTGGCCACCAGGAGAAAGAGGCCCCTTCTGACGTTCTTGGTCATTGTTTTCTCCGTGAGTCGATGATTACCGTCGAAGCGATGAGCAATATGGCGCAGACGACGACGCTCGAGTCGGCGAGATTGAAAGTCGGCCAGCGCTCATAGCCGAAGAGGCCGTAGAACTTGAAGCTGAGAAAGTCCACGACTCCCTGCGGCCTGAATATCCTGTCGATCACGTTGCCGATGCCGCCCCCGACGATGCCGCAGAGTATCCATCGCTGAAAGGCCGTGGGCTCGCCGCTCTTGAAGTAGTAGACGAGCACGGCCGCGACCAGGATAAGGGGAAGGGCGATGAGTACGAGGCCCCGCCAGAGATCGGGCAGTTTGTCGAGGAGGCTGAAGGCCATGCCGAGGTTCTGCTGCCGAACTATCCAGAAGAAGTCCCCGAAGGCGCTGAAGGCGATCGTGCCAGGTGTCACGAATGCCGCGATGAGGGCCTTGCTGATCTGGTCGAGGGCGACAATCGCGAGGCTCAATGCAAACGGGGCGAAGGGCACCCTGGTCTTAGGCATTTCCCGTCCTTTTTCCATGTGGCTCATAATCCGGTGGGCAGGTCGATGAAGAGGGTCTTGATCCCCGTCTCCCGGGAGAGACGCTCGGCCACGGCCTTGACGCCCCAGACCTCGGTGGCGTAATGGCCGGCGGCGAGAAAGCCCATGCCGCCTTCCAGGACGGCGTGGTAGATCGAGTGTGAGCTCTCCCCGGTGACGTACAGGTCGATATCGGAGCCGATGGCCTGGAAGGCCTCCATCGCGGCGCCACCGGACACGACGGCCACGCTCGCTGTCTCGGCCTTGGATCCGGGGATGAGGGTCTTGGGCCTTGAACCGTCGGGAAGGACTCGACGCACGATCTCATCCAGGGCGAGGGGCGGATCGAGACGGCCGCGCAGGCCGATCTCGACGCCATGGAACTCGCCGAAGCCCCGGAGGTCCTTCAGGCCGATGAGGCGGGCGAGAACCGCGTTATTGCCCAGCTCGGGATGCTTATCCAAGGGAAGGTGGCAGGCGTAGAGGGCCAGATCCGCATCGAGGAGAAGCCGCATGCGCGCAAGCAGGCCCCCCTCCACTCGGGAGGCCCTGCCCCAAAAAAGGCCATGATGGACGAAGAGGGCTTGCGCTCCCGCGGCCGCCGCCCTTCGTATGCTCTCCGCGCAGGCGTCCACCGCGAAGGCGACGAGCTCGACGGTGCCTTCCGATCGCCCGACTTGGATCCCGTTGAGGGAATCGTCGATCTTGGAGAGGGCGTCAATCTCGAGGATGGAGCGGCACCAGCGGTCGAGGTCCTTGATGTCCATGGCTGCGAGTATAGTAAAAAAAGGCCTTCCGGGGAAGGAGGTTTGAACCCGGAAGGCCCGACGGCGCCCGCCCATGGGCGTCCCCGTCATCGTAAGGAAAGAAAGGAGCCTAGGAAACTCTTTCTCCCTACTAACGTAGTAAAAAGAATATATACCATGCTGAGGGAATCACAAAGGTCGAGTTTGGAATAACGCGAGGATATCGAAAGTATTTACCTGTTTTACAGTGCCGCTTCCAAGATAGTTCCCAGCTCCTCGGGCGTAAGGGCTAGAGGGTTGCCGCGCATGGAACTGGCCGCCGCGGCCTTGCGTATCAAATCGGGGAAGGCTTCCCTGCGCAGGCCAAATGCGGCAAGGCCGCGAATATTGAGCTCATCGGCGAGCCGCCGTAGGGCGGGCCCGGAGTCTTCCGGCCGCGCAGGGCCGGCGCCGGAGCCCATTAGAATGGATGCGACTTCCGCATAACGCGCCAGGGCGGGGTTCCCCGGATCCCGCGCTCGTAGGGCGGCCACGTTGGCCGAGGCGACCAGAGCGAGAAGGGCGGCGCATGCCGCCCCATGAGGCACGGGAAGGGCGCCTCCTAATGGACCCGCCAATCCATGAACCGCCCCGAGGCGGGCGTTGGCCAAGGCCATACCGCCTGAAAGGCTCGCGAAGGCCATGTCCTCGCGGGCGCCTCTATCGCTTCCGTCGCGGTAGGCGCGCGAAAGCGAGCGTGCCAACCGAGGCAGAGCTTCGCGGCAGATCGCGTCCACGATCGGGTTGGGAGCGGAGCAGACAAGGGGTTCGAGAAGCTGGGCGAGGGCGTCCATCCCCGTTTCGGCGGTTACTCGGGCCGGAAGCCCGTACGTCAGTTCGGGATCGACTATCGCGAGACGAGGAAGCATGGTCGGGGAACGCAGGCTCACCTTTACGCCCTGCTCGGGAGAGACGAGGACGGCGTTCCGTGTCGCCTCGGAGCCCGTGCCCGCCGTCGTTGGAATCGCGATGCAGGGATAGGATGGCTCGGTAAGGGCCTTGCCACCGCCGATCAGCTCGGCGTAGTCGAAGGGATCGCCGGGATTGGCCAGGAGGGCGGCCACCGCCTTGGCCAGGTCGAGGGCGGAACCGCCGCCGAATCCGATCACGATGCGGCAGAGCGAACCGCGAGCTACCTCGAGCGCCGCTCGAGCGTCCGCAAAGCGCGGTTCCCCACCAATCGCGAAACATTCGTAGGCGAGGCCCGCCGCATCGAGAGAGGAGAAAAGCGGCGCGGCGCGGGAGGGATTTCCCCCCGTGACGACGAGGGTCCGGGAGCCGGTCGGGGAGAAGGCGGCTGCCGCGGGGCCGGCCTCCGCCACGGTTCCGGGCCCGAACAAGACGCGGCCGGGCGCGGCGAATTCGAACTTCAAGGATCGAGCTCGGAATAGAGAGTGCGCGTCCTGGGCTCGGCCATCAAAGCGTCGGCCAGATCCTTCCATTTGAGATAATGAGGGGTCTCCTTGTGCCTGGCCTGGGCTTCGGCGTCGCGGTAGCCCTCGACGAGGACGAAGCGGCAGGGCTCCGCCTGGTCCTGAAGGAGCTCGAAGCGCGAGATTCCCGGCTCCTTGCGGCTAAAGGCCGCGTTCTCGCGAGTCGCGGCGACGAACTCCTCGACTCTGTCTTTTAAGACCCGGATATGCACGATAAGAATCACCAAGCCACCTCCGTTGCGGTCCATCGCCGCTGAACACTTACAAGGCCTTCGTATGTAGTACGGCAAAAGGACCAGCAGGCGCTGAAAATGGCATAGGCCATTTTTTAGCGCCTGGAGGCCTTTGCACGAATACTTTCCTTGATTTCGCGACACGCTCGGCGTGTCGCACTACCATTGAAAGTATTAGTATGGGACCTGGGCTATCAGCTCTTTAAGATAAGGCCTCTTCTCCAAATCTCTGACGAGGCCCTCGTCCCGCGCCTTGTTGACGTAGCCATTGTCCTGGAAGAAGTAGCGGTACTTCGTGTGTTCCTTATAAGTGCCGGCCATGAGGGCGTAGGCGTCCTCGGTCATCACGAGTTCCTCGTCGGTGGGGATGACGAATACCTTCACCTTGGATCCGGCTCCCGTGATGTCGAGCTCGGCGTTTCGGCACTTGGCAAGCTCGTTCTTCTTCTCGTCGACGACGATGCCGATGTTCTCGAGGCCCGCCGTGGCGAGGCGGCGGATCGTGGGGGCCATCTCGCCGACGCCGGCGGTGAACACGAGGGCATCGACGCGGCCGAGGGCAGCGGAATAGGCGCCGATGTACTTCTTGATCCGGTAGGACTCCATGTTCTGCGCGAGGATCGCCGGCTTTTCGCCCTTCTCGGCGGCCTTCTCGACGTCGCGGCGGTCGGCCCACTTGCCGGTTATGCCCAGGATTCCCGATTCCTTGTTCAGCGCCTTCTCCACCGCGGACGCGTCGAGGCCGGCCTTGCGCATCATGTGGAAGGCGATGCTCGGGTCCACGTCCCCGGAGCGCGTACCCATCACCAGACCCTCGAGAGGGGTCATGCCCATAGAAGTATCGAAGGAGAGGCCGTCCTTGACCGCGTTGATCGAGGCGCCGTTGCCGATGTGCGCGATGACGAGGTTGGTCTGAAAGGGATCCTGGCCGAGGAGAACTGCGGCGCGCTTGGCGTTGTAGAGGAAGCTCGTCCCGTGGAAACCGTAGCGGCGAACGGCGAACTTGTCCTGCCACTCGCGCGGAATGGCGTAACTATAGGCGAAGTCGGGCATCGTCTGATGCCAGGCGGTATCCATGATGGCGCAGTGCGGAACCTTGGGCAGGACCGCCTGGGCAGCCTCGATGCCCATGAGGTTGGCGGGATTGTGGAGAGGGGCGAGGTCGGTCAGCTCCGTGCAGGTCGCGAGGAAGGTCTTGTCTATGAGCACCGACCGGGCGAACCTGTCTCCTCCATGCACGACGCGATGGCCGACTGCCTTTATCGTCGACATATCCTTTATTACGCCGTGATCGTGGTTGACCAGGGTGTTCAGGATGAGCTCTATGGCGACCGTATGCGTCGGGCACTCGTGCTCGACCACGTAGTCGGCCTTTCCCTTCGCCTTTTGGGTGATCGAAGAGCCGCCGATGGTGACTCGCTCCACCAGGCCGGTGGCGAGCACGTCCTTCTTTTCCCAGTCGTAGACCTGATATTTTACGGAGGAGGATCCGCAATTGAGGGTGAGTATTACCATGGAGTTCTCCTTGGAAAGGTCGCGTTTCGATCAGTCTAGCACCTGAGGTCGATCTTGGGCAATCCGACCAGACCTCGTTTTCTCCGTGGCCATCGGCTTGAGTCGCGGCTCCTCGTCGCTTATAGTACTTTCAAGGGAAGCATGAATAAAGCCCGACGGAGGTTCGCGGTGGGCGAAACCGGCATCAGCGAGCGCACGGCCGAGAGCGCTCGTTCCGTACTCGAGGGGAAGTCCAAGGGGAGCCTGCTCAAGCGCCTCCTGCCCTTCCTCGGCCCGGCCTTTATCGCGAGCGTAGCCTACATCGATCCCGGCAACTACGCGACGAACATCCAGGCGGGCGCCCAGTTCGGCTATACCCTACTTTGGGTAATTTTCGCGAGCAACATCATTGCCATGCTCGTCCAGGCCATGGCGGCCAAGCTCGGCATCGCGACGGGCAAGAACCTCGCCCAGCACTGCCGGGCCAGTTATCCCGAATGGGCCAACTGGGCGCTCTGGGCCATGATGGAGATCGTCGCGATGGCCACCGACCTCGCGGAGTTCCTGGGCGCGGCCGTGGGCATTCAGCTCCTCTTCGGCCTGCCCCTGTGGGCGGGAGGCCTCATAACGGCGGCGGCCACCTTCCTCATCCTCGGCCTCGAGCGTTACGGCTTCCGTCCCCTCGAGGCGGTGATCACCGCCTTCGTCGCGATAGTCGCCCTTTCCTACCTCCTCGAGAGCCTCATCGCCAGGCCCGACTGGCCCGCCATGGGCGCAGCCCTCGCGAGGCCGAGCCTCCCCGGCAAGGAAGGAGTGCTGCTCGCCGTCGGCATACTCGGCGCGACGGTGATGCCCCACGCCATCTTCCTCCACTCGGCCCTCACTCAGAACAGGATCAGGCCCAGCGAGGGCAAGGGCCTGCGACGACTCTTCCGCTTCGAGCTCATCGACGTGTTCATCGCGATGGGCATCGCGAGCTTCGTCAACGCCGCGATGCTCGTGATGGCCGCCGCCGCCTTCCACAAGACCGGTTACTCCGACATCGCCACGCTCGACAAGGCCTACGTCACCCTTCAGCCCCTCCTCGGCAACGCGGCGAGCTATATTTTCGGAATATCTCTTCTGGCATCGGGACTCTCGTCTTCGGCCGTGGGTACCAGCGCCGGCCAGATCATCATGGAAGGCTTCATCCACAAGCACATCCCCGTCTGGGCGAGGCGCCTCGTAACCCTGCTTCCCTCCCTCGCGGTGATCTTCGCCGGGCTCGAGCCTACGCGGGTCCTCGTACTGAGCCAGGTACTCCTGAGCTTCGGCCTTCCCGTAACCGTCTTTTCCCTCCTCCGTTTCACCGCGGACAGGAAGATCATGGGAGAACTCGTGAACAGCCGCGTCTCCAACATCGCCCTCGGCATCGTGGCCCTTCTGATAAGCGTCATCAATGTCTATCTCATTGTCGCCACGTTTACTTGACGAAGAAAGCAGGGGAAACTGCATGGCCAAGCGCATCAGTAACCGACTAATGCGCTCGGCCGAGGAGGAAGCAAGGTGTTCGAACGGATAATCGTCACCCTCGACGGCTCGGCCAGCTCGGAGACGGCCCTTCCCGCGGCCGAGGAGCTCGCGCGCCGACTCGGCTCCTCCCTCGTATTGCTCCACGTCATCGAGGCGAGGCCGCCCAAGGCCATCCACGGCGAGCGCCATCTCGCGACGGTCATCGAGGCCGAAGGCTATCTGGCGCCCATCGTCGCCCGCATTCAGGCCGAGGGCCTCCATGCGGTCGCCCACGTGCACGATTCCGGCGCTCGGGAACCCGGCGACACCCGAGGCGTCGCGGCCTCCGTGGCCGCCCACGAGGCTGAGTTCGGCAACGACCTCGCCGTGATGGCCGCCCACGGAAAGCACGGCCTCTCGGAGGCCCTCTCCGGCTCCCTGCCCCTCAAGGTGGCGGCCTCGGGCGGAGCGGCCGTCCTTCTCGTGCCCAGGCCGGTTCAGAGCTCGGCACTCGACCGGAGCGGCGCGGCGGTAGTCCCGGCGCCGACGGTCTTCGCGTCGCGGCGGCTTCTCGTTCCCCTCGACGGTCGAAGCGAGCATGAGGCCGCCCTGCCCGCCGCCGAGGCCCTCGCATCGGCCTTCGGCCTAAACCTCCGTCTCCTCGCCGTCGTGCCCCGCAACGCCGCCGACGCGGGCGGCCCCGGCACAGCCTTCGCGCTCCTCGCCCCCGCCCTGAGCGGCGCCTCCCTCGAGTACGCCGCCGAGGGCGAGGAGCGCTACCTCGCCGATATCGCCGGGCGCCTCGCCGCCAAAGGCTTGAAGGTCGACTGGCGCGTCATACGCGGCAGACCGGCAAAGGCCATCGTCGCCGAGGCCGAGGAAGGCGACCTCATCGTGCTGTCCAGCCACAGGCGGATCGGCCTCGACGCGAGCCTCGACGGCTGCGTCGCCTTCGGCGTCGCCCAGGCCTGGCAGGGGGCGATGCTCGTGGTTCCGGTGCCAAAAGACCATAAACCATGAAATATCGACTTTTTATGTTGATATTTCATGGTTTAGATCTAGACTCATTCCATGATCCAAAGAGATAAAGATAAAAGGCGCATATCGGCAGCCCTTCAATCGAACAAAATTTGCGCTCTCCTGGGACCACGCCAGGTAGGTAAAACTACGATGGCTCGATCATTCAATCCGGCCCATTTCTTCGATCTCGAGGACCCGAGGGATAGCCAGCGATTGACGAACCCGATGCTGGCACTCGAGCGGCTGGATGGACTGGTGATGATCGACGAGATACAGCGAATGCCGCAAATCTTCCCGATCTTACGTGTTCTCGCGGATAGGGAGGATAGGCCTGGCCGCCGGTTTTTAGTGCTCGGAAGCGCTCGACCCGAGATCGTGAGGGGTATTTCAGAGTCGCTCGCGGGAAGGGTGGCTTTTATCGATCTTGGCGGTTTCCGGGTGGACGATCCCGGCATCGACCCGCAGGAGCGCCTGTGGCTCCGTGGCGGTTTCCCCCGCTCCTTTCTCGCGGACGACGACTCGACAAGCCTGGCCTGGAGGAGCGATTTCGCCCGCTCCCTGTGGGAACGCGATCTGCCATCCCTTGGTCTCGCGCTTCCTCCGGGCGAGATTCGCCGCTTCTGGACTCTCCTCAGCCACTATCACGGACAAATCGTCAATTACGCCGAAATAGGCCGTACACTCGGCGCAAGCGACACGACCCTCCGCCGCTGGATAGCGATTCTTGAAGGGATCTCGATCGTGAGAACTCAGCAACCCTGGTTCGAGTACGCCGGCAAAAGAACCCTGAAAAATCCAAAGCTTTTCTTCTACGATTCCGGCCTATACCACTTTTTCCAGGGGATTAACTCTTTGGCCGACCTCGAGTCTCATCCCAGGCTCGGCGCTTCCTGGGAAGGCTTCGCCTTGGAGGAAATACGCAAGGCTCTCGGCTCGGACGGCCGCGATCTCTACTTCTGGGCGACTCACGGAGACGCAGAGCTGGATCTTTTCTATACGCGCGGCGGCAAGCGGATAGGTTGCGAATTCAAGTACGCCGACGCGCCTACATTCACGAGGTCGATGGGCATAGCGATGAGCGACCTCTCGCTCGATTCTTTATATGTCATAGTTCCGGCCGGGACTCGTTATAAGCTCCGCGAGAGCGTAGAAGTCCTGCCTCTCGCGCAAGCGGTCGAAGAGTTGCGGTAAGGGGACATTGACCTTAAGCTTTTTAATCTTGTCCTCAATGGCCGCTAACCATTAAATTAATGACATGAAGCACCGAATACCGTCGAAACTCGCCCTTGGCGCTTTCGTCATTGTTGGCCTATTCCCATCGTCGCCCATCGCCGCAGCGGCTCAGGCGTCGACGCGCACGGCCTCCTCGTTCAAGGCAGTCGATATCGAAGCCGAGCCGGTATCCTTCCCCTCGGATTTCAAGGGTCGCGTGGTGATGCTCGATTTTTGGGCGACGTGGTGCCCCCCCTGCGTGGCCGAAGTGCCCGGAATCGTGGCGGTCTATAACAAGTACCACGACAAGGGTTTCGATATCCTCGGGGTCTCGCTCGACCAGGCGAACGGCCTGGACCGCGTACGGGGATTCATGAAGAAATACGGGATGACCTGGCGCCAGATCTATGACGGGAAATTCTGGCAAGCCCGCATAGCCCGATTCTACGGGATCGATTCGATACCCAGGGCCTTCCTGGTCGATGGGGATACCGGCGCGATACTGGCTTCCGGAGACTCGCTACGCGGGGAATCGCTCGAGCCTGTCCTCGCCGCCGCGTTAGCCGGGAAGAAGAAATAGGAATTTCACACGGTGGGCACGGCGAAATATTATATGAATACTAGCGTTTCGGAGCGACATTCTCGTTTAGATAGCGTAGCGCGATCACAGGCGTCAGGATCTCGGGCAGGATAATGGGGGCCTCGGCGCCTGGAACGTAGAGCGCGTAAAGCGGAACGCTCGCCCGGCCGAGCTCGGCCAAGGCCCGCCCTATCGCCTCGTCCTGCCTTGTCCAATCCGCCTTGAGAGCGACTATGCCCAGCTCGGCGAAACGGACGCGCATCGCTCCGTCATCGAGAGCGACGGCCTCGTTGACCTGGCAGCTCAGGCACCAGTCCGCCGTGAAGTCCACGAAGACAGGCACGCCCCTTCTTCGTAAGCCGGCTAACGCGTCCTCGCTCCACGGCCGCCAGAAAGCGTCGACTGGCGCCTTAGCCGCGGCACCTATGGAAGCGGAACGTGGTTCCGTTCCGGAGCGACCCTGGCCGCTGGCGCCGGCGCTCCGAATGGACCAGTAGGCCCCTCCGACGACGAGGGCGAGAGCCAAAACCGCCGCGGCGATCCGTCCGCGGACTGGCCTATCGAAGCGGCCCCACGTTCCCCAGGCCCAGGCGCCCATGCCCGCAGCGAGGAGGCCCTCGAGAAGGGAGACCATCGCGGAGGCTCCGCTTAGGCCCGCAAGTACGAAGGCCATCCACACTACCGCCGCCATCATTGGAAAGCCGAGGACCTGGCGGAAGGTGACCATCCACGCCCCCGGCTTGGGCAGGAGCCGCGCGAGGCCGGGAACGGCGGACAGGGCCAGCATGGGGGCCGCCATTCCGAGGCCGAGGGCGGTAAATACGCCGAGGGCGACCGCCGCGTTGTGCGACAGCGCATAGCCGACCGCCGCGCCCATAAATGGGGCCGTGCAGGGAGTGGCGACCGCCGTGGCGAACAGGCCGCTCAGGAAGGAGGAAAGCGCCGCGCCCCGGCCTCCGGCCTTCGGGTCCGGCTGGATCGAGCCAAGGCGCGTGAGCGAGACGCCGACCTCGAATACGCCGAAAAGATTCAATCCGACAAGGAAGAATACTGTCGCGGCCGCCACGACAAAGGCGGGGTTCTGGAGCTGAAAACCCCAGCCATATGCGCGGCCGCCTGCGCGTATGGCTAATAGGATTCCCGCGAAAAGCCAGAACGAGACGAGGACTCCCGCCGTGAAGTACAGGCCCGTCGCGAACGGACGCTCGCGTGCGAGCGGGTGGTCGCGTGCGAGCTGATGTCCGCTCGAGCGTTTCGCGAGAGACAGGGCCTTGAGCGAGAGCACCGGCAGGACGCAGGGCATGAGGTTGAGGATGAGGCCGCCGGCGAAGGCCAATACGAGCGCGAGGGCGAGCCCCATCCCTCTCGGCCCAGGCGCGATCGGGCCCGCAGCGGCCGCGACCGGAAGGCTGAGCTTCAAGCTCGCACCACCGGGCATGCATTCGACCCTGCAGGCGAGCCACTCCACCCTGACTTTCATCGAAACGCTTTCGCCGATCTCGATCGTATTGGGGGCGAGAATGCGGGCGCGAAGGAGAAGCTTTCCGGAGTAACCCTCCGAGTCGATGCTGCCGAACGAAAAGCGCTCAGCTTTAGGCCATTCCAGGGGAAGGGCCGAGAAACCCTGGGGAAGCTCCCAGACGACGGTCGTAGGGAGGCCCGTCCCCGTGGAACCTCCGGTGGTGAGAGGTCCGTACACATGCCAACCAGGCCTCACGTCGAGGAGGAGGTCCACCGTAAAAACCTCGCCTGGCTTTATGGAAAATGCCTCGGCCGAAATATGGGCTTCGACCGGGACTACCGCCCTCGCGAGACTCGGGGCGACAAAAAGCAGTAATAATAGCGGAATTAAAAATGGCCCGCGTTTCCCTGTATGGAACACGAAAGCGAGTATCCGACTCCAGACCCGCGGTTGTCTAGCGGGAGAAGCCGTCGATGAATTCCAGGATGGGTTGTCTCCAGCCCATTTCGGGGCGAAGGTCGTAGGATCGATCCATGGACGCGCGGGCATCGAGGATGATGCCGCGAAGCGCGTCTGCGCTCGAGAGGGCTTTGTCCTTGGCCGCGAATAGGTCGCGGACAAGGGCATCGGCTTCCGCGTCTCCGAAGCCGGGGTAGCGGCGCCCGAGGTAATACAGCGATGCGCCGATGCAATTCACGCTGTGCTGCTTGACGAAGAGGACGCTCTCGGTGATCGCTATCGCCTCGCCCCGCAGGCTATGTACCCATCGCTCGACATCGTCTGCGTCGAAGCCGCGGGCCCTGTCCTCGCCCAGCCTTCCCACGATGCCGGCGACCAGCAACCAATTGGCAACAACGAGGAGGACGTGCAGGCTGGGAATGCAGTTCAGGTGGGGGTCGACCGCATGGATGAGGGCGAAGCGCAGGTTGTAATTCTTCGCCGGCCTCGTCGTGGTCGTATGGACTATTCGATAGACACTTCCCGCCTCGGCATAGAGCCGTCGTATCGCGCCGAGAAAAGCCGCCATCTCGGGCAGGGCCCGGTCGCCGTACAGCCGCCAGACATTATAGAAGGAAGCCATCCATAGCTTTACGAACTCGAGGTATTTTTTTATGTACCGCGGATCGAAGGGGATAGTCGCATCCAGGGGATGGTCGACATTGACTACCGGGCGTCGATGGAGCAAGGCATTCTCGAATTGGGGAAAGAAGAAGGAGCGAAAAGCCTCTGTGGCCAGGCGGAGGACGGGCAGGTAGAATCTCGGCCTGGATAGGGCGAGGCCGATGGGCCTCGCGTAACCGACGGTGCCTCGAAGAGACAGCATGGTTATCTCACTACCGAATCATCATGTGTCTCTGAACGCGCCATGGGGGGAATTCTATACTGCCGTTGCTGATTTGGACAATATAGCAAATAGATGATCGATTTGCCATTCAGCCTCGCAAGATCGACCATGGGGGATGTCAGAACCTACGACACGACAAATCGCATTTCTCGTGACCGAATACGTCACATACAGGTGATAATCTATTGGTCGATGTGAGGCATCGATTGGTTTTGGAGGGGGATAATATGGATCGCAACAACTTCCGCAAAAACTTCCGAAATGAGGATGATATGTTTCGCTATATGCAGAGCATTCATGAATTGCATGAGCAAATCCATGATGTACTTCAAGTGGTTGTAGCAAATTCCGATACCAAGGTTTCAAAGAAACCTAGTAGTCATATGCTCCCTGGAGGGATTGGCTATTCCCTTAGGTCAAAAACCAATGAAAGGCTTGTTTATGTAGGCACCACATATACTGGCTCAATTGATTTGTTAATATTCATCGTCGACGATATTAAAATTGCCCAAAATATCTTGATCCAAAATAAGAAGGATTTTGTTAGAACAAGTGAAAAGGGAATACAATGGGGAGAATTACATTTTGTCTTCAATCTAGACGAAGCAAAGTATTTCAATTTGCCTGTTGAACAACAAAGAAAAATGATAAACGACTGGATCACTGATAGATTAACTGATACCGATATTACGAAACGCTAAATTGAAATTTTATAGCTTCATGAAAGCGGAGTCCAAGGCGATTGGATTATTCCAACTGTTGGTCACTTTTCAGAGTGGGAACGCCTTAAAAAATTGACTTCCTATGCTATACGGGCTTTGTAAATGCTCTTCGTGACTACTATGCTGCGGTTCCTCGTGGCCGCGTTTCCTATGAATTGCGGACCTTTCGCTATGTCGTCTATCACCGGAACTGGTTCCAGCCAAACCATAAACCTCTTATCATCTCCTACTATCATCAACCTTTCCCTGCCACGGGCTACGAATTTGATGAATACCACGGAGAATCTTCGATTCTGTGACCAGAACTGTCACAAATGGGTTGTATCCTTTTTTGTTGTATAGGTACAATTTGATATGGGAGGGGTTAATGCGATTTACCTTTGATAAAATTGGACTGAAAATTGGAGATGAAATCACACATGTGCCAACAAAAAGGAAGTATTTAGTCGGATGCACTGGCGGAGGGACTTTATTACAAGACTATGATGATGGATACTTGATAACCTTAACGGCATTAACAAAAAAGTTATCAAATAATGATAATACGGATTATTTGAAGCAGTGGACATATTGCGATGTAATGTTGTCAGACATGTTCAAGGAAAGAAAGAGAATCAGGAATATTTTTAGGAATATTCATGATTCATATACAGAGAAGCAAAGAAACAAAAAAGCACGAAAGACGATGACGACCCCATATGAGATAATTATCGGTTTTGGCAAGGAGCAAGAGAAAAAGGAATGATCACTCAGGCTTGGCCATGCACTTCCATCATGAGGAATAGGTGGCAATGGCTTTGGAGAGTTCGGTCTTCACCTCCTCCCGTAGCCAGTCAGGCTCGAGAACTTCCGCATCGGGGCCGAAGCTCATCACCCAGCGCTTGAGTCCGAAGGCCGATGCCGTCTCGATTTCGAAGATGAGGCTTCCATCGGCTTCGGTCGCCAAGGTCGAAAGTCCCTGCCAATCTCGCTCCGCTATATAAGGAGCCTGTTCCTCGGAAAACCGTATCCGTGCCTTGAATGCTGCGTCGAGAATAATACCGAAGGGATCGGAAAGACGTTTTTCGGCATCGAAGCCCTTGGGTGGGCTAAAATAGTCGTCAGTGGCTTCTATTTCGTGAATGCGTTCGACGGCTAGGATCCGGATCGAGCCGAATCGAGGAACCTCGACGAATACATAGAGACCGCCGTCGCTGTCGAAAAGCGTGAGCGGATGGATACGGTAGGTTTTCACCTCGCCCGTCTCCATCGCTGCGTAGGACACCACGCATACTCTTCTTTTTTCCGCGGCTTCGAAAAGGATGGTAAGAGCCGCTCGGCCGGCCTCGCCAATATGTTTGCCGACAACATCGGCCCGGCGAAGCACCTTCCTGTCCTTCGCATTGCCACCGGCCCCAGACATCTTCGGTTCGAGGGAGTACCCCACAGAAGCGCCAATAAGGGCGAGCTTCTTGCGGAGTCTTGCTATCGGCTCCTCGAGCCCCTGAGATACCTCGTTTGACGCGAAAAGATAATCGAGAACGACCCTGTCTTCGAGATCGAAGGAGAGCGAGGGCGGAGGAAGCCACCACCTGAGATTCTCGCCTCTCTCGACGAGTTTGAAACAACTCTCGCGCTGCCCCTCGTTCTTGTTGTAATAGGGGTAGCCAAGCTCGTCGAGCGCCTCGAGGAGGCGGTATACGCTTCGTCGTGAGATGCTGAGTTTGTCTTGCACCTCAGCAATGCCCACACCCTGCGGTCGCGCAAGGAGGCGAGCCGCGGAAAGGACTTGGATCAAGGAGTGGTACATGAACTTTGCATCCCAGACACAACAATACCTTCCTTGAAAAAACTCTGAACTTCTCCGCTGCTCTTTCATCGGAGGAGTGGAGAGTTCTTCTTATTTTTTAGAATTGCTATCGATTATTTTTAAGACTTCGCGGACAATTTCGAGGACGGCCTCTACAGAATTTTTTAAGGAAAAAAGAATTTCACCTTCAAATGCCCATGCGATATTAACATCGTCGACATCAGGGTCTTTAATCCGTTTTAAGCCATTTACCTTCTCCAATTTAACAACAACCTGTTTTGCAATTTCTGTGTTGATCGAAATGCAAAAAGGATAGGCCTCTTCCCCTGCGAGTTCCTGCCAATAATGCATCCACATTCCCACCCATACCTCACGTTTAGGCCTATTTCGTCGCAGATAGAACCCATATTCATTATCCGGCTTTCCATCTATTTTGCTTTTCTGCCACGAGCTCAGCGAATCATCTGTGTTGATTGCTTCATGAAGTTCTGCAATGAGAGTAAAAAGCTTGTTGACGGCCTTTCCAGTTTTTTTCTTGTACAACACTTCGATTTCCTCCTTATAAAATTGAACTGGTCTAAACCTAGAGCAGAGTTTTTCATAAAAACCTGCATATGCTGGATTGGTTGAGGGCAAAAGCTTTGGCTGCTCAAAAACGGTGATCAGATCGCTCCAATGTAAAACGCCACCTGCGATTTCTCTACCTTTAGCCTTAGTTATTATTGCCTTTGTATCGCCACCTTGGTAATTGTCCGGGACAAGAAAAAGAAACGCTCTTTTTTTTGTGCCCGCGTTTTCTTTAAAATAATCCTCATATGCCTTCTCTTGTTTAGGCTGTAAACTCACATTATTGATCTTGCACTCAATAAGCAAATAAAGTTCCTCATTCTCGATTACAATATCTGGATAACCTGTATCACGGGAGCCAGTTCGAAGAGATATCTCTGTTGAAGGGCTGAACTTTGGGAGACGATATCCTGTTTCACGCATCTGAATTGCCTGTTCGATTAGATCGTGCACGGCATCTCGGAAATCAACGAACTCCATCAGGTTGCAGAGCAACTGTGTCCAATCATTCTCTTTGTTCAGCAAACCTTCAAATAATCGGATTCCAGGGACACGGACTGAGCTAGGCATTCTAGTTTTCCTCCTAATAAATACAAAAAGTATATCACAATTTGACAGAACAATATGAAAAAAAATCCAACCCGTGTCCGAATCCGTCACAGGTCCATAGTACCCTTAGCACATGTTTGTAAAGCGGAGGTACTCGCATGAACCTGATCAAGAAAGTAACGTTGGTAGCGCTCTTCACACTTCTCGCGTCGGCAGCATCCTGGTCACAGGCCAAAATCCCGGAAGCATTCTGGACCGCACCCATTGCCTTTACCGCGAGCTATGGCGGCTATCCCGCGGACTTGACTCCTGATCTGTTATTCAGAAAGGCTAAGTTCAAAACAACCGAGCAGATGGACGGCACCCTTTTAACAGGCAGACTCGAGGGCTACACTCTCAAGGGGAACATCGTAACCTTCAGTTTGTCGATCATGAGCAAACACGACATACAAACAAAGATATCCGTAGCAATCCAGTACAGTCAGGCGACCAAGCAAAACGCCATCTTCTCCGTCGCTGTAAAAAACCTCAATTCAGGCAAGTCAACTGAGGTATCGTTCGATGGCTCACCGGAAAGCGTAGGTACTACAACCGGGATATTCCTGGAGCTGGTTTCCATGCTCTACGACTCCGACGAATTGAATTCTCTCATGCCTAACTATGATGGCTCAGAGAACGATAATCCTTCTCAGCAGTAAGTCGCGGGGAAAGGGCTTCGCAAGACTTTTGGTTGGAGACATGGGATGAAATTAGAGGAACATTGTCTCGAGTGCGAACAGAAACTCGGGGCGCCTTTCCCCGAAGTTCACCGATGGCTCGATGAATTCGCCGGTTCCGACAAATACGGGATGAAACACCGGAGAGTCCGCCATCATGAAGAAGGAATCCGAGAAATAGTCGAGTTTTTCGGTCCCAAGGCCGGAGAAGCCGCCAGGCTTCATATCGTATCTGATCTGAAAGGAGAGGGGTGGAAGGATGGAGACCACTTCCCCGTCGATGAAAAGGATTATGTGCGAATGGGCCTGTTCTGATTCGGAAGAGGGACTCATACCCCGCAGCTCGCTACGAGGTCGTTCATTGTATTGCCAAGAGATCAATAGCTTGGAAGATTACCGTAAACCTTGAGTCTTCCTATAAAAGTTGCTCCTTACCGCATGTGCCAGACTCCACGGAACCGCCAAGAGTGGATAAATGCCTCAGCAATTGAAACTATAGCCGCGGTGATGGTTCCGGCCGATGAAACGCTTAAGCCGAACTTCGACAGGCCAACATTCGTAAATTCATGTGGCATTGTGATATGGCCCGAAGCGAGCTACGTCCCTCTGCCTACATGAAGGTCCCTGGCCCCCAAGTCGAGGAGTTCGAAGGCCT
>JBEKVO010000014.1:0-70455 GCA_049513895.1 Rectinemataceae bacterium | reverse complement strand
CCTTCGAACTCCTCGACTTGGGGGCCAGGGACCTTCATGTAGGCAGAGGGACGTAGCTCGCTTCGGGCCATATCACAATGCCACATGAATTTACGAATGTTGGCCTGTCGAAGTTCGGGCTAGCGTTCGAGGCGCCGATGCGTCGACGAAATTCGTCGTGATCGCGCGATTTTCGGTCCCGCGGATATACGTGGCGCCGCCGCCGACGAGGACTCCGATGGAGTAGAATCTCTCGGGGAGGAGGCGCCAATAGCCGCTCGCCCCGATACGGAAAAGGGACTTCTCCGCTCCGTCCAGATTGAGCGGCGGGAGATAGGATGCGTTGAGAGTCAGACCGAAACCTCCGGGGAAGGCGATGGCGCCTCCCGCCGACAGGGTCTGGACGGCCGCGGCCGCGCCCCCGTTCGGATCGATGAGAGTCGCGAAGGGCCCATTCGCCGCAAGGGGTCCCCGGTACGCATAGGCCGGCGCGAGAATCGTGCCCAGCGAGAGGTCGCCGCTCAGAGATACGGTTTCCCCGGGTATCATGAGGGGCTGGGATTTTCGTAAGGCGGCCGTCGCGGTCGAAAGGTTCCAGTGCATGAGGTTCTCGGCATCCAGGAAGGCTGCGGAGTCTGCCGCAAGCGAGGCGGCGTCATAGGCCCGAGTTTCCGTGGGTACGCAGAACAGCAACAGGAGCAAGAGCGGGATGCTTCTCATCTAATGTATCCCGCCCTGTAAAAGAGGCGTCGTTTTGCCTTCATCGACGGTCCTGAAAGTGACCGACAACACCAATGTATAGATTCCGCTGCTCGCGACGGCGAAATCCGCCCTCAGCACGGTGATAAGGTCGCCGTTCATCCGTATGGCCACCATGGGGCTCGCGTAGAACGATTGCTGGAATATCCTGCTTCCATCCTGGTAGCGCCCGGTCGTTCCGGCATCGTAGCCCAGGATAAACCCGGGCGAGAATTTGAAGAGGAAGCTGCTGACGTACCAAAATTCCGGCGATTCCCAGAAAAGGCCGTTCGGGCGCAGGAAGCGAAGCTCGACGCTCGCGTCGAGGGCGTAGTCCCCGGCGGTCTCCAGAGCGCCCAGCACATTGGAGGTCGCCGCCTGGACCCGGGGAAATCCCGCGGCGAGGTTGGCCTCGCCCGAACCGCTGAGAGCGATCACCCACAGACGATCGGGGTGGATCAGGTACTCGGCATCGCCGAAGGCCTGCGGCGACCAGGAGGGGCCCGCGCCGGCCGTCAGCGATTCGCCGGCGGGAAAGAACTCCCGCTCGCGGAGGCCGGCGGAGAGGCGGAAGCCCTCCTCGGGGAAAAGGAAGACCTTCCCTTTGTAATATTTCTCGATGGAGGAGTAGCGCAGATCCCAACTCAAGGCCTCCGAGAAGCTGAGCCGGTTGAAATCGTAATCCTCGTAGCCGGCGATACGGGCGACGTTCCGGTTCTGAAGGTACTCGACGCCTCCGTTGAATTGGAAATAGTCCCAGAAGGCATAGGTGAACTTGCCGTAGACGGCGTCGCCGGCCTGCTGCGTCAGGTTGTAGCCCTCCGTCTCCGAGGTGCCCGGGGGAAACAGGGGCAGCTCCGTTATCGAGTGGACGACGCCGAAGTAGAAGTTGAGATTGTCGCCTTTCGGGAAGAGATTGACCCAGCTCCCGTCTATCCTGAAATTGTCGTTCAGGGGGTAGGTCGACTTCGAGAAGAGACTGAAGGAGGGAGCGTACAGAGCCGTCAGGAAACTCTGCTGCACGCGCGGCGGCTCCACCGGCGGCTCCCAGGCCGACAGGGACGCGGCGGCCCCCGCCGTAAAAATGAGGGCGCAGGCGGCGCGAAGGGCGGGTCGTCTCGGGGCCGGCCTTTTCACGAGATCAAGGCCCCGTCCTCGAGCATGACTTTGCGCTCGATGATGTCGAGGATGCGCTGGTCGTGCGAGGCGAACACGATCGTCACCCCGAAATCGCCGTTCAGCTCCTTGAGGAGGCCGATGATGCTCGTCGCAGTGCTCGTGTCGAGGTTGGCGGTGATCTCGTCCGCCAGGATATAGGGCGGATTGTGAACGAGGGACCTCGCTATCGCGACTCTCTGGCGCTGCCCGCCCGAGAGCTCGTCTGGCCTGTGCTTCACGAAGCGGGTCAGGCCCACCCGGTCTATGATCTCCATGACCTTGGTTTTTTCGTAACGCTGGCCCTTGAGCTTCATGGGCACGACGATGTTGTCGTACACGTTGAGCACGGATATCAGGTTGAAATTCTGGAAGATAAACCCGATCTTCTCGGCGCGAAAGCCGGTCAGGCGCGAGTTGGAATAATGGGCGATGTCCTCGCCGTCGACCTCTATGCTCCCCGCATCCGGCCTGTCCATCCCGCCGATCAGATTGAGGAGGGTCGACTTGCCGCTCCCCGACACGCCCGTAATGGCCATCATCTCGCCCTTCTCTACGTCGATGTCCACGCCGCGGAGGGCGTCGATGGACACCGCGCCGAGCCGGTACGACTTGACCACGCCTCTGGCTTGGATCAATTCATTTCTCCTTGACCTGGTTCGTAGGCTCGAAAAAAGAATCGAGCATCCTCTCCGTCCGCCGATCGCCTACCGCCATCGAGGCCGATGCCTTCGTGAACTCGTCCACCATGGTCATTCCCCAGCTCGAGGCGAGGCCGCCCGCCATGACGTAATCGCCGAATTCCGCCGATTTCCATGGCTGTCCCGAGGGCGTGTAATAGACTCGCCGCACCGTCTGGAGGCTGCCGGGCCTGAGCCACAGGTCGACCCTGCGGTAGGCGCCCGGCAGGACCGGCCTCAGCTCGTAGCGCAGCAGTCTTTCGCCCTGAACCTCGTCCCAGGCGAGGCCGGCGACTTCGTACGCTCGCGACAGTCCGGGACAGAGGGCTTCCTCCCAGGTGAAGGAGGAATCCAGAAAGCTCGACTTCGCGTTCATCCTGTCGTATTTCGGCCACGCACGGTATTTAAAATATGCCGTGCCGCCTTTCCTGATGGCGCTGTCTCCTCGGTCGAAATCCGGTTCCTGGAAAAGCGCGCGCTGGACTTCCAGGTCCTTAATATAATTCCTGAGCCGATATTCGAGGGTGCCGCCGCCGGCGATCGCCACCTTCAGGACCATCTCGAAGGAGGAGCCCGCCGTGACGAGGACGGCGTCAGACTTCTCGAGGATTCGATCGCCGGGGCCCGGAAGCCCCTCGCAGCCGGCTTGGCCATGGGCGAGAAACGATGCGAGCAGAATGACAGGAATTCCGAGCTGCCGCATCCGCCTACCTCTTGGCGCCCAGGAAGGCGGCGGGGCTGCCGGCGAGCACGCGGAGCGCGACGGGGGCCTGGGCGATCGCCATCGCCGAGGCCATGATGAGGAAGCAACTGCGCACGTGGGCGAAGGTGACGTGCAGGTCGAGCCTGTCGGTTCCGGAAAGCAGGGTGAGCAGGAGCTCGAAAGAGCCGCCCATCCTGAAGCGGCTCGCGGCCAGGGATATCGCCAGGCAGGCCGAGGCGGCCACGGCCGTGCAGATCAGGACCTGGGCCAGCGATTCGAGGATCAGGGCGAGGGCTATCGCGCCCGCGGGCGAGCCGAAGGCCATAAGCGTTCCGATCTCCTTCTGCCGCTTGTGGAATACTATGGTGAAGATATTGAAGTTGACGAGGACGATGACGGTCGCCATGACGAAGATGGCGACGAAGACCACGATCACCAGGAACACGTTGAATTGGACCGAAATATTGAGCACGTCGAAAACGGAGACCTTCCCCGACTCGACGGACCTGACCTTGAGCTTGCCAGGGTCGTGGAAGGCCCGAGAGACGAGGGCGTTTACCGATTCGGGAGGCGAGGCGCCGCGAAAGAAGAGGCAGTATTCGATGTCCTGCGGTCCGGGGATGAAGAAGGAGCGCATGCTCTCGTAACTCACTATCAGACGCGGCGCCGCGAAGAGGCCGAGCTCGGACGATCGATAAATGCCGCATACCCGGAACATGGCCGAATTGAGTTCGTTTCCCGATGTCCTGCCCTGGACCGAGACGGCGTCTCCGACTTTTATGTTCGCATCCTCGAGGAGGGATTCCGGGACGAGCATCTCCTGGTCATTTTCCAGCATCCTGCCCGAAATGATGTTGAGCCATGAGGCGAGCGGCGCGTCGCCGCCGGCAGCGGCGGCGCGCGGACCTAGCTCGGCGCCCAGAAGCTCGGCCTCGCCCACGACGCTCTTTCCTGGAGCCTTATAGGTGACCGGGGCGCGGATTTTCTTAGACAGGGCGACGATGCCGGGCAGGCCTCTCTTGAGGGTGGATTCCACCTCCGGCAGCTCCACCTTCATCCTGACCACTACCTCGCCGGAGAAGACGGAGTTCCGCAGGTCGAGCTGCCGGCGCGCCCCGTCGAGGTAGGCGAAAAGGAGGAGGATCGCCATGAGGGAGAGGATGTTTGTCATATAGAGCTTCCACGTCGAGCGAAAACCGTGAAGGACGTATTCGAAGACGAGCTTCAGCATCCTCCGCCTCCCAGGTAGATCACAGCTCCCTCCCTATCTCGGCGGGTCGGAGCCTCGCCATGCGGAACAGGGCCGTGGCCGCGTTCCCCGCGAAGGCGAGAAGGAGGATCAGAAAGGTGAGGAAGTAGGTGCGCGGGCCGTCCCTGATGTAGAGGATCGATCGTCCGAATACGAGGTGCAGGGGGACGATGGTCGCCGTGATGCCCTGCGCGGACAATCCCCTCATGACCAAGGCCGCGAGAGAGCCCCCCACGATGGCGAAGGCCGCCATCACGAGGAGGAACTCTCCGCTGAACAGAAGCCCGATCTTCCACGGACGAACTCCCATCGCCTGATAGATGCCGATCTCGCGGCTTCTGGACTCGACGGAAAGGTTGACGATGAAGGAGCTGCAGAGATAGACCATCGCGAAGAGGATGACCATGACGAAGAAGATGATGAAGCGCGTGAGCCGGTAGATTCCCCGCACGAGTCGGGAGGAGTCGCGGGGCAGTATGAAACGGAAACTCGTCCCGAAAGCCCGGCGCATGTCCCTTTCGAGCCGGGCAGGGCTCCCTCCCGGTCCCAGCCTCACGTGGATCTCGGATACGAGGGGCGATTCGTTCATGAGGAGGTCGTTGAGATAGTCGAGGGTCACGAAGCCGTGATAGGCGAATTCGCTGTAGTAGTCGATGTCGGCGTAGTCGAGATTGCCGACGAGGCGCAGCGTATCGAATCGGGCGTAGCCTGCCTTTGTCGTCACCGTGACGCCGAGGCTGTCCCCGACGGAGGCGCTCAGGTAGTCGGCATGCCTGTAGTAGAGGTTGATCTGCCCCCCGCCCGATATCCATTCGCCCTCGTCCATTTTCCTGCGCGGAAGCAATTCCCCCTCGAGTCCGGGGTCGATGCCGGTCAGGATCACGGGGAGGTAGTTGTCCTCTGACCTGAGCATCGCGGGGACTCGCAGGCGAGGGGCGGCCGCCGCGATGTAGTCCCTTCCCCGCGCGAAGGCGAGGGCTTCCCGCCAGCCGTCCAGGGGCACGAGCTCCCGCTCCCCGCTTCTGGAGATGATGTCGATGTTCCCCGCCTTCGGCGAGACGATGATGAGGTCGCCCGTCATGTTCTCGGCTATGGCTCTCTCGAGCGACTCCGAAATCGAGAACACGGAATTCAGGCCGATGACGATGTAGAAGGAAAGGAGGGCCACCACGATGCCGATGAGGGAATAGAGGAGCTTGTGCTTGACCACGTTGTGGAGTACCAGCTTGAGCACGGCTTC
This sequence comes from Rectinemataceae bacterium, assembly GCA_049513895.1. Taxonomy (GTDB): domain Bacteria; phylum Spirochaetota; class Spirochaetia; order Treponematales; family Rectinemataceae; genus UBA1306. The sequence continues at coordinate 64,711 of JBEKVO010000014.1, read as the reverse complement.
ACTCTTTCCAGGTGGAGATTTCCTCGAGGATGTAGCTCTCCTCGGGCGACTCGGTTTTTATCACCAGCCCTCGAGGCGCGTCCTCTATCCAGATGCTCATCTCTTTCACATAGGAATCGAGAAGCTGGGCGAGAAAGGGATCGATGATCCCGATCCCGTACTTCAGGGTTTCGAACTTCCCGAGGGGCGTCTCGACGGTCTCTTTCTTGAGATATCGCGCGCTGATCGGCACGGCATCCTTGACGATGGTCGGGTACACCCCGTATACGATGCCCTTTCCGGACAGGTCGAGGAAGCGGGAGCCGACGAAGGCGAGGGATGCGGCGTCCCATACCGGATACCCGGGCTTCAGCTTGACTCTGGTGGTCTTCGTGCGCAGGTCGTAGCCGTCCCAAATCTTGGAAACGTAGACGGCGATGTTCTTCGTAGTGTCGATCTGGGTATCGAAAGCGACCTCCCCGGTCGTCTTCATGGCCAGGGACTCCTTGTAATAATCGCCGGTACTCTTGATCATCGATGCGGTCTCTAGCGATATCACGAATTGCCTCTGGTAGTCGGCATATTTTAGAGGCATGGGAACGCTCGTCCCTACGAAATGCTTTCCGACGTAGACCCTGATCGTCTTGCGGTCCGCCGAGAAACGGCTCACGATATTGACGTCCTGGTAACGCTCTCCGCCGATATAGGTGCCGTATTTGAGGAGTTCCCCGTCTTCGATCAATATCTTCCTGGGCTTGGTGGGGGGAGGGTCCTCCGCCCTGCAAGGCGCAGGCAGAAGGGAAAAAAGAATCAACGGAACGATGAATAGAAGCGGACGACTTCGCATCTAGTTCTCCTGAGGCAGGAACCTGGAACAAAGATAATAGAATATCGTAATCAGAAAATGAAGGCCGGTAAAAATCTTTCGCGGGGTCATGTTTTTTTGAAAACGACGGGGATCCCGACGCCCGCGACGATGAGAATGCTGGCGAAGGCGAACTCCGGGCGGGGAACTTCCCTGAAGAGCAGGTAGGCCAGGATGCCGGCGACGATGAATTGAGTAAGGTTGAAAAGGGAAACCATCTGTGGCGGGAGCTTCGTCATGGCCCGGTTCATCAGCGAATGGCCCACGATGGTCGGTCCGAGGACGAGGCCCAAGGTCATAAGCAAGTCGGTATTCGTTATGCCCTGCACGGGGCTGGCGAAGGGCAGAGCGCAGATGAAACTGAACAGGCCGCCCGTCAGATAGAGGGGCACGATATAGAGCCAGATTCCCTCCTTCGGCGCGAAGCGACGCGCCAGCGCGAGATAGTACGCGTAAAAAAGCATTGAAACGAAGCACATGAGGTCGCCGACGAAGTGGTCGAGAGCGAAGCGGTAATCGAAGGAAGCGATGATCGCGATGCCTCCGATCGCGACGGTGGTTCCGACGATCTCCACCCTTCGGGGAAGCTCGCGCATCATGAAAAAAACGAAAAAAGGCATGGCGACCGGAACCATGGTGACGATGACCGTCGCGTTCCCGGCGAGGGTCATCCGCGCACCGAAGGTCCAGGTGATGAAGTGAAGTCCCAAAACGATGCCGGGAAGGACGGAGGGCGCTATGAGTCGGAGGGACAGTCGGCGACCCGAGCGCCGAAGCTCCCTGAAAAACAGGGGGGCGAGAAGGATTCCGGCGAAAAGGACGCGATAGGAGGCCTGGAGGACGGGATGGATTGTCGATGCCTTGATCATAATCGCGGAGGAGCCGCCGACTATGTTGGCGACTAGGAGGAGTGCGATCTCCAGGGATCGCGTCTTTTCACGTGGATCGGCCATACATCAGAACCTATAGTATTTAGGCGCCCTGCGGAAGTTGGATGACGCGGATTTCTCCGTCCCCGCTTTTCGGGTCCAGGGCCGAGACGAAATCCGCGCTTCGCGTTTCCGCGAGGACGTTGGCGCCCGTCGTTCGTACCAGGATCCGGAGGAGCTCGGCCATCCGGGCTTGGAAGGCGGCGTCGAGCCCCGCCTCGGGCTCCTCGATCGTGACGAGACTGCCCCATGGCAGGAAGAGGATGGACGATGCGACGAGGACGAGCCTGCGCAGGCCCTCGCCTTCGTCGCCGAGGCGACGGCGCGTGCCCTCCTTGACTAGCGCAATGGATTGCTCCTCGGAGGCCCCCGCGCGAAACTCGAGATCCTCGGCTATGCCGCATCCGGAGAGGAAGGAGCGGAGGGCCTCCCTCCTGCCCTCGAGATCCAGGACGGAGGGGTCGAGGTCGCGGCCCTCGGCCACGAGAGCGGCCCCTCCATTCGCCTCGCGGAAGGCTATGACGACGCGGCCATAGGGCTCGTCGAGGCGGCCTCCCTCGATGGCGCAACTTCCATCCTCCCCGCGGCAGGCGGCGAAATTGACCGCGTCGCGGAGAATGGCTGCGTACTCGCATTCGGCCCCGCGGACCAGGGCGCTCGTCCCCGCCGCCGTGGCGCATGCCGAGGCCGGCGACGCGCCCGGAAAGGGGCCGCGGGCCGGGAATCGGGCGAGAAAGGCCGGTCGAGCCGGCCGAAGAAAGCCGGCGGCTGCCAGGATCTCGTAGAAGACCGAGTAGAAGGAGAGCCTGATTTCCTTGCCGCTCTCGACGGACCGCATCGACCTGATCCCGTTCTCCGCGAGGCACTCGGCGACGAGGATGTCGGCGAGGGATCGGAGGTACTTCGGCTCGGCGGAGGAGTAGCGGCAACTCCGCTCGCGGCGGCGGAAACCGAGTCTCCGCGCGGGGCCTTCCGGCGGGTCCGGAAGGATGACGCGCTCGAGGTCGCGGTTCCGGATCGCCTCCGCCCTCGCCGCATCCAGGGAGGCGCGGAGGAGCCTGGCCTTGGATGCCGCCTCTCCCCGCGAAGAGGAGGCCAGGGAAGCGGCGGCCTCGATCGCGCGATCGACGTCGGCTATGGAATCGTTCCTCTCCGAGTCCGCGGCGATGGCTCGGGCGCGCACGAAGGGCAGTCCGAGGACTTCCTCCAAGGATAGGCTGAGCTCGCCCCCGCCCTCGCAGGGCCTGGCGGCGAATAGCCGGACGCGCTCCCCGTCCCGGGCGAGGTCGAGGGTGAACTCCACGAGGAGGCCGCTCGCGGCCCCGTCGAAGGGGTCGCCCGCGTACGAAAGGCCGAGCTCGAAATCGTAGGGGACGGGCTCGGGCCTGACCTGGCCGCTTGGGAAGAGGGCCGCCGCCGCGTCGACGGAAGCGTGGAGAAGGAAATCGATCCTGCCCTTGGGATCGCGATCGCGTACCGCGTCGAGGAAGCTCGGTAATCCGTGGGAGCCGCCCGCGAAGGACAGCCTGAAGGGATCGCTCTGCTCGCGGAGGAGGATACAGGCCGCGGCCAGGGAACTTTTACCCGAGGAATTGGGGCCGAAGAGGACGTTGACGCGCGCGCCGTCGAATTCGACCCAGTCTTTGAAGGAGCGGAAGCCCCGTACGGCGAATCTCATGGCTCGATGATAGCGCGCCGATCCGCAATAAGCGAGCCGCGCCCGAAGGGACATGAACGCGGGCGTCCGGAGGCGGCATATACGCCGGCGCTCGGGCAGGTTAGGCTGTGCCATGGGCAAAGCCGGATTCTGGAAAGAGATCGCCGCGCGGAGCATGGCGGACTATAAGATCTTCGACGTGTCCTCGAGCGATCGCGTGTCCGAGGACGGAAGGCGAGGGACTTTCTACCTCGTCAACTCCCTCGACTGGGCGGGCGTGATCCCGGTCGTCGACACGGCCGCTGGGCGGATGATCGTGATGATCCGCCAGTATCGCCACGGGACGAGAAGGCTCTGTCTGGAGTTTCCGGGCGGAATCGTGGAGGAAGGGGAAGATCCCGCCTTGGCCGTCGACCGCGAGCTCGCCGAGGAGACGGGCTACAAGGCCGAGATGATCGTTCCCCTCGGCCTCCTCTCTCCCAATCCCGCCATCATGACTAATACCTTCCATGCCTTCGTGGCGGAGGGCTGCCGCTTCGTCCGGGAGCAGGTCCTCGACGAGCACGAGGAGATCGAGGTCAGGCTCGTACCCGAGCGCGAGGCCATCGACCTGATCGGCGCCGAGGACTACGGCCACGCCCTCATGACCGCCACGCTTTTCCTCTACATGCGGTATAGGGGATTCAGCTTGTAACACGATCGGGGAAACAGATGCACGCTCCGGCGGAAAGCTGATTATATTAATACTGTAGGGTAATGGAGGTAATGATGGAAACCGTAAAGGACATCCTGGCGGCAAAGGGGAGAGAAGTCATCAGCGTGGATCAGGACGCGACCTTGATCGCAGCCATCGAGATCATGGCGGAGAAGAACGTGGGCTCGGTCCTCGTGCTCGACGCGAAGGGCGCGATCCAGGGAATTTTCTCGGAACGCGACTTCGTCCGCAAGATCATCATCAAGGGACGGACGATGGAGACGACCAAGGTGAAGGAGATCATGACCAGCCACGTCCTCTACGTGGAGACGGACACTACGCTCTCCGATTGCATGAACCTGATGACCGAAAAGCGGGTTCGCCATCTTCCCGTACTCGAGGGCGGCAAGCCGGTCGGGATCGTCTCCATCGGGGACGTGGTCAAGGCCGTCCTGAGGCAGCAGGAACTCGTGATCAACCAACAGGCCGCCGAGATCGGCCAGCTCGAGCGATACACTACGGGCATACTTTGAGCCGCTTACGTCCCGGTCTTCCGCATCGCCGCGAGTCGTTCGCTCAACGTGGGGTGAGAGTAATACCAGAACGAGTATAGCGGATGCGGCCAGAGGTTGGACGCGTTCTCGCGATTGAGGCGCACCAGGGCCGAGGCCAAGGCATCGGTGCCGGCGGCGAGGGCCGCGTAGGCGTCGGCTGCGTACTCGTGCTTGCGCGACCAGGCGGAGAAGGCCGGAGTAAGGAAGAAGGTCGCCGGACCCGAAACGAGGGCGAGGATCAGGAGAAGGGCGTGCTTGGAGGGCAGGGCGAAGCCGAAGGCGGCGTAGAGCGCCTTCCATCCCATGAGGAGATCGAGGGCCCAAAAAACCGCGAAGGAGAGGGCGATCGATACGGCGGTCATCTTCAAAACGTGGCGCTTCTTCTCGTGGCCTATCTCGTGGGCCAGCACGGCGAGTACCTCGTCCTCTGACATCTGCGAGACGAGGGTGTCGAAGAGAACGATGCGCTTGACCCGGCCGAGGCCGGTGAAATAGGCGTTGGAATGCTTCGAGCGTTTGGAGCCGTCCATCACGAAGACCCCGCTCACCCGAAAATCGAGGACTCGCGCCAGCTCGGCTATGCGTGACGACAGGCTCCCTTCGGGCAGGGGTGCGAACTTGTTGAAGAGCGGCGCGATGACTAGGGGGAAAATCAGCGAAAGGACGAGCTGGATGAGGGAGAAGATCGCGGCCGCCCAGAGCCACCACAGTGCGCCCGCCCCGTCGATGAATGCGTAGAGCAGGTAGAGGAGGGGCAATCCGAGAACGATCGAGAGGGCCGCGCCTTTGAGAGCGTCGAGGAGCCAGGTTCGGAGATTCGTGGTGTTGAAACCGAAGCGCCTTTCGAGGGAAAAGGTCGAGTAAAGGGAAAAGGGGGAGGCGAGAATCGCCTGGGCCAGGAGGAGGCCGCCGAGATAGAGGGCGCCGCGCCAATAAGCGCCGACGGCGACCCTGTCCGCGATGCCGCCCAGGAGGCCGAACAGGCCCGCCGCCGCAGCCGCGAGGATTATGGCGGTCATGATCGGGCCTTCGACGAAGGAGAATCTCATCTTGGCCTTCGAGTAGGCGGCCGACTTCGCCGCCTCTTCCGCGCTGACGCTCGCTCGTAAATCTTCAGGCACGTCGCCCGCGCGTCTCGAGACGCTGCGGTAGTTGAGGGCCGTGAGGAAGAGACCCCATGCAAGATCGACGATGGCTAGCGCGATATAGCAACCTAGAATAGTGGAAGCTGTCACGGTACCTCCATGATTACGGTATCAATATCCTCGGAAAATGTATATTCCAAAGGTATGTTGATTTCTGTGTATATACGAGATAAAATAGGTATATACGGAGGATCCATGGCCTTGAGCATCAGAAATCAGAAGGTGGAGAAACTTGCGCGCAAGCTTTCCGGCAACACTGGAAAGGGGATGACCGAAGCCATCGGCGAGGCCCTTGAGGCTCGCCTGGAAAGCCTCGAAGGCCTGGCTCAGCGCAGGCTCTCTCTGCTTACCGAAATAGCTACCGTCTGCGCCGCCGCGCCCAACCTCGATATCCGGGACGCGGAAGACATTCTTGGCTACGACGCCTCGGGGGCCTTTACAGGCGGGCGAGCGGCATGGTGATCGACAGCTCCGCGATTCTAGCCGTCTTGTTCGGGGAGCCCGAGGCCCCGCGATTCCTCCGCGATCTCGCTTCGACCGAACGCAAGCTCATGAGCGCAGTGGGGCACCTGGAGTCGGCCATAGTCGCCGAGGCGCGCAAAGGCGCGGTGGGCGCCAAATCATACGCGAGTCTCGTCGCCCAGGCGGGCATCGAGGTGGTCGCCTTCGACGCGAGCCAGGCCGAGGTCGCGCTGGGCGCATGGCGGCGATACGGGAAAGGCCGCCATCCGGCGGCCTTGAATCTCGGCGATTGCGCGGCCTATGCCTTGGCGGCGGTAGCGAACGAAGAGCTCCTATTCAAGGGCGAAGGCTTCGCGAACACGGACATCGCGGAACGGCCACTCGAAGACTGATCCATGGATATCGACATTCTCTGCAAGGTGGTCGACAACTATGGCGATATAGGCGTCGCCTATAGGCTCGCCCGTTCCCTCTCCGAGCTCCCTGTCCCGCCTCGGCTCAGGATGGTGGTCGACGACTTGAGCGCCTTCGCCGCCCTCGATCCTGCCGTCGATCCGGACGCGGACCGCCAATGGGCCCAGGGCTGGGAGGTCTTTCGATGGGCCGGTCCCGGGACGGGGGAAGCAGGGGATGCCTTCCGCTCCAGACGGCCGCGGATAGTCGTCGAGTGCTTCGCCTGCGGGCGGCCCGATTGGCTCGAGGATATTCTCTTCGACCCGAAGGCCGTGGAAGGCTGCCTCATCGTCGACCTCGAGCATTTGACCGCGGAGGCCTACGCCGAAGAATTTCACCGCATGCCCTCGCTCACGCGCTCCCCCCTCGTTCGGAAGGCCATGTTTCTGCCCGGCTTCGGCCCCGGCACGGGCGGCCTGATACTGGACGGAAGCTTCGCTCGAGCCCGAGCGCGCGCATCCAGCGATGCAGGGCGCGCGGGGCTCAGGGGCGAAGCGTTCGCGAGGCTGGGAGCCATAGCCGCGGGAGAGGTTTCGGGCGCGGCCGACCGATTCTGGATATGCGTCTTCGGCTACGAGCGCGACTACTCCCGTATCGTCGCTGATATGGCCGCCTTCGACGGCGCCGGCGGGGAGGGGAGGCCCATTCTCGCCCTCGTCGCGGCGGGCAAGAGCCAGGACTGCTTTCTCCGGGCATGGACCGATGCGGGCAGGCCCTTCCCGGCACTAGCCCTCCCCTTCCTTCCGCAGGAAGCCTGGGACGAGCTCATCGCGGCTTCCGATTTTTCGATCGTCCGAGGCGAGGATTCCTGGTCGAGGGCGGCCCTTTCGGGCAGACCCTTCCTCTGGCAGGCCTATCCCCAGGCGGGCAGGCACCAGTTGATCAAGATCAGGGCCTTCCTGGATCTTCTCCGGCCCCATTTCGATAGAGGCGCGTTCTCGGCCCTCGAAGCTCTCTTCCTCGCTTTCAACGATCGCGAGCGGGACGGGATCGACGAGAGCGGAGAAGAGAGACTTCTTCCCGTCCTCGAGCTCTATTCCGCGCTCTTACGCGGTTTTCGCGCCTTTTCGAGCTCCCTCGAGGAAAACGCCGACCTTGCCGCCGGCCTCGTGACCTTCTTGCGTGAAATCGTGTAGAATCGGGTACCGCGTCTCTCCACACAGGAAATAAGCGCGACACTCATTCATAGCGAGGGTTATATGGTAGTCACTTCACAGCTCCGAACCGGCTCGGTCTTCAAGGTCGGCGACGATGCGCTCGTCGTCCAGCGCATTCTCGGTCAGAAGACCGGCCGCGCGGGTATGGTCACCCGCTTCCGCGTAAAAAACATCGTCACCGGGCAGACCTCGGACGTCGCCCTCGACGCGGGCGAGAAGTTCGAGTCGGTCGACCTCGATATCTTCCAGATGAAGCTTTCCTACATCGACGGCGATACCTACGTCTTCATGGAGCAGGAGACCTTCGAGCAGTACGAGCTCACCAAGGATGACCTCGGCGACAACGCCGGCTACATCAGCGCCGACGATGATTACCCCATCGAGATCACCTTCTACGACGGCAAGCCCGTCGGCGTGACCCCGCCCATCCTCGTCGAGCGCACGATCACCTACTGCGAGCCCGGCGTCAAGGGCGACACCTCGGGCAAGACCTTCAAGCCCGCCACCCTCGATACGGGCATCGAGGTATCCGTCCCCCTTTTCTGCGACATTGGGACGAGGATAAAGCTCGATACCCGCGACGGCAGCTTCGCCGAACGCGTGAAGTAGGCGAAGCGCCTATTTCCAGAAGGCCAAAATCAGGGCCGCCGCGAAGGCGCCCACGATCGCGTATCCGGCGTCTATGAAAAAGAGCCTGGGCTTGGACTGGAACAGCAGCTTTCCCGAGTTGAGGGAGAGGGCGAAGAACGCCCCGACCGAGGCTCCTACCTTTAGGGCCCCATGGAAGCTGTAGAATTTGCCGAGCATGAGGACCATGTAGACGCCCAGGACGAAGAGGAAAGACGAGACGAGCTGTCCGAGCATGCGCAAGAACATGCCGCCGCCGGCCCCGCCGCCCATGGAGATACCGAGTTCCTTGCTCCAGGCCTTGCCGAATAGCGGGGTATACCATAGCCATCCGATGACAAAATAGACGATGGACGCGACGATATACGGAAGAACCGCAAATGAAGCAGACATTGGAACCTCCTCTGAATGAATATGTGTCAATGTTAGTATTATACTGAAACCTTGTCAAAATATATAGAATATTCTTAATTATTAATGTTGAAGCCTTGACATTTTGCGATATTTCCGCACAATTTACCCAGTCGGCGCTTAGTAGCGCCCATCTTTCGCTCGTCCGGAGTGCTTATGAGCGATAAAATGCAGACAGGGGCAGAAACTCTCGTCGAAATCATGATCGAAGAAGGTGTCGAGTTCGTTTTCGGGCTCCCGGGCGGCAACGCGATACCGATCTACGACGCCCTCGTGGGGAGAAAAGTGAAGCTCGTCCTCACCAGACACGAGCAGGGAGCCGTCCACATGGCCGACGGCTACGCGCGCGCCACGGGGAAGGTGGGCGTAGCCCTCGTCACCTCGGGTCCCGGAGCGACGAACACGGTGACGGGGCTTTTCACCGCCCTCATGGACTCGATCCCCCTCGTCGTCGTCTGCGGCCAGAGTCCGACCCCCGTCCTCGGACTGGACGCCTTCCAAGAGGCCGACGTCTCGGGCCTCACCTATCCCTGCGTAAAGCACTCCTATCTGGTCAAGGACGTCGAGGACATTCCGCGCGTGATGCGCGAGGCTTTTTACATCGCGCGCTCGGGCAGACCCGGTCCCGTCCTCATAGACATGCCCAAGGATATTTCGGGAGCTTCCATAAGCGAGCTCGGCCCGAGGGAATTCCATCTGCCCGGCTACTCCGTCCCATTATCGGGAGAGGCGGGAGCCATCGCCAAGGCGGCCAAGCTCCTCAAGGCGGCCAGGCGGCCCATCCTCCTCGTCGGCCACGGCGCCGCCATCTCGGGCGCCTCGCGCGAGGTCCGCGAACTCGTCGAGAGGATGCGCATCCCCGCGGTGAGCACCCTCCTCGGGAAGGGCGTCCTGCCCGAGAGCCACGAGCTTTCCCTGGGCATGCTCGGAATGCACGGGACCGCCTACGCGAACAAGGCCATGGTGGCCTGCGACCTCGTCATGAGCGTCGGCTCGCGCTGGGACGACCGCATCGTCGGCAGCTACGCCGATTTCTGCAGGGGCGCGGTCAAGATACACGTGGACATAGATCCCGCGGAGATGGACAAGGTCGTCAAGGTCGAGGTCGGCATAGTCGGCGACGCCAAGACCGTGCTCTCGCAGCTTCTGAGCCTTCTCGAACGCGGCGACACGGAAGAGTGGGTCAGGCAGGTCGCGCGCTGGCGCCGCGAATATCCCCTCGCCTACCGCAAAGAAGGGAAGGTGCGCGCCCAGCACGTCATCGAGGAGCTCAGGGCCCTGGCGGGGGACAGAGCGGTCTTCACGACCGACGTCGGCCAGCACCAGATGTGGGCGGCGCAGTACGTCGGAACGGAGGAGGCGCGCAACTGGATCAGCTCGGGCGGCGCCGGCACGATGGGCTTCGGCTTTCCCGCGGCCATCGGGGCCCAGCTGGGCAGGCCCGGCGAGCTGGTCATCGCGATCGTCGGCGACGGCGGATTCCAGATGACCCTATCGGAGCTCGCGACGATGCGCAACCTGAAGCTCCCCGTGAAGATCGTGGTGATCAACAACCACTACCTCGGCATGGTGCGCCAATGGCAGAACATGTTCTACGACGAGCGCTACTCGGGAGTCGACCTCGAGGGCAACCCGGACTTCGTGAAGCTCGCCCAGTCCTACGGAATAAAAGGATACCACATAACCCGTCCCGCCGACGTGAGGAGGGTGCTCAAGGCCGCCCTCGAGCACGACGGACCCTGTCTCGTCGACGCGGAGGTGGAGAAGCACGACAACGTCTTCCCGATGATACCCGCGGGGGCCCCGCTCAGGGACATGCTCCTCGAGCCGCCGCGGCACAAGCTCGAGAAGCCCACGGGAGGTACTTGAAATGGACGACACGAACAACGGCGTCGCTCGCCACAGTTTGAGCCTCTACGTCGCGAACAAGCCGGGGGTCCTCATCAGGGTGGCCCTCGTGTTCTCGCGGCGCGGCTACAACATCGACAGCCTCGTGGTGTCGGAGACCCAGGACCCTCGCTACTCGAGGATGAACATCGTCGCCCGCGGCGGGCGCGAGACCCTGGCGCAGATACTCAAGCAGCTCAACAAGCTCGTGGACGTGATCCACGCCCGAGACTATTCTTACGAGGACATCATTCAGAAGGAGCTCGCCCTCGTCAAGATCGACTGTCCGCCGGGGCGCCGCGCCGAGGCCTTCCAGGTGATGGAGGCCTTCAAGGCGAAGACGATCGACCTGGCCGACGCGACGCTGGCCGTCGAGGTCACAGGGAGCTCGGAGAAGCTCGACGCCTTCGAGACCCTGCTCCGCCCCTTCGGGATACGCGACATGGTGCGGAGCGGCAAGCTCCTCATGGCGCGCGGCGCCGAGACGACCTAAAGGAGATGCGATGTCGGCCAACCTTTTCGACAAAGTCTGGAATCTGCACAAGGTCGGGGAGCTTCCCTCGGGTAGGGACCAGCTTTTCATCGGACTCCATCTCGTGCACGAGGTGACTTCCCCCCAGGCCTTCGCGATGCTCGCGGAAAGGGGCCTCGCCGTCGCCTTCCCCGAGAGGAGCTTCGCGACCTGCGATCACATCGTTCCGACCGACGACCAGTCCAGGCCGTTCAAGGACCCTCAGGCCGAGGCGATGATGGCCGCCCTCGAGGCCAACGTTGCCGCCTCCGGCATCGAGTTTTTCGGGCTGGACTCCGGGAGGCAGGGCATCGTCCACGTGATAGGACCCGAGCTCGGACTCACCCAGCCGGGGATGACGATAGCCTGCGGGGATTCCCATACGGCCACCCATGGGGCTTTCGGCGCCATCGCCTTCGGCATCGGCACGAGCCAGGTGCGGGACCTGCTCGCGACCCAAACCCTGGCGATGGACAGGCCCAAGGTTCGCCGCATCGAGGCTCGTGGATCGCTCGGAAAGGGTGTCGGGGCCAAGGACCTGATACTGTTCATCCTCTCCCGCCTCGGCGTGGAGGGCGGCCTCGGCTACGCCTACGAGTACGCGGGTAGCGCGGTGCGCGCCCTCGGCATGGAGGCCCGAATGACTCTCTGCAACATGAGCATCGAGGGAGGCGCGCGGGCGGGCTACGTGAGCCCCGACGAGACGACCTTCGAGTACCTTCGCGGAAGGCCCTTTGCCCCCGCCGACGCGGATTGGGGGAAAGCCCTCGCGTTCTGGCGATCGATCGCCAGCGCCGAGGGAGCCTCCTTCGACGATACCTTCGAGCTCGACGCTTCCGCCATCGAGCCGATGGTCACCTGGGGCACGAATCCCGGTCAGGGTATCGGGATTTCCGAAAGGATGCCGAGGCTCGCGGAGCTGCCGACCGAGCGCCGCGAGGGCGCCCGCGCCGCCTACGCTCACATGGGCTTTTCCGAGGGCGAACGGATCGCCGGAAAGAAGATAGACGTCGTCTTCATCGGCAGCTGCACGAACGGGAGGATAAGCGACCTCAGGGCGGCGGCGGCCGTCGCCAAGGGCCGCAAGGTCGCGAGCGGAGTGCGCGCCCTCGTCGTGCCCGGCTCGATGCAGGTGGCGGCCCAGGCCCGAGCGGAGGGACTCGACGCGATATTCGCGGAAGCGGGCTTCGAGTTCAGGCGCGCGGGCTGCTCCATGTGCCTCGCGATGAACCCCGACAAGCTCGAGGGGAGTCAGGTTTGCGCCTCGAGCTCCAACCGAAATTTCATAGGGAGGCAGGGCTCGGCCCGCGGCCGCACCCTCCTCATGAGCCCGGCCATGGCGGCGGCCGCCGCGGTGAGCGGCGAGGTCGTCGACGCGAGGAGTCTCTGATGTCGAGCGAAAAATACCTCCGTGCCCTCGTCTCCGGACAGGCCCGCCCCCTTCGCGGCGACGACGTGGATACCGACAGGATCATACCGGCCCGCTACATGAAAGGCGTCAGCTTCGAGGGTCTGGGCGAATACGCCTTTCGCGACGCCCGTTTCGACGAGGCCGGCAAGTCGAAGAAGCACCCCTTCAACGATCCCCGTTTCGCGGGGGCCTCGATCCTCGTCGTCAACCGCAACTTCGGCTGCGGCTCCTCGAGGGAGCACGCGCCCCAGGCCCTCGCGCGGGCGGGGGTAGCCGCCCTCGTGGGCGAGTCCTTCGCCGAGATATTCGCCGGCAATTGCGTGTCCCTCGGCCTTCCAGCCGCCAGCGTCTCCGCAGAGGACGCGCGAGAGCTCCAGGACATGGTCGAGGCCGATCCCTCCCTGCTCGTCGAGCTGGACCTCGAGGCGAGGGAGATCAGGGCGGGCGCGAGGCGATTTTCCCTCTCGATGCCGGAGAGCCACCGAAAGGCTCTGGTGACGGGTCTCTGGGACTCGACCGCCGAGCTCCTTCCCGGCACGGTCGCCGCCCGCGCCCTCGCGGCCGGGCTTCCCTACCTGGCATGGGCGAGGGCGGGCTCATGAGCGGCGGCGGCCTCGTAAGCGAGGACGGCCACATAAGCGAGGCCGCGGGTCGCCCGCGCAACGGCGCCTCCCGCGAGATGACCGCGGGTCTCGAGCGGTCGCCCAACCGCGCGATGCTCAGGGCGATAGGCTTCGGCGACGGCGACTTCGACCTGCCCATCGTGGGCGTGGCGAGCGCGGGCGCCGAGGTTTCTCCCTGCAACATCCATCACGACGAGCTCGCCGCCCTGGCCAAGGCCGAGCTCGCGGCCTCGGGCGCCAAGCCCATGAAGTTCAACAGCTTCATCGTCACCGACGGCGAGGCCATGGGCACCGAGGGGATGAAAGCCTCCCTCCCCAGCAGGGAGGCGATAGCCGACGCCATCGAGCTCGTCGTTCGCGGCCACAGCATGGACGCCCTCCTCGCCGTCGGCGGCTGCGACAAGACGGTGCCGGGCAGCATAATGCCGATGGCCCGCCTCAACATCCCCTCGATCTTCTGCTATGGCGGGACTATCCGCGCCGGATCGCATGAGGGCCGCAAGCTGGACATAGTCAGCGTCTTCGAGGCGGTAGGCGCCCGAGCGGCGGGACGCATCGGCGACGACGAGCTCCACTGCATCGAGCGCAAGGCCTGCCCCGGCCCAGGCGCATGCGGCGGCATGTACACCGCGAACACGATGGCCGCCGCGGCCGAGGCCCTGGGCATGAGCCTGCCCGGCTCTGCCTCCATCCCCGCGGTCGACGAGGCCAAGGCCAGGCACATGCACGCCTCCGCCCGCGCCCTCCTCGCGATGCTCGAGCGCGGCATCAGGCCCCGCGACATAATGACGAGAGAAGCCTTCGAGAACGCCATCCGGACGGTCATGGCCCTCGGCGGCTCCACCAACGCCGTCCTCCACCTCATAGCCCTCGCCCGCGAGGCTGAGGTCCGGCTCGAGCTGCGGGATTTCAATGTCTTCTACGACACCACGCCGACCCTCACCGACATGAAGCCTGCGGGCCGCTACGTGATGGAGGACCTCCACCGGGTCGGAGGCGTGCCCCTCGTGATGCGGATGCTCCTCGATCGGGGCCTCCTCCACGGCGGCTGCCTCACCTGCACGGGCAGGACCGTCGCCGAGAATCTCGCAGACGTCGAAGTGAGGCTCGAGGGCCAGGATGTCGTGCTGCCCTTCGACGCTCCGCAAAAGCCGACGGGCCCCTTCTGCGTCCTGTACGGCAACCTCTCCCCGAGGGGCGCGGTGCTCAAGACCTGCGGCCTCGACCTCGTCGAGCATTCGGGCCCCGCCCGCGTCTTCGAGAGCGAGACTTCCGCCCTCGACGCGATACTCGCGGGCGGGATAACCGAGGGCGACGTCCTGGTCATCCGTTACGAGGGCCCCAAGGGCGGCCCCGGGATGCGCGAGATGCTGGCCCCGACCGCGGCCATCTCGGGGGCCGGCCTGGCCGGCAAGGTCGCCCTCATTACGGACGGCCGCTTCTCCGGCGGCAGCCATGGGATGATAGTCGGCCACGTCTGCCCCGAGGCCCAGGAGGGCGGCCCCATCGCCGCCCTGCGCGACGGCGACATCGTCTCGATATCTCTCTCGCGCAAGGAGCTTTCGGTCGAGCTAGGCGCGGCCGAGATCCGTTCGAGGCTGGCTCGATGGAAGGCTAGGGACACGGGCTACGCCCGCGGAGCCCTTGCCAAGTTCGCCCGCCTCTGCTCCGACGCATCGGAGGGCACCGTAACCAGCTAAGAGATATTCAGCGGTCCTTGTCCACTCGGCGTCGCTCTGCTACTCTTAAGGAAATTGATGGCAAACCGCAAGAGCAGCCTGAAGCTGCGCCTGATCGTGGCCCTATTCGCGTCGGTTACCCTCGCGATCGCGGCCATCGGTCTGTACGCCTATCGAGCCTCTGCCCAGGTCGTCGATAAATGGATGGCCGAGAACGCTCGTTCTCAAGTCTCCCGCCTTTCGTCCGCCGTTTCCGCCGCCGTCGTGAAGGCCTACACATCGCTCAAGACCCTGGCGGCCGATCCCGCGGTGGCCAGCCTCGATTGGGGAAAGGCGAAAGCCGTTATCCTTCCCGTCTCTTCCCTGGTACGGGAAGACTTCGAGGTCATCTATATAGCGGACGCCGCCGGCCATGCCAGGGGAGCCGGCCTACGCATGGATCTTTCGGGGACAGGGAGTTTCCGGGCCGCGATGCAAGGCAACGGAAGGGTTTCCAGCGACCCGATTTTCTCGGCGACGACGGGCAGGCGCGTGGTGTCTCTCGCGGTCCCCGTCAACATCGGCGGGAAGACGATCGGCGTCGTCGGCGGCAACATGGCCCTGAGCCGGGTCGCGAACTTCGTGGAGTCGAGCTCGATCGGCTCTATGGGCTACGCCATGATACTCGACTCGAAAGGCCTCGTGGTCGCGCATCCAAAAGGCGAATACCTGCTGACGAAAAATCTCGCCGAAGACCCCGATCCTTTGCTCCGCGCCCTCGCGAAAAAGATGATCGCCGGGGAAAGCGGTTGGGGCTCCTACAATTTCGAGGGGTTAGAAAAGGTCGCGTATTACGCCCCGATTCTCGGCACGCCCTGGTCCTTGGCCGTAGTCATCGCTCGCTCCGAGTACTTCTCCTCCTTGAAGATCCTCGCCATGAGCATCGCGGGCGCGGGAGTGCTTGTCTCGGGCCTGATCGCCCTCCTGGTGACCCTCCTCGTGTCGCGAAGTCTCAAGCCGCTGGTATCGCTGGGGCTGGCCTTCGAGGCCCTCGCCCGCGGCGACATGAGCGTACACATCGCGGCGAGGGCCAACGACGAGATCGGCGCCCTCGCGGCGTCCTACGACGCGGTCATCGGCAAGCTCTCCTCGCTTCTCGCCGTGGTAAAGGAAGCCAACGCGTCCAGCGCGCGGACTGGACAGGAGCTGGCGGCCCACGCCGAGGAGACGAGTTCGGCGGTCGATCAGCTCGGCTCGGCCATATCCTCGATGGACGAACGGGCTTCGGAGCTCTCCGCCTCCATGACGGGCTCGGGCGAGGCCGTCTCGGGCATCGGACTCGGCGTCGAGGGCATGAACGCCCTCATCGAGCGGCAATCCTCGGCCATCGCCCAGTCCGCGGCCTTCGTCGAGCAGATGATCGCGAGCGTCGGGAGCCTCGAGCGGGGCGCCGAAAGCCGCCTCGGCGAGTCCCGCGCGGCAGCCGCCCTCGCCACGCGGGGCGACGAGGAGATGCGCGACACCGCGGCCGCCTTCGAGAGGATCGACGCGGGCGCCCAGGAGATGCTCTCGATGATCTCGGTCATAGACGAGGTCGCCGGCAAGACGAATATCCTCGCGATGAACGCGGCGATCGAGGCCGCGCACGCGGGCGAGTTCGGCCGGGGCTTCAGCGTCGTCGCGGACGAGATACGCAAGCTCGCCGAGTCGACGGCCGCCAACGCGCGCGACATTTCCTCCACGCTCGGCGCCATCGTCGAGGGCATAGCCCAGGCGGCGGAGCGTAGCCGGGCGGCAAACGAGCTTTTCGACGGCATCCTCGCCGGGGCGAGGGCCGTGGAGCGCGGGATGGGCGAGAGCCTGGTCGGCCTCAAGGACTTGGGTGCGGGCAGCGAGCAGATCACCTCGGCGCTGATGGAGCTTCGCGAGACGAGCCACCTCGTCCGCGAGTCCGGCAAAAAGATCGGGGAAAGGCTCCGGGAAATTTCCGAGGCCTCCTCCGATGCCTCGAGAATCGCCGCCGAGGATACCGCCGCCATACGCGAGGCGGCGGTGGGCTTGGCCAATATCTCCCGTTCGATCGTCGCCCTGTCCACGCTGAGCTCACGCAACGCGGAGGCGGTGAAGGGCATCGAAGAGAAGTTATCGGGCTTCGTCCTCCGCGAAGAAAAATAGGCGGATGGAGCGGGAGCGGCATCATATCGGCTGTTATCGAACTCTTTCGCTATCGACCCCCTTGACGCCGCATGTGTCCATGTTTATCATGGATACATGGAGAAACTCCAGATACTGTTCCCGGAACCGCAACTCAGACGACTCCGGAGGGTCGCCGCCGAGCGTGATAGCCCGGTGAGCGAGCTGATCCGAGCCGCTGTCGATGCGTGGCTCGAACGAAATTCCGACGCACCGGCAGTTGCCGAAAGTCCACCGGCCTATTCGAGCGGTGGGATACTTCGGACCGCCGGAGAGCTGCGCGAGGCCGCATACGAGGACGGAGAGCGGCTTCCGTGATCTCTTTCGATACAAACATCCTTTTTTATGCCGCGATAGAAGACTGCACCGAGCATGCGCCGGCCATGGAAGCGGTCAGGGATGCGCTCAAGCGCCCCCACGAGTGCGTTATCGCCGACCAAGTATACTTCGAACTTTATCGGCTACTCAGGAACCCCGCGGTGCTGCGGAGACCCTTCGATGCCCCCACGGCCGCCGCCCTCGTCTCGTGGTATCGCGATCGTTCGGGTTTCGGCCGATGCGCATGGGAAACGGCCTTTTACGCCGATCTCGCCGCCGTTTGGTCCTCGGGCTCCTTCCCCTCGCGGCGAACATTCGATGCAATCCTCGCCGTCACACTAAGGCGAAATGGCGTAATCAGGCTCTTTACCCGCAACCTGCGCGACTTCGCCGACTGCGGCTTCGAGGCGGTGGACCCGATCGGCGGGCAGGCTACGGCGTAAAGGAGCCGGTCCGGATCGCCTTTGGCAGGATCCAAGCGCACAACAGCCCGAAAATCCCGGTCGAAACGGAGACTTCCCGGAAGTGCCCCATACAGACGGCCGTGGGCATGAGCGGGTTGGCATAGGCCGGTTGGGCGGTCGGCAGTAAGCCCAGCTCAGTTCCGCCGGACCCCTATAGAACAGCCGCAGCTCTTTCACCCGCCAGGCCACAAAGTAGCCGAACAGCATGTACGGGGCGGCTCGATCTCCTCGCCGAGTTCCTACCGCAGCCCGATCAGCGCCACCCCCGCCAAGGCGAGGGCTATCCCCGCGGCGCGGGGCGGGGATATGCGCTGTCCTTGAAAAATGCGGGCGAGCACGACCGTCGGCGCGGGAAAGAGGGAGGCTATCAGCGTCACGATGATGAGGAGGCCCGAGCGGCTCGCGAGGAGGAAGCAGAGGTTGGCGCCCATGTCGGCTATTCCCGCGAATAGGGCGGTAGGCCTGTCCCGTCGCGCCACCGCGAAGGGCTTGCGGCCGATCAGGAAGGCAACGACCGCCGTGGCCGCGATGGATGCGGTTCGCGACGCGATGAGGGGCCAGAGCCCCGAGCCCGGAGAAGTGCGGGAGACAGCGATGAAGAAGGATCCGAAGCCGAGGCCCGCGACGAGGCCGTGGAGGAAGGATGCCCTGATCTTTTCCCTGTCTTTCGTCTCGCCTTTCTCGTAGGAGAGGAGAAAGATCGCCGGAATGCAGAGGGCCGCGCCGGCGAGGGCGAGGGTCGAGGGTCGTTCGCCGAGAAGGGCGCCGAAGACGGCGGGGACTATGGCCCCGACGAGGGCGGATACGGGGGACACTATCGCGGCCTTGTGCTGGGCGAGGCCGCGATAGAGGGCAGCAAGCCCGACAGAGCCCGTAAAGCCGGCGAGGAGGCCCCAGGCGAGGTCGGCGACGCTCGGCCTATTCGGCCCGACGATGGGGGCGGCGATGAGGGCGACCAGTATCCCGGCCGTCTGCGATAGAAGCATGACCGAGAAGACGGAGTTCTTTCGCGTGGCGTAGCCGCCCGAGAAGTCGGCCGTACCGTAGAGGAGGGCGGAGAGCAGGGCTAGAACGGCGGTCAAGCCCTGCTCCCCGCATCGCCGATCAAGCGGCGCATTTCGGCTTTGGGATCGCTTTTTGTCTTCGCGATGCGCGCCACCGTTTCGATAAAGAGCCTCATGTCGCCCGAACAGCGCTTCTCGTAGAAGTCCCGATACAGGGAGGTCTCGCCCTCGTAGAGTCTATAGAGGTCGATGTAGGCGTTGTTGATCCTCTCCATATGGAAATTCTTGTAGCTATTCCCTTTGAAGAGGCTGGCGTACTCCTTCTTGTATTCGTCCGCCCTCGCGGCGATGATCTCGGCCTTGCGCTTTCTTTTTTCGT
The DNA here is from genome assembly GCA_049513895.1 of Rectinemataceae bacterium. Lineage (GTDB taxonomy): Bacteria > Spirochaetota > Spirochaetia > Treponematales > Rectinemataceae > UBA1306. The sequence goes on along the minus strand of JBEKVO010000014.1, from coordinate 45,330 downwards.
CGTCGCTCGCGCCCGACGCGTAGACGGCCTCGAGTTCTTTGCCCGTGCCCGCGAGGTAGGCGGAGAAGGCGGCCTCGTCCGCCCTATCCGCTCGTGCGGCAGCGATTTCCGGCGAGTCGGCGCCATATTTTGACGCGAGGTAGATCAAGGAGCCCTCGCCGCCGACGAAGACGGCGAGCTCCTCGTTGAACTGCTCCGCACCGGGATGATCTCCTTTCAGGAAAATCGTGGCGTGGGTCATCTCGTGCATGATGAGGTCCGTGATGTCGGCCTCCCCGTAGCCCGACATGAAGGAGAATAAGGGATCGGAGAACCAACCGAGGGTGGAAAAGGCGTCCACCGGCCGCGCGATTACGTCCAGGCCCCGATTCTTGAGGAGGGCCGCTTCCTTTTCGGCGTCCTTGGGGTCGAAGTAGCCGCGGTAGGGCATCTTGCCGACGACCGGATAGGACCACAGGTAGCGCGTGAAGGAGAGCTCGGCGCAGGCCTGCACGACGGTGGCGAGGCGGTCGGCGTCGAGCACGACCACCGAGCCGTAGTTCTTCGTCTTTTTGAGCCCGAAGTTCGCGAGCGCGAAGGCTCGCGCGGCGCGAGCCCGCTCGAGGAGAAGGCGAAGGTCGGGCTTGGTCTTCGGATCGGCGAGGGCGCGGTCGATGCTCACGGCCTTGGAGAGTATGGAAATGTAGCGTAGGCCCTGCGAGGTGACGTAGCAGGAAGAGAAGAGGAGACATAGGCCAAGACCCGCGGTTATGGCGACGATGGCGCGGAGTGGCTGGGCTGACGGGCTCATGTCCCAGCATAGCATCCTTTTTCCGTAATTCTCAATTCCCGCCTTGGGCCTTGCGGCTCATCCAGCCGCCGGCTATTGTGAAGAAGCCATGGAAACAACGATCATCCCCATCGATTTGGGCTTCGTCAACGCATACCTCGTCCGGACCGGAGAGGGATTCGTCCTCGTCGATACGGGCCTCTCCTCTCAGTGGACCAAGCTCGTCGCCGCCCTCGGCCGCTCAGGCTGCCCTCGGGGCCGGCTTTCCCTCGTCATACTTACCCACGCCGATATGGACCACGCCGGCAACGCCCGCCGCCTCCAGACCGAGTGGAAGGCGCCCATCGCGGTCCACGGCGAAGACGCGCGGGCCCTCGAGACGGGCGCCTCGCCCAAGCGCAGCGGGCGTGGTCCCGTCGCGAAGGCGCTGATGGGTCTCTCGGGCCTGTTCCGCAGGGCCGGCGGCGCGGCGCCGACCTTCAAGCCCGACATCCTCCTCGAGGACGGAGCCCGCCTCGAAGCATGGGGGCTACGCGCCCGGATCCTCCACCTGCCCGGCCATACGCGGGGCTCGATCGCCGTCCTCACTGATGGAGGCGACCTCATCGCCGGCGACGTCTTCGCGAATCGCCGCCGCCCTGACCTTTCCCCCTTCGTCGAAAACATCGATTCTTATCACGAGTCCCTGGGCAGGGCAAAGGCCCTCGCCGGATCGATAACGACGGTTTATCCGGGCCATGGCGCGAGCTTCTCCGGAGCGGCCATCGCCGGCATCGAGCCGTAATCTCCTGGCATTACAATGCTGCGTTTACGCCCAGTTTAAATTGCCCATGTATATTCCCCTTTAGAAAGGAAGATATACATGGAATACAACGAAGAAAGACAAAGAGGCGGATTTGGGGGCGGGCATACGGGCGGGCGCCCTGGCGCCGGTGACGCCGGCTCGACGGGACCCAAGGCCAGCCTTGAAGAATTCGCAAAATTGATCGGAAGCACCAAGCCCTCGGCGCTTGCCCTCACCATTGCCCTGATGCTGGGAGCCGCATCGACGGTAGGGGGACTCCTCGTCCCCCTGCTCACCAAGAGCCTCGTCAACGGCTTCTCCCTCAGTTCGGTGGGCGCGGGGCAGGTCGGGCTGATAGTGGCGGCCTTTCTCGTACAGGCCGCCGCGGGCGCCCTCTCGGGCTACCTCCTCGCCAGGGTAGGGCAGGGTGTCGTCGCCGCCCTGCGCGAGAGGCTCTGGCGCAAGGAGCTGGCCTTTCCCGTGCCCGGCTTCGACAAGGAGGGCTCGGGCGCCCTCGTCTCGAGGATGACCAACGATACCGCCGTGGTGAAGGCCTTCATCACGGACAACCTCGCGGGACTGGTGACCGGCGTGATATCGATCGTCGGGGCGGTGGGCTTCCTCCTGTACCTGAACTGGAGGATGACCCTGATCATCCTCGGGGCCCTGCCCGTAGCCGCCCTCGTCCTCGTGCCCATCGGCGGCTTCATGTCCAGGCTGGCCCGCAAGACCATGGACGAGAACGCAACCTTCACGGGCATACTCTCCCGCGTCCTCTCCGAGATACGGCTCGTGAAATCCTCCAATGCGGAGGAGAGGGAATTCCAGGCGGGCAGGTCGGCGATAGGCAGGCTCCGCGTCTTCGGCGTGCGCGAGGGAAGGGCCATGGCCCTGATCAGCCCCATCATGTCCCTCGTGATGATGTCTCTCCTCGTCCTCGTCATCGGCTATGGCGGGTCGCAGGTAGCCTCGGGGACGCTGACGGCGGGCGATCTCGTCGCCTTCATCCTCTATATCTTCCAGGTGATCATGCCCGTCGCTATGATCTCGCAGGCGATAACCCAGCTTCAGAAAGCCAGGGGAGCTACGGATAGCATCATCCGCCTGCTCGCCGCGCCCGAGGAGAGGACCGCAGATGGTGTCGTCCTCGAGCGGGTGGACGAAGCCATACGCTTCGAGGACCTCAGCTTCTCCTACGAGCCGGGCAAGGCCGTGCTGCGCTCTTTGAGCTTCGACCTCGAGCCGGGGAGTGTCACGGCCATCGTGGGTCCCTCGGGCGGGGGCAAGACCACGATCTTCTCCCTCCTCGAGCGCTTCTACGAGCCCGACTCGGGAAGCATCCTCCTCGGCGATCGTCCCATCGGCGACTACTCGCTGCTGTCGTGGCGCGGCGCCATCGGCTACGTCTCCCAGGACAGTCCCCTGATGGCCGGCACCATCCGCGACAACCTCTGCTACGGCGTGGACTCGCGGATAGCAAAGGACGATTCGAGGATCGAGGAGGCTGCGCGCGCGGCCTACGCCGACGAGTTCATCCGCCTCCTGCCCAGGGGCTACGACACCGACGTGGGCGATCGTGGCGTAAAACTCTCCGGCGGCCAGAGGCAGCGGATCGCCATAGCCCGCGCCCTCCTGCGCGACCCCGTCATACTCATGCTCGACGAGGCCACCTCGAGCCTCGACAGCTCCTCGGAGGAGTGGGTGCAGAAGGCCCTCGAGAACCTGATGCGCGGCAGGACGACCCTCGTGATAGCCCACAGGCTCTCGACCGTCCTCGACGCGGACAGGATACTCTTCATCGAGGGAGGCGAGCTCACGGGCTCCGGGAGCCACGAGGAGCTCCTCGAGACCCACGAGCTGTACCGGTCCTTCGCCGAGCGCCAGCTCCGGATGCCCGCGGCGGAGCCGGCCGCCTAAGCCCGCGTGAGCGATTTTCCCGCGGCTCCGGCCGCGCTATACTCGAGCGGAGGCGGAGGCGACGTGAGCAGGGTACTGGTAGTAGACGACGATCCCAACATCCGCGAGCTTGTCCGCCACTTCCTCGAGGCGGAGGGGCTCGAGGTTTCGGATGCGGGCGACGGCGCGGCCGCGCTCGCCTTCCTCAAGTCCATCAAGGCCGACCTCGTCGTCCTCGACCTGATGATGCCCGGCCTGGACGGTTGGACCGTCTGCGCCGAGATAAAGCGCAGGCGGGAGATCCCCGTCCTCATGCTCACCGCGAAGGGCGAGAGCTCCCAGAAGGTGAAAGGCTTCGAGCTCGGCGCGGACGACTACGTGGTGAAGCCCTTCGACCCGCCCGAGCTCGTCGCCAGGGTCAAGGCCCTGTTGCGTCGCTACAAGGCCGAGTCCGCGCAGGCCGTGCAGGTCGGCGCCCTCTTCCTTGACCGCGCCCGCTTCGAGGCGTTGGCCAGGGGAGGGGACGTCGCCATGCCGCGAAAGGAGTTCGACCTGCTCTTCAAGCTCGCATCTTCGCCGGGGCGCACCTTCACCCGCGACGAGCTCATCCGGGACCTGTGGGGAGATTCCTTCAGGGAGAGCGAGCGCACCGTCGACGTGCACGTGAACCGCATCCGCGAGCGATTTCCCGAGGAGGGCTTCGGCTTCCGCATCACGACCATACGCGGCCTCGGCTATCGCCTGGAGGAGCTCCCGTGAGCGGGGCGCCCGAGTCCGGGCGCCCGAGGCTCAGCGGGCGGGCGAAGATCAAGGGCGCCCTCGGCTTCCTCTGCGTAACCGCCTTCCTCCTCGGGACCTGGACGGCCCTCCGGCTGCTCGCTCTTCGCCTGGGCTTTCCCGCATCGGGCTGGGGCGGAGGACTCCTCGTCTTTATAGCGACCCTCGTCGTCTTCGGCGTCGCCGTGAACATCCTGGGCATCTTCATCAGGAAGAGGCACCCCGACTATTTTTCCGCGTTGAGCGACGCCATCAGGAGGCTCGCGACCGGCGACTTCGACGTTTCCCTGAGCATCCCCGAACGAGGAGGAGGGCCCAACAACTTTCTGGGCAAGGTGGCGGACGAGATAAACCTCCTGGCCCAGTCCCTGAAGAAGATGGAGGAGATGAGGCAGGAGTTCATCTCGACGGCCTCCCACGAAATCCAGTCGCCCCTGACCTCCATAGCCGGATTCGCGAAGGCCCTGCGCGAGGAGGGCCTTCCCGAAGAGATCCGGCTTCGCTATCTCGGGATAATAGAAGAGGAGTCGGGCCGCCTGTCCAGGCTTTCCGAAGGCCTGCTCCGGCTAACGGCCCTCGAGTCGAGGGAGCTCAAGCCCGATCTCCTCCCCGTCGCCCTCGACGAGCAGATCCGCAGGGTCATCATCGCGGCCGAGCCTCAGTGGACGACGAAGGATATCGAGCTCGACCTCGAGCTGGATATCCTCGAGGCTGAGATCGACGAGGGGATGCTGAGCCGGGTGTGGACTAACCTTTTCCACAACGCTGTCAAGTTCAGCGCACGAGGCGGCAGGATTTCCGTCTCGCTGGGCACCAAAGGCGGCCTCGCGGGCGAGCCTCGCCTCGCCGTCGCCCGCTTCGCGGACGAGGGGCAGGGCATTGCAAGCGAGGACCTCGGCCTCGTCTTCGACCGTTTCTTCAAGGCCGACCGCTCGCGCTCCCGCGCCGATCCCGGCTCCGGCAACGGGCTCGGCCTGGCCATAGCCAAAAAGATCGTCGAGCTCCATGGAGGCAGCATCCGGGCCGAGTCGGCGGGGATAGGGAAGGGGAGCGCGTTTACCGTGGAGCTGCCGATCGCTCGCTAGCGCCCGGGCCTTCGCGCTCAGGCCAGTCTCCGGGTATACTCGGGCTACCGGAGCGTATCATGGACGAAACCAGGCGAGTATTCATCACCGGCGGCACCAAGGGACTCGGCCTGTGCATGGCGCGGGAATTCTCCAAGGCGGGCTGCCCCGTTTTTATAACGGGGAGGAGCCTCGAGACGGCGAAAGAGGCCGCCGTTTCCCTGGCCGCCGAGACGGGCGGCGGGGTCTTCGCGGGCGCCGGCGACTCCGGCGTATGGGAGGACACTGCGCGCCTATCGGGCGAGGCTTTTGCCGCGATGGGCGGCATCGACGTCTGGGTCAACAACGCGGGCGTCAACCAGGAGCCCGGGATGGTCTGGGAACTTGCGCCCGAGGATATGGAAAAGGTTGTCCGCACCGACTTTCTCGGCGTGATGCTCGGCGCCAAGGCGGCATTCGAGGCGATGCGCGAAAACGGCGGATGGGTCTGGTTCGTCGAGGGGCACGGCTCCGACGGCAGGATAATGGCAGGCCTCTCCGCCTACGGCGCCGCCAAGCGGGCCGTAGGCTATCTCTGGCGCGCCCTCGTCATCGAAGCCGCGGGCTCGAAGCTCAAGGTCGGCGCGGTGAGCCCTGGCATCATGATTACCGATTTCGTTATGGATTCCCTCGCGAAGCAGGAGGGCGCACGCCGTAAACGGACGGTAGCGGTCTTCAACGTTCTCGCCGACCGCCCGGAGACCGTGGCCGCCTGGCTCGTCTCGCGCATGCTGGCCGCGCGCAGGAGCGGCGTCAGGGTCGCCTGGCTCACCGGCGCCAAGATCATGTGGCGCTTCATGACGGCGCCTTTTACCGAACGGCGAGTGATCGAGGAATAGTGAAGGAAGCTTCTTTGTACTCGCCTCCCTTGAACGGGGCTGCCGACTCGGCCTTCTTTTCCTCGATAAAAGAAGTGACTCGTTTTTTTATAATCCGCCACGGCCAAAGCGAGGGCAACGCGAAGCGCCTGTTCCAGGGCAATCTCGACATGACGCTCGACGCCGCGGGCCGCGCACAGGCCCGTTCCCTGGGCCTGTGGCTCGCGAAAAAGAGTGTAGATGCCGTGTTTTCCTCGCCCCTCGTTCGTGCGGCCGAGACGGCGCGCATAGTAGCGGACGCCTGCTCCCTGTCCGAAATCCATCTCGATCCGGTATTCGCAGAAATAGATACGGGCATTTTTACCGGCCTGGGCTTCGAGGAGTCCCGCGAAAGATATCCCGACGCCTTCACGGCCTTCCAGGGGCAAAGCTGGGAGGCGGTTCCCGGCGCGGAGAAGGCCGAAGCCCTGTACGACCGCGCGATGCTTGCATGGTCAGTCTTGAGGGCCCGCGCGTCGTCCGGCGGCAGGGCGATCGCCTGCGTGAGCCACGGCGGTTTCATCCAGTGGATCGTTCGGGCCACCTTCGGCGGCCGTTCATGGATGCCCCTTGTCTCCACGGCCAACTGCGGCGTCTTCGAGCTCCTCGTCGAACCGACGCTCTCGGGCCCGGCATATCTCCAGTGGAGACGCCTTAACTTTCAGGCTCCGGTAACTGGCCTTTGATCGGCGGCCGCGGGCTCGCCGGAGGCGAAGGCGCCCCACAGAGCTTCGGTCCGGGGGAAGGGCGCCAGGACCTCGATCCGCTCGTCCGTCCTCGGCTGGGCGAGGACGATGCGGCGGGCATGCAGCATGATGAGGCCCGAGGGCGAGCTGCGCTTCGCGCCGTACTTGAGATCGCCGCGGATGGGGCAACCGAAAGCCGATAGCTGGGCGCGGATTTGGTGGTGTCTGCCCGTGATAAGGTTTACCGACAGGAAGAAATAGTTTTCCGATCGGCCCACGACGCCGTATTCGAGGATAGCCGGCTTGCCGGAGATGGAATCGGGTCTGAAGGTGCGCACTATGTTGCGCTTCTTGTCCCAGGAGAGGCGATGCTCGAGCCTTCCCTCGGGGGGATCGGGCTCGCGCTCGACGCAGGCCAGATATTCCTTCTCGACGCGTTTATCGCGAAAGGCGGCCTCGAGGGTGGAGAGAGCGATATGGGTTTTCGCAAAAAGCACGGCGCCCGAGGCCCGGCGATCTATGCGGTGTGCGGCCTCGAGAAATGCTCCGGCCGCCTTGTCGTCGCCTCCTTCTCGTGCGCCCAGTTCTTCGCGAAGGTAGTCCTGGAGGGATTTATCTCCCGTTTTGTCCGGCTGAACGGGGATAGGAGCGAGCTTGTTCGCGATGAGGATATCGGCGTCTTCGTACAGGATGGTAAATAATTCCACTGTCGCCCCCAATCATCTGAAAAACAGTGTAGCACGGAGGGGGGCCGAGTTACTATCGCGTTTCCCGTGGCCTTGAGCCCTCGTGGAGGAAGCCTTATATTCGAGTTATGGCCATTTCGGCGCATTCCACAGGAGGAAACATGAGCATCCACATTACGGCGGCCAAGGGGCAGATAGCCGAGAGCATACTGCTCCCCGGCGACCCCCTTCGAGCCAAGTTCATCGCCGAGACCTTCCTCGAAAAGCCCGAGCGCTTCAACGAGGTGCGCAACATGTTCGGCTATACCGGAACCTACAAGGGAGAGCGCGTATCGGTAATGGGCACGGGCATGGGCATGCCGAGCTGCTCGATCTACGCCAACGAGCTCATCAGGGACTACGGGGTAAAGAGGCTGGTGCGCGTAGGCACCTGCGGCGGCCTCACGACGGAGGTCAAGGTCCGTGACATGATACTCGCCATCTCGGCGTCCACCGATTCAGCGGTCAATAAAGTGCGCTTTCACGGCATGGATTACGCGAGTGCGCCTTCCTTCCGTCTCCTCGATGCCGCCTATCGCGCGGCCGTGGAGAAGAAGATGCCCGTCCACGTCGGCAAAATCGTATCGAGCGACTCCTTCTATACCGAGGATCCCGACCAGTGGAAGCTCTGGGCCCGCTTCGGCGTCATCGGGGTGGAGATGGAGACGGCGGAGCTCTACACCCTCGCCGCCAAGTACGGCGTCGAGGCCCTCGCGATCCTCACGGTGAGCGACCACCTCGTAACCCACGAGGAGACGAGCTCCGCCGAGCGCGAGAAGACCTTCTTCTCGATGATAGAGGTGGGGCTTTCCGCTGCCCTGAGCGCGCGAAGAGAATAGTGTGTAGAGACGACTCTTAAACATTTCACTTCCGCGATATTTCTTTTCCTCTGCCTTAATATTACTTTATAACTCATGTTTGTAGGTCAAAACAGACCTATGGTAGAGACGGAGGTACGATTAATGCCGAGAAAATCGAAGAACGTGGGCGGCGGGGTCGAGGCAACAATGATCGCATTGGCGGTGCTGCTTCTCCTTGTCGGCTGCTCGTCCATTGGCGGTGCGCTCGCATCGGCGATGGCAAAGCCGGCGGCGTCCAGCGCGCAACCGGCGGCTCCAGCGACCGCGGCTCCAGCAGCTCCAGTGGCGCAAGCCCCGGCGGCGCAAGCCACCGCGGCTACGGCTCCCGCGCCGACACAGCCCAAGCAGGGGGCCACCCCGGCTATAGCTTACCAATACCAATTCAACGCGTTCTACAGCGGAATGTGGAGCATGGGCTGGTTCGGCTATGCAGACGCGAACTATAAACCGGGGCAGGGAACCCTGTTCTCCTTCTCGGGTTCCGGCAGCTCCTCGAACTCGGCAAGCTTCGAGCGCGCCCTCCTGAAAATCAACGCCGATGCGTCTCAATGGTGGCGCTTCAAGCTGGATACGGGGAAAAGCAGCATCCTGTATGAATTCCTCGTGGGCCCCGATTCCGTCCTGCAAAAGGTCCGCTATAAGGATCCAGATAATGGAGTGATCGGAGAGTTCATTCCCGGCCCGCCCCAACAACAACCTGCCCAGGCCCAGCCCGCCATGCCCAAGAGCCGGGCCGAAATGGCCGCCTATCTCGTCGGCAAGCAGCAGGTACAGGTCAAGGGCGGCAGCTTCATGGCGGACCATTATCTGTACAGCGACGCGAACGGCAAGGGCTCGGCCGAGATGTGGACGAGCGACAAAGTCCCCGGCTACCTGGTCAAGACCGTCTATACCTCAAAGAAGGACAACAAGACTTCGACCGGAGAGCTCGTGCAGATCGAAAGCGGAGTGACGACAGCCCTCTCTTCGTACTGAGAAACCCAGGGGCTGTAAATCGGGAAGGGGCGCGCTCCGCATGCGTGGGGCGCGCCTTCTTCGTACCGCCGCTACTTGGCGCCCCGCTCGGCTTGGATCCTTTACGCCGAGCTTCGAGTTGGGCTTAATTCTTGGCACCCCGCTCGGCTTTGATCCTTCATGCCGAGCTTCGAGTTGGGCTTAATTCTTGGCACCCCGCTCGGCTTTGATCCTTCATGCCGAGCTTCGAGTTGGGCTTAATTCTTGGCACCCAACTCGAGAATCAATTCTACTTCGCCGCGGCTTATCTTGACCGCGCGGGCGATCTCGTCGACGCTCCAGCCCTGACGGGCGAGCTTGCGGACCGTGTCCTGGGCGCTGGAGGGAGGCGCGCCGCGCTCGCGCTTGGGGCCCTTCTCATCGTCCTTTAATATCGAGGAGAGAAGCTTGAGCTGATCCTGGGCCCTGCGGTCGATCTCCTCGAGGCGGGTCTCGGCGCGGGCCAGCCACTCGCGCGCCTTCTGCACTTCGGCGACCCGCTTCTCGGTATCGGCGATGACGCCATCGAGATGCGCGAGCTTGCCCACGACCTCTTCCACCTTCGTCCTGCCGGCGGACAGCTCGTCGACGCCCCGCTTGAGTTCGGCGACGCGCTCGGGTATCTTGCGCAGCTCGGCCCCCAGGGCCCCGACGATCTTCTCCACCGCCTGCACGGACTGGAAGTTCTTGTCCACCGCCTCGACCGTCGCGTCGAGTACGCCCGACTTCTTGTCGAGACGCTCGTATTTGGCCTCCGCCTCCTTGGACAGCTCGAGGAGCCTGCGTATCGAGGCCTGGGCCTCGGTGAGGGCGTCGGCCTGGCCGGTCACTTCGTCGAGCCTGCGGTCCACCGAGTTGGAAACCGTCGCGAGCCTCGTGAAATCGGCCTCGAGGGCGTCGACCCGCTTCTTCTCGGCGAGGAAGCGGGTGACTTTCTGGTTGACCTCGTCCTCGAGCCGTTTGACTCGGGCCAGCTGTCCCTCGATCTCGGCCACCTCCGCGCGTCGCCCCTCGAGGCGGGCGAGGTCCGTCTTCATCGACTCGATGCTTCCGCCGAGGCTCTCCTTGAGCTCGTCGGCGCGCTCGAAGAGCTTGGTCTGGGCGAGGAAGGCTTTCTGCTGCCTGTCGATCTCGACGATCGACTGGGCGATGCGCGAGGCCTCCGCGTCGATCTTGCCGAAAGCCTGCGTTCTTTGGGAATCGAGCTTGGCGCCGAGGTCCTGAATCGCGTCCTTGTACTCGCGAAGGCGAAGCTCGCCCTCGGCCTGGGCGTCGCGGCGTTTCTTCTCGAATTCGGCCGAGAGGCTTTCGTGGCTGCGGGTAAAGCTCTCGAGGGCCTGAGCGATGCGCGACGAGAGGTCGGCGCGCAGCTCCGCGGTGCGGTCGGCGAGTCCGGCCAGCTCGCGGGAGATGCGGTCGCGCTCGGCCTGGGAGGAGGCGGCGTAGGAATCGCGCTGAGACTCGTAATCGGCGCGCGACCGCTCGAGGAGGGCGCTGGTGGCGGTGGCGAAGGCGTCCAGCTGCGCGCGGACCTTGGCTTCGGTATCGGCGACCGATTCGGCGAAGCGCGCGTGGAACGACTCCGCGGCGATGGCGACGGTTTCGCGGGTCGAGCGCACGCGCTCCTCCTCTTCCGAAACGGAGGCCGAGAGGGCTTCGACTCGGCCGTCGAGGTCTCGCTCGGCCGCCTTGAGCTTGCCGCCCGTCTCGAGGGAGAAACGGGATATTTCGCCCTCGACGTAGGTCTGAGCCGTCGCACGGGCCTCCGCCGCGTCCTTGAGGACGGCATCCTTGAGCGCGGCGAGAGACTCGGTGACCATGCCGCTCTGCGCCGTGATGCCGTCCTGTACGGCCTGGGCGCGCTCGCGCAGCTTGTCCAACTGCTCCTGGATCCGGGCCTGGTTGTCGGCTATGCGGGCGCGTATCTCCTCGGACGCGGCCTTCTCCGCGGCGGCGCCGTTCGCGGCGAGGGCGGCGAGGTTTTTTTCGAGGTCGGCGCGCCACGCTTCGAGCCGCGCGTCGATGCTCGCGCCGTGCGTCTTGAGGTCGGCGAAGAGCTCGTCATCGAAGACCTTGAGCTTCTCGGAGACGTTGTCGTAGGCGCGGGTCTTGAGGGATTCCAGCTCCTCCTCGAGGGATTTCATGCTCGCGCGCAGAGTGGAGGCCTCGCGCTCGAAGCCCTCCTCGAAGCGCTTGCGGCGATCCTCGAGATCGAGCCCGAAGGCCTCGAAGTCGTTTTCGACGCGACGCTGGGCTTGATCCATGGAAACCCTGAGGGCCTTGTCCAGTCCCCCGATCTCGGCGCCCGCGGCCTCGAGTCGCTCGAAGCGGGCCTCGGATTCGGAGGCGTATTCCGCGATGCGGCGCCCGAATTCCTCGAATACCTTCGCCTGGAGAGCCGCCCCCTCCGTAGCGAGCCTCGTTTCGACCTTGTCGCGCTCGGCCTGGGCTCGTGCGGCTAACGCAGCCAGCGCTTTCGCGTTGCCGTCGGCCAGCTCGGCGACCGACTTCTCGGTCATCGCGACGGAGGCCGCCGACACCGCGATCCGAGCCTCGGCCTCGTCGACGCCGGCGCCGAGGGTCGCGGCCGTTTCGACCAACCGCTCTTGCAGCGCTGAGACGGCTTCTTCGGCGTCGGCCCGGCCTTTGGCGATGACTTCCTCCGCCTCCGCCTTCCACTCGGCCTTGAAGCCTTTGATGAGGCCCTGGGTCTCGGTAGCCTTCTCCTTGGCAAGGGCGCCGAGCTGGGAAAATTTGTCTTCGATGAGTTCCTTGAGGCGGGCAGCCTTGGCCTCGGTACCTTCCTTGAGCTTGTCGAAGGCGACGTCTTCGAGCTTCTCGGCCTCGATCCTGGCCTTTTCGAGGCCCCGCGCGAGCTCGCGCTCGAAGGCGGCCTTGCCGGATTCGACGCGGACTGCGGCAGCCTGGGCCTCCGCTTTGGCGCGCTCCACCGCCTGACCGAGCTCGCCGGTGCGCTTGTCCACGTCGACCAGGAGCTCCGCCTTGAATAGCTGGAGGGCGGCGGCCGAGTCTTTTGCGAAGCCCGCCTTGAGGGCGGGCAGCTCGCTTTGGATGAGCAGCATGTTCTTTTGGGCCGCGTCGACGCGCTTGGCTACCGAATCCACGAAATCGGATTCCTCGTGGATCCGCATGAGATTCTCGTCCACACGGGAGGTCATGTCCTTGAGGCGGGCCAGGGCGGTGTCGTACTCGGTAAGGCGCTTTTCGATGTTTCCGATCGCCTCGGCCCTATGGGCGAGGCCTTCCTGGACCGACTGAATTCTGTCGAGCGCCACCTTCGCGGCCTTCTGTCGGACGTCGAGCTCGATGCCGAAGCGCCGAAGGTCCTCGGAGCGCTTGTCCACGTAGGCGGAAAGCTCGTCGCGCTGCCTGTCGGCGAACTTCTTCACCTTCTCGAGCGAGCGGTTGTCCCGGTCGAGCTGGCGGTACACGAGAAGGACTACCAGGACGATCCCGAGGATGATGAGGTTTCCCGTAGTGAAGAGCATGGGGGGAAGTATAAACCATTTCACTTCACTGAGGAAGTGCGATATCTTCTTGCAAATGCGATCGCGGCGCACAACCTTGAATTCCGCCCTCCTCGCCTGCTTCCTCGTCGGGTCCACATCGGTCAGCGCGATCGCCCAGGCTCCCGTCGCCATCCTGGCGCCTCCGCGGCTCCGCCAAGGCGATCCCCTGCTCGCCTGGATAGTCACCGAAGCTCCGGTCACCGAAGGCCCGGTGTCCGAAACCGCGGCGCGGGTCACCAAGGCGAAGCTCGTCGATGCCGCGGGCAAGGTCGTAGCTCGGGCGCGCTGCTTCGACGCGTCGGCCATGCTTCGGGCCGACTCGACTTCCGCCGCCTTCGGGACGGATGTGAGCCTCTTCGGCGCGCTGATGGCCATATCCCCCGAGTTTCCTCCTGGCGCATATACCCTCGTCGTGGGCGGAGCCAGCGCGTGCGTCACCGTCGATCCGCGGAGCTTTCCTCTGGAGACCGTCCATCTGAGCCCGGCGAACGCCAAGATCAGGTCCAAGCCGAGTGGGCGCAAGGACGACGAGGCGCACAGACTCTACGACATCATCTCGACGGTCGACGATGCGGCCGTCTTCGCCGAGCCCTCGCCCTTCGTCTTTCCTGTCGAAGGCGGCTCGCGGAGCTCCGGCTTCGGCGACGTACGGCGCTACGTGTACAGCAGCGGAAAATCGAATAGAACCGTCCACGCGGGATAGATTGGGCAGTCGTCACGGGTACGGTCGTGCGCGCCTGCGCCAGGGGCAAGGTGCTCATGGCCTCCGACCGCGAGGTAACCGGAAAGACTCTCGTCATCGAGCACCTGCCGGGCCTCTATTCCCTGTACTTCCACCTTTCGAAGATCGAGGTCGAGAAGGGCGCGGTCGTGGATCGCGGTTCGTGCATAGCCCTCTCCGGCTCTTCGGGCATGGCGACCGGCCCCCACCTGCACTGGGAGCTCAGGGCCAGGGGCGAAGCGGTCGACCCCGGGTACTGGGTGAAGGCGGCGCTACTAGACAAAACCGAGGTTACGACTATAATAAACGGCCTGATCGAAGGGAGGTGATTTTTATCAAGCAGATCATCGTGGACGACAATGAGCCCCTCGAAAAAGCCATAAAGCGCTTCAAGCGCATGGTCGAGAAAGAGGGTATCATCCGCGAGTGGAAGAAGCGAGAGTTCTTCGAGAAACCTTCCACGATCAAGAACCGCAAGCAGAAGGCCCTCGTGCGCAAGCTCCTCAAGAAGGCCCGCAAGCCCCGCGATTCCAAGGGCGGCGGCTACTGATAGAGCGACCGGGACTTTACAGACGAAAGGGGCTGCCCGAATGGACGGTCCCTTTTTATTTGCCGGCGTGGAATCCCTGGGATTCCGCATACATCGGTCGATGAAAGGAAAAGCCTAGGCGGTCTTAAGCTTTCGGACTTCCGCGGCAATTTCTTCAATACAGTCCTCGGCCTGGGGATACAGCCCGATCTTGTCCATGAAGGCATGATCCATGCCCCTATACCGAATCAGCCGGGTCCTCACGGAAGCTTTCGTCAGCTTGCGGGCAAAGGCCTCGGCTTCCAGGCGCAAAGCGTCGTATTCGGCGGTCAGGATCAAGGCCGGGGCCAGTCCGGAAGCATCAGGGACGTAGAGTGGAGAAACAAGCGGATCCGCGGAGTCTCGTCCCTGCAAGTAGACGGAACTCAGCAGCACTGCATCACCCCTCATCGCCGAGATGATCCCCTCTATCAGCTCGCGGTGATGCCTGATGTTGAACTCCGAAAGATCCCATGTATATTCTTCACAGGGCCTGCACACCAGGTCAAGCGTCGGGTAGATGAGAGCCTGCAGGGCGATCATCCCGGTTTTCCCGTCCCGGTCCATGATGGCACAGGCCGCAGAAAGGTTGCCGCCGGCACTGTCGCCGGCGACTGCAATGCGTTTCTCATCGATGTCGAGCTCCCGGGCCTTGGCGTGAACCCAGGCGACCACATTGAAGCAGTCGGTAAGGCCGGCAGGAAACGGGTGCTCCGGTGCAAGGCGATAATCCACGGAGACCACGACGGCTCCTGCCTTTTCCGCCAGCGCCTTGCAAGGGTTTTCCACCGCCTTGACCGTGCCGCCGATGAAACCCCCGCCATGGAAAAACACGACGGCGGGCATTCTCGCGGGCTTTCCAGGGGAATAGATCCTAACCGGAATAGGCCGGTCGGTTCCCGGGATAGCTCGCTCCTCGGTGTAAATGCCACCGGCCGTGACATCCATATTCGGCCAACCCATGGATGCTCGAATGTCTCCCATGTCCAGAGTCACTGGATCGAGAGACCCCGTGCGGATCGACTCTGGAAAAAGAGAGCCGATTCTCTGATTGCCCAGCACCTTCAGGACACGGGGATCCAAGTCGCCATCCATCCCCGGTCCGGGGGCGGAATCGGGGATGGATTTGATTTCAATCTCCATCCCCCTGTCTTCAATCACAGACGACCGGGCCTTCAGTAAACGAAGGAGCTCTCCATAGACGGCCTTACCTTCCAATTTGATTTTCCATTTATCATAGCTTCATAAGGGCCCCGATCACGTCCTCGGCGCTTACGTCGGTTTTTCTGAGCTCGGTTACCTTGCGGCCCCGCCCCATGATGACGAACTTGTCCACGATCGGATAAATATGGATGATGTTGTGATCGACGATTATCTCCGACAGGCCTTTCGCCCGTACTGATTCTGCGAATTTCAGCACTTTGTCGGTTTCCTTGAGCGAAAGCGCCGCGGTGGGCTCGTCAAGGAGGAGCAATTTGCCGCTGAACTCCATGCAGCGACCGATGCAGAGCGATTGACGCTCGCCTCCCGACATGTACTGAACGCTCTCGTCGGCCTCCCGCACATGCACCCCGATATTCCACATCATTTCGATGCTTTTTTTCTTCATTTCTTTCTTGTCAAGAACGCTGAAGGGGCCGAAAGATTTGGTCACTTCCCGCCCGAGATAAAAATTCCTCCATAAATTCATGAGGTCCACGACTGCGGTGCTCTGGTAAACGGGCTCTATTCCGGTGGCGCGGCTATCGCGAGGGGAATCGAATGTCACCCGCTTGCCCTCGAAATAGATTTCCCCCTCGTCCGGCTGGTACACGCCCATCAAGAGGTTGATTATCGTCGATTTGCCGGCTCCATTGTCTCCCACCAGGCCGACGATCTCGCTTTTCCCGACCGTGAAACTGACGTTAGAGAGAGCCCGGACTGCGCCAAAAGACTTGCTCAGGTTTCGAACCTCAAGCACGTTTTCTTGGGTCATTTGAGGACCTTGCCTCTTCTTCCGCCGACGACGATCAGATTGATTATGACGACCACGAGGATGATCGCCCCGACGAATGCGCGGTACCAGTAGGGCGAAGCTCCGGCGAGGATGAGACCGCTGTTGACGGAGGATAACAGAAGAACGCCGAGGAGGGTCCCGATAATGCTTCCGCGACCGCCGGAGAGAAGGCATCCGCCGATGATGCCTGAAGCCATCGCGTCGAACATGAGGTCGAATCCGACCGATGGGTTGACCGAATAGACGCGGGCCGCGGAGATGCAGCCGGCGAAACCGGCGAGCATCGAGCAGACGATGAAGTTCGTCATCTTCACCCTCAGTGTATTGATGCCCATCTTTCGCGCAATCGTCTCGTTGCCTCCCGTCGCGAATACCCAGTTGCCGTACGTGGTGGAAGTGAGCGTAAAATGGAAGAAGAGCACGATGAGGACCATCCAGAGGACCGAGATTCGGAAATCTCCGAACCGCTTGGCCAGGATCGTAAACCAGAGGTTTTCGTCCGACACCTGAGTGATAAAACCGCCCGTTATCGCGAGTAACAGTCCGCTCAGGAGCATCATCGTCGAAAGGGTGACGATGAACGAGGGCAATTTGAAACGCAGCGTGATCGTACCGTTGATGAATCCCACGAGAACGGCAAATGCCATCGCGATGAGAAAGCCGATGAAGATCGGGAGGCGAAGGGCCTGGGCGGATTGTATCATGATCGTCGGCACAAACACGTACACGCTGCCGACCGAGAGGTCCGTTTCCCCGGATATCTGGAGGAAGGCCATGCCGACGGCGATGGTGCCCATCTCGGCGGCCACGGTGCAAATGCTCCCGATGTTCGCCGGCCAGAGGAATTTGGGCGAGAGTAGGTAAAAAATACTCCATACGACGATGAGACCTATCGTGACGCCGGTCTCGGGACGCGTAATCAGCTTGTTCCACGAATTGCGTTTCAAAACGACGTGCGACGAATTCGCGCCAGATTCCATCAGTTGCTCCCTCCGTTCATTGCCTTGAAAGTGTCATGGAGGCGTGCGTCGCGGTCAAGAGCCGGGAAATACGCCTTACAGCGCGTGCCGTAAGGCGTATCGAACGATCACGACCCTCCGGTCGCGGCGAGCTGCTTCTTCACGATGTCGAGGTTGCTTTTGTCGACAAGAGTCGGCCCCGTCGGTGTACTGACCGGAGGGAGCACGCCGAAGGCATCATAGAGGTAGAGCTGTTCGACCGAGAGGAAGCCTTGGGCGAAGGGTTGCTGGCAAACCGTGTAAATGATAGTCCCGGATTCGATTCCGTCTATCGTTTTCTGATCGATATCGAAGGTCGCGATCGATACCTTTCCGATCAGTCCCCGATCCTTCAAAAGCTGCAGGGCCGGGTTGACGCTGACCGGGCCAAGAACGAAGACGACGTTCGTGTCGGGATACTTCGTGAGGTATGCCCCGAGGACGTTGGTCGCGGTTGCCGGATCCGTGGTCAGGTTGAGCTTTTCGATCGGTATGTTGTTGGCGGCCATCACCCGCATGATCCCGCTCGCCCGATTTTCGATGGGTGTCGACCCGGGATACATGAGGCCGACGACCGTGCGCACGATCTTCGTCTTGGCGAGGGTCGCCTTCGCGAGGATTTCGCCCGTCGTTCGCTCGTCCTGGCCGACATATCCGATGTACTTCGTTCTCACGTCGTCGGAACGCGTATCCGGCGTGTTGTATGCGAGAACGGGGATGCCTTTTGCGATCGCCTCGTTGAGGAGTTTGCCCATGGACTCCGGGAACCAAAGGCCGGTGATGATGCCGTCGGGCTTGGCGGCGATCGCCACTTCGAGCTTGTTTGCCAGCCCGGCCGCATTCACCTCGTCACCCTGTAGCCCAAGGTAGTTGAGCTTGACGGGGAAGCAGGCCTCGGCGGCCTTCATTCCCTTATAGACAGTCGCGAAAAACGTATCTACGCCCGGCTGCACTCCGATGGCGTAATAAGAATACGTTTTTCCTGACGGTGCCGCGGTCGCGACGACTGCAACCGCGACAACCAGGAGCGCGGTCAACATCGATCTTCGCATAATGCCTCCTTGAAAATTGACTATTATCAACGCTGCAAGTCTAGTGCCAGGTTTTTGCTTGAATGGCAAAAAATAATATTATACGCAGCATAGACTTGTCTGCGATGGTGAAAGATGGGCAAATCAGGAGAAGCATTAAAAGGGCGAAAATCCCCATTTCATGGGGTGATTTCACCCAGTCCGATATTGTATTTTTTCATCCGGTATCGGAGGGTATCTCGAGTAACGCCCAGGATTTTCGCGGCGGCGGTCACATTCCCGGCGCATAATGTGAGGGACTCCTCGATGAGCTTCACTTCTGAGGAAGAGAGACGGTCTTCGCCCTTCGGGACTGGGATTGTCGGTACCCCGGAGATCTCACGAGGCAGATCGGAGGCTTCGATGGAATCGCCGGACGACAGGACGACCGAACGCTCGATCACGTTCCTGAGCTCGCGGACGTTTCCCGGCCATTCATATCGCAACAAAGTCTCCCGCGCGGCGTCGGAAATCGCTTTCGGTCGAACGCCGTTCGATTCCGCGGACTTCTGGAGAAAATAATCGATCAGCGGAGCTAAGTCCTCCTTCCGGGCGGCAAGCGGAGGGATCGTGATCGTGATCGTGTTGATCCGGTAATAGAGGTCCTCCCTGAACGTACCGGCCTTTATCAGGGCCTTGAGATCGCGGTTCGTCGCGCACACGATACGCGTTTCGATGTTCACGGGCGTAGTGCTTCCCAATGGCTCGAAGGACTTCTCCTCGATCAATCGAAGCAGCTTGGGCTGAACCTCGATCGCGAGGTCGCCTATCTCGTCAAGGAAAAGCATCCCTCCGTCCGCCGCCTTGGCCTTTCCGGCGAAGTTGGCGGAGGCCCCGGTAAATGCGCCTTTCCGATAGCCGAAGAGTTCGCTCTCGATGAGGGTGCCGGGTATCGCCGCGCAGTTCACCTTCACGAAAGGTTTCTCGGGGGAATGTGCGTGCAAGGCTCTCGCGATTATCTCCTTTCCGGTTCCGCTCTGTCCCAGGATGAGGACCGGCGCCCTCCCCGTGGATATCTTCCGCACGGTCGCCATGATCGCCGTCATCGCGCTGGATCGGTACACGGGTTCGCTGAACCGCTGCGAAATCCGCGGCCCGGGCCGGCCCTCGATGCACTTCGTTTCCAGCATCCGTCTCACGACGTGGCGTATGATGTCCTTCTTGAACGGCTTGGTTATGTAATCCACGGCGCCCTTCTTTATCGTCCGGACGGCGTCCGGGATCGTGCCGTACGCGGTGATAAACAGGAGCGGTATTCTCTTCACATGGGCAACGAGGTACTCCTGGATTCCCTTGCCGCCGAGAACGGGCATCTTCATGTCCGAAATGATGAGATCTATCGTATCGTCCCGTTCGAGGATCTCTATGGCGGTCTTCCCGTTTTCCGCGGTGACGACGCCGAAGCCGTCCTCGCGAAAAAGCATCGTGAGAATGTCCCGCGTATCTCCATCGTCGTCGACGATAAGGATTCTTTTCACAACGGATCCTTACAACTCGATACGCACGGTACAACCCTGTCCGGGCGTCGATTCGATGTCGAGCGAACCCTCGTGTTTCTCGACGATCCGGTGTACGAAGGGAAGCCCGAGTCCGGTCCCGGCTTCCCTCGTCGTGAAAAAAAAATTGAAGACGTTCTCCCTGGTTTCCTCGTCCATTCCCTTCCCATGGTCCTGTATTTCGATATGAAGCCGACCCTTGTATAGAGCCGCGCGGACTTCGACGGACGCATGGGGCGGCGAGCTCTGCAGGGCGTTGAGGGCGAGGTTCGAGAGGGCGGCGTGAATGAGGTTTCGATCGAGCGGATAAAGAAGGGTCTGGTCCACCCCGCTTGCGTCGATCCTCACGTCGTTGAAATCCTTCATGGGCATGTCCTCCAGGACGGCGGCAATGAGCTCGCCCACATGGACGTTTTCTTTCTTGAACATCAGGGGCCTTACGTAATCGAGCAGGTTCTTCGCCATGTACTGCAGGGCCTCGATTTTCCGGATGAGCATGGCCGTGATTTTCTCGTACTCGTCTTTCCTTGCAGTGACCGAAAAATTATCCTGCAGCATTTCCACCGAAAGCTTCATGACGGTGAGCGGGGTGCTGATCTGATGCGCGAGGCTCGAAGACAGCTCCTTGATCGCGGTGAGCCGTGCGTACATATCGAGGGTTTCGAGTTGTCTCAGGTCGATCGATCCTTTCTCGACGTTCGCGAAATTCCTTCCATTCCGCAGCACCACGAAGCGATCGGCGACCTGGAACACCTCGTCGGCCTTGTGGGTTATGAATACGACCGAGAGCCCGTTCTGTTTTGCCTTTCGTACGAGGTTGAGGACGATGGATGTTTCCTCTTCGGAAAGGGCCGTCGTCGGTTCATCCAGGATCAGGAGCCGAACCCCGAAATAAAGGGCCCTCGCGATCGTGATGGCCTCTTTTTGACCGCCCGAGAGCATGCCGGGGTAATCGTCAAAATAGTTGACGCCCCGTATCCGGAGCCGGTCCATCTCCTGATGCAAAACCTCGTTCATCTTCTTTCGGTCGACGAACCTGGGATGCCGCAGTTCCTTTCCGAAAAAAGCCGCGTGTCTGTACGGTTCGCGACCGAGGAAGAAATTGTTGGCAATGCTCATCGTCTCGATGAGCGACGAACCTTGGTACTTGGTTTCGATTCCGGAGCGTTGGGCCTCCTTCGGCGAACGAAAGGAGACCAACTGACCGTCGAGATAAATCTTCCCCTCGTATGGCTTGCAGTATCCCGTGAGGGTGTTGACCAGGGTCGTTTTTCCGGCGCCGTTGTCGCCGATGAGCCCGACGATCTCTTTCCTGCCTATCTGGAAGTTCACGCCGTCGAGCGCGATCGCTTTTCCATAACGGACACTGATATTCTCCATGCGGACGAGCGGAGTTTGCGATGTACCGTGACTCGCTTGGTCTTGATGTCTCTCCACGACGACTACCCTGGAACGAAACGATGGAAATAATCATCGCAGTGTTCTCCGGGAAAAGCAATCGTTTGAATCTTGCTCGGGGACCGACCCGCGGGCCGAGCAATGATCTTTAGGTCAAATCGAAGGAATCCCCGTCGATGCGCCTCTGGCTTTTCGGTATACTATTCTACCGGCGGAGCCTCCGCGGAAGGATTTTGGCAATGAAAGTAGCACCGCATCGCGAAGGCAGGACTTTCGCCCTCGCTTCCCTCCTCTTCTCGATCTCTTTTCTCTTCGCACTGCCCCTCCTGTCCTGTGCGGACGGGAAGGCGGTCACCGACAGTCCCAATCCGACGCTCGAGACGGCTACGATCCACGTGGGGAAGGCCCAAGTTGTCGCCGAACTCGCGCGTACGGAGGTCGAGCGCGAGCGCGGGCTCATGTTCAGGACCACCCTCGAAGACGGAAAGGGCATGCTCTTCATATTCGACAGGGACGAGAGGCTCGCCTTTTGGATGAAGAATACGCGCATTCCGCTATCGCTCGCCTATATCGCTTCGGATGGCACTATCCGGCAAATCGTCGATCTCGAGGCCGAGTCCCTCGCCACGGTCCAGGCCGAGCGCTCGGTCCGCTACGCCCTCGAGACGCCGAAGGGCTGGTTCGAGCGCGCGGGTGTCGGCGTCGGGGACTCGGTCGACCTGCACGCTCTCGATCCGGCCGGCCGCAATTGACCGGGGCTCTCCTCTTGGGGTACATTGGTTATATAGGAGATTGTCTATGCTCGATATCGTCACGTACGGGAACGAAATACTCGGCAAAAAGGCCGAGCCCGTCAAGGAAATAGACGAGGGGATTCGCGTTCTCGCCTCGGACATGCTCGAGGCCATGGCGGGCAGGGGGATTGGCCTCGCAGGACCCCAGGTCGACAGAGCCCAGCGGATATTCGTTACAAACGTCGAGGGCGACAAGCCCCGCATATTCATCAATCCCGAGATAGTGCTCACGTCTCAGGAGACGGTGGTTATCGAGGAAGGCTGTCTTTCCCTGCCCAGGCTCTACCTGGATGTCATTCGTCCCCAGTCGGTTCGCGTTCAGGCCTGGAACGAGAAGGGGAGACCCTTCACCGTCGAGGCCGACGGGCTCTTGGCGCGGGTCATCCTCCACGAGTACGATCACCTGGAGGGAGTGCTTTTCATCGATCGCCTCAAGCCCGGGAACCGGGACAGGGCCATCTCCCAATATCGCCGCCTTGCCAAGGGTTGACCGCCCCATTCTAGGAGCCGTTGGTGCGAGTGCTTTTCGCAGGATCGCCGGATATAGCCGTACCCTCGCTCGTCCGCGCAGCTTTCGAACACGAGATAGTCGGCGTGCTCACCAACCCGGAGAGCGCCAAGGGCAGGGGCCTGTCCCTCGAGCTTACCCCCGTCGCCCAGGCTGCCGCGGCGATTCTCGGCGAGGCCGTCCCCATTCTCGCGCCCGCCCGGCTCGGGCCCGAGACTCGCGAGGCGGTGGCGGCCCTTCGGCCCGATATCCTGGTCAGCTTCGCCTATGGGCGCATCTTCGGACCTAAATTTCTCGCCCTTTTCCCCAAGGGCGGGATCAACGTGCATCCCAGTCTGCTGCCTCGATTCCGCGGGCCCGCGCCCATACCCTCGGTCATCCTTGCCCGGGACGGGGAGACGGCCATCACCGTCCAGCGTCTCGCCCTCGAGATGGACACCGGGGATATTCTCGGGCAGCTCCCCCTCCGGCTTACGGGAAAGGAGACCGCCGAGGATATCGCCGAAGTCGCGGCCATCCTGGGCGCCGACCTTCTCGCGCAGGTCCTCGAGGAGATACAGGAGGGGAGGGAGGTCGCCAGGCCCCAGGAGGGCGAGCCGAGCTATTGTTCGATGCTGCGCAAGGAAGACGGGCTCATCGACTGGGCTTCGCCGCTACTCGACATCGACGCCAAGATTCGCGCTTATTATCCCTGGCCGGGCGCTTTTACCTATCTTAAAGGAATGCGGCTCAACATTCTCGACGCCTTTCCCTTTCCCCATGTCACCTTCGCCCCGGGTCCCAGCAGCCTCGACTTCGAGGACCCTCTCCCCGGAACCGTGCTCGGCCTAGACAAGAGCCGCGGCATAATGGTACAAACGATAGACGGCCTCATCGCGCTCAGGCGCCTCCAGGTTCAGCAAAAAAAGGCCCTCGCATATAGGGAATTCGCGAACGGCATGAGGGGACTCGTCGGCGCCGTTCTCGGGGGCCCGTCATTCGCGGGGGGCTCGTTTCCCGAAAGCCCGTCGCCCAAGGAAGCGGACCGACCATGAAGCTCAACTTCAGACTGCCTAAACTGCCCAAGCTATCCGAAATACGCATGCCGACTCTTCCCATCGATCTCCGCAAGATCGAATCCTTCGAAAAGGAACATTATAGGATAATCGTCTACGGCCTCGGGGCGGTCATCGCTCTCATGGTCGTCGCAGGGTTCTCGGCCTTCCTCCTCTCGCTCCGCGGCGCCGAACAGACGATGGTTCCCGACGTCAGGAGCATGGAGCTGGCCCAGGCCCTCGTGAAGCTCCAGGAGAAGGAACTCTATCCCCGAGTCTCGCTTCGTTTCACCGATAACCCCCTGGACAGGGGCAAGATCGTCGACCAGAGCCCCTCGCCCGGCGCCATCGTCAAGGCGGGCCGCCGAATAGCGATTACCGTGAGCCGAGGGGCCGTCATCGACAAGGTCGAAAACTTCGTCGGTCAGGACGTCTCCGAGGCGAAGATACACCTCCAGTCCCTTTTCGCCGGCGCGCGGCCCCTTCTATCCGTGAAGGAGCCGTCCATTTACGTGTTCGACAAGGCGCCAGCCGGCACTATCCTCGAGCAGAAGCCCCAGCCCGAGACCGAGATCGGGGGCGTCACCCAGCTCGAGCTCATCGTGAGCCGAGGCCCCGAAAAGGCCCAGGTTCGCGTGCCCGACCTCACCGGCCTGTCCATAGACAACGCCCTCCTGCAGGTAGAGAAGACCGACCTGGCCGTCAACTTTTCCATGAGAGCGGGAGGCAGGAGCGAGCGGGCAGGGACGGTCGTCGCCCAGACCCCGGCCGCGGGCTCGATGATACCGTCCACCGCGCGCGTGTCCGTGACTCTCTCCGCCCCCCCGCCTTCCAAGGGCCAGGTGGCGGGCATATACTCGCGCGACCTTCCCGAGTATCCCTACTCTCTCAAGGTATCCCTCGAGAGCTTGAGCCCTTCGGGGGATCGCACTCCCCTCCTGACCGTCAACCACCCCGGCGGCTCCTTCACCGCGCCCTACGTCCTGCCCGAGGGATATGCCCTCGTACTGAGCGTACTGGACCGCGAGGTACCTCCCCGCGTGGAGGTAGGCACGTCGTCGTCGACGTCGGCGCCCTGATGGGCCATCGAACCTCGTCTGGCGGTCCTCGGCAGCCGCGGTTCTCGGGCGCCGAGAAGTGGCAAGCACCTCACCGAGACGAGCTCGGTCACCGAGGCGAGCTCGGTCGCAAGAGAGAGGAGAGACGCAATCAGGCCGAGCGGCGAGGGAGGTTTGGCCGCGATAGACGATCGAAACGGCGCGGATCCGACCTGCCCCTCCTCGTGGAGGCCGTATTCTTCTACCTCTACGACGCCGGCAGAAGCATCGACCTCACGATGGTGGCGGCTTTGGTTCCGGCCCATCCCGATCTCGGCATAGCCAAGCGCCGCGATACGCCCGCCTCCCTCACCCTCCCCACGCCCCTCATCCTCCAGCTCGGAAATCCCGAATGCTCCGAGGACGAGGATTTCGAGCGCCTCTCGTCCCAGGCCAAGATATACGAGGAGGGCGTCGTCACGATCGTCGTGCGGGTGAAGACCCGCCTGCCCATGAGCGAGCTCCACGGACTCGAGGTCAAGTCGATCGTATCGCAGGGGCAAAGCGCGACGATCGCCGAGTACGCGGAAGAGGGCTTTCGACGGCTCTTCGAGGCCCTGACCCCCGCGGTGTCCGAGCCCCGCATCCTCGGCGACATGGACCGCGAGTCCTACCTGGCCTATTGCCTCCTCGAGTGCGGCGAGGACCCCGCCACCTTCATCGAACGCAACCGCGACTATTGCGCGTCCCTCCTCATCGGCGAGGAACCGGGCTCGAGCCTCCACGAAAGCCAGATCGCCGCCACGCTTGGACGGCCCTTTTCCTATAGGAACGGCGATCTGGCCGTCTTCGAGCTCGATCGCTGCATCATCATCGACCCACGGGGCGATTACGAAGACCTTCTTCTTATCGCCGAGCACGCGAATTACCAGCTCCTCGAGCTCCGCGTTCTCGACAAGCTCCTCGATACCTGGCTCGACGAGGCCGAGGACGACATCCGCCGACTGACCTCCGGCGGGCGCCGCCTATCCCGTCTCCGAGCTCCGGTGGAGGTGAAGGTGGCGCATATCCAGGCCCTCCGCTTCGACGCCCTCTTCATCCTCGAGAATCTCGAGAATTCGTCCAAGATTATCGGCGACTACTACTTGGGCCAGGTCTATGCTCGTCTCTGCGAGATTTTCAACACCGAGGGCTGGAAATGGTCGGTCGAGCGCCGCCTGGACACCCTCCAGGACGTGTACGACATGGTCAAGGCCGACACGGGCGAGAGCCGCATGGTCGCCCTCGAGGTCACCTTCATCATCGTCTGCATAATCTTCCCCATAATCCAGATCATCCAGGTGATGATCACGAAATAGCGGTGGTTACCTTCGTCAAAGGCACGTGCGACTATCGGATCGGGTAAGAAAGGAAGCCGGCATCGAGCAGTTCCGCGACGTTCAAGGCCCAGAAGCTCCTTCCCCGTATCGTCCGGCGCTCTCGCACATCTCGATGTGGAACGCCTGCGCCATGCGCAGAATCGAGCCGCGACATGCGCGGGCAATAGTCTTTTCTTTCTTAATCGCAGTCGCCGCCGCAGCCCACGCGCAACCGGCGTACCCCGCCATACGTTCGCTGCAGACCGAAGACCTGATCTACGCCCAGGTCGTCGATTCCATCGAGCGATTCCATCAGAGCGAAAATGGCGGCGACACCCCGCCCGAACTCTCTTTCTACACCTACACCCTCCCTCGCGGCACGGACGTCTTTTCGCTCGCCGCGACCCTTTCCATGCCCTACGATACTCTCGCCACGCTGAACCGCCTGCGCAACGCCGACCCGATACCAGCGGGATCGACCCTGCTAGTCCCTTCTCTCCCGGGTATCTTCGTCAATGAATTGCCGGAAAACGATCTCGAGTTCCTCGTTAAATCCCTGTGGGCCGAGACTCAGCGGCCGCATTCGCGAGTACGGGCATACGTCGCCGGCCGCTACGTCGATTTCGTTTTCTACCCGGGCGGGGAGTTTCATCCCTCGGAGCGCAGCTTCTTCCTCGTCGCCGGTTTCCGCTTTCCCTTGCCCAAGGGCGTGATAACCTCGAGCTTCGGCGCGAGGGTCGATCCCTTCACCGGCCGTTCCGTCACCTTCCACTCGGGCATCGATCTCGGGGCGCCCTTCGGCACGGAGGTCTACGCGGCGCGCTCGGGGAAGGTCGAGGCAACGGGCTGGAGCGACGTGTACGGCAACTTCATCATCGTCGTCCACGACAAGAGCTGGGAGACGCTCTACGGCCACCTCTCAAAAATACTCGCAGCGAAGGGCCGGGCCGTGAAGGCCGGCGAGACGATCGGCCTCGTCGGATCGACGGGGATGTCGACGGGGCCCCACCTCCACTTCGAGGTCCGGCGTCGCGGCGTCGCCACCGATCCCGCTCCGCTGATGATGAGCCGATAGGATTGCACGGGAAGACTGGTCTCTATCGGTTCTCGCCGCTTGTCCCCCCGCGGCCCTGGTTGGTAGACTGTCGATGCGATATAGAATGTCCTCGAAGGAGAGGCGGAGTGAATGCCGACGAGCGTCGCGAGATTTGGGAGGGCCTCAGCGTCGTTGAGGACTGGCTCGAAGGAGGGCTGCGCCGTAAGCGGGAACTCCCGGACTTCGCGGCCGGCGAAGCTTCGGCCGCGGCCGTCGCAGCCTCCGCTCAGGGCGTCGTGGCGGGCTCCGGCGACAGCCTGGAGGCGATAGCCGGCGAGATCGAGTCATGCCGCGCCTGCCGCCTCTGCGAAAAACGTTCTCGCGCGGTGCCCGGGCAGGGCCCTGGCGCGCCCCTCGCCCTGGTCGTTGGCGAGGCGCCGGGCGCCGAGGAAGACGCGCGAGGCCTGCCTTTCGTCGGCCCCGCGGGGAAGCTTCTCGACAAGATGCTCGCCTCGATAGGCTTGAGCCGGGACAGCAACTGCTTCATCGCGAACGTCGTCAAGTGCAGGCCGCCGATGAACCGCGACCCCGCGCCCGACGAGCGGGCAGCCTGCCTGGGCTACCTCCGCAGGCAGATAGCCCTTCTGAGGCCCAAGGCCATACTCTGCGTCGGTAGAATCGCCTCCCAGGCCCTCTTGGGCGGGGCCGAGGGCGTGGGCAGGCTGCGCGGAAACTGGCGTGACTTCGAGGGCCTGCCCCTCCTCGTAACCTACCACCCGAGCGCCCTCCTGCGCGACGACGCGTACAAGCGGCCCGCGTGGGAGGACCTCAAGAAATTCCGCGAGCGCCTGTAATGGCCGAATTCCTCGAAGTCCTCTTCGACGTGCCCCGCCTCGGCTCCCTCTCCTACCGCAACGACGAGAGTCGAAGCGGATGCCTGGGCAGGCGGGTCCTGGCCCCCTTCGGCCGCCGCGAGGCCACGGGCTTCGTCGTGGGCGAGTCGGACTCCTGCGCCCTGCCGGCGGACAAGCTCAAGCGCATCACGCGCACCCTGGACGCCGAGCCCCTTTTCGACGAGCGCTCCGTCGAGCTCGCGCGCTGGCTGGCGGGCATGTACTTCTGCGGCCACGGCGAGGCCCTGTCGGCGATGCTGCCCTCGTCGCGGTCCCGCGCGCGCGGCGCGGCCGACCGGGGCGCCGTCATCGAGGTCGAGGAGTTCGAGATAGACGATTCGCCCCTCGCGCTGTCGGACGAGCAGTCCTCGGCCCTCGAGCGCATAACGCGCAACAAGTCCGGGATGGAGTACCTCTACGGCCTCACCGGCACGGGCAAGACGGAGGTCTTCCTCCAGGCCGCCGAGGCCACGCTGGCGGAGGGCAGGTGCGTCATCTACCTCGTGCCCGAAATCGCGCTCACCGGCCAGGTGGTGGAAGCGGCGACGCGGCGCTTCGGCGAGAGATGCGCCGTCCTCCACTCGCGCCTCACGCCCTCGAAAAAACTCGCCGAGTGGAGGCGCATCCTCCGAGGCGAGGCCACCGTCGTGGTGGGGGCCCGCAGCGCCGTGTTCGCGCCGGTCCGCGAGCTCGGCCTCATCGTGATCGACGAGGAGCACGAGGCCACCTACAAGTCGGGCTCCTCGCCCCGCTACCACGCGAGGCAGGTGGCGATGCGGCGCGGCGCCGTCGAGGCCGCGCGGGTGGTGATGGGCAGCGCTACGCCCTCGGTGGAGGCCTGGAGCCTCATGACGACGGGCTCGATGGGGCGCCTCCCCCTCACGAAGCGCCTGGCCGGCGGCGCGCCCCCCGCGGTGGAGATCGTCGACATGCGCCTCGAGGCAGGCCCCATCTCGCGCAAGCTGGCCGAGTCGGTGCGCGCCTCGCACGCGGAGGGTCGTCAGTCGATACTCTTTCTCAACAGGCGGGGCTTCTCCTATTTTTTCCGTTGCGGCAGCTGCGCCCGCGAGCTGCGCTGCCCCAACTGCTCGGTGTCCCTCACCTTCCACAAGGACCGCAACTCCCTCGTCTGCCATTATTGCGGCTATCGCGCCGCCCCTCCCGTTTCCTGTCCCGAGTGCGGCTCCCTCGACGTGGGCTGGGCGGGCTTCGGAACCGAGCGCGTCGAGGAAGAGGCGGCTCGCCTCTTCCCGGACATGAGGATACGGAGGCTCGACGCCGACTCGACGTCGAAGGTCGGCGAGCTCGAGGCCGTCTTGGACGACTTCCGCGAGGGCAGGGCGGACATTCTCCTCGGCACGCAGATGGTGGCCAAGGGCCTCAACTTCCCCCGCGTGAAGACGGTCGGCGTCGTCCTCGCCGACACGAGCCTCAACCTGCCGGACTTCAGGGCGGCCGAGCGCACCTTCGCCCTCGTGGTCCAGGTCGCGGGCAGGGCGGGCCGCTTCACGCCCGACGGCCGCGTGATACTCCAGACCTATCGCCCCGACAGCCCCGTGATGCGTCTCGCGGCCGCCGCCGACGCCGATGCCTTTTACCGCCTCGAGCTGGACGCGAGGAAGGAGCTCGGCTTCCCTCCCTTCGCCCGTCTCGTGCGCGTCGTGTTCAGGTCCAAGGAGAAGGGAAGGGCCGCCGCCGCGGCCAGGGACTTCGCCGAGAGGGCCAAGCCCCTCCTGCCCGAGGGCTCGGAGCTCCTCGGCCCGGCGGAATGCCCCCTCGGCATGGTCGCGGGCACGGCCCGCTGGCAGATCATCGCGAGGGCGGCCGAGCTCGGTCCCCTGCATAGGGCCATGGCTGCCGCGTTGGCCGATTTCAAGTTGCCGTCGTCCGTGAGGATGGAGCCCGACGTCGATCCGGTGAGCCTGATGTGAGATATGCTCATTCTAGATTCTGAGCGATCTTTCCCGCGAGGAAACGCTCGATAGCGGCGGCGGCCCCGTCCTCGGCCACCCCGCCCGTGACCAGGGCTGCCCGCGCGCGGAGCTCCGCCGGCGCCTCGGCCATCGCGACTCCCAAACCCGCTTCGAGAATCATCTCACGGTCGTTGTCCGCGTCGCCGATCGTCATCGCGTCCGCGAGAGTGAGCCCTCGGGTGGCCAGCCAGACGACGAGCCCGGCGGCCTTCGTGACGCCGCGCGGCACGATCTCGAGATAGCTCGAGCCCGAGAAAAAAACCGACGCTTCGCCCGCGCAGACCGATCGGGCCGCCTCGGCCGCGTCCGCGAGTTCCTTCCCCGGGTTTGCGACGAACATGGTCTTGTTGAACCTGAGTTTCGGCAGGGCGTCGAAATCGACCAGATTCCCCAAGAATCCCGCTCGTCCTTCGTAGATCGCCGTACCTGGCCGCCGCCGCTCGTAATACCAGTCGTCGCCGCCGAAGGCATGGAAGTGCAGATCGAGCCGGTGCGAAAGCTCGATGAGGCGCCGGACCAGATCCTCGGGCATGAGGGTCTCGGAGATGAGCTCGCCCTCGGGCAGGACGCCGAAGTCGTACACGGCCGCTCCGTTGTGGCATACCATCGCGGAGACGCAGTTCAGGCGCTTGGCCCAGGGCAGGGCCGAGCGGCGCGACCGCCCCGTCGCGATAACCACCGCCCGACCGGAGGCCTGGAAGGCGGACACGGCCGCGACGCTCCTGTCCGACATCGCGTAGTCCGGGCTGAGAAGGGTTCCGTCCAGATCGAGGGCGAGGGCGCGGATGCTCATGCGATGCCCCCCTCGGCCATGCGCGCCAGTATCCATTCGCGGGCGCGCGCGCATTCTCCGATGGGGTCGGCCGCGGAATTGGTCCACATTTCCACGAGATAGCAGCCGCGGTACTTCATGGCCGCGAGCGTCTTGAAGGCCCCGGGAAAATCGACGCAGCCCCTGCCGAAGGGCACTTCCTTGAATTTTCCCGGAAATCCCGGCCCCGGCGGAATCGTGTCCTTGAGATGGACGGCGACGATGCGACCGAGGGCCTTCGCCAGCTCGACGGGAACGTTGGTTGCCCAGGCCGATAGGTTGCCGACGTCGGGGTAGACCTGGAACCAGGGACTGGGCAGGCGTTCGGCATAGATTCTCCAGCGCGTGATGGTTCCCATAAGAGGGGTGTCCATGATCTCCATCGCCAGCATGACCTGAGCGCTCTCCGCGAGGCCGAGGGCCCAGTCCAACCCCTCCTCGAATCGAACTAGGGACTCGGGCGTGGAGGGCTCGTAATAGACGTCGTAGCCGGCGAGCTGAATCGTCCTGATTCCGGTGTCGACGGCGAGGTCGATGGCACCCCGCATGAGGTCGCGCGCACGCTCGCGGAGGCCGGAGTCCGCGCTCCCGAAGGGGAATCGGCGATGGCCGGAGAAACAGATGGACTTGACCGGCATGCCGGCGCCTGCGACGGCCGCTCTGAAATCGGCCTTTTCTTTCGCGCTCCATGCCGTCCGCGCCAGCCGCTCATCCGACTCGTCGATGGACATCTCGACGAAGTCGTAGCCGGCCTTTCGGGCCGACTCGAGCAGGCCCGACCAATCGAGGCCGGAGGGGAGGGCTTTTTCGTAGATGCCGATACAGGGATGCGTTGACATAGTCGTCGTATTATACGGATTTCGGCCCATGAGATCAACTTCACCACCTGTTCACGACGTACTCGCAGAAGCCCCTAAGCCCTTTGATCTCGACGCGCGAGCCATCGTCCAGTATCGCGCAACCTTTCCATGAGCCGAAGACCTGGTGCTGGATCGAGGCGAGGATGCCGAAGTCGGTCTTCGAGGACCTGTCGAGGATCGGGTCGAGGGTCAGGTCGAGGCGGCCGTCCTCGGAGACCGCGCGCCAGGGCTTCATGAAATCCTTCTCGTCGCGGTCTATCGAGAGGCGGCCGATCTTGTGCGCCTTGCCGTCGTAGAAGACCATGTTCTCGCTCGCGGCCCTCGTGTCGCCGAAGCCGTAGCCGATGTTGAAGCCGAAGCTCCTGCCCGCCGCCAATCCGGAAGCGGAACCCCAGAGCCAGGCATTGGACCAGGGCCATACTCCTCGACCCCAGTCGAGGACGGCGAAGGCCGAGTCCGGCTCGAGCTCGAAGCTGCGGCCGCCGAAGCGAAAATGGCCCCTGGCCGACTGGCAGTTGATCTTCTGGTTGTAGTAGAAGCCTCGCGCGGGGCGTCGGAAGGGCGTCGCTATGACCATCGAGGCGCCGCCGGGCGCCTCGCGCAGGCATATCTCCCCCTCGAGCCCCGCCGAAAGCGGTGCGGTCTTCGAGCCGAACCCGGGGCACGCGAAGGCAAGCTGCCTCGACCCTTCCGCCGAAATGAAGCTCAAGCTGGCGCCGCCGGCGACAACCTCGGTAAGGCCCACGGTCGACGAGGCGGGCAGGCCCCACCGACCCATCGGGAAAGCGGTCATCACCGTGTCGGTGGTCTCCCTGGGGGCGGTGAAGTCGAAGACCGTGGCGGATACGAGGCCCATGTAGCCGTTGTCCGCTACCGTGAGGGCAATGCCGAAGTCTCGCGCGAGGACGCAGTAGTAGTCCCATTCTTTTATCCGCCAGGCGGGAGAGCGGATCGCGGACCTGTCGTAGTCGAGGACGAGGGAGTCCGACCAGCCCGGCTCCTTCAATTTTCCGTCGTCGTCCAGAAGGGGACCATGCCCCGATATTTTGTGTTCCATGGATTCAGTATATATCGGCCGCCCCTGGACTACGATGCCCTCGTAGGCGACTACGAGCTGCGCGCCGAGGCCAGGGCAAGTGGGAATATTGTTTCTGGGCATACGACATGAATGTTGCTGGCATGAAAGCATCGGGGAAATCATGGGTCGATGATATGAGGGGCAGTCCCGGAATCGCTTCCGGGACTGCCCCTCGCTCAGTTATTACTTGAGCGATGCCGGTTCAGTAGACCGTCTTCCAGTCGGCGATGTTCTTCGCGTCGAACTTGAAGGGTGGCCCGAGGAGGACTTCGGTGCCGCCGTCGGGGGCTGCGGTGATGGTGTAGTCGCCCAGGCGGCCGGCGGAGAACTTGTCGCCGACGGCGCCGGTGATTTTTTTGCTCACGAGGGCGGTGGCGGTGTAGGAGCCGAGGTAGCCGACGTCGATCGGGTTCCACAGGTACATGTACGGGCAGACGCCGCTCTCGATGTAGGTGGCCATCTCGGAGGGAAGGCCCAGGCCGGTCAGGAAGACCTTGCCCTTGAGGTTCTTGTCGGTGAGCACCTTGCCCGCGGCGGCGATGCCGACGGTGGTCGGGGCGATGATGCACTTGAGCTTGGGATAGCTGCGGAGCAGGCCCTCGGCCTCGGAGACGGACTTGTCGCGGAGGTCGTCGCCGTAGGCTACCTTGACGAGCTTGACGTCCTTGTACTTGGGATCGGTGAGCTCTTTCTTCATGTAGTCGATCCAGAGGTTCTGATTCGTGGCCTGGCTGGTCGCGGAGAGGATGGCGATCTCGCCCTTGCCGCCGATCATGTCGTAGGCGCCCTGGATGAGTGTGCGCCCGATCTTCTCGGAGTCGGCCTGGTTGACGTGGGTGGCGCGGCTGTCTTTATTGACGCCCGAGTCGAGGGAGAACACCTTGATGCCGGCCTTCATCGCCTTGGTGAGGACGGGCTGGAGCGCGTCCTTGTCGTTGCCGACGATGCAGATCGACGCCACTTTCTGCGCGATAAGCTGGTCGATGATCGCGATCTGGGCCTCGGCCGTCGGCTGGTCGGGGGCGCGCAGGATAGCCTCGAACTTCTGCTCCTCGATACCGGCCTTGAATCCGGCCATCTGCTTCTCGCCGTAGGGGTTGCCCGTGTTCTTGAACACGATGGCGTACTTGTTCGAGGTCTTCGCGCCGCAGGACAGCACGATCGCCGCGATCCCGAGGATCATGAGCGCTTTGACGATGGACTTTCTCATCTTCCCTCCTATAATTTTACGTCCGGGGTCTTACCCGCCGCGATCATTTTCGCGTTGGGCGATCCCGGTCGTTTAAGCCCGCCGAATCGAACGTTCAATACCAGTACCGATAGAATCAGGAGCGAACCGATGATGATGAGCAACACGTCCGCTTTTATGTTCACGAGGCCGAGGCCGTAGGTCAAGTAACCTATGGTAAAGATCGCGAGGATGGGTCCGGCTATCCTGCCCGAGCCGCCGGAGGTGCTTACGCCCCCGAGGACGACCATCGCGATCACCGAGAGCTCGTAGCCCTGGGCTACGTTGGGCCTCGTCGATCCCATGCGCGACGTAAGGAAAAGGGCGGTGAATCCGGCCATGAGTCCGGTGAGGGCGCTCACCGCGACGATGACCGAGTCGGTCTTGATGCCGGAATAGCGAGCCGCCGTGAGGTTATTGCCCATCGCGAACACCTTGCGCCCGAAGCTGGTCTTGTGCAGGAGGAGGCCGAAGACCGCGGCGCAGACCGCGAAGACGATGAGGATGAAGGGCACGGGGCCTACCGAGCCCCAGCCGAGGAAGGAGAACCAGGTCGGGAAGTGGCCCGAGGCCTGGTCCTCGAGGATGACGTAGGCGATGCCGCGGTAGATGATCATCGTGGCGAGGGTTACGATGACCGCCGAGAGCTCCTTGAACTTGACTAGAATGAGGCCGTTGAAGAGGCCGCAGAGGGTAGACACGACGAGGCAGAGGATGGCGGCGAGGGGCATCGGGAGGCCCGCGTTGAACGACACCGCCATCACGACGGCCGATAGGGCAACCGTGGATGCCACCGATATGTCGATGTTGCCCAGGATGATGACGAAGGTCATGGGCAGCACGAGGAAGGCCATGTCGAGGAAGGAGTTGGTGGAGCCGATCAGGTTCCCCAAGTCCAGGTAATAGGGCGAAAGGCTTCCGTTTATTATGTTGACCGCCACGAAAATGAGGACGAGAAGCCACTCCCACTGGAAGAAGAAGCGCTTGAGGCTCCTCGGTCTGTCTACGCTGATGGATCGTTCGGACATCTCTTCCCGCCCCTATATCGCGCGCTTGCGGAGCGCGAGCCGCTGGTTGTTCCTCTTTACCGCCACGTTGGTGAGGACGGCGGCGAGGATGACGACGCCCTGGATGAACTGCTGCCAGAAGGGCGAAACGTCGATGAGGGGCAACGCGTTGTTGAGCATGCCCAGGAGGATGGTGCCGAGGACGAGGCCCGACACCTTGCCCGAGCCGCCAGATATGCTGACGCCGCCGAGGACGCAGGCCGCGATCACGTTGAGCTCGTAGCCGAGGGCCGTGTCGCCCTGGGCGGAGGCGAACTTGCTCACCCAAAGGACCCCCGCGAGGCCCGCGAGAACGCCCATCGTCGCGTAGACGAGCCAGAGGAGCTTGCGCCTGGGGATGCCCGATACGTCGGCCGCCTCGGGATTTGAGCCTATCGCGTAGATCCTGCGTCCGGTCTTGGTGTGGCTCACGAAATACCAGAACAGCACGAAGATGACGAGGGCGATGAGGACCAGGTTGTTCACCCCGATGGTGGTCCCCGTCGAAAGGGCCTTGAAGCCGTCGGACATCTGGTAGGCGCTCACCCAGGCTCCCTTGCTCTCGATGTAGGTGACGCCGCGGACGATGTTCATTATGCCGAGGGTCGCGATGATCGGCAGGACCTTGAAGCGCGCCACTAGGAGGCCGATCACCGAGCCGATGACGAAGCCGACCGCCATGCCCTCCAGGATGGACAGGAGGGGATTGATATTCGGGATCGCCATACCCGTGAGGGCGCTCGTCATCCCGGCCAGCGCTATCGTGGCGCCGATCGAGAGATCGATGCCTCCCGTTATAAGCACGAGCATCATGCCTACCGCGAGGATGCCCAGAATGGCCGTGTTGTCCAGAAGGTCCTTTATGTTCGCCAGCGTGAGGAAGCTGTGATTGCGGAGCTGGAATACGAGGCACAGGATCGCGATGAACACGAGGAGGCCCAATTCTCTAAAGCCCTCGGAGCCTCTGGCTCCGCGGCCCAATTCTCTAAAGCCCTCGGAGCCTCTGGCTCCGAGGCCGAGCTCGCGGAAGCCCTCCCCGGATCGGAGGACGCGCGGACGGGCCGCTCCCGTTTTTATTTCGGCGCTCATGCCTGCTCCGTCGCCACACTAGTGGCGGCCGCACTAGTGGCGGCCACGGCAGCGGCGCCCGCCATCGCGGCGCTCAATATCTTCTCCTGCGTCGCGTCCGCGGTATCGAGGGTCGCGGAGACCCTTCCCTCGCGCATCACGACGATTCGATCGCTCATGCCGAGGACCTCAGGCATCTCGGAGGAGACCATCACTATTCCGTATCCCGCCTGCGCGAGCTCGTTCATGATCTCGAAGATGGCCGCCTTCGCTCCCACGTCGACGCCCTTGGTCGGCTCGTCGAGGATGATGACCTTCATGTCGCCCGTGAGGAGCTTGGCGACGATGACCTTCTGCTGGTTGCCGCCGGAGAGGGTGGCCACGAGGTCGTGGACGCTGTTGGCCTTCACCTCGAGCCGCTCGGCGAGCTCCTTCGCCTTGAGGCTCTCGCGGCGCACGTTCAGCCAGCCGAACCTGCTGAAGCGCTCGAGGGAGGGCAGGGTGACGTTGGTAGCGATGGCCCATTCGAGGACGAGGCCCTGTTTGAGCCTGTCCTCGGGCAGGTAGCCGATCCCCTTGGCGAGGGCCTCCGATGGGTGGGCGGCGCGGAGCTCTTGCCCGGCGAGGAACACTCTGCCCGAGTCGGCCCTCGTTATGCCGTAAATCGCCTCGCAGACCTCGGTGCGTCCCGCGCCCACGAGGCCGGTGATCGCGAGTATCTCGCCTTTCCGGACCGAGAAGGAAACGTCCTTGAAAAATCCGGTCCGCGAGAGGCCCTCCACCCGGAGCACTTCCTCGCCTATCGCGACCTTGCGCTTGGGGAAGAGTTGCGTTATGGAGCGGCCGACCATGGCCACGATGAGCTCGTCGCGGCTGATCGCGTCGACGTCCCAGGTGCCCACGTAGCGCGCGTCGCGGAAGACCGTGACCCTTGTCGCGAGGCGGAACATATCCTCGAGCCTGTGGGAGATGAAGATGATGGAGACGCCGCGGTCCCGAAGGCCCTCGGCTATCCGATAGAGGTCCTCGCTCTCGCGCTTCGTGAGGGGCGCCGTCGGCTCGTCCATGATGATTATGCGGGCGTTGGCCGACAGGGCCTTCGCGATCTCCACGATCTGCTGCTGGGCCACCGAGAGGCCGCCCATGATGGCCCTGGGGCCGAAGTCCGCGTCAAGGCTCTCGAGGAGTTCGGCGGCCTTCGCGTGCAGGTCTTTCCAGTCGATCTTGCGGGTGAGCGGCTGCACCTTCTCGTGGCCGATGAAGATGTTCTCGGTGACCGAGAGGTCCGGGTAACAGGTCACGTGCTGGTAGATGGCGGCGATGCCGAGCCTTTGCGAGTCGAGGGGGCCGCGGATCGAGACGCTCTTGCCATCCAGGACTATCTGGCCCGAGTCGGGCTGGTACACGCCCGTTATGACCTTGATGAGGGTCGATTTCCCCGCGCCGTTCTCGCCCATGAGCGCGTGTATCTCGCCCTTGCGAAGCTCGAAGCCGACGTCGTCCAAGGCCCGAACTCCGGGGAAGGTCTTCGTTATGTGCTTGAGCTCGAGTATGGTATCGGACACGCCCTGACGCTCCTTGCGCTTAGTCGCGGTTTCCAATGATAAACCTTTTCCCACTTTCAGCATATCCTGCGGCATTCTATCCCCAGGAGGCTCGCGAGCTTCTCGATGCGGCCGGCGACGCGGCCGACGCCTATCGCGCAATGGTGCGCCGGCCCCGCCTTGGACCAGGCTTCCGTAAATTCACGCGCCGACAAGGCGAAGCGGTAACGGCTGTTCGTGTTCCCTATCTGCAGGGTGGGGCCAGGCACCGACTCGCCCTCGGCCGTGAGGAGGAAGGTCGTGCCGCCGCTTCCCTGCACCACGGCGAGGAGGGTGACGGGGCCGTTGCGGACGCTCATTTGGATCGACAGGCCCTTTCCCGGCTTGCCGTGGTAGACGGGCAGGGGCACGAGGGCGACCTCGCCCTCGGCGATGGCGGGGTGCGCCGGGCCGTCGTGGCCCCAGAGCACGACGTCGTCCTCGTAGTCGACGAGGTAAAATTCCGAGAAGGATCCGCCCGCCCCAAAGGCGTCCATGATTTTCATCGCGACGACGTTCTTGACCTCGCACTCGCCGGCGACGGGCACATGATGGGCCGTGAGCAGGGTGTTGCCGGCGATGACCGACGTGACGATGTCCTCGTGCTCGTTGCCAGCGACTCCCTCGTAGTAATAGGCCAGTGCGCCCAGCCGTTTTTCGGCGGTCAGGCGGTCGAGAGCGCAGGATGTAAGGGCCGCCCGCTCGAGCTCCGCGCTCTCGCACTCGCTCGACACGGCGAACTCGACGCGGAACTGCTCGAGCTTGGCCTCGACCTCGGAGCTGCTCACCCCGTCGCGCAACAGTTTAAGGAAGTCCATCTCGAGAAGCTCGAAGTGGGACCCGAAGACGCCGGCGAGGCGGGTCACGTCCGTGTACACGTCGAGCATTCCGGCGTAATAGTGCCCGAGAATGCCGATCCTCGCGTCGCGGATGGCAGCGCGGACCGACACCGCCTGCAGCCAGGATGCGATCTCGCCCCAGGCGTAGTCCTCCTTGAGCCAGCCGGTGACCAGGTGGTAATCGATGCTGCAGCTGTTGAACACGTTGGCGATCTCCGGCACCGAGCAGGCCTGGCAATTCGCGAGCCACTCGCCGGTCATGAGGCCCCGGTCGCCCAGGGCGTTGAAGGCCGCGTAGTCGATCGCCGCGACGGGCTGGAGGTTGAGCACGATGATGGGCACCTTCACCCTTTGCGCGACCGGAAGGACGGTGTGAGAGAGGGCATAGGTCGATATATAAAGAAATATCGCCTCGACGCCTTCCCGGGCGAAGCCCTCGCCCGCGGAGCGAGCCTTGTCGGGGTCGTCGACCAGCCCCATGTCCACGACTTCCGAACCCAGGCCGGAGAGCCGTTGAGCGATATAACCTTGGTACCCGAGAAGGCGCTCCCGGAGGCCCGCGAATTGGGGCCAATAGGTGTCGAGGCCTATCCCAAACAAGCCGATCTTCGTGCCGGTTCCAGACATTGGGTCGATTATCAGCCGAGTATCCGGAAGTGTGAATGGATTATTCTTTCCATAGGATGCATAAAACTTGCCGTCGGGAGTCAGGACTGATATAAATAAGGCGATGCTTTTGCCGGAGACCGACACAAAAGACAGCTTTTTTCGCTACCTGACCTTCAGCGAAGAGGACGAAAAATGGCAGCTCGTCTGCACCGACGCCGGGCACAACGAAATCGGGCCTTATACCGCCTACCCGCCCCATAAAAAAGGCCATCCGGGACCCTTCAAATCGGTGGCCGTGGGCAGGACCCTCAGCGAATACCAGATCATTTACATCACAAAGGGCAAGGGGAGCTTCGAGACGGGGGGTAAGAGCTTCGCCGTCGGTCCGGGCTCGATAATGATGCTCTTCCCGGGCGTCGCCCATGTCTACAAGCCCGACTACGAAATAGGCTGGACCGAGTATTGGGTGGGATTCAAGGGGCCCTATGCCGACCATCTCCGCCGGCAGGGCTTCCTCTCTCCCGACAAGCCCTATTACGAAGCGGGCCTGCGAAACGGCCTCCTTGCCGCATTCACGAGCATTTTCGATCTCGTGCGCGAGCAGGAGCCCCTCTACCAGATACGGGCCAGCTCGCTCGTGCTTGGACTGGTCGCCGACATTCTCGCCCGAGAGCGTAAGGAGGTCCAATACAGCCATTCGGAACAGCTGGTTCAAAAGGCCAAGTTTCTCATGGAGGAGAACATCTATGGCGAGATAAACCTGGGCGGGATATGCGAGGCCCTGGGGGTCAGTTCTTCCCACCTCAACGAGGTGTTCAAGGCCTACACCGCGATGACGCCATATCAGTACTTTATCAGCATCAAGATGCACAAGGCCAAGGAGCTTCTCGAGAGGGGGGACTCGGCCATAAAAGAAATCGCCTTCCGCCTCGGTTTCAAGGACGAGTACTATTTCTCGCGGCTCTTCAAGAGCAAGGCGGGGGTATCGCCCTCGAGGTGGAGCGAACCCTCACGCCCCGACCACGACCAGGCCGCCGAAAACGAGGATGAGGTAGGCGAGCGAGGCGGCGAACATCCTCCTCGGCCATGAGGGAGAGCGCAGGCCGGCGAGCCCCGAAACGACCCAGGCGGCGTTGAGCGCGCAGGAGCCGGCCGCGACCGCCAGCGGGGCCCCCGAGAAGGGCAGGCCGGCGAGGGCGATGGCCAGGCTGGGGAGAGGAAGGGCGATCGTGACCCAGGCGAGCACGACGATCTTTGAGCCAAGGCCCTCGGATGGCGCGCCTTTGCTTATCAATGGCGCGCCTTTGCTTATCAATGGCGCGCCTTTGCTTATCAATGGCGCGCCTTTGCTTATCAATGGCGCGCCTTTGCTTATCAATGGCGACAGGCCTGCCATCGGTATTCCCGCTGAGCCGTACTCGTCGGCCCGCATGAGGGCTAGAGATCGCACGTGGGCCTGCTGCCATAGGGCGAGGAAGGCGAAGAGAAGCCAGGCCGGTCCGCCGAGCCGCGGGTCGATGACGGCCCATCCGATGAGGGGCGGAACCGAGCCCGCCATGCCTCCTATGTATAAGCTGAAAGATCCGTGGCGCTTGGCCCAGAGCGTGTAGGCGAAGAGGTAGATGAGGGCCCCGACCAGGCCGAGGGCGGCGGCGACGATCCCCGCGGCGAGGAGGAGGGCGAGGCCGGCCGCGGCGAGGCCCGCCCCGATACCGAGGGCTTGGGCGGCGCTCATCGCCCCGCGCGCGGTCGGACGCTCCTTCGTGCGCTTCATCCGCGCGTCGAGGTCGCGGTCCATCCAGTTGTTGATCGCACAGGAACCGCCCACGAGGAGGGAGGTTCCTGTTAGGAGAAGGGCTGCCTTGTCCCAGGGACAAGGCAGCTTCGCCCCGACAGCGGCCAGGGTGAAGCCGGCTAGGGCCGTTAGGGCGTTCGTGCCGACGATCCCTATCTTGACCAGCCTGGAGAAGTCGCGGAGCCGCCTCATGTGCCACAGCCTAGCACGAGGTAGGTTCCGTAGACACTCTTTTCAGATAGTACCATCGGCCGAACTAGGTTATTATCCTGTCGTCAGGGAAAGCACGCTCGACCTTCCGTAAGGAGTCCTCAATGATCGAAGCCCTGTATCGCCTGCTTAAAAACCTCGGATACGATCATCCCATCCACGCGCCGCTCACGCACATGCCCATCGGCCTCATCGCCGGCGCCCTCGTATTCTTCCTCGTGGCACTGATCTTCAAGCGAAAACAGCTGATCCTGAGCGCCAGGCATGCTTCCATTCTGGCCCTGGTATTCGCCGTGCCCACCATCCTTTTCGGCGTTTTCGACTGGATACACTTCTACCATGGAGTTCTTTTTCCCGCGATAAAGTATAAAATGTTCCTCGCCGTCGCCGTCGTGATACTCCTCGGCCTCGGCATCATCCTCGGCAGCGAAATAAAGCTGCGCTCCCTGGCCATGACCCTTATTTACGCCTTCTGTTTCATCGCCGCGGTGGGCCTGGGCTATTTCGGCGGGAACATCGTCTTTGGCCAAGGATTGGCATCGGCCGCAGACGCGAGCTCGCGAATCGGTGTCTCCGCGGCGCCTTCCTCTCCCGCTCCGGCCGGCAACGAGGGGGAGGGCAGGTCTCTATTCGCCTCGAATTGTCAGGCCTGCCATGCGGGAGGCGGCAACTCCATCTCGGCCTCGCTGCCGATCAAGGGCTCCAAGCGGTTGGCCAATCTCGAGTCGTTCACCAGTTTCATTCGCGCGCCATCGATGCCGGACGGCAAGCCCGGCGATATGCCGCCCTTCGGGAAGGACACGCTGGATGACGGACAGGTAAGTAAGCTTTACTCCTTCCTGAGCACCGAGTATAAATGAGAATTGCGGCCTCAGCCCCCTATTGCGCGCGCTATTGCGCGACGGTCCTCGCCCTGTTGA
This sequence comes from Rectinemataceae bacterium, assembly GCA_049513895.1. Lineage (GTDB taxonomy): Bacteria > Spirochaetota > Spirochaetia > Treponematales > Rectinemataceae > UBA1306. The sequence goes on along the minus strand of JBEKVO010000014.1, from coordinate 3,423 downwards.
TCGGCATAAACCTATATGCCCATGAGGCGAGGGCCGGGGCGGCGCCCCTGGGCTTCGAAGAACGATTGGGCGCGACCGCGGCCCTCGACGCGGTCTTTACGGGCGAGGACGGCGCGCCGGTACGCTTTGGCGACCTGGTCGACAGGCCTGTCCTCCTCAATTTCGTGTACTACCGCTGCGAGAACGAGTGCACGGCCCTCCTCGTGGGCATAGCGCAGGCCCTGCACGGCGTGGAGGCCGAAGCCGGCTCCGCCTATCGCGTCGTCACCGTCAGCGTCAACGAGGCCGAGGGCCCGGCGGACGCCCTCGAGAAAAAATCCATCGCCCTCGCCTCGGTCGAAAAGCCCTTTCCGCCCTCGGCCTGGCGCTTCCTCGTAGGCTCCGACGCGGCGATCGACGAGCTGGCGGACTCGGTCGGCTTCAGCTACGTCAAGAACGGCGACGACTTCGACCATCCCCTCGGGCTCATAGTCCTCTCGCCCAAGGGCAAGGTCGTCCGATACATGAACGGGTCCGACTTCCTGGCAGTGGACGTCTCGATGTCGATCCTCGAGGCCTCCGCCGGCCTCGTGAGGCCGACGATCGCCAAGCTCCTGCGTTTCTGCCTGAGCTACAATCCCGAGAGCCGCCAGTTCGGCTTCAACGTCCTGCGCGTGAGCGGGATCGTGATCACCATCCTGATCGGCGGCTTTGTCCTCTACCTGATACTGTCGGGCAAGAGGCGGCGCCGAGAACGCTAAGGAGTTAGACGATGGGCGACACAGTCCACGAGTCCGGCGGCACGACGGTTCACGAGGCCGAGAACCCGTTTTTCGCGCCACAGGACGGCAAGCGCGGGATCTTCTATTGGCTGACTTCGACGAACCATAAGCGCATAGGGATGCTCTATCTCGCGCTGATCGGCTTCTTCTTTTCGACGGCCGTTGTCCTTGGCGTCCTCATGCGCATCCAGATGCTGACTCCTGGAATGAGACTGATGGACGCGCGCGGCTACAACACATTGTTCACCCTGCACGGCATCATCATGATCTTCCTCGTCGTCATTCCCGGCGTCCCCACGATATTCGGCAACTTCGCCCTGCCCATGCTCATAGGCGCCAACGACATGGCCTTCCCTCGGCTCAACCTCTTCTCCTGGTACCTCTTCCTCTGCGGGGCCCTCCTCGCGGCCGTCTCGGTCTTCACGAACGGGGGAGCCCCCGATACCGGATGGACCTTCTACGTGCCCTTCAGCCTGAAGACGAGCGTAAACGTGCCGCTGGCCACCTTCGCGGTATTCGTCCTCGGGATGTCCTCCATACTCACGGGCATCAACATCGTCACGACGGTTCACCAGCTCAGGGCGCCCGGCATGAGCTTCTTCAAGATGCCCCTCTCGGTTTGGGGGCTGTATTCGACCGCCTGGGTGCAGATCCTGGCGACTCCCATCGTGGGCATCACCATGCTCCTCATCGTCGTGGAGCGGCTCTTCGGCATAGGGGTCTTCGACCCGACCAAGGGCGGCGATCCCCTGCTCTACCAGCACCTCTTCTGGATATACTCCCACCCGGCCGTCTATATCATGATCCTGCCGGCGATGGGGATAATTTCCGACCTCTTCCCCGTGTTCTCGCGAAAGAACATTTTCGGCTACAAGATGATCGCCTTCTCCAGCCTGGCGATCGCCAGCGTCGGCTCCCTCGTCTGGGGCCATCATATGTACGTTTCCGGCCAGAGCGACACCGCGGATATCGTGTTCTCCCTCCTCACCTTTCTCGTCGCCGTGCCGAGCGCGATCAAGGTATTCAACTGGATAGCGACCATGTACAAGGGCTCGATCCGGCTCGAGCCGCCCTTCCTCTTCGCCCTCACCTTCGTCTTCCTCTTCTCGATCGGAGGCCTCACGGGGCTATTCCTCGGCGCCCTCTCCGCCAACGTCCAGCTCCACGACACCTATTTCGTCGTCGGCCACTTCCACTACATCATCTTCGGCGGCATGGGCTTCGGAATGTTCGCCGCCCTCCACTACTGGTTCCCAAAGATGACGGGGCGCATGTACTCCAAGCCGACCGCCGTCCTCGGCTGGCTCGTCGCTTTCGCCGGCTTCAACGTCTTCTACTTCCCCTTCTTCATCATGGGCTGGGAGGGCATGCCGCGAAGGTACTACGCCTATCTCCCGAAGTTCGCGGGGCTTCAGTTCCTGTCGAGCGTCGGGGCCTGCGTCATGGTCGCCGGAATCGCCCTCCTCGTCGGCAATTTGCTCTATTGCGCGCGGCGGGGGGTCAAGGCCCCGGCCAATCCCTGGGGCGGGGCGACGCTCGAGTGGACCCTCCCTTCCCCGGCCCCGTACGAGAACTGGGAAGAGCCGCCGACCGTGACCAAGGGGCCCTACGACTATTCCGGAACGGAGAACACGAGATGAGCGTGCTTGGGCGCGAAGCGGACCGAGGCGCTCAAGCCACGGACCGCGACAGGGGCCGCATCGGCATGTGGCTCTTCATATGCACCGAGATCCTCCTCTTCGGCGGCCTGTTCCTCCTCTACTCGGTCTATCGCTATAAGCACCCCGGCGATTTCCATGAGGCCTCCCTGGACCTGTCCCGCTTCGCCGGGACGCTCAACACCGTCGTGCTCATAACGTCGAGCCTCACCGCCGCCATAGCCGTCCACGAGCTGCGCGAGGGCAGGGTCGCTCGGTCCCGGCTCTTCATCGGGGCGACGCTTCTGTTCGCCCTGACCTTCCTGACGGTAAAGGGTTTCGAGTGGGGCGCCAAGTTCGAGCATGGTCTGTACCCGAACGCCGCCCACCTGCTTTCACTCCCCCCGGGCCAGATACTTTATTTCGGCCTGTACTTCACCATGACCGGGCTCCACGCCATCCACGTCATCGTCGGGATGGGCGTTTTCGGCTACGGGCTGCGCTCCATGCGCCCCATCCTCATCGAGAACGCGACGCTCTTTTGGCACCTCGTCGACGTGATCTGGATATTCCTGTTTCCGCTCTTCTACCTTATTTCCTAGCGAGGAGGCGCGCGTTGAGCGACACTACCATGAGTCGGAAGCCGGGTTACAAAACCTACCTCATCGTCTACGCCGCCCTCGTCTGCCTCACGGCGATAACGGTGACCAGCGCGAGCCTGGACATAGGACGCGTCGCCATCGTCATCGTGCTGGCCATCGCCGGCACGAAGGCCGTCCTCGTCCTCCTCTATTTCATGCACCTCCGCTACGAAAAGCGGCTGTTGATCAGGATTCTGATGCCTATCGTGGTAATCACGCTGGCGATCTTCATCGGGCTGACGTATACGGACATCCTCTACCGCTAGTCATAATGAAGTGACCACCCCGAACGTAGATGCGTAGGTTGCGCTACGATCGGGACGAAGGTAGCGTAGAGCTACATGCGAAGGGGGTGGTCATGAAGAAGAATAGCGCAGGATCGAC